>NZ_JBHUFU010000021.1:0-69249 GCF_042681365.1 Streptomyces desertarenae | reverse complement strand
GCCGGGGGCCGCTTCGCGGCCCAGTGCCCCGGGGGCGGGCTTCGCCCTCCCCCGGGGCCGCCGCCGTTCGCTGCGCTCGCAACGGCCAGAGAGCGGCCTGCGCGCGGGCCGGGGGGTTCCGCTCCGCTCCACCCCCGGGACCACACGCCGGGCGGCTGAGGCAAACACCCGTCAGCGGGTGTGCGGTGAGCGGGCATTGGGCCCGCTGCGCGGGCAGCCAGCTACGGCAGGGAAGGGTGCGGGGCTGGCGGGCAGCATGACGGGCGGTCAGAAGGCAGGCGAGCGGGAGAGGTTGGTGGGCTTCACTCATGCAGTGATGCATCGGTGTGTAGAGTATGGGATTCCGCGCCACTCCCGGATGAGGGAAACGCTCCTCCGGGAGTGGCGTGAGGTACGCGTTCCCAGAGCTACCCGATAAGGATTCCGAAAATCCTGCCCTGAATTCTTTGGTCTTCCTCGCAATCGGGGTCGAATTCATCATGGAATCTTTTCGGGTTCTGAACCATAGGCCGGATATTGCGCAGGCGGTCTGGGCTTTCCGGGCAATAAGCGGGGTGGGCGGCGCGAGCGAGGAAAGGTGCAGGACGATGGCGCAGTCTCATCGTCGTCCTCGGCCAGGTCGCCCGCGTTCGCATTCAGCGCTCCCCGGCTCTTTGGGCGGAGGGAGGCAGTGAAGCCTTTCCATCATCAGTTCCGCGACCAGCTGCCGGAGGGGTACGCGGCCGTAGACGTTCTCCCTGAGGCCCGAACATGATCAGATACTCGGCCGGTCCGTCGGATCCAGCGTTCGCGACTCCATGGGGGATGCGGGTGTCGAACTCAACGACTTCTCCGGCAGTCAGGACGAGGTCCTGGCTGCCGAGTGCGAGCCACAGCCGCCCGTACAGGACGCACAGCCACTCGTAGCCCTCGTGGGACACCTGTCGGGGCCGCCCTGGCGGCTCCGCGACGGCAGGCAGGAGATGCTTGTGGGCGTGCAGGCCGCCGACGTACCGGGTCAGCGGCAACACCGCCTTGTCGTCGCCGAAGCTGTGCGGCGCCGTACTGCGGGGCTCGGCGGCAGGAGCGGGTGCGGTGCCGGCCAGCTCGTCGAGGGAGATTTCGTATTCCTTCGCCAGCTGCAGCAACACCTCCAGGGTGGGCTTGCGCCGACCCGTCTCGGTCCGCGACAGGGTGCTGGACGAGATGCCGGTCGCGCGGCTGACATCGGCGAGTGTGACGCCACGGCGCTCGCGCACGGCCCGCAGCCGGGACCCCATTGCCGCCAGCATCTGGGCCACGTCGTCCTCTGCCACTGTCGCTGTTCCTCTCCGCCGTGCCGTTGCATCACCCTGCCTGCAAGTTTGCCAGAATGGCAACGCTGATCGCGCCGAGTGGCCGCCGCGCCGCATGATCGACAGGTAACCGCCGACCGTCCGCGAACTGAGGAGAAGTTCCCATGAGATCCGAGCCAGCCCCCGTACTCCGCCACCGCACCGTCGAGGCCCCTGCAGGGCGCCTGCACCTGGTCGAGCAGGGCACCGGTCCGCTGGTCCTGCTCGTGCACGGCTTCCCCGAGTCCTGGTACTCCTGGCGCCACCAACTCCCGGCCCTCGCCGAAGCCGGATACCGGGCGGTGGCGATCGACGTACGCGGCTACGGCCGCTCCTCCAAGCCCGCCGTGACCGATGCCTACCGGATGCTCGACCTGGTGGAGGACAACGTCGCCGTCGTCCGTGCCCTCGGCGAGGAGAACGCGGTCGTCATCGGCCACGACTGGGGCGCCAACATCGCCGCCACCTCCGCCCTGCTCCGCCCCGAGGTCTTCCGGGCCGTCGGCCTGCTGAGCGTCCCCTACGCGCCACCCGGTGGCCCCCGGCCCACCGACGTCTTCGGCCAGATCGGCGGCCCCGAGCAGGAGTTCTACGTCTCCTACTTCCAGAAGCCCGGCCGCGCCGAGACGGAGATCGAGCCCGACGTCCGGGGCTGGCTCGCAGGCTTCTACGCGGCCCTGTCCGCCGACACCATGCCCCCCAAGGGCGAGCCCGACCCGCACTTCGTCGCCCACGACGGCCAGCTGCGCGACCGTTTCCCTGCCGGCCCGCTCCCGGCCTGGCTGAGCGAGGAAGACCTCGACGTCTACGCCGGAGAGTTCGAGCGCACCGGCCTGACCGGCGCCCTGAACCGCTATCGCAATATGGACCGCGACTGGGAAGACCTCGCCTCCCACCGCGGAGCCCCGATCACGCAGCCCGCCTTGTTCATCGGCGGCGCACTGGACGCCTCCACCACCTGGATGGCCGACGCCATCGACGCCTACCCCACCACCCTCCCCGCCCTGTCCGCCTCCCACATCCTGGACGGCTGCGGCCACTGGATCCAGCAGGAACGCCCCGACGAGGTCAACAGAGTGCTGACCGACTGGCTCGCCACCATCCACGGCTGAACCGGGCGGGCCAGCAGGACAGTTGGCCGTGAGGCTTTTCCATCATCGTTCCGAGCTGGCCAGATGCAGGGTGAGGACGGCCTGAACGAGGCCGGTGATGCAGGTGGTCGAGCACCGGAGCCTGCGCAGGAGGCGCCAGGACTTGAGGGTGGCCATGGCCTGCCCGACGAGGGCGCGGATCTTCGCGTGGGACCGGTTGACCGCCTGTTGACCGGTGGAAAGAGTCTCCCACCGCCCCCAGCACGGGGTGCGGACCGTGCGGCCGACGCCCCGGTAGCCCTTGTCGGCCCAGCAGGTGATGCCGACCTCGGCGAGGGCGTCGATGATGCCGTGCTCGCGGGCCGCGCGGACGTCGTGGACGGCGCCGGGCAGAGCCGGTGAGACCCACAGCAGCCGTCCGAAGGAATCGGCGAGAACCTGCACGTTCATCCCGTGCCTCCTGTGTCTCCCTGAGGAGAACGGCCGGTCGGCTGCGATCTCCCCCTGGCCTTCGGCCGGGAGGTGCCCCCAGTCGATCGGAAGCAGGGTGCCATCCAGCAGCACGAACGCCTTCCACGATGCCGCCCGGGCCGCGTCCGCGAGGGTGGGGGCGAGGGCGGCCAGGACCTCGACGGCCTCGGCGATGTACCGGTACGCAGTCGTGGTCCCGATGCCGAACCCGGCCGCGAGCTGGGCATACGGGTGGCCGTTGCGGAGATGGCGAGGGTGAGCAGGGCCTGCCGGCCGGCACACAGGCGCCGCCAGCGGGTGCCAAGCTCCCGACGGCGCTGACGGAGCTTGGCGGACAGGAAGCGCAGAGCAGAACCGGACACGTCGACACCCGACGGGCAGACAAGCACACGAAGCCTCTGGTAGAGACGGATTTCCTGGCCGAAAACCCACCTACCAGCAGCTTCGTCCCTCTGTCACGCCAACCCCCCCCCGACCCCGCAACAGGTCGGAAAACGCTCACTGTCATCTCTCCCTCTGGGGCAAGGCCAAGCGATCTTCGAAGCTTGTGACAGCCCTGTCGCAAGCCGTCGGCTCGACTCACCTCAATCAGCAGGTGCCTTCAAAACTCGTGTCGATCCGCGAAGCCCTTGAGCGGACGATGCCGCCAAAACTCGCTAACAAACGCTGTCTCAAGAAGTGATCGAAGCCAGGCCCGGTCAGCGGGGATCAGGGGATCACGTTCGGTTGAGATGCTGCTTCTCAGTGCCGTCAGGGCAGGCGGGAAGGCGGAGCAGAAAGACAACGCGGCTCCGTAACAGGATGCCTTGGTCGACTACCTGTCTCGACGGAGCCGCGTCGCTCCCGTGCTGAGCGGTGCAGAGACGTCTCAGTCTCCTTTCGCGCTGCCCGACGAGGCGCTGACCGGTCTGGGGAAACTTCAGGAACAGCGGCAGGCGCCGACTCGCATGCGGGTCGGCTACCTCCGCCTTCAGATCAAGTCGATCAGATCCCTCAGCGGTTCCGGTACGCGCTCGTGCGGGAGGGCCTCGACCAGCACCCTGCCGTAGTGGATCTTTCGCCCCTTCTTGGTCCCGATGAACCGCCGCAACTGCTGATGCGGGCTGCGGGTCCGCTGCGCGGGCTGGGCCTGGAAGGTCTGCAGGGGGCGAAAGTCGCCCTCCTGCCTGATGAGTTCCGTCACCCGTTCCACGCCGAGGGCGCGAATGAGTTCGTCCTCCAGGTCCACATCGCACACGAAGAAGTCCGGTGCCAGCCCGGCCCGCGCCCAGGCGCGGGCGTAGTAGCCGCGTTCCCTCTCGTCGCACAGACCCGTCAGCTGCAGGTCCAGACCGTCCGGCCCGAGGCGGTCGATGAAGCGGGTCACGTTCATCGCGCCGCCCATCGCGAGGACGCAGATCCCCTCCTGCTCCAGGTCCCGGCCGTAGCCGGCCGCCAGGGCTTCGACGGCGGAGACGTCGCTCGGCCCTTCGACCAGGACGGCCCCCCGGACGGTCAGTAGCTCGGCAAGCTCATACGCCGGGTCGGCAGAGCCGCGTCCCGACGCCCACAAGGTGACCGCGTCCCGAAATGGCCTCATGTCAGCCAAGATACGCTTCTTGCTGCGCGGCCGATGGCTGCCGAGTCCCGGCCGGTGACTGCCCGGTGCCCGCCGCACCGAAGGCTTCCCGGCCCGCGGTGTGGCGTTCGATCAGCTCCGCCAGTCCGGCCACGGTGGCGTCCTCGAAGAACTCGGTCGCCGGCAGATCCACGTGCAAGACGGTC
This sequence comes from Streptomyces desertarenae, assembly GCF_042681365.1. Lineage (NCBI taxonomy): Bacteria > Bacillati > Actinomycetota > Actinomycetes > Kitasatosporales > Streptomycetaceae > Streptomyces > Streptomyces desertarenae. Next base: position 64,610 of record NZ_JBHUFU010000021.1, on the reverse strand, counting down.
CGGATGCGGGCGAGGAGGTCCATGCCCGACAGCGAGTTGCCGCCTATCTCGAAGAACTCGTCGTCGACGCCGACTTCTTGGAGGGCGAGCTCGTCGGCCACCAGGTCGGCGAGCAGTTCCTCGGTGGGGGTGCGTGGAGCCGCGTAGGGCGTGGCCGCGGTCCGCGGCAGGTGCGCGGGAGCCGGCAGAGCCCGCCGGTCCGTCTTGGAACCCAGCGTCAGCGGGAACTCGTCCATGGCCACGATGACGGACGGGTGCATGTACCGGGGCAGCTTGTGGTGCAGGGCCAGCCGCAGCCTCGGCACCAGCCCTTCGGCGGGTCCGTTCGGCACGACGTACGCCACCAGGACCTTCCGTCCGGGCATGACGTCGTCCCGGGCCAGTACGACGGCCTCCTTGAGGTCCGGCAGGCCGGACAGGGCCGCGGCGACCTCACCGGGCTCGATCCGATAGCCGTCGACCTTGACCTGGTCGTCGATCCGGCCGCGGAACTCCAGGGCGCCGTCGGCGTTGAGCCGGACCACGTCGCCGATGCTGTACATCCGCTCGCCGGAGACGAACGGGTCGGGGACGAACCGCTCAGCGGTGAGCGCCGGGCGCCCCACGTACCCGCGGGCCACACCGCTGCCGCTCGTGTACAGCAGGCCCCACTCGCCCTCGGGGACGGGCTCCAGGTTCTCGTCCAGGACGTACAGGCGGGTGTCCGTGACCGCGCGTCCGATCGGGACGCTGTCGCCGATCTCGTCGGCGATGACGTGGCAGGAGGTGAAGCAGGTGTCCTCGGTGGGACCGTAGCCGTTCACGATGAGTAGCTCCGGGTAGGCCCGGTGGAGCGTGTTCATGTGCAGGGGGGACAGCGGCTCCCCGCCGCCGAGCATCTGGCGGAGTCCGGCCATGCTGTCGAGGTGGTCGTCGACCAGGCGGTGGAACAGGCCCGTGGTCAACCACAGGGTGGTGATCCGCTCCTTCTCCAGACAGGCGGCCAATTCGTGCATCGCCACCGTCCCCGGTGGATAGATCACCAGCTTGGCGCCGTTGAGCAGCGATCCCCAGATCTCGAAGGCGGAGGGGTCGAAGCGCAGCGAGCAGAACTGGAGAAAGGTCTCGTCCGCGGTCAGCGAGGCGTAGTCGCCGTCCTGTACCAGGCGGGCCACGCCGCTGTGCCGTACGGCCACGCCCTTCGGCATGCCCGTCGAACCAGAGGTGTAACAGATGTACGCCAGGTTGTCGGGGCCGGTGCCGGGTTCGATCGGTCCCGGGGCAGGGGCGGTCTCCCACTCCCGGTCGAGATTGACCACGGTGCCGTCGATCTCGGGCACCCGGTCGCTCAGCCGGTCGTGGGTGAGCAGGACACGCGCCTGCGCTTGGTCGAGCATGTAGCGGAACCGCTCAGGAGGCTCGTTCTGGTGCACGGGCAGGTAGGCGCCACCCGCTTTCAGGATGCCGACGAGCGCGATGATCATCTCGAACGAACGCTCCACGAACAGGCCGACCACGCTCTCCGTGCCGACCCCGAGCCCGCGCAGGTGCCGGGCCACCAGGTCGGCCCGCCGGTCGAGCTCCGCGTAGCTCATGTCGATGCCTTCGAACCGCAGGGCGGTCGCCTCGGGGCGAAGGCGGACCTGTTCGTCGAACAGATCGGTGATGGTCGCGTTCCGCCAGTCTTCGATGGTCATCAGATACCCGCCTTGTCGAGCGCCGCTTCAAGCATCCGCTCCGAGGAGCGGGCGAGGTCGAGAACCTCTGCTTCCGCCATGTCCGCGCCGGTACGCGGTGCCGCTGCAGTCGAACCCGCCTTTTTCAGGCCGTCCAGAATCGTCGCGGCACGCAACGACAGGAGACTGAACGATCCCGCATCGCCGACCCCGTGGCTCGACTCGCACAGCCCGTTGAGGAACAGCGGCGGTGTGCCGTCGGTGCGGGACCGAAGCCGGTAGTCGGGTTCGACGACCAGGTAGCCGTCGTCGTCGAACTGGAACCGGTCGATCACGCCGGCCAGCAGCTCTGGATACGCTTCTTGATGCCGGCCCGGTCCGAGGTCGCGGAATCCGGTCGCGAGGATCACCAGGTCCACGTGGTCCGTCGACACGTCCTTGGTGTGGATTTCCTCCACCTCCAGGCGCACGCCGTTGCCATCCGGTTCGGCGGTCCTGATCTCGCTGTTGCCGCGGACGAACACACGCTGGTCGCCGTCCAGGCGCTGCTCGTACATCAGGGCGTAGAGGTGATGCAGGACGTCGGCATCGGTCGACGAGTAGTTCGTGGGGCGCATGTAGGCGTCGAGTTCGTTCTTGCTCGCCCGGTCCGCCCGGTAGTAGTAGTCCGTGAACGAGGGGAAGAAACCCTCCTCGCTGAACGGGCTGGTGTCCTTGAGCCGCAGCCCGAACTTCCGTACGTAGTTGATGATCCTCGCCTGCGGGAAGCGGCGCGCGAGGTCGAGGGTGATCTCGACGGCGCTCTGGCTGCCGCCGATGACGGCGATGGACCGCGGAGGGCCGGTCAGCTCCCGCACGGTGGGCAGGTACCGGGTCAGGTGGCACACCCGGGGTGTGTCGAGGCCGGCGAACGGAGCGGGGACGAAGGGCGTACGTCCTGTGCCCACCACGAGCGACCGGGCCCGGTGCTGTGTACCGTCCGCGCAGGTCACCACGTACTCCGCCGCTCCGTCGGTCTCGGCGATGGCGATGTCCGTCGCCCGCGCCCCGAAAGCGACCTGCGGTCGGAACTGGCGGGTGGCCCAGTCGATGTACTGTGCGTACTCCTTGCGCAGCGGGAACTCCATGGGCAGGTTCAAGTGTTCGATGAGCCTGCCCTGCTCGAAGAGGTAATTGAGGAAGCTGTAGCGGCTGCACGGATTTCGCAGGGTGACGAGGTCGCGGTTCGGGTGGTTCTGCATGTTGGAACCGTCGAGGAGCAGCCCGCCCTGCCACACCGGATCGGGTGCGGCTTCCAGGAAGAAGGCGTCCGTCTGCGGGAGGTCCTCCTGCAGCGCGATGGCGAGCGACAGGTTCGCGGGTCCGAACCCGACACCGAGCACGTCCACGGGTTCGGGGGCCGGTGCGGTCGCCTGGACATCGAATCGACCAGTCATGCGACACCTCGGCTCAGATCATCCAGCATCAGCATTGTTCTCCCGTTCCGCGAGTCGGCCGGTGATCAGTGCCGGGTCCGCCCGCATCTCCTCGTACCAGTAGCGCCACTTCGCCACGTCGTCGGCGAGGCCGGCGGCGGCGATGGTCTCTTCCTCCCTCTCCCAGCGGACCTCGCCCCGGGGCTGGATACCGCTGCTGCCCAGGACCTTGCGGTAGAACGGGTCGTCCCCCTTGCGGACGTCGCTCATCAGGGCGCCCACCTCCGGTGAGACCAGTTGCAGGCCCGGCCGGGGGGACCAGCTCTCCAGCCCGTCGACCGATGGCAGCCCGACCGCCGCCATCAGGTCGGCCGTGACCCCGGCCGGATCGGCCCGCAGGTCATCGGAGTCGACGATCACGTACGGGATGTCCCGCGCCCTGCACAGCTCCATCTGCTCGCGCAGCGACTGCCACCCGCTCTCGAAAGGAGGGAAGGTCTCGGCGCCGTTGAGCTGCCGCACGATGCGCAGCCGGGAGGTGGTCGACAGCCGGGGGTCGCAGATCACGAAGACCGGCGGAGCCGTGGCGAGCCCGATGAGCTGCCCGAACTGGGCCTCGCTGAGCTGGAAGCTCATCTCCTTCATCAGCAGACCGCTGCCGCGGGGTACAGCGGACAGCGGGACCCGTCGGCCGGACTCGGTCTCCATGGGGTTGGTCAGGATGCTCTCGACCGACTCCGGGCCCTGATCACCCCAGTAGCAGGCCTCGAAGGGCTCGTGGCAGTGGTGCGTGACCGCGGGGTGTTGCCACAGCAGCCGCGCCACGGCGGTGGACCCGGTGCGTGGCGGCGATATCAGTGCCAGACGGGTCTCGTACACATCGGTCAACGCAGCGTCCATCCCACTGTCTCCTCCTGCTGACTCGGCTCGGCAGACGGCCGGGGCCATGGATTTCGCCGGAACTTCGACCGGGGTCATCGCGTCTGAAGCGCCTGGTCGAGGTCTCGGACGAGGTCTTCCGGGTGCTCGATTCCGATGCTCAGCCTGATCATGTCCGGCGGCACCGGGCTCCGGCCGGGGTCGGCGTCCGCGGCCTGTTTGTGCGTGGTGGCCCCGGGAATGGTGGCCGTGCTCCTGACCTGGCCCAGGTTGTTCGCCCGCCAGATGAGCCTGAGCCGGTCCATCACCTCGTGTGCGGCCCTGACACCGCCGACCGGGCGGAAGCAGAGCAGGAAACCGAACCGGTTCTCCGCCTCGCCCCCGTCCAGCTCGCTGTCGACGAGCCACATGTCCCGCTGGGCGATCCTGTGCGACCGGTGGCTCTCCAGTCCTGGGTAGAAGACCTCGACCACGCCGGCGTGTTCCTCGAGGTGGCGGGCCACTTGGAGTGCGGTGCGGGACATGGCGTCCACCCGGCCGCGCAGTTCCCGGATGTCCGCGAGGATCGTCCACGCGTTGAACGGGCTGATGACCGCGCCCATGTCCCGCAGGGGCCCACGGCGCAGATATCCGGCGTAGTCGGCCGACAGCTCGGCAGGCCGGCCGCGCAGCCCCAGGCCGTGCCGGGCGATCACCGCTCCGCCCATGCTCCGGCCGCTGGCGCCGGCCGCCTTGGTGAGCGAGTGCACCACGATGTCCGCGCCGAGAGCCAGCGGGCGCAGCAGGGCGGGCGTCGCGAGGGTCGCATCGACGATCAGCGGGATTCCCGCCTGCCGGGCCAGCTCCGACAGGGCGGGGATGTCCACGAGCTGCACCGTCGGGTTCGAGGGGGCCTCCGCGTAGAGGAACCGGGTCTCGCCGTCGATGTGCCGGGCCCAGTCCTCGACCGACAGCGGGTCGCCGACCCAGCGCACGTCGACGTCGCGTTCCTGCCCGTACCGCTTGTCGAAGACCATGGTCGTGGAGCCGTAGCACTGCGGTGAGGCCACGATGTTGGGTTTGTCGCCGAAGGCCGTGGACAGCAGCGGCATGGTGGCCAGGGTGATCGCGCCCATCCCGGTCGCGGTGAGCGTGGCGCTCACCGCGGTGTCGGCCCGGTATCCCTCCAGGGCCGCCACGGTGTGCTCCAGGAGACGGACCGTGGGGTTGCCCCGTCGTGTGTAGACCCAGCCGTCGCCGTCCTCCGCGGTGGCGGCGAGCATCGCTTCCATCGAGGGGAAGCTCTGCGCGGTCGCCAGGTGCGCCGGCTCGCTCAGCGCGCCGAGGTGGTGTGCCGACTCTGCATGGTCGTAAGCCCCGCTGATGGCCAGGGTCGTGAATCGGGCGTCCGGCACGGCAGCCGCCCGACCTTCCCCTCCGTCGTTGCTCACGGATGCTTCCTTTCCGTCCCAGTGGTGCTGTGGACTGGTGATCTGCAGGGCTGCGCGTGGCCGGGGGCGGGATGTCCGCCAGCGTCGTGGGCCGCGTCGTACGGGGGTGGCCGCGGCACGAGCGGCCGCCGGTACGGGATGGGCTAGAGCCGGGCCAGTTCGTCTTGGAGGTCGTCGAGACCAAGGGGGCCGAGCGACAGTGCGGCCGTGTGCCAGGACTTCAGGTCCAGCTGCCCGCCGCGCGACGCGTGGGCCGCTCGGGCCGCCGCCCGGCCGTCCAGCCAGGCCTTCTCCCCGAGCTTGTACGAGATCGCCTGGCCGGGCAGGCCGAGGTAGCGGCCGATCTCGCTGTCGACGAACTCGGCGGGTTGTCCGCTGTGGAGGGCGAGGAACTCCCTCGCGAGCCCGGGAGTCCAGGTCAGGCCCGCGGCGACCGGGGCGTCTGCCGGGATGTCGAGGGACAGGTGCACACCGATGTCGACCAGGACCCGCACGGAACGCAGCATCTGCCAGTCCAGGAAGCCGAGACGCTCGCCGGAGGCGCGCAGGTGGCCGAGCTCGTCCATCAGCCGTTCCGCGTACATCGCCCAGCCCTCGGTGCAGGCGTCGATGCTCGCGAGGGCCGACTGGTACGTCGACAGCCGGGTCCCGAGATATCGCCACTGGGCGAGTTGCAGGTGGTGGCCCGGCACGCCCTCGTGGTTCCAGACGCTGCGCAGGCTCCACAGAGGGAACCGTGTGCGTCCCTGGGTGGGCAGCCACGTACGCCCGGGGCGTGAGAAGTCCACACTCGGCGGGGTGTAGTAGGCCGCCGAGCCGGTGCCCGTGGGCGCGATCGCCGCTTCCACCACCCGCACCGGTGGCGCCAGCTCGAAGTACGTGCCGTCGAGGACGTCGATCGCCTCGTCCATCCAGCCCTGCAGCCGCAGCCGGACGGCTTCCGCTCCGTCCACGGCCTCGCCGTGGAGATCGAGGTGGCGCATCGCCTCGCGGGCAGTGGCGCCGGGCAGCACGACCCCGGCCTCGGCGCGCATCTCGGCCCGGATCCTGCGGTACTCCTCCCACGCCCAGGCGTAGGTCTCCCGCAGGTCGAGGTCGGCGCCCGTCCAGAACCGTGCCCAGGTGCGGTAGCGGTCGGCGCCCACACCGTCGGGGCGGGCGTCGGTCGCGGGCAGGTAGTCGGCGCGGATCCAGTCCCGGAGTCCGGCCAGCGCCGCAACGGCCTGGGCGGCTGCTGTGTCGAGTGCGGCGCGAAGCGCCGGCGGCACGTCGGCGTCCGCGCAGAATCCCGCGTACCAGCCGAGGCCGTCGCGGTCGCGGACCCAGGCGTCGAGCTGGTCGGCGATGACGCGGACCTGCCGCGGTGCCGCGACGAAGGTGTTCTTCGCCAGCCCCCGGGTCAGGGACTCCTGGAAGCCGTCGAGCATCCGGGGGACGAGGCTCATCCGGCGCGCGACCGCCGTCCAGTCGTCCGCCGTCTTCGTCGGCATCAGCTGGAAGACGTCCTGGGCGCGTTGCTGCAGTCCGTAGACGTTGACGATTTCGCGGAGGTACTCGTCGTCGGCGCTGACGGCCAGGTCGGCCTCCAGGCGCTCGCGCAGCAGCCGCCCGCACCGTCGCTCCTCGGCCGGCACGGGACCGGTCGCGGTCTGTTCGGCCCGGTCGAGGTCGGCGAGCGTCGCGCGGAACACGTCGTCCATCCGGGCGCGGCCTTCCGGCGAGAGGTCGGGCATCTCGTCCCGGCCCTCCGGCACCCCCAGCCAGGTGGCGATGCCCGGCTCTACCCGGGCGAGCTCTGTGACGTGGGCGTCCGCCACGTCGCGCACCGCGCGGGAGCCGGCGGATATGTCGTCGCCCACGTGTCTCCACCTCATCCTGAGTCGTTCGCTCATTGGTTCTGTCCGGGGGTACGGCGATGCGCCATGGACCACGTAACGGACTTCAGAACGCGGTGTGCCGCACCGCCGGGGAACAGACTGGCCCGGCCGCATCCACCGGTCAATGAAGGGCCGATTAAACGCCGCCGCTCTCGGACACCGCCGGCTGGACGGGACGACCCGTCCCAAAATGACGCAGCTTGACGGTGTCGGCGCGGGTCTCGGACGCGCCGGCCGCCGAATGCCTGCGCCGCCGGCCGGTGTGAACGGGGTCGGCGGCGCAGGCCGCGGGGCGCGAGCGTGGACCGGGTGGGCGGCGGAGCGGTCAGCGGGGCAGGAACACACCGGTGCCCTGGTCGCAGGCGAGGGCGTGGACGCGGCTCGCGAGGGCCACGTCGTGCACCCCCATGCCGAACGGGTTGATCACCGTCCGGTCGGTGGGGGTGATCCGGCGTTCGTAGGCGCCGGACAGGAGGGTGGCGAGGTCTGCGTCGACCTGCCGGGCTCCCGGTGCCCGCGTGTCCGGGCCGGTGGCGCGCCCGGCCTTGGCCAGGCGCCCCAGGAGGCGGGTGTCGTCCTCGCTCACGAGGTGCCAGTCGTCGACGAACAGGTGCTCCGCGCCCAGGAGTACGTCCTCGGCGGCATCGTCGAGCGAGACATTCAGGAAGACGGAACCCTCCGGCAGCCAGTCCAGCGGTACGTAGGGGGTCGTGGTCGTGGTGGTGGCCAGGGTGACCTGGGCGGAGCGGACCGCCGATTCGGGGTCGGCGGCGATCACCACCTCGATTCCGGGCAGCGATGCGCGCAGTTCCTCGGCGAACGCCTGGGATCTGGGCGGTGAGAGGTCGTAGACACTCGCCGACTTCACGGCACCGTGGGCCGCCAGCAGACCCAGGTGCGTACGGGCCTGTACACCGGTTCCCAGCACGGCCACCCGGTCCACGGTGGGCAGGGGGCGGACCGCACGCAGCGCCGCCACGGAGACGGCTGCGGTGCGCAGGGCGCTGATGTGCGCGCCCTCCATGATGCAGACCGGTTCGGCCGTCTCCGTGTCGTACAGCAGGATCAGGCCGGCGGCACGGGGCAGGCCACGGTCCGGGTTGCTCACACTGGCGTTGATGATCTTGCAGCCGTACGCGCCCTCGTGCCAGGCGGGCAGAACGAGGCTGCGGGCCGCGGCTCCGTCGGGGGCGGTCCAGCGCAACGCCGCCTCGGTCGCCACTCCGGACCGGTTCGCGCGCACACCGAGGAACGCCTCCGTGACCGCGTCGAGCGGGTCGACCCCCGCGCACAAGGACTTGACGGCCGCACCATCGAGGTATCGCAGCGGACTGGGTTCGGTTTGCATTGACTACTTCCCTCTCGTTGCAGAACACGGGAAAACACGCCCCTTGAGGGGGTCGGACGGGCTCCCATACGGTCGCCCGCATGAACTCTCCGCGGCCTCGCCCCAAGAAGCCCCCGCGCTGGCTCCTGCGCACTCCGGACCCGAACGCACCGGCCCGTCTCTTCCTCTTCCCTTATTCGGGGTGCGGCGCCTCGATGTACCAGGCATGGCCGCGGCGCATCGGAGCGATCGACGTCTGCCTGATCCAGCCGCCGGCCCGGCAGAACAGGATCGCCGAACCGCACTACGGCACGTACGAGAACATGGCGCGGGACCTCGTCGAGTACCTGCGGCCTCACCTGGACCGGCCCTTCGCGTTCTTCGGGCACTGCGGCGGAGCGCTCCCCGGTGTCGAGGTGACCCGGCAGCTCGCCGCGGCCGGGCTCCCGCTGCCCGAACGGGTCTTCGTCTCGGGGCAGGTCGCGCCGCACGACGGACCGTACAGCCGGCTCTTCGAACTGGGCCGCGACGGGCTGCGCGCCGAGCTCGGCCGCATCATCACCGCGCTCGGCGGCGAACCGAGCGGCCCCCTGGTCGAGATGGGTCTGGAGGTCCTCGTCAACGACCTGGAGGCGAACCGGCGTTACTCTCCCGGCCGTATCTCCCTTCCCTCGGGCGTCACCGCGATCGGCTGGTCCGAGGACACCGAGATCCCCACGGAGCTCATGGGCGGCTGGCCGGACGTCTCGGCCGGCCACCGGTCTGTCGAGTTGAGTGGCGACCACTTCGCGTTCCTGTCCGCGCCCGAGGCGCTGCTCGCCGAGATCCGGCGGGACTTCGGACGGGTGGCCGAGGCCCCGGTCGTGTAGGAGCGGGGGTCGGACGGCCTGGGCGGCGCGTGCTTCGCGCCGCCCTCGTGCTCTTCCCGGCCGGACACGTCAGCGGTCCGCCGCGGGCCGGAGCACATGACCGCAGCCGGCCCCGCGCACCCGTGGCCGCAGCGGGCCCGCGCTCGCCCAGCGCGCATGGCGGTCCGCGTAGTGCCGGCTCAGCGGATGCCCCGACTGGCCGGCGGGCAGCTCGGTGGTCACGAGGTCGTCCACCGTGGCCACGATCCGGCCGGCTGCCCCGAACCCCGGGACGGCGGTGCGCACAGTATGCAGCGTGCCGGCCTGCGCCAGGGGGCGGATGCCGAGCACTCCGTCCGCCCACGGTGCGAGCGAGGTGAGAGGGTGCCTGAAGCCGATCCTGTTCAGACGGCCCCACTTCTTCGGTCCGTCGCGCAGCGCCGCCCTCACGCAGTCGGCGACGAAGCCGTCGGCGTCGGTGGTCCCGGCGGGCAGGAGCGCACAGTCACGAGCGCCGAGGATCGCGAGCAGTGGCCGGTCGTAGTCCCGGAACGGGAAACGGAACGAGGGCTCGTGTTCGCGGCAGACAGCCACGTAGGGGGCGAGGACCCGCCGGGCCAGGATGTCGCGCAAGCGCACGAGGACGCCGAAGGCGCGGGAGCCGGTCGCCGCGGTGCCGTCCCACTGCTCGAGCAGGGACCGGGCCGGGTCACCGGGCTGCAGCGCGGACACCGCGAGGTCGCGGTAGGGCAGGTAGAGATCGGCCGCGACGTCGTGCTGCAGGGCGTGCATGGCGCCCGCATCGTGCCGTTCGGCCGTGCCGAGGACATCGCGGATGCGGCGCGCCCGGTGGCCGGGATCCAGGTCGAGGCCGATCCGGAACTCGTCCTCGGGCAGAGCGCCGTCGTTCGCAGAGACGAGGATGCCGTCGGCGGGGTCGATGATCCGGGGGCGTTCCGGACCGGTGAGGTGACCGTCGGCCAGCCGGGTGCGCGGGGTGCCGGCCGGCCGGCGGGGCAGCAGTCCTGTCGCCAGGTGCGCCGTCCGCTCGCGGTCCATGACAAGGACGTTCAGCGCGACCCCGTGGGCGTGGTCGAGGACCGCGATGGCCTCGTCGACGTCACCGGCGTGGGCGAGCCGCTGGAACCGCAGGTCGGCGGCGCGGGGGTCGTGCCCCGTCCAGCGGGCAGCGACCTTCTCACCGCACAGCTCGGCGTGTGGGACGGGCGCGGTGCCGACCGTGGTGACCTCGAGGGTGGCCGGCGCCCGGCCACGGACGCGGATCTCCTCCGTCCTGGTGAGCAGGTCCTCCTCCGCGGCCGGGACCAGATCGAGCACATCGGCGGTGAGGTTCGTGACGCCCCAGGCGATCCGTCCATTGGTGCCGGAGAGCACCACCGGCAGGCCCGGGCTGGCCAGTCCGCGCAGCCGTGTGCCGGGCCAGGCGAGGTCGACCTCGTAGAGGACGTTCGGCACGCCGAAGGCCAGGTGCAGGTCGTTGGCGAGCAGCGGCCCGTCGCCGGGGGCGATCCAGCAGTTGGAGCCGGGGATGGCCTTGTCTGGGGCGATGAGGTCCTCGGCGCCCGTCTCACCGCGGTGGCGCGCCAGGTCGGGGGGCCGGCGCCCGGAACCGCCGCCCGGCAGGAAGAACTCGGCGACGGGTTCGGGCAGCGCACGGCGCATGACCGCCTCCGCCCGCTTGGCCTCCTCGTTCCAGGACAGTGAGTGCGACAGCACGAGCGAGGTGAGCACGCTGTCCTCGACCCGCCACGGCTGCGGCCGGTATGCCAGGAACCGGCACTCGAACGGGGTCTGGTGCGCGTAGGCGGCGTTGACCCCGTCGGTGAACGCCGCCAGCAGCTCCCGTTCCGGCTCGGCGAGTTGCTCGGTCGCGGCCCGGGCCGCGGCGGCGAGCCCGAGGCGGCGGTACACGGTGTCCACCGGCAGTGCGGTCCGGCCCCACACTTCCGAGAGCCGGCCGCCTCCGGTGCGGCGCACGAGGTCCAGCTGGAAACCGCGGTCACGGCCCATCGTGTAGCCGAGCGCGCGGACGGCGTCGTGGTAGTTCCGCGCGGTGATCCGCGTGACGCCGTCGCTGCCGCATTCGGCCCGCACCGGTGCGGTCAGTGCGGGCACCTCGATGTCACCCGGACAGCACGGCGCCGAGTCCTTCAGGGCACGCAGCAGCCGTCGCTCAACTGCGACCCGGCCGCAGTTGCGGTGCAGGTAGCCGGCGATGCCGGCCGCGCCCGCGGCGAGCACGGCTGCCGACACCCAGGGCCACGCGAGGAGCACGGCTGCGAGGAGCACGGTGGCCGAGCCTGCCGCGCCCACCGCCCGGGCTGTCGGAAGCAGCCACAGGCGGCGCAGGCGCGGACGGTGAACCGGGCAGGTCACGGCGTCTCCAGGAGGGCGGTGGCGGTGGTCCGCACGGCGGTCGTGATCGCTTCGAGCAGCTCGGCGGCCAGCCCCTTCGGCACGGTCGCGGGCTTGTAGCGCAGCTCGAACACCAGCGCGTCACCGGCCGGTACGAGCCCGAGGACGAAGCTGGACTCGGTGGCCACGAGCCGGGCGCTCAGCACGTCGCTGCCGGGCGTGTACGGGGTGAACACGAGGCCGTCGTCGGGTGCGACGATGCCGACCTCCTCCTGTCCGACGAGCACCGCCTCGAACACAGGGCCCTCTCCCGGGGAGCGGTCCTGCAACGCGGCAAGCACCTCCTCGAACGGCAGTTCCTGGTTGTCGAGGGCGTCGACGCAGACTTCACGGGCCTGCCTGCCGACCGCGACGGGATCGGTGTCGTCCAGTCGCATCCGCAGCACGACCGTGTTGGTGACGAGTCCGACGACCTCGTCCATGCCCGGCTCGACGCGGTTGGCGAGCATGGTGGCGATGCGGATGTCGTCCTGGCCGCTCCACGCCCCCAGCGTCGTCGCGTACGCGCCGAGCACGAGCATGAAGTCGGTCATGCCGTGCCTGCGGGCCGCGGCGCGGACCGTCCGTACGTCATCGGCCGCGAGCGTGGTCCTGGTCACCGCCGAGCGTAGCCGCTGCACGAACGGGGCCTGCGTGTTCAACTCGGCGAAGCGGCTGCCGGGGCCGTCGGCGAGGGCGGGGAACGGCGCGCCGAGGCGGTCGAGCCAGAACTCCCGCTGCCGTGCCCCTTCGTCGGTGCAGAGCCATGCGGCCCGGTCCTTGGCGAGCGAGCCGCTGCCGCGGGGGACCGGCCGGGCCGCGGGTGCGCCGTCGGCGGCGATCTCGCGGTAGATCCGGGCGGCTTCGGACAGCAGCACCGAGAGCGAACGGCCGTCGCACACGATGTGGTGGACGTTCACGAAGACCACGTGCCGGTCCTCACCGATCCGGTGCACGACGACGCGCAGGAGTGGCGCGTGATCCAGCGGCAGTGCCTCCCGGGCGGCGGCGGCCATGCGCTGCTCGCAGCGGCGGGCCGGGTGCTCGTCGGCCGTGTGGTCCTCGACGTCGACGCTGATCGCGACGTGCGGCTCGACCACCTGGACCGGGCCGACGCCGGTGTCCTCGAACCGCGTGCGCAGCGCCTCGTGGCGGGAGGCCAGTTCGGCGAACGTCCGCTCCAGGACGGCGATGTCGAGCGGGCCCTCGGCGTGCAGTGCGCCCGCCATGGCGAACAGTCCGACGCCGGACAGTTGCCGGGCCACGTCCCACATCTGGTGCTGGGCGCGGGAGAGCGGGTAGCGGGCCGCCGACTTCGCGACGGCGGGCGTCGTGGCCGGTGCGGCCGGTACGGTGTCGCCTTCCAGGAGGTCCGCCAGGCCCCTGATCGTGGGCTCCGCCATGAAGGCGCGCATCGACAGGTCGCCGTGGCGGGCCCGGAGCCGGCTCACCACCTGCATGGCGGTCAGCGAGTCGCCGCCCGCGTCGAAGAACGGTGTGTGCGCGTCGATGTCCGTGACGCCGAGGACCTCGGTCCAGATCTCGTGGATGCCGGCCTCCAGGGCCGTGCGGTCCGGCTTCGGTTCCGCCGCGGTGACCGGGGGCAGGGCGGCGGCGACCGGGACCGGAGGCGCCGTGGGGGCGGTGGCCCGCGCGAGCGCCCCGGTCGCGTCGGCGGCCGGGCCGGACGCCAGCAGTCGGGCCAGGTCGGCGATGCCGGGCAGTGGGGTCTCCAGGAAGGACCGCTCGGCGCCCTCGATGATCGAGGCCAACGCCCTGCGGTGCACCTCGGCCGCCAGCGCCATCGTGCTCTGCGGCAGCACGGCCGCGTCGTACTCCATCAGCAGCCGCAGCTCGTGGGTGCGCACGTCGACGGTGTAGGCCGAGCTGTACGCGTAGTGCGTGGACTCCAGCTCCTGCGCGTCCAGCAGCTTCAGGCCGCCGGCACCGACCATCCGGCGGGTGTTGTGGTAGTCCGTGAAGTTGAAGCCGGAGTCGAACAGCGGCTCCGCGCCGTACGAGGCCTGGATGGCGGCGCTCGGGTACCAGCGGTGCCGCATCATCTCCTGTTCCTCCTCATGGAAGCGCACCGCGAGCTCCGCCCACGACAGCCCGCCCAGCGCGACCCGCAGGGGCAGCTGGTTGAGGAAGAGGCCGAGGACGCGGTCGGCGTCGGAGTCCTCGGGCCGGCAGGCGAACACCATGCTGGTGGTCACCTCGTCGGAGCCGGTCAGCCACGACACGACCCGCAGGTGCGCGGCGCACAGCAGCGCCTTCACCGGCACGCCGAGCCGGGCGGCGACAGCCCGCAGGTTGTCGAGGCAGCCCGACAGGTCCACGTGGAACTGCCGCATCACGGGCGTGCCCGAGCGCTCCGGCGCGATCAGCCGGGCCGGTCCCGCGGTGCGCTCGGCCCAGAACGCCCGGTGCTTCTCGTCGGCGAGCGCCGCCTGTTCCAGGGCCACGTAGTCGCCGAAGGTCGTACGCGGACTCGGCTGCGGTCCGGGCGTGCCCGCGTCGAGCAGTTCGAGGTAGCGGGTGTGGAGTTCCTCGAAGAAGACGTTCACCGACCAGCCGTCGAGGATGACGTGGTTGTGGGTGAAGATCAGCTGGTAGTCCGTCGCGGACGTGGCGAGCGCCACGAGCCGGAACGGGCCCGGCCGGGACAGGTCGAAGTCCTCGGCGGTCTCACGCGCCACCACCTCCCGGATGCGTCGCTCCTGGCCGTCGGCGTCGAGCCCCCTCAGGTCCTCGTACGTGAACGGCACGTCGACACCGGTGTGCACTCGCTGCACCGGCCCCAGTTTGTTGGCGAGGTCGAAGCTGGTACGCAGTACCGGATGGCCGTCGGTGACGGCCTGCGCGGCCGCCCGGAACGCCACCGGGTCCAGCACGCCGCGCACCCGGTAGCTCAGCATGATGTGGTAGACGCGGGCGTCCGGTGCCATCTCCTGGTGGTACAGCATCCCGGACTGCAGAGCGGTCATCGGATAGGCGTCGACGACGTCCGGCGGGAAGACCGCGCCGTCCGGCAGCTCGGAGAACGGCGTGCGGAGAGGCCGGTCCTCTCCGACGGCCACGGCCCGCGGTGCGAGGGCGGCGACCGTCGGCGCGGCGTACACGTCCCGCACGGTCAGGCCCAGGCCGCGGTCCTTGGCGAGGCTCACGACGCGGATCGCCCGCATGGAGTCGCCACCGCTTTCGAAGAAGTCGGTGCCGGTGGTGAGGGACGGGTCCATGAGGACCTCGCGGAACACGTCGAGCAGCAGGGTCGCACGCCGATCGGACGGTGCGGTCTCGCCCTGGGCCGACGACGCCGGCCGGGACGCCGAGCCGCCGGCCGCCGCAGCGGCGACCACAGCCCGCCGGTCGAGCTTGCCGTTGTTCGTGAGGGGAAGGCCGTCGGCCACCACGACGGTGCGCGGGACCATGTAGCGGGGCAGCGTCGAGCGCACCGCCGTCAGGAGCTCGGCCGGTTCGGGCGTGGCGCCCTCCTCGGGCACGACGACGGCCACGAGGTGTGCGCCGCTGTCGTCCGTGGCGACCGCGGCGCCGGCCGCGGCGACCCCGGGGCGCGCGGAGAGCGCCGCCTCGATCTCGGCGAGTTCCACCCTGAAGCCGTTGACCTGCACCTGCTGGTCGCGGCGGCCGAGGTAGGCCAGGGTGGTGCCGTTGCGCCGTGCGAGGTCGCCGGAGCGGTACATGCGGGCGCCGGGAACGCCGCTGAACGGGTCGGGCAGGAACCGCAGAGCGGTCTCCCGCGGCCTGCCGAGGTAGCCGTCGCTGACCTGCGGGCCGCCGACGTAGATCTCGCCGACGCAGCGTTCGGCGACCGGCACCCCGTCGTCGTTCAGGACGTGCAGCGCGGTTCCGGGCAGCGGCGTGCCGATGTCGGACTCCGCGGTCCGGGTGTCCTCGGGGCGCAGCCGGCGCCACGACGCGTGCACCGTCGTCTCGGTGATCCCGTACATGTTGACGAGCTCGGTGCGCTCTCCGACCTCTTCGTACCAGCGCTCGACCAGCCTCCGGTCCAGAGCCTCGCCCGCGAACAGCACGTACCGCATGTGCGCGGTGGAATCGGGGCGCGCGGCGAGCGCCGGCAGCATGACGGTGAGCGCGGACGGGGTCTGGCTGAGCACGGTGACCCGCTCGCGCGCGCACAGCTCGGCGAACTCCTCCGGCTCCCACGTCGTCAGCCGCGGCACCACGACGAGTCTGCCGCCGTGCACGAGACAGCCGAACATCTCGTACATCGACACGTCGAACGAGCAGGCGTGGAAGAGGGTCCACACGTCGTCGGGGCCGAGGCCGTAGCCGTCGACGGTCGCGTCGAGCAGGCTCAGGACGTTGTGGTGGGTGACCCGCACGCCCTTGGGCCGGCCCGTGGAGCCGGAGGTGTAGATCACGTACGCCGCCGCGTGCGCGGGGACGTGGTCGAGCCCGGTCCTCTCCGGGGCGTTCACGAGTTCGGCGGGGGCGGCCCGTTCCCCGGGCACCGTCGCGTCGTCGGTGATGGTGAGGCGGGCACCCGAGTCGGTGAGGATGTCGGACACGCGCGCCGTCGGCCAGGACTCGTGCAGCACCACGCTCGCGCCGCCCGAGGCCATCACGCCGATGACGGCGACGACGAGATCCAGGCCGCGCGGCAAGGAGACGGCGACCACGTCGCCGGCGCCGATTCCGCGCGCCCGCAGGGCCTCCGCGGTCGCTTCGATCCGCGCCCACAGCTCCGTGTAGGTCAGAGCGCCCTCGGGCGCGGTGACGGCGATCGCCTCCGGGCGCGTCCGGGCCGTCGCGGCCAGGCGGCCGGTCAGCGACTCGTCGGCGCCCGGCAGCCGGACGGGTGCGGCGACCGCGCCCGGGGCGGCGGCCCCGAAGGCACCGGTGGCGAGCGTCGTGACCGAGGCGTTCGGGTCGGCGCCCGCGGCCGCCAGCACGGCGAGGACGGTGTCGGCGACGGCCTCGATGTCCGCGTCGGCCACGGTCTGGCGGTCCGCCTCCAGGTACAGGGCCAGGGCCTCGCCCTCGTCGCGGACGAGGAAGTTCAGACCGTACTTGGCACCGACCTGGGCCACCTCGACGTGCTCGATCGCCAGTCCGGGGAAGCGGGGCGCGGGCAGCGTCGTGCCGAGGTCGGTGATGATGACGTTGAACGCCGAACGGGCGGCGGCGACGTCCTCGGGCACGGGCGCGTGGCGAACGGCGCCGAGTACGGCCGACCGGGTGCGCCGCACCAGTTCGGCGAAGGGCGCGGGACCGGCGTCGAGCCGGACCGGCACCATGTCGAGCAGCAGGCCGACGACCCGTTCCAGACCGGTGCGGTCGCGGCGGGAGACGGGCATGCCGACCACCAGGTCCTCGCGTCCGGTGTGGCGGGACAGCGCGACGGCGATCGCGGTGGAGACCACGGTGAAGACACCCGTACGGGCCTGCTCGGCGATCCGCCGCACGGCCGCGGTGGTGTCGGCGGGGACGACCACGCGGTGGGCGTGGCCGCGCTCGGCATCGACGCCGTCGAGCGGCGGGGGCAGGGGGAGCGCGCTCAGCGACGCGTCGTCGAACGTCTCCCGCCAGTACCGGCGGGAGACGGCGAGATCGGCGTGGGCGACCCGGTCGGCCTCCCAGCGGGCGTAGTCGACGACGGCGACGTCGTCGGCGAGGGCGGTCGGTCGCCGCCCCGCGACCCGGCTGCCGTAGCAGCGGGCGAGGTCGTCGAGGAGCGGGGCGAAGGACGTGCCGTCGGCGATCACGTGGTGCAGGACGAAGAAGAAGACGTGGTCCTGCGGCGCGAGGCGGAACAGGCGCATCAGCACCGGCGGCGCCGTGTCCAGGGGCAGGGGCAGGTCGGCGAGGCGCGCGCACTCGGCCAGGCAGGCGTCGAGACCGGTGGCATCGGTCACGGTCAGCGGGGGCTCCACCGCCGGCAGCACCAGCTGTCGCGGCTCGCCGTCCGCCACCGGGAACACCGTGCGCAGCGACGGGTGCCGCTCGTGCAGGTCCCGCAGCGCCGTGACGAATGCGTCCTCGTCCAGCGGGCCGCGCAGACGCAGCGCCCCGCACAGGTTGTACGTGCCGTCCTCGGCGAAGTACGAGGTGGCCCACAGCGAGCGCTGCGCCGCCGTCAGCGGACCGGTGTCCCCGCCGGGAGCCGGGGGCCAGGTCAGCCCCTCACGCCGGCCGACGAGACCGATGAGGTCCTCGCGGTGCAGCTTCATCTCCGCCAGCAGCTCGGGCGGCAGCTCCTCGCCTCGGCCGCGGTAGCGGAGCCGGTCGTCGGTGAGGCTCAGGGTCACACCGAGGTCGTCCAGGTGGCTCAGTACGTCCCGCGCGCTCACAGCTCCCCCTCGAAGACCGGCTCGGCCATCCGGCGGTCGGCGCGCAGGCGGTCGAGCTCGGCGGCGACCTCCTGGACCGTGCCCAGCTCGAAGAAGTCCTCAAGGTGCAGTTCGACACCGGTCACCTCCGTGAGCCGGTAGAGCACCTGTACCGCCAGCATCGAATGGCCGCCCAGTTCGAAGAAGTCCTGGTCCACGGCGACCGACTCCACGTCGAGCAGTTCCCGCCAGACCTCGGCGACCTGTTCCTGTGTCGACACCTTCATCACCTTTCGCCGAAAGTCAGTACCGCGTCGGGCTCGGCCGCTCCGGAGCGCAGCACGTCGGCCACCGCCTTCGCCCAGCCCGCGACCGTCGCGGAGTCGAGCGTCTCGGGCCAGAACAGGACTTCCAGCCGCAGCCGGTCGGTCTCGCCGGAGACGTCGATCATCAAGTCCATGTCCATCACGGGGTCGGCCAGCTCGCGCGGCTCGACCCGGAGGTCCCCGATCCGCATCCCGGCGCGCCACGCGCTCTGATGTGTGACCTTCACCTGGAAGATCGGGAACCGGCCCGCCTGGCGCGGCGGGTTCACCGCCGCGACCAGCTTGTGGAAGGGAAGCCGGTCGTGCTCCTGCGCGCCGAGCACCTGTCGCCGGGCCAGGTCCAGCAGCTCGCCGAAGGACGGCGCCTCGCCGGGTGCGAGGCGGATCGGAAGCTGGTTGACGAACGTGCCGATCAGCTCCTCGCTGCCGGGCCACGAGCGGTTCACCGAGTCGATGCCGAGCACCAGGTCGGTGGTGGCGGTCGCCTCGCGCAGCACGACGTACGAGGCGGCGAGCACCGCCATGAACGGGGTCGCGCCGTGGGCCCGCGCGGTCTCGGCAAGGGCCTTCGTCTCGTGCGCGGTGAGGAAGGTGACCACGTGGTCGGTCCCGAAGTCCGGCTTGGCCGGCCGGGGCCGGTCGAGCGGGAGGTCGATCGCGCCGGGCGTGCCCGCCAGCGTCTCGGTCCAGTACCGCGTGCACTCCTCGGCTTCGCTGCCCTCAAGCCACGCGCGTTCGGCGGCCACGTACTGGGAGAACGAGGAACGAGGCAGGGCCACCGTGGTGTCGCCGGCCAGCGCCCGCTCGTAGTGCTCGGCTATGTCGCGCTTGAGCACCTCAAGGGACCAGCCGTCGGCGATCAGGTGGTGCAGCGTGACCACGAACACGTGGTGATCGTCGGCGATCCGCTCCAACCTGGCCCGGGCCAGCGGCGGTTCGGGGGTACGGGCGGAGATCCCGCATCCGTCCGAGGTGCCCGCTTCCAGGGTGAACTCGGCCTCGGGCCGCAGAGCGGCCTTCGGGACGCCGCGCTCCTGGCTGAAGACGGTGCGCAGCGGTTCGTGCCGGGCGGCGACCGCCGCCAACGCGTGCCGCAGCGCGTCCTCGTCGAGCGGGCCGTACAGGTCGAGGGAGAGGACCAGCAGATTGGGTGCCTTCCGGCGGTGCAGCTGTTCGAAGAACCACAGCCGCTCCTGCCCGGAGGACAAGGCGCCCACGGCGCGCGGCTCCTCGCCGACGGTCACGGATCCCGCCGCCCGGACCGCCGCGAGGAGTCCCCTCGGGGTCGGCTGGGAAAGGAACGCCCGCAGGGACGTTCCCTCCGCGCCGAACCGGGTGCGGGCACCGGCGACCAGGGTCATCGCGAGCAGCGAATCCCCGCCCGCGGTGAAGAAGTCCTCGTCCGGACCGATCACGGCCACGCCGAGCGCCTCGGCGACCAGCCCGCACGCCACCTCCAGATCAGGCTCCCGGACGGATGCCGCGGCGGTGTCCGGGGACATGTCCTCGGCGCACAGGGCTTCCAGGACCCGGTGGTCGGTCTTTCCGGAGGTGTTCACCGGCAGCCGCGCGAGCACGGTCACCTCGTGCGGGACGAGGTAGTGCGGGGCGCCTGCGCGTACCGCGGCGGCCGCGTCGACCGGGGCGTCGAGCGTCACGAAGGCCCGCAGCCGGCCGCCGGTGAACACACAGGCGGCCGAACCGACCCCGGGCACCCGCAGCAGCTCCGCCTCCACGTCGCCCAACTCGACCCGGTGGCCGCGGACCTTGACCTGGCGGTCGCGGCGGCCGTGGAAGTCGATGGTGCCGTCGGCAGCGCGGCTCACGCGGTCGGCGGTGCGGTACAGCCTCGCACCAGGCGCCCCTGACAAGCCGTCCGGGACGAAGGCCAGCGCGGTGCGCACCGGGTCGCCGATGTAGCCGCGCCCGACGCCGGCGCCGCCGACCAGCAGTTCGCCCTCGGTGCCGGCCGGCACCTCACGGCCGTCCGCGTCCACCACGTACAGGCGGGTGTTGAGCACTTCCCGGCCGATCGACGGCCAGGGCCGGGCGGCGCTCTCGGCCGCGGTCACCACGTGGTGGGTGACGTCGTCGGAGCACTCGGTCGGGCCGTAGGCGTTGACGATCAGGCTGTCCGGGCAGTGCTCGTACCAGCGCCGGGCGATCGCCCCGGGGAGCGCCTCTCCGGTGACCACGAGGTACCGCAGGGAGGACAGCCCGGCCTTCAGGTCGTCGTCGAGCTGCGCGGTGAGCACGGCGAGGAAGGACGGGACGATCTCCAGCACGGTCACGCCGTGCCGGCGGACCCACGCCACGAGTTCGGCGGGCTCGGAGATGTTGTGGGGTGAGGCCACCGCGGTCCGGGCGCCGATCGTCAGCGCGACGAGGGTCTGCCACACGGAGATGTCGAAGGAGAGCGGCGCGGTGAGGCCGACGACGTCGGCGGGGCCGAGCTCCAGGTCCGCGATCTTGGCCGCCAGGTGGTTGTCCATGCCGCCATCGGCGACCATCGCGCCCTTGGGCGTGCCGGTGGACCCGGACGTGAAGATCACGTACGCGAGACCGTCGCGCGGCCGGTCCGGCACAGTGCCCTGGGCCTCCCGGCCCGGCTCCCCGTGCTCCGTGACGGCGACGAGCACGCTCGGCTCCGGGTCGAGCCCCGCCACGACCTCGGCGGCGAACTCCTCGTGCCCGGGTTCGACGAGCAGGGCCCGCACGTCCGCGTCGGCGCACATCCGGCGGGCGCGCCGCACCGGTACGCCCGGCTCCACCGGGACGAAGGCCGCGCCGGCGAGCAGCACGCCGAGCATCATCGCCACGTAACCGGGGCCGCGGTCGGCGACCAGCGCCACCACGGTCTCTCTGCCGGCACCGGCCGCCCGCAGCGCCTCGGCATGCCGACGGGCCAGGGCGTCGAGTTCCGCGTACCCGCGGGTGACCCCGTCGGCGACCACGGCGGGCGCCTCGGGGTGCTTCCGCCGCCACGAGGCAAACCGATCCAGCACAGGGCTCACCATCGGTTCGGTCATGATCAGGTCCTCTCCACCAGGTCGCGCACGGGAAGCAGCTCGGCCAGGGACGCCGCGCCGGCACCGGCCAGCGCACGCACCGTGGCGCGCAGCCGGCGGGCCAGGTCCGCGATGCCCGCCGCGTCGAACCGGCTTGTCTGGTAGCGGTAGGTCACCTGGTAGCCGCCGTCCCGCTCCTCGATGTCGATCAGCAGCGGATACGGGGCCGCGGCGATGTCCACGCCGGTCTCCGCCACCTCGAGACCGGCCAGTTCGACGGGCCGGGAGGGCGGCTGCATCACGAGCATCACGTCGAACGGCGACCCGTCGCCGCCGGCGGCCGGCGTGAGCAGCGGCGCCAACTCCTGGAAGGGCACGTTCGCCGACCGGTAGGCCCGCAGGGCGCCCGCACGGACGGCGGCCAGTGCCTCGGCGGGCGAGTCGGCCGGGGACAGGTCGACGGCCAGCACCGAGACGTTCAGGAGCGGGCCCACGACCCGCCGCCACTCGGGCCGGTCGCGCTGGGCGATCAGCGTGCCGAGCATGATCTGCTCACGCTCGTCCGCCCCGCTGTGGGTGAGCGCGGCCAGCGCGGTCGCGAACACCATGTAGGGGGTGGTGCCGGTACGAACGGCGAGGTCGCGCACCGCCGCGCCGAGATCGGCGTCGAACACGTCGCCGTGTCCGGCCGACGCCTCCTCGTCCGGCCCGGCCGGCACGACCCGGCCCGGCAGTGCGGACCGCCGGGCCGGACGGCCCACCACGTCCCGCCACAGGGCCGCCGTCTCACCGCGGTCGCGCCCCTCCCACCAGGCACGCTCGGCGAAGCAGTAGTCCGCGAAGCCGTAGTCGGCCTCCGTCCGCCGCCGCCCGTCGTAGCGGTCGGCAAGCTCGCGCAGGAAGACCGTGACGGACCAGCCGTCGCACACGATGTGGTCGATATTGACGAACAGGCCCCAGTCCCGTTCCCCGAGCCGGGCGAGCAGCGCGCGGAACGGCAGCTCCCGGCGCAGGTCGGCGACGACCGCGGCCTCGTCCTCGACCAGCCGGTCGAAGACCGCTTCGCCGAGCTCGGCCACCGGGCCGCGCAGGTCCAGGCGGGCGAGGTCGAACTCTTCGGCCGGGCGGGCGGTCCAGGTGAGTTCGCCGCCGTCGGTGGCGAACCGGGCCAGCAGCACGGGGTGCGCGGCCAGGGTCTCCCGCAGCGCACCCTCCAGTGCGTCCTCGTCCAGGTCGCCGCGCAGCCGCAGCACGCCGGGCATGTTGTAGGTCGGCGCGTGGGGGTCCATCTCGCGCAGGAACCAGAAGCGCTGCTGTGCGGCGCTCGCGGGGACCGGCCTGGACGGGTCCGCGGGGACGCGGTCCTGCGCCCGGTCGGCGATGGCCGGGTCGGCCGCTCGCACGGCGGCGACGAAATCGCGCAGCCGCGGGTTGGCGAAGACGACGTCTACCACGAGCGCCACGTCGAGCAGGGCGTTGACCCGGTCGATCATGGCGAGCGCGAGCAGGGAGTGGCCGCCGAGCTGGAAGAAGCTGTCGTCCCAGCCGACCGTGTCGAGCTCCAGCAGGTCCGTCCACAGGGTGCGGACGGCCGCAGCGAGCGGGTCGTCCGGCTCGGCCGTGACACGGGTGGCCGTCGGTGAGGTGAACGACAGCGAGCGGTAGTCCACCTTCCCGTTCTTGGACCGGGGCAGTCGGCCGAACTCGGCGATGATCGTCGGGATCATGTGCCGGGGCAGCAGCTCGGACAGGACGGCGCGGAACCGCTCGTCCTCGTCCAGGTCGAGCACCGTCGCCACGTCCTGCGGCCCGCCGGGGCGGGACACGTACCCCACGAGCGAGGCACCCGCCGGCCCGTGGTGGACCTTGACCGCGGCCTCGACGACGCCGGGGCACCGGCGCAGCGCGGTCTCGACCTCGCCGACCTCGATCCGCTGGCCGCGGATCTTGATCTGGGTGTCGGCGCGGCCCAGGAACTCCAGATCGCCGTCGGCGTTGACGCGACCGAGGTCGCCGGTGCGGTAGAGCCGTCCACCGGGCACGGTCGCGTACGGGTCCGGGACGAACATCTCGGCGGTCCGCCTCGGGTTGCCCCGGTAGCCGCGGCCGACCGCGCCGCCGCCGACATGCAGCAGGCCGACCACACCGGGCGGCACCGGCCGCAGGTGCTCGTCGAGGACGTGCACGGTGGTGTTGGCGAGCGGCCGGCCGACCGCGGTGGTCATCGACGCGTCGGGTCCGGCCGCGCACAGCCCGGCGGTGACGTCGTCGGTGCACTCGGCAGGGCCGTAGGCGTTGTACACGGGGATGCCGGGCAGCTCCCGCATCCAGCGCCGCAGCACGTCGTGGGTGAGGCTCTCCCCCGTGGACAGCATCACCCGCAGGGCGCCCGGGGTCGCGGCGAAGCCGGTGTCGAGCAGCGCCATCATGTTGGACGGCACCAGTTCCAGCATCGTCACGCCGCCGTCGACGACGGCCTTCAGCAGGCTCGCGGGCGACTGCGAGTCCGGCTCGGGCACGATCCGCACGCGACCGCCGATCATCAGCGGAGTCAGCAACTGCCACACGGAGATGTCGAAGGAGACCGGCGCGGTCTGGGCCACGCAGTCGTGCTCGGTGAGCCCGAACTGCTCGACCATCTGCCACATGTGGTTCGTCACACCGTAGTTGGTGGAGACGGCAGCCTTGGGAACGCCGGTGGAACCGGAGGTGTGAATGATCGTCGAGGTGGCGTGGTCGTGGCAGAGCCGCGGCGGCCGTACGTCGGTGGCACCCGAGACCAGCTCGGCGAGATCGAGCACCTCGTGGCCGCCGAACAGGTGGCGGCCCGAGGCCCCGGCGATGATCGCGGCCGGCTCGACCGCGTCGACCATCGCCTCAGCCCGCCGGGGCGCCTCGCGGGGACTGATCGGCACGTAGGCGCCGTCGGCCTTGTGCAGACCGACCAGAGCCACGAGGTAGTCGGCGGACCGGTCCGCGCTCACCACAACGGTACGGTCGGTGCCCACACCTGCGGCCCGCAGCCGCTCGGCCACATGGTTGGCGCGGGTGTCCAGCTCAGCGTAGGTCAGCCGGACCCGTCCGTCATCGACCGCGACGCTGTCGGGGGCACGGTCGACCCAGTGCTCGAAGGAGTCGAGGTAGTTCTCCGGGCGCGGCACGTCGGGGCCGATCCCTCGGGCGACCAGCGCGGCGGCCTCGTCCTCGGCCAGCAGCGGGAGCGGGCCGGACGCCGCGCCGATGGCGGTGAGCAGCACCGGCAGGGTCCTGGCCACCAGCTCGGCCTGGTCCCGGGAGACCGCGGCGGAGTCGTACTGGAGCTGGAAGTCCAGCACGTCGTCGCGGATCGCCACGTTCAAGCCCAGGTCGGACTGGGTGGTGTGGTCGGGAACCGCGTGGCCGTGCAGGGTGACGGCACCTGCCACCAGTTCGGCTCGTTCGTCCCCGGTCACGATGCCCGCCGCTCCGGGCAGTGAGGCCGTGTAGCAGGTGAACATGGCCTGGAAGATCGTGGCCGTGGCGGTGTCACGGTCGGGGTTGACCAGCCGCACGATGTCGGACAGTGGTGTGTCCGCGTGGTCCAGCACGTCGAGGACGTGCCGGTGGGTGTCGGCCGCGAACTCGGCGAACGGCACCTCGGGGCGGTAGGCGGAGCGCACCGGCACCACGTTGACCAGGTAGCCGACCCACCCGGCCAGGGACCGGTCGGTGCGACCCGCGGTGGGCACGCCGACGATCAGGTCGGACTGGCCCGACAGCCGGTGCAGCAGCACCTGGTAGGCGGCGAGCAACAGGTTGTGCAGGGTCAGCCCGTGCTCACGGGCGTACTCGGCGAGCGGGGTGGCGGGCACCTGGAAGGCGAGGGACTCGCGAGGCGCGCCGGCCTCGGGCCGGCCGAGGTCGGGCAGCGTGAGGGTGGGAAGCTCGCCGTCGAGTTCGAACAGCCAGAAGTCGCCGTGCTCGTGGGGCGCGGCCGGGAGGGGCAGCGGGTGGGGGTCCGCCTGCTCACCGCGCAGGGCGGCGGCGAGGTCGGCCATGACGATCGCGAAGGACGACACGTCGCACACGATGTGGTGCAGGGAGAGCGCGAACAGCCAGTCGTCCCCGCGGCGCAGCAGCGCGGCGCGCAGCGGCGTGCCGGAGCCGAGGTCGAACGGGCGGGTCGCGATGTCGCGGTACCAGGAGGCGGCCTGCTCGTCGGACCAGTCGCGTCCGTCGGCGACCTCGACCTCGGGGGCGTTGGTGTCGCGCACCTCGGCGTACGGGGCGCCGTCGCGCGTGGTGATCGCCAGGCGCAGGCTCGGATGGCGGGCGGCCACGGCGCGCAGTGCGGCGCGGAAGGCCTCGGGGTCGACGGTTCCGGTGACCCGGAACGCTCGCGTCACGTTGTAGTCCCCGCCGTCCTGCCCGGCCCGGTGCAGGAACCACAGGGCGCGCTGCGAAGGGGTGAGCCCGTAGCCGTCGGGCGCCGCGGCAGGGACGGCCTCGGCGGTCGTGGTGGTCGCGGCGGCCGTGGAGGCGGCCACGGCGAGTTCGGCGATCGACTCCGCGCGCAGGGCGACGGTGGGCGTCAGCGTGACGCCGAGCGCCTCCTCCAGGTCGTGCCGCAGGCGGACGGCGGTCAGCGAGTCGGCGCCGAGGTCGGCGAGGGCGGCGTCCGCCGACGGGGGCTCCGCGAGACCGAGCAGGGCCCCGATGTGGAGGCGCAGGGCATCGGTCGGGGAATGAGCCCTCAGCAGCTCCGCGAGCGAGGAGCTGCGCCCGCTCAGCGTGTCGTCGCGCAGGACCGACAGCACACCGTCGAGGTAGCGCTTCCGGACCGCGTAACGCTGGACCTTTCCGCTGGACGTCTTGGTGATGGTGCCGGGCGGCACAATCAGGACCGTGCGGGCTGTGACGCCGTGGACGCGCGACAGAGTGGCGCGGACGCGCGCGGCGATCTCCGGCAGGCGCTCGGCCGGGGTGTGGGCACCGACCTCCTGGCAGACCACGACCGCCTCGTCCCCGTCGTGGCCGACGCCGAAGACGGCACAACGTCCGGGCCTGACCTCCGGGTGGCAGGTGCCGGCGTCGGCCTCCAGGTCCTCGGGGTAGACGTTGCGGCCGCGCTGGACGATGAGGTCCTTGGCCCGGCCCACCACGAACAGCTCGTCGCCGTCGCGGAAGCCGAGGTCGCCGGTGCGCAGGTGGGTGCCGAACGCCTCGCGGCTCCAGTAGCCGTCGCCGTTGCTGTCGCTCGCGACGACGATCTCGCCGACCTGGCCGGCGTCGACCTCGGTGTCGGCGGTGCGGTCGAAGATCCGTACGTCGGCGTGGTCGGGCAGCCGGTACGCGGTCAGCTCCCTGCCGTCTTCGAAGGTCCGGGACACGCCCGGCGCGACGGTGGTGACGAGCAGGGTCGACTCGGCCAGGCCGTAGCAGGGCAGATGCGCCTCGGAGCGGAAGCCGGTGTCGCGGAACGCCTCGGTGAAGGCGCGCAGCGTACGCGGATAGACCTGTGCCGCGCCGTTGAACGCGACGCGCCAGCGGGACAGGTCGAGTCCGGCCTTCTCCTCCTCGGTCACCTTGCGCACGCACAGGTCGTAGGCGAAGTTCGGGCCGCCGCTGATGTCGGCGCCCTCCGCGCTGATGGTCTCCAGCCAGCTCGCGGGGCGCTGGATGAAGGACAGCGGGTCGAGGATGATGCCCTTGGCGCCGGTGTACAGGGGCTGCAGCATCGCACCGATCAGGCCCATGTCGTGGTGGAGGGGAAGCCAGCTGGCGATCGTGGAGTCGGGCGTGACGCCGAACGACCGCTGGATGGCGGCCTCGTTGTGCATCAGCGCGCCGTGGGTCACGACGACACCGCGGGGGGCGCTGGTGGAGCCGGAGGTGTACTGGAGGAAGGCGACGTCGCCGGCGGCGGCGAGCGGCAGGTCCGCGCCGTCGTCGGCGGTGACGGGCTCGATCAGATCGGCGAGCAGCCACTCCTGGGCCTCGGCGAACGCCCGCAGCTCCGCGTCCTCGCCTGCCAGGGCGACGTCACGGACGAACGACAGGGACACGATGAGCGACACGTCGCAGTCCCGGGCCACGTTCAGTACGCGGCGCCGGGTTCCCTCGTCGATCGGCAGCGGCACGGGCACGGCGATGACGCCCGCGGCGAGGCAGCCGAGGAAGGCGGGGGCGAACTCCGGCGCGGTCGGGAACAGCAGCAGTACGCGCGAGCCGGGCCGCACCTTCTCGTGGAGGGCGCGTGCCACGGCGAGCGATCGGCCCCACAGCTGTCCGTAGGTCAGATCGGCTCGCGGGCCGCCGCCGAGCGACGCGATCGAAAGCGCCGGCTTCTCGGCCGAGTCGTGCGCGTGTGCGGCGAGCCGTGCGACCAGCCCGCCCGGGACGAACCCCGTCATTGCTTCTCCTTCCATGTGAACCGGACGGTCGCCTCGCTCGCGCCGAACATGAGACGCGGGTCGAGCAGGCGGGTGCCCGCCGGATCGGCCGCGAAGTCGAGGGTGGAGTCGAGTAGTCCACGCAGGGCGATGCGGATCTCCAGGCGTGCGAGCGGCGCGCCCAGGCAGTAGTGGATGCCGTTCCCGAAGGCGATGTGCGGGTTGGCCGAGCGCTCGATGTCGAACACGTGGGGGGCGTCGAAGACCCGCGGATCGCGATTGGCCGCCGCGATCCACACCGACACCGATTCCCCGGCGGGGATCTCGTGCCCGCCGATCACGACGTCCCGGAGGGTCCTGCGCTCGACCCGGGTGGTCTCCGAGCGGTAGCGCATGACCTCGTCGATGGCCGAGTCGAGCAGCTCGGGCCGGGCCCGCAACTTGGCGACGGCCTCCGGGTGGCGCCCGAGGACGATCACCGCATTCACGAGGGTGATGGTCGCGGCCTGCCCGGTGGACATCAGCAGCGCGATCAGTCCGGCCGTCTCGTCGTCGCCGAGGCGCTCGCCGTCGATCTCGGCCGCGATGAGCTTGCTGGTCAGGTCGTCGGTGGGGGCGGCACGCCGCTTCGCGATGAACTGGTGCAGATACGCCTCGGCGATCTGCGTCAGGGAGAGCACCTTCTGCAGGCCGTTGCCTTCGGCACTCGGGTCGGCGAGTGCCAGGAGGCTTCTCGACCACTCCTGGAAGAGCTGCTGTCCCTTCTCGGGTATGCCGAGCATCCGGGCGATGACCGTGGCCACGACCGGCGAGGCGAACTCCCGTACGTAATCGGCCTCGTCGCGGCCCCGCAGGCCGGCGAGGAAGGTCTCGACGGTCTCGCGGATCACCGGTTCGAGCCCGGCGACCCAGCGGGGGGTGAAAGCCTGGCTCACGAGGCCCCGCAGGTTGCGGTGGCGCGGCGGGTCCATCCAGGTCAGGTTGCCGGTTCGGTACAGGCGCATCGGCGAGTCCCCGGGCACCGGCCGCACCACCTCGTTGGAGAAGGCGCCGTGGTTGGCGAGCACCTCCTTGACCTCCGGGTGTCCGAAGACGTGCCAGCCGCCGGTCCCCGGGGCCCGGGTGACCGGGTCACGGGCGCGCAGCCATTCGGTCAGCGCAGCCTCGTCGGCGGGCGGCGGCGTCCACACGCTCGTCGTCACGCTCATGCTCCCTCGATTGCTGCCGGTGTGAGGTGTTCGGTGACCCAGTCGTCGGCGTAGACCGTGTCGGCGTATGGATTGCCGCTGTCGGCGCACAGGAACGCCACCACCGGCTCCGGGCCCGTGTGCCCGTCGAAGTAACGGGTGATCGCGGCGTAGACGCAGCCGGTGGAACCGCCCGCGTAGATCCCGTGGTCACGCAGCAGGGCCCGGCAGCCGGCCACCTCGTCCCGCTCGGACAGCACGACCACCTTCTTGATCCAGGCGTCGTCGACCAGCGGCGGACGGATGCTGGATCCGATGCCCGGGATGCGCCGGCGGGCCGGCGGGGCACCGAAGATGGCCGAGCCCTCGACGTCGACGGCGACCACGGTGGCATCCGGGTGTTCCTCGCGGAGCCGGCGCGAGAGGCCGTTGATCGTCGCACCGGTGCCGACCCCCACGAAGAGGTAGTCGATCCGGCCGACGTCCTCGAGCAGTTCCCGAGCAGTCAGCTCGTAGTGGCCGCGCGCGCCGTCCGGATTGGAGTACTGGTTCGGCCAGTACACGTCCGACAGCTCCGCGCGCAGCTCGGCGACCCGTACGAGCCGGCTCAGCAGGTAGCCGCCAGTGCCGTCGGGCTCGGTGACCTTCTCCACCCGCGCGCACAACTGCCGCAGCGTCCGTTCCGTGGCCGCGTTCACGTTCGGGTCGAGCACCGGTGCGAAGGGCACGCCCAGCTCGTTCAGGAACGAGGCGAGGGCGAGTGCGAAGTTCCCGGAGGAGGACTCGACCACCGTGGTGGACCGGGTGATCTCGCCGCGCCGCACCGCCTCGCGGAGGATCCAGATCGCGGCCCGGTCCTTCGCACTGCCCGTCCGGTTCTCCAGCTCCATCTTGGCGTAGAGCCGGAGGCCGGGGTGAGGCAGCCGCACGACCGGGGTCCTGGGCAGGTGGCCCAGGAGCGCGTCCACGCGGTCGAGCAGCTGCCTGTCTATCCGCCCTTGGTCAACGCGCGCAGACACGGAAGCCCATGTCGTAGCAGCTGTAGTCGGGCAGGTTGTAGATCCGCACCCACGCCAGGCAGCCACGAGGGTCACAGTTGTTGTAGAACGAGCCACCGCGAATCACGCCGAGCTCGACCTCACCCGCCTTCGTCTTGATGACGCGGCCGGGCTTGCTCGCGTCGTACGGGTAGTGGTGGTAGGCGCTGGAGGTGATCTCCCAGACGTTGCCGGTGAGGTCCACGACGCCGTACGGGCCGGCCGACTGGGGATAGGCGTCGACGGGGGTGGTGTCGGCCACGTTCATGGTGTGGTTGCAGTGCTCGGCGGTGGGCTCCTCATTGCCCCACGAGTAGCGTCGGCCGTCGGTGCCGCGCGTGGCCTTCTCCCACTCCGCCTCCGTCGGCAGGCGGGTGCCGGACCACTCGCAGTAGGCGGCGACGTCGAGGGAGCTGACGTGGGTGACCGGGTGGTTGTCCTTGCCCTCCAGCGTGGAACCCGGGCCGTGCGGGGCGCGCCAGGACGCGCCGTCGATGTTCTTCCACAGGTAGTCCTGGTCGGGGACGACCACAGCGGGGTCACCGATCCAGACCCAGCTCTTGCCCTTCCTCTCCGCGTCGGTCACGTGGCCCGTCGCCTCGACGAAGCGGCGGAACTCGGCGACGGTCACCGGGTACCTGGCCATACGGAACTCGGCCACGTGGACCTGGTGCTCGGGCGCGGCGGCACGGGGCTTGCCGTCTTCGCGCAGCTCGTCGGAGCCCATCGTGAAGGAACCGGCGGGAATGGTGACCCAGTAGTCCGAGGGGAACGCCTCGGCGGGGGTCATTTCTGCCGTCACCTGGGTCACGGATTCTCCTTATGTCGTGGTGGATGCGGCCGGAACCAGCCGGCCGTCGAGGTAGTAGCGCCACACGGTGGACAGCGGCGCGCTGCCGCAGCGCAGCAGCCGGTCGTGGAAGGCCTTCAGGCCTGCGGCGGAATCACCTACGCCGGCCAGTTCGCGCCATCGCCGGATGTGCAGTTTGCCGAGCGTGTACATGGCACCGGCCGGGTTCGCGACCACGGCCAGCACCTCGCGGCCGGCCCGCTCCGGCGACCACGCGCACAGCGTGGCGGCCTCGGCGACGGCTGCGCCGAACTTCCTCCGTCCGGAATGGACGGAGAGGAACACCAACAGGCGGGTGGCGGCCTCCAGCGCGTGGCGCAGGGCCGCGACCTCGACGAGCGGGCGGCCCTCAGCAAGGCCGCGTTCGATCGCCAGCTCCTCGGTGTAGTGAGCCCATCCCTCAGAGGTTCCGGGGAACCACGGCACACACCTGCGGATCACGCCGGCGTGCTGAGGTGTGGCCTCGTGGTGCAGGTAGTGACCCGGGACGGCCTCGTGCACGGCGATCATCTCGAGCATCGGCTCGTTGAGGTAGTCGCCCAGCACGGCGAGGTCGCCCGGCTCGGGGACGTGCAGCACATGCGGCTGAGGCACCGCCTCGAGGGCCCCGGCGTAGTCGAAGATCACCGCCGCGGAGGTCGAGGCGTCGCGGGCGGGCCGGATGTCGAGACCGTACCGGTCGGTGAGGGTGACGACGTCCTGCTCGGCCCAGAACTCCCGCAGCCGCTCGATGATCCCCGACAACACGGTGGCCACCGGTCCGGCGGGGGGCTGCGCACGCATCAGTGCGTACGCCTCCTCCCTGCTGCCCACGCCCAGTCGAGCGGTGAGCGCGTCGAGGCGGGCGACCAGCTCCCGCACCTCGGCCTCGGCCTCGGCCAGCAGCTCGTCCACCGGTGTCTCGATCCCCTCGGCCGCCTCCAGGTACCCGGCGAGCCTGTCGGGGCCGAAAACCGCACGGGCCGGTGCAGTGGCCGCGACCGCGTCCGCGAAGTCCACGAATGCGGCACGGGCCGAGTCGGCCAGCCCCAGGAGAGAGCTGCCGGCCACGTCCGGCCGCGCTGCGACGAGCCGGGCCGCGAGTTTCGGCACGGACACCGCCTGGGCCCTGGCGTTCTCGAAGCCGCTGATCCGCTCGCCCGCCGGCAGAGTGCCGCCGAACGTCTCCGCCGCGGCGGCGAGGAAGTCCGGCAGCTGTGCGAGATGACGCGACAACGCCGCGACGCGCTCGTCGAGTGGCGCGTAGTCCCCGCGCAGGTAGACGTGCACGTCCGCCTCGGCGAGCCACAGGTCGGGACCGCGATGGGGCCGACCGAGCTCGGCGATGCGGAACCGCTCGTCGCTGAGCACCCGCATCGCCGTGCCGAGGTCCGCTCGCACCTCCGGGTCCGCGTTCTCGGGCAGGGCGTCGAGCTGCTTGCGGACCGCGGTCAGCAGGCCGTCCACATCGGAAGGAGCGTCGGGCAGGACGGCGGGAAGCCGGCCGTCGAAGTCGTGACGGCCGGCCCTCCGGCCCACCTGCGGATATCGCTCGAAGATGTTCTCGACCACAGCGGATACGGAACTCAGGGCAGCAGACGTCATGTCACTCTTCTCGGCGAACAGCGAGCCGGTGGCACACGGAAAATGGACGCATAATTTACGTCACAGAATTCGGGACGAATGCGCCCGGCTAGGCCGTCTCGTTACCCGGGTTGGGCTCGATGACATCGCCGTCGTCACCATAGATCACGTCGTCGTCGAGGCTGGCCAGCATATCGCGAAGCTCCTCGGGGGACATCGCCTTCAGATCGTCGGCGTCAACCAGCTGCGAGAGTACCATTCGACTTCCCTGTCCAATGAGAGATCCGGAGTTTTCGAGAGCCTCGCGCACACTCTTCGGCCGCATGTCGGTCCACACGCTTTCGATGTGGTCGAGGCATTCCTGGCGAGGGCGGGGGTCGCCCACCGACGTCCAGCCGTCCGGCAGGTCACGGACCGCCGGCCATATCGAGTACTGCTCCTCGCCGTTTACCACCACGAGGTACTGGGTGTTCTCGTTGTCGAACATCGGATCAGAGGTCCCATACTGTCGGCCCCGATGGGGGATAGGCGGGATGTGCTACCGGTGGGAGTTACTGCCGAATATTCTCTGCCGCCTGTGCGGACGGCCCGAGCATTCATTCTCGGCAGTTCCACCGGATGGAAGCTAGGTCAGGCCGAATGGGAGTGTCAAGAAACGGAAAACGGCAGGTGCCCAGCCACACGGACCGCACTTGTCCGCCCTTGACCATATGGCCGGGCCTGGTAATGCTCGAACCTTGGTAGAAGCACTCGGCAGGCCTTGGTGACCAAAAACCGGGGTGTCGCCGCGACCTGAACTCGCGCACCCTGCAATCCGAGAGGTTATGAGTCGGGCGGAACACGTCCAAGCGGTCCGTCCGAACACGGGCCTTCCCGGAGGGGCCACCACGCACTGTTCGACCGATGCCGCGCCCCACTTGGACACCGGCCGCCGACGATCCCGGTCGCAGCGGTACCCGCGCGGGTGCCCGCGGGCCCTGCCGGCACGCCGACGCGGAATGACGATAGGAGACGCCAGTGACAACGACGGCCCCACCGGTACCTGTGGACGTGCGGACCGAGCTGAGCCCCGAGGAGTTCCGCTCCACATACATGGGGCGCAGGCCGGTGGTGATGCGCGGCGCGGCCGCGCACATGCCCGCGGTGTCCACATGGTCGGCCGCCCACCTCGGCGAGGTGGCGCCCGAGCAGCAGGTACGGGTCAAGGTGGGCACCGTCTCCGCAGGCCGCACCGCCGTCGTCAGCCTCGGCGACTACGCTCGCGAACTCGCCCAGTGGGAGACGGCGGTCGCCCGGGGAGACGACGCGGGCGATCCGCCCGGCTACCTGCACGACGTACCGCTGCTCTCGATGCTTCCGGAGTTGCGACACGACCTGGAGCCGTTCCCCGTCGACTACTTCCCGCCGTTCTTCCGCGAGCAGTGGTGGAAGTTCACGCAGTTCTTCGTCGGCCCCGCGCGCGCGGTGACGCCGCTGCACTTCGACACGCTGCTCACCCACAACCTGTTCTTCCAGATACAGGGGTCCAAGCGGTTCGTCATGGTGGCCGACGCCGAGCGCGACAAGTGCTACACCCACAACTGGCGGTGGGCGGAGGTCGACCCGGAGGCTCCCGACCTCGACCGGCACCCGCTCTTCCGCGACGCGACGGTGCTGACGTGCGACGTCGAGGCGGGTGACATCTTCTACATGCCGCCCGGCACCCTGCACAAGGTCATCTCCCCCGGCGCGTCGATCTCGTTCAACATCGACTGGCACGACCGGGCCAGCGCCCTGCGCGGCCTCGCCGCGGTGCGCGAGGGCATGCCGCTGAAGAACCTGCGGTACAACTCGCTGTTCGCCCTCGGGGTCGTCGCCGGCCTGCCGCGCGGTCTGCTCATGCCGGGCCTGCGCTCGTACTACTCCTACATCTCCTGACCAGAGCCGACTGCGGTCGCGCCACTCCGTGCACGAAGAAGGGACTTTCATGAGTATTTTCGAGCAGCACGAATCGAACGTACGGTCCTACAGCAGGCGTTGGCCGGTCGTCTTCTCCCGCGCGACCGGCAGCCGCCTGCACACCGAGGACGGCCGAAGCTGGCTCGACTTCTTCGCCGGAGCCGGCTCGCTGAACTACGGGCACAACAATCCGGTGCTCAAACGAGCGCTCCTCGACTACATCGGCAACGACGGCGTCACCCACGCGCTCGATATGTTCACCACCGCACGGCACGACCTGCTCGAAACACTCGTCGAGGTCGTGCTGCAGCCGCGGGGCCTGGACCACAAGGTGATCTTCCCTGGCCCGGGTGGCGCCAACGCCGTCGAGGCGGCCCTGAAGCTGGCCCGCACGATCACCGGCCGCAGCGAGGTCGTGCACTTCACCAACTCGTTCCACGGAGCGACGCTCGGCGCACTCGCGGTCACGGGCAACCCCGCTCACCGCCGGAGCGCCGGCGTACCGCTCACCGGCGCGACCCCGGTGCCGTTCGACGGACAGGAGGGGCAGTCCCGTCCGGAATACCTGGCTCGGCTCCTGGCCAACCCGGGCAGCGGTCTTGACCGGCCGGCCGCGGTGATCGTCGAGACCGTGCAGGCCGAGGGCGGGGTGAACGTCGCGAGCACGGAGTGGCTGCGTGCGCTCGCCGACCTGTGCCGGCAGCACGAGGTCCTGCTCATCGTCGACGACATCCAGGCCGGCTGCGGACGGACCGGTCCGTTCTTCAGTTTCGAGGACGCGGGCATCGTGCCGGACATGATCTGTCTGTCGAAGTCGATCGGCGGATACGGGCTGCCGCTCGCGCTCACCCTGGTCCGGCCGGAGCTGGACGTCTGGCGGCCGGGCGCCCACAGCGGCACGTTCCGCGGCGTGAACCCGGCGTTCGTCACCGCAACGGCGGCGCTGTCCGCCTACTGGCGGGACGACGCGCTGGAGAAGTCGACGCGCGCCAGGGGCGAGTGGATCGCGAACGCGCTCCAGGACATCGTCCGGCCCCATGCCGGTCTCGGTCTGCCCACCCGAGGCCGCGGTCTCGTCCACGGCCTGGTGGTCGGGGAGGGAGTGGCCGACCAGGTGGCCGACGAGGCCTTCACCCGGGGTCTGCTGGTGGAGACCGCCGGTCCTCGGGACGAGGTGGTCAAGCTGCTGCCGCCGCTCACGGCCTCCGACGCGGAACTCGCCGAGGGGCTCGCGATCCTTGAACAGTCCCTGCGCGCGGTGGCCGAACGGACCGCATGAGCACGATTATGACCGTCCCGGCTGTCAGTCCGACAGCGATCCCAGACAAGGACCCACTTGTGATCTCACAGCACATCGGCCCCGTTCGCGGCCTGACGCACGTCTCGGCACGGCGGGGAACACGCTGATGGCACAGGGCAGGAGCGGTGGCAAGCGGTCGGCTCTGGCCGAGGCGCTGGCGCCGCTCTACATACGGGACTTCCGCATCCTGTGGATCGGGCAGGCGGTGTCGGCCGCCGGCGGCGGGATGACCAAGGTTGCGCTGATCTTCGCCGTGCTCGCGGTGGACGGTTCGGTCACCGACATCGGGCTGGTCATGACCGCGCAGGTCATGACACAGATCGTCTTCTCGCTGGTCGGCGGGGTGTGGGCGGACAGGCTGCGCCGTCAGATCCTGATGCTGTCGTCCGACCTGGTCCGTGCGGCCGCGCAGCTGGTTCTGGCCGGTCTTCTCGTGACCGGCGCGGCCCAGGTGTGGCATCTCGCCGTCGGTGCCGCGGTCTTCGGTGGCGCCCAGGCGTTCTTCGCCCCTGCCGCCAGAGGCCTGATGGCGGAGATCACGCCGCCGGAACAACTCCAGCGCGGCAACGCGCTGATGTCCTTCTGCATCAGTGCCTCCACCGTACTGAGCCCGGCACTGGCGGGCGTGTTGATCACCTGGTGGGGTCCGGGTCTGGTACTCGCGGCGGACGCGGTCACGTTCATCGTGAGCGCCGTCTCGCTGGCGATGCTGCGGCTCGCACCGCGCAGCCTCCCCCCGGCCGAGACCTTCTGGCGCGACCTCGGAACCGGCTGGCGCGAGCTGTCCGTACGACGGTGGCTGTGGCTCAACATGCTCGTGCACATGCTGCAGAACCTGGCGGTCGCGGCCTACTACGTGCTCGGCCCGGTGATCGCGAACGAGTCCCTCGGCGGGCCGTCCGCCTGGGGCGTCATCGTGTCGGGCTTCGCGGCCGGCGCCCTCACGGGCGGATTCGTCGCGCTGAGGCTGGAACCGCGCAGACCCCTGGTCGTCGGCAACCTCGCGCTGATCCTGACCGCGCTGCCGCTGCTGGCGTTCGCGGTGCCGATGCCCCTGTGGTGCGTGGTCGGCGCGGCCTTCCTCAGCGGTGCGGCCACCCTGTTCCTCGACGCCCTGTGGCAGGCGTCGATGCAGCAGCTGATCCCCGTCGAGGTGATGTCCCGGGTCGAGTCCTACGACTGGCTGATCTCCACCGTCGCCGCGCCCCTGGGTCTCGCCCTGGTGGGTCCGCTGGCCGCCCAGGCCGGTCAGGCCGAAGCGCTGCTGATCGCCGCCGTGGTGATCGTCGTCCCGTGCGGCCTCACCCCGCTGGTGCCCGGCATCCGCGCGGTCCGGCGTGCTCCCGACGGCACGATCAGCGGACCACCCGTCCCCCAGCTCACCCACGTGTGAACGACGAACGAGAAGCCATGGTCAAGGAACAGGGTGAATGGATACGGCGGTTCGAGACGGCGTCCGACAGGGCGGTGCGGGTGGTCTGCCTCCCGCACGCCGGGGGGTCCGCGACCTACTTCCGGCCGCTGGCGGCGGCGCTCGCCTCCACCGCCGAGGTGCTGGCCGTGCAGTATCCCGGACGGATGGACCGCATCAGCGAACCGTACGTCGCCGACTTCGCGGAGCTGACCGAGCGCACGCTCGCCGCGGTGAGGCGCGAAGCGGATCGGCCGCTGGTGCTGTTCGGGCACAGCATGGGCGCACTGCTGGGATTCCAGGTGGCCAAGCACCTGGAGGCCGAGGGGACCCCGCCGCTGGCGCTGTTCGCCTCCGGAGCGCGGCCGCCCCACCAGTCGCTCCCCAGGCACACGCGTCCGCAGAGCGACGAGGAGCTGATCGCGGACCTCGCCGTACTGGACGGCACCGACGAGAGGGTCCTCAACCATCCGGAGCTCCGTGCGCTGGTGCTCTCCGCACTGCGCGCGGACTACCGCATGCTGCAGTCCCACCGACGCGACGACTCCGTGCTCACCTGCCCGATCGTGTCCCTGACCGGCAGCGGCGACCCCGTCGTTTCGATCCACGACGCCGGAGAGTGGGCCCCCCGCACCACTGGCCGGTTCGGCCTGCACGTCTTCGTCGGCAAGCACTTCTACCTCGACGACCACTGGGCCGGGGTGGGTGAGGTGGTCGCGGACCACCTCGCGGCGGACGGGACGTCACGGACGGCCTGACACCACGCACGGCACCCCTCGTCCGCTCGGAGCGGGCGAGGGGTGCCGTGCGTCGTCCGGGAACCAGGCGCCGTCAGCCGCCGGCCTGCCACGCGGGTCGCGCCAGGATCTCCAGCACGGCGCAGCTGAAGCTGAACCCGGTGGAGTCGCCCAGCAGGGCGACCCGGTCCCCCACCTCCGCGGTCCCCGTCTCCAGCAGGTGGGTCAGTCCGACGAACGAGTCACCACCGTTGATGAGATGGCCGACCGTACGCCCCAGTTCCCACGTCGTGCGCTTCGGGTCGATGCCGAACTCGTCGAGGAAGTCGCCCTCGACGAGGAAGCGTCCCGTGTAAGGCAGGAGCCAGTGCCTGATGTCACGGGCCTCCAGCCCGGCGTCCGCGAGCGCGCCCCGCACGCAGTCGCGCTTCGCCTCGTTCATCGTCCGCATCATCGACATGACCCGCTGACGCTGCGCCCGGAGGTACTCGCGGCGGTCCTGGAACCCGGCGGGGTCGAGCCCGGCCAGCCCACTGAACCTGCCGTCGCCGACGATGTCGGTGGCGAGCAGCCGCGCGACGCCGTCCCCGCCGCCCAGCACCACGGCGGTCGCCCCGTCGCCGGCCACCGCGCCCTGGTCGTCGCTGTACCGGTCGCCCTCGCGCCTGAACGAGTCCGCCGAGGTCAGCACGACCGCACGGTCGGCGGACACGTACATCGCACCGACCTCAAGCGCCGCGAGCGCCCCGCTGCATCCCTGCCGCAGCCCGAAGGCGCGGGCCCGGCCGCCGTGGGCCATGCCCTGGACGTACGAGGCCGGCTCGGCGACCCCCTCCGGACCCTGCTCGTCCACGTAGGCATGGACGAACAGACCGATCTCGGCCGGGTCGACCGCGGACCGGGCGATCGCGCTCCGCGCGGCATCGACGGCCAGGTCGGCGGCGCAGC
Source organism: Streptomyces desertarenae (assembly GCF_042681365.1). NCBI lineage: Bacteria > Bacillati > Actinomycetota > Actinomycetes > Kitasatosporales > Streptomycetaceae > Streptomyces > Streptomyces desertarenae. Next base: position 25,774 of record NZ_JBHUFU010000021.1, on the reverse strand, counting down.
CGCCGTCCGCGACGGCTATCGACTCGTAGCCGTGCGCCTCACGGACGGCGGGGTCGTACCGGCCGGCTCTCACCGCGTCCGTCACCGGCTCCCGTTCGCCCAGGGCAACTGCACAGGACCGGACATACACATCGTCCCAACGCACGAGGCAGCCTCCAGGGGTCGTCAGGGGTGGGTGCTGGGCGTGAACGGCTGCGACCGTAACGACCTGCGCTCATTCCCGGCAACGCTCGCCGCGCATCCGGTCGGCGCCGTCGTCCCGGGGGTGTTCAGGCTCTTCGTACGCGCCTTCACTGAGCGGCGGGGCTGTGGATACGATCCAGCGACGACCCGCTCCGGGAACAGGAGTTGGTCCCGCCACTGCCTGCGTGTCCTTCCACGTGTCCTCTGCGGCGCGAAGCGTGCCGGAGACGGACCACGTGATGCCCGGACAGCAGCGCTGAAGCTCGGTCAGGACAGAGTCCCTCGCGATCCTCGACGGTCGCCACGAACATGCTCGACGACGGTGACGGCAACCGTCGCACGTGGGGAGTTCACATGTGTCAAGCAGGGCAGGCGGAGACGGCGCGGCCACTGACGCTGTGGGGCGGTCCCGCGCAACCGGGGTGCCTGCTGGACGGGCTGGTCCGCGCGGTGCGGGAGCACCCCGGCCACCTGGCGTTGATCGACGGGGAGACCCGACTGACGTACGAGGAGCTGTGGGGGTGGGTCGCCGAGCTCGCGGGGCGGCTCGTCCGCCACGGCGTCGGGCCGGGCAGCCGGGTCGCGGTGACCGGCGCACGCGGCGCACGCACCGTCACGGCCCTGCTCGCCACCATCGCGGTCGGCGCCACCTACGTGCCGCTGGACGCGTCGTACCCGGTGCGACGGCTGGCCTTCATGCTGCGGGACAGCAAGGCGAGTCTGCTGCTGTACGACGGCGTCGAGCCGGAGATCGCCGACGAGGCCACGGCCCTCGCCATCGGGGACCCCACCGGAGCCGGGTCCGACGGCTTCCGGCCTGTCGCCTGCCGACCCGACTTCCCCGTGTACGTCATCTACACCTCCGGGTCGACCGGCCTGCCCAAGGGCGTGACGCTCCAGCACAGCTGTCTGGACCCCCTCGTGGCCTGGCAGCGCGCGGACTCCGTCCGGCCCGCGCTGCGGACCGCGCAGTTCGCGCCCCTGAACTTCGACGTGAGCTTCCAGGAGATCCTGAGCACTCTGTGCGACGGCGGCACCCTCGTCATCGCCCCCGAGTCGCTGCGACGCGACCCGTTCACCTTCTTGACCTGGCTGGCGGACCACTCCGTCGAACGCCTCTTCCTTCCCTATGTGGCCCTGCACATGCTGGCCGTGGCGGCCTCGGCGCAGGGCGGCGACCTGGGACTGTCCCTGCTTGAGGTGAACACGGCGGGCGAACAGCTGCTGTGCACACCACCCATCAAGGACCTTTTCGCAGCTCTGCCCCAGGCCCGGCTCGGCAACCACTACGGGCCCTCCGAGACCCACGTGGTGACGGCGTGGAACCTGCCCGCCGACCGCGCGGACTGGCCGCTGCTGCCGCCCATCGGCCGGGCGCTGCCGGGCTGCGAACTGCTGGTGGACCCCAGCGACCCGGAGAATCCCGCCATCGGCGAACTGCTCGTCGCCGGCGCCCCGGTCTCGCTGGGCTACCTCGACCGGCCGGAGCTGAACGCTGAGCGCTTCGTCACCGTCGAACGCACTCCCCACGGGCACACCCGCGCGTTCCGCACCGGCGACCTGGTGCGCGTCGAGGACGGCCTGGTGCATTTCCTCAGCCGTCTCGACTACGACGTCAAGATCCGCGGCGTCCGGGTCAACCTCCTCGAGATCGAGGCCTGCCTCATGCAGCAGCCCGGCGTCGCCACCGCGGTCTGTGTGGCCGTGGAACCGGTCGCCGGCTCGCGCCAGCTGCGCGCCGCCATCACCCTGCACCCCGACGGGACCGAACCCGGCGATCTTCGTGCGGCTCTGGCCGAGCTGCTGCCCGAGGCCTCGTTGCCCGCCTCGGTGACCGTACTGCCCGGACTGCCCCGTACACCGAGCGGCAAGATCGACCGCAACTCGGTCGCGCAGTCCCTGACGACCGGAGGTGGCCGATGACGGCCGAACCGACCATGGCCGAGGCCACCACGACGTACCAGCGGCGCATCGCCGAGCTCTGGTCGGCCGCACTCGGCATCGAGGTCACCGCGACCGACCACGACTTCTTCGCGGGCGGCGGCGACTCCTTCCAGGCCGTGCTCGTCACCGCGTCGGTGCGCCGCGAGTGGGATGTCGAGGTGCCCGTCCAGCTCCTCGTCGACCACCCCGTGTTGGCGGACTTCGCGGACCACGTGGCCCGGCTAACAGACGAGCGGGCGCGGTGAGCCGTCAGCGCGCGGGGAGGGCATGGAGCATGCTGAGAGTCCTGGACTACCCGGGGCGCCGGGCGGAGGCCCCGGTTACCGCGCTGGGGCTCGACGACATGGTCGCTCTGCTCGGCGACTCCCCGCCGATCGAGGGCACCGGCCCCGCGTACGCGGCCCGGCTCGACGACGGTCCCGAGCCGATCCTGGCGTACTGCGCCGCCTCGGCGATCGCGGTGCACCTCGCACATCGGTCCCGTGAACCGCGCCCCCTGATCTTCTTCGACCCGATGCCGGCCACCGACGACGACATCGCGCGGGCCTACGCCACCGCGGTCGCCCAGGTGCCGGGAGGCAGTGAGCCGCCGGGGCCGCTCGGGGAGCTGCCCTCCGAACCGGAGGCCTTCCTGAACGCCGTCCGCGAGGACCTGACAAGGCGTGCGGAGAGGGCCCTGCGAGCCCTGGGGCTGGAGGACGAAGTGGTCATCGAGCCGGTGGCGCACTTCGTACGGCAGCACCTGTCGTACCTCTCCTACCTGCTCGCGGCACGGGGCGAGCTGCCCGACGGGCCGGTCGGGCCGATGCTCCAGGTCCTCTCCCGCGAGCACTCCGACCACCGTGGCTGGCTCCCTGCGGGAGAGCTGCACACCGTGCGTATCGACAGTGACCCGACCGGGCTCACGGCCCACGAAGCGTCGAGGAGCAGCGTGATGTCGTTCCTGACCGCAGTGACGAGGAGGCAACACAGATGACAGGCGAAGAACTGCGCTCTGCGGTGCGGACGGTCTGGGAGGAGGTGATCGGCGCCGGCGTCGACGACGACACCGACTTCTTTGACGCGGGCGGCACGTCGTTCGCCGCGCTGCGCATCGTCGCGACGCTCAACAGCCGGCACGCGATCGCCGTCCCCGTGAAGGTGCTGTTCGAAGCCTCCCGCTTCGCCGACTTCACCGCGGCCCTGGACCACGAGCCCGGGCTCGCCCGGCAGACCTGACGACGTACGCGTCGCTCCGCACACCACCATGAGTTTTCCAGGACATCGAGAGAGCCGGGGGCGTCCTTGTCCGTGTCGTTGACGGTCGATCTGCTGGATCCGACGCTGTACTCGGAGGGAAATCCGCACGAGATCTGGCGGACCATGCGGGAAGCCGGCCCCGTCCACCGCCAGGTGGCGGGGACCGGCTCGGAGCACTGGGCCGTGGTCGGGCACTCCGTGGGCAAGGAGGTGCTGCACGACTGGAAGGTGTTCACCTCCACCCGCGGAGTGCTGCTGCGCCCGGACGACAACGCGGCACCCTACCCCGGCGCCGGCAAGATGCCGGTCCTCACCGACCCGCCACGCCACACCGATCTGCGCAGGGCCGTCGCCCAGATGTTCACGCCGCGCGCCGTGGAGAAACTGGGCGCGCTCGCCCGTGAGGTCGCGGGTTCGCTCCTGGCCGGCCTGCGCGCGCGCGGCGGTGGCGATTTCGCCACCGACGTGGCCATGAGGTTTCCCCTCGCGGTCCAGGCCCAGATCCTCGGCATCCCGGCGGAGGACGTTCCGCTGATCCTCGACGCCACCCGCCGCTCGGTGGACGAGTCGGAACACGGCTCCTTCGGACACCACGACGTGATGACGTACTTCCTGCAGGCGCTCGGCACGGAACGGGGGGAAGCCGGCCAGAACCTGATCGACACCCTGCTCGCCGCGCGGGCGGGAGGTCTTTCCCTGTCGGACGAGGAGATCGTCCTGACCTGCGACAACATCGTGGTCGCCGCGAGCCAGACGGTCCAGCACGCCGTGAACGGCGGGCTCCTCGCCCTGCTGGACCACCCGGCCGCGTGGCAGGCGCTGCGCGAGGGTCGGGTGGGTGTCGGCACCGCCGTCGACGAACTGCTGCGTTGGACCGCGCCGGCCACACACGTGATGCGCACCGCGGTCCGCGACACCGAACTGGCGGGCACGACGATCAGGGCCGGTGAGGCGGTGGCGGTGTGGATCTCCTCCGCCAACCGGGACGCCGCCGTCTTCGACCGTCCGGAGGAGCTGGTCCTGGACCGCAGCCCCAACCCGCACCTGTCCCTCGGCGGCGGCATGCACTTCTGTCTCGGTGCGGCCCTGGTACGTGTACTGATGCGGGCGCTGCTCGTGGAGCTGAGCACGGCCGACACGTCTCTGGCGCTCGCGAGCCCGCCCGTTTGGCACTCCACGTGGGCGGTCAACGGCCTGCGGTCGCTGCCGGTGGAGGTCGTTCCCGCCTGACCCCGAACCGCACGGTGGTCAGCCGCCGGGAGAGCCGGTACGCCCTCGGCGTACCGGCTCTCCCGGTGCTGTCGTCGGCTGTGCGCCGGTCAGAAGTCCCACCCCTCGCCGTCGCGCTCCAGAGCCTCGGCGGCCGGTTCGGCGAAGGCGCGGCCGGCCATGCCGACGGCCAGTGTGGTGCCGTCGGCCGGGTCGATGAGCAGGAAGGACCCGGTACGGCGGCAGTCGGCGTACCCGTCGACGGGCAGTGCCTCGGCGGTACGGATCGCCACCTGCCCGATGTCGTTGACCACCAGCGCACCGGGCTCGGGGTGCAGGGTCAGGTCGTCCAGCGAAAGCCGGGACACGATGTCCTTGACGATCGCCTTGACCGTGCGGGTGCCGTGCTTGAGCAGGACGCGGGCGCCCGGAGCGAGCGACCGGTCCGCGACCTGGCAGACCGTGGCCTCGATGTCCTGGGTGACGGGGGGCGCGAACGCCGCCGCGGCGATCAGGTCGCCGCGCGAGACGTCCAGCTGGTCGGCCAGGATCAGGGAGACCGACTGCGGAGCCCGGGCCACGTCCACGCTCTCGCCGAGCAGATCGATGCCCGCGACGGCCGTCGTCCGGCCCGAGGGCAGGACGGTGACCTCCTGACCGACGTGGAAGCTGCCGGCGGCGATCTGTCCGGCGTAGCCGCGGTAGTCGGGATGCTCGGCGGTCTGCGGACGGATCACGACCTGCACGGGGAAGCGGGCGTGGCGGGTGGCGAGGCCATGGCCGACCGGGACCGTCTCCAGGTGTTCGAGGACGGTCGGGCCCGCGTACCAGTCCATGTGCGCGGAAGCCTCCACCACGTTGTCGCCCGCGAGCGCCGAGATCGGGATCGCGGTGACCTCCGGGACGCCCAGCTCCTCGGCGTACGTGGTGAATTCCTCGGCGATGGCGGCGAAGACGGACTCCGCGTAGTCCGCGAGGTCCATCTTGTTCACGGCGAGCACCACGTGCGGCACGCGCAGCAGCGCGGAGATCGCGGCGTGGCGGCGGGTCTGCTCGACGACGCCGTTGCGGGCGTCGACGAGGACCACGGTCAGCTCGGCGGTGGAGGCACCGGTCACCATGTTCCGCGTGTACTGCACATGTCCCGGGGTGTCGGCCAGGATGAACCGGCGCCGGCCGGTGGCGAAGTAGCGGTACGCCACGTCGATGGTGATGCCCTGCTCGCGCTCCGCGCGCAGACCGTCGGTCAGCAGGGCCAGGTCGGGGGCGCCACGGCCCCTGCTCCTCGAAACCCGCTCGACAGCCGTCAGCTGGTCGGCCGGTACCGACTTCGAGTCGTGCAGCAGCCGGCCCACCAGGGTGGACTTGCCGTCGTCGACGGAGCCCGCGGTGGCGAACCGCAGCAGCGTGGTCGCCGCCGCGTGTGCCGTGGTGCTGGTCATTGTCAGAAGTACCCTTCGCGTTTACGGTCCTCCATCGCAGCCTCGGACAGCTTGTCGTCGGCCCGCGTCGCCCCCCGTTCGGTGAGCCGGGAGGCGGCTGTCTCGGCGATCACGGCGCGGAGATCGGTGGCGTCGGAGTCCACCGCGCCCGTGCAGGACATGTCGCCCACGGTGCGGTAGCGCACCATGCGCTCGCACACCGGCTCACCGTCCCTCGGTCCGCCCCACTCCCCCGCGGTCAGCCACATGCCGTCCCGCCGGAACACCTCGCGCCGGTGGGCGAAGTAGATCTCCGGCAGGTCGATGCCCTCGCGGGCGATGTACTGCCACACGTCCAGCTCGGTCCAGTTGGACAGCGGGAACACCCGTACGTGCTCGCCGGGCGCGTGCCGGCCGTTGTACAGGTTCCACAGCTCGGGCCGCTGACGGCGCGGGTCCCACTGCGAGAACTCGTCCCGCAGCGAGAACACCCGCTCCTTGGCCCGCGCCTTCTCCTCGTCACGGCGCCCCCCGCCGAACACCGCGTCGAACCGGTGCTCGCGGATGGCGTGGACCAGCGGCACCGTCTGCAGCGGGTTACGCGTCCCGTCCGGGCGCTCGCGCAGCAGGCCCTCGTCGATGAACTCCTGCACCGACGCGACGTGCAGGCGCAGCTTGTGCCGCGCCACCGTCCGGTCGCGGTGGCCGATCACCTCCGGGAAGTTGTGTCCGGTGTCCACGTGCAGCAGCGGGAACGGCATCGGCGCCGGCGCGAACGCCTTCAGCGCCAGATGCAGCATCACGATCGAGTCCTTGCCGCCGGAGAACAGGAGCACCGGCTTCTCGAACTCCCCCGCCACCTCGCGGATGATGTGCACCGCCTCGGACTCGAGGATGTCGAGATGGGTGAGGACGTACGACCTGCCCGTCTCCTCGGCCACTGCGGTCGATGACGTCATGCGATGCCCTTTCCCTTCAACAGATCCAGCAGCGCCCGCACCGACTCGTCCACGCTCTGCCGGTGGGCCTCGATCCGCATGTCCGGATCGGCGGGCAGCTCGTAGGCGTCGTCCACCCCACTCAGCCCGGTCAGCTCGCCGGCGGCCTGCTTGGCGTACAGGCCCTTCACGTCACGACCGGCGCACACCTCCACCGGCGTGGCCACGTGGACCTCCAGGTACGGCGTACCGGACGCCTCGTGGTGGCGGCGCACGGCCTCACGGGCCTCGGCGTGCGGTGCGATGACCGGGGCGAGGACGAGCACGCCGTGGGAGGCCAGCAGCTCGGCGACGAAACCGATGCGGGTCACGTTGGTGTGACGGTCCGCGCGGGAGAAGCCGAGCCCGCCGGAGAGGAACCGGCGCATGTCGTCCCCGTCCAGCACCTCCACCCGGCGCCCGGACGCCCGGATCCGCCATGCGGCGGAGGCGGCGATGGTCGACTTGCCCGCGCTCGGCAGCCCGGTCAGCCAGATGGTGGCACCGCGCTCCTCAGCCCCGGATCTGCTCATGATCAGGCCGTCTCTTTCCGCTCGGAGCAACAGGGCGGCAGGCGCGGGCACGGCCCGCCGCACGAGTCACGCTCCCGCCGGACACCTCGACCGCCCCTCCTCCGCGAACCGGCCCACTTTGCTGATCACGTCTTCGCCGTAGAGGCGCAGCGCCTGCTGGAGGGCGAACTCGGCCATGTAGTGCCGGAACGCGTGCACCGGCTCCTCGGCCAGGTTCAGCATCCTCCGGTTGGGTACGACCGCCGGGCCGCTCAGCCGCTCGACGGCGCGGTCGACGGCCGCGTCCATCTCCTGCGGCTCCACCACCTCGTCGATCAGCAGTCGCGCATCGGGCTCCGTGGCCCATATCCGGCGGCCCTGGAGGATGATCTGCCGGGAGGTCCGGGGGCCGGTGTGCCGGCCGAGCCGGAAGTTCGCGGCGCCGGGCACGATGCCCTCGCGGGCGGCGGGCAGGCTGAGATAGGCGTCCGACGCGGAGAGGACGTGGTCGAAGGCGAGCAGCAGCTGCGCGCCGCCGCCGATGGCGAAGGTGTCGACGGCCGCCACCCACGGCTTCTCGACCGTCGGGGAGTGCCAGGGCGCGTCGTCGCTCCGTATCCCCCGCACGAGTTTGTGGATGTACCCGAGCTCGCGCCGCAGCAGGAACCCGGTCAGCGAGATGTCCCCGGCGTGCAGGCTCTTGAGGTTGATCCCTGCGCTGAACACCCGCCGGCCCCGGTAGCGCGGGTGGGTCATCGTGCCGCCGCGCAGCACGCCCACCTTCACCTGCGGGTCGAGGAGCGCCAGGTCGACCACGGTTTCCATGTCGTCGACCTGCCGGTCGTCCTCGGCGTTCAGGCAGTCGTCGCGGCACATCGTGAGATGTGCCGTTCCGTCCTTCCGTTCCAGCCGCACCGACGCTGTCTCAAGGACGCCCGTGCGCAGGAATCCGGGCAGCAGCCGCAGTGCCCGGGGGGTGGGTCGCAGCATCGTGTCGAGCAGGTGCGTGCCGGCCTCGGGCGATCCCAGGACGGCTCGCAGGAAGATGCCCTGGTCGATCTCGTATCCCTCTTTGTCCGCCTGCGGCCGACCGCGGTCCGCGGCCACCTGCTCGGCTGTCGGGACCAGGCCGGGGAACTCCACCGCCGCGGCCTCGACGAGCTCCACTGTGCGCAGCTCCCTGGTGCGGCCGTCCGTCAGACGGTCGTACACGGCGTCGATCCGCGCCTCCAGGAAGCGCATCCGCAGCGTCCGCGCGGCGTCCTTCACCGCGGCCACCTCCGCCTGCTGTTCGGGCAGGCGGGCGCCGGGCTCGGGCAGCGTGGCCAGCAGCCGGTCGAGGTGCGCAACCGCCGCCTGGACCTCCGGCCAGAGCGCCACGCTCATCACGCCACCTTCACGGGCGTACGCAGAACCCGGTCACATGCCGCCAGGTGCTGACCGAGGGCCTCATCGAAGCTCGTCGTGGCGGCATCGAAGTGCAGCTGCCTGCGGATGGAGATCTCCGCCCCGGCCAGCCCGCCCACCAGGTCCACGGCAGTGGCGAGCGCACCCGCGAGGTCCTCGGTCATCTCGTCGGCGAGTCCCGTCCGCAGCGCCGCGGTGGCCTCGATGGGCTCCCCGAACAGCAGCGCACGACGGACCCGGGCGGCTCCGGCCAGCTGGACGAGCCGGAATCCGGCCATACCCGGCCAGGTCGCGGCGGCGTCCCTGGCCACCAGGAGCCGGGTGTCGGGCGTGACCACCCGGATATCGCAGGCGACGAAGACATCGAGGGCGGCGCCGCCGCAGTCGCCGGACGCGATGGCCACGGTGGCCCGTGCGAGCCGCTCCAGCCTGCGCAGCGCCCGCTCCCACTTGTTGACCACGGTCACGTCGAGACCGCTGGTCCATCCCTCGGCCGGTGCTCCGCTCACCCGCAGGACCACGGCGCCGGAACCGGCCTGGTCCTCGGCCGCGTCGCAGAATGCCTGCACGGCCGCAGCCGTCGCCGCCGACGGCGGCTCGGTACCGTCGATCACCAGAGTCAGTGCGTCTTCCATGACGTCCTCCACATTCACCACTGGACCAGCGCCGTTTCGATCGTCGAACCCGGGCCCATCGTCATCAACACGCCGTAGTCACCGGGTTGGGCGACTCCCTCGTCGAGGAGCCGTTCGTACGAGAACAGGAACGAGCCGCTCGACACGTTTCCGTAGTCACGCAGCACACCGACGGTGTGCCGTACGTCGTGCCGGGTCAGCCTGAGGTTGACCGAGACGGCATCGATGACCTTCTTGCCGCCGGAGTGCACCAGCCAGTGGGCGATGTCGCTGCGGCGCAGGCCGGTGTCCGCGAGCAGCCGGTCGACGACCAGCTCGGCGTGGGCGCCGACCACATAGGGGACCTGGGGGTCCAGGTAGAAGCTGAAGCGGCCCTGGTCCCGGTCCCAGTCGTAGCGCATGGCGTCGATGGCGTTCGGGATGAGGCAGCTGGCGAACTTCAGGATCTGCGGCCCTTCGACGACGGCCGTCTCGTCCGGAGCGGGGCCCGAGCGGATCGCGAGCGCGGCGGCGCCGTCGCCGAACAGGCTGTTGACCACCGCTGTGCGCATGGTGGAGTCCATGGTGTAGGCGGCGGAGCAGGCCTCCACGCACAGCACGACGACCAGTTCGCCGGGGTGGGCGGTGGCCCAACCGGAGGCCACTCCCAGAGCGTTGAGACCGGCGTTGCAGCCCATGCCCACGATGTCGGAGCGGCTGCAGTGCCGGTCGATGCCGAGCTCCTTGATGAGCAGGGCGCTCAGTCCGGGGGTGAGCAGTCCCGTGGATGTCACGCAGCACAGGTGGCGCAGATCGGAGAGCTCGGCCCCCGCCCGCTTGAGGCAGGCGCGCAGGGCCTCGGCACCCATCTCGAGCGCCGTCGCCTTGTGCTTGTCGAGGAGGTCGCCCTGGGCCTCGTGGACGCGCCCGCCCGCACCGTCAGCCGGGGGAAGCGTCAGATGGCGGCGCTCGATGGCGCTGTTGAGGAAGAGCGACCGGATCTTGGGGTCGTTGATGTCGAAGGCGTCGAGCACCTCCTGCTGGGTGTACGACGTGCCGGTCACCGCCGTACCCACACCCAGGGCACGGGGTCGCAGCCCGGCTGCCGGGGTCATCGGAACATCCACCCCCACATACGCGGCTTGCTCCGCGGTCGTCGGCATCGACTCGGTTCGGACACGTGTACGTCCTCTCTCGCTGGGATCTGCGCAGCCTGACCGGTCGGGTCAGAACGCGCTGCTCTGCGCCTCGACGAAGCGCACGAGCCTCGCGGTCCCCTCTTCGATCTCGGCAGGCGTCAGGTAACTGGTCGACAGCCGGATGCCGTGGTGGCCTCCGGTGCCGGGATGGAAGTGCTTCATCGGCGTCCAGATGACGCCGAAGTCCTGCGCGGAAACGATCAGCCGGTCGTTGTCGACCGTGAAGGGGACCCGCAGGGTGAGGAAGAAGCCACCGGTCGGCCGGTTCCAGCTCACGCCGAGGGCCTCGCGGCGCTCCGCGGGAAGCCGGGCGTCGAGCTGCCGCAGCATCTCCCGCATCGCCTTGCCGTAGTGGTCGGCCGCTCCGGCGCTCACCTGCGACAGCCGGCCCCGCGCGCCGAGCAGCGCACCGGCCACGGCCGCCTGGCCGAGCGAGGAGGTGTTGACCGTGACCATGCTCTTGATCTTGGTCAGCTCGGCGGCCAGCAGATGCTCGCCGCCGTCGGCGTCACGGACACGCTGGTCGGCGACGACGAAGCCGACCCGGGCACCGGGAAAGACCGTCTTGGAGTACGAGCCCAGATGCACGACCCTGCGCGTCCGGTCCCGGGACTTCAGCGTGGGCAGGGGCGTGCCGGGGCTGACCAGCCGGTACGGGCTGTCCTCCAGGACCAGGAAGTCGTAGCGCTCGGCAAGTCCCAGGAGTTCCTCGCGGGCCTCGGTCCCCATGGTGGTACCGGACGGATTGGAGTGGTCGGGCACCACGTAGAACGCGCGCGGTCGGCGGCCGTTCGCCAGCTCGTCCCGCACCGCGGCCTCCAGGTCGGCGGCGCTGAACCCTTCCTCGCGCTCCTCCACCGGGCGGACGCGCACGTCGAGCAGCCGGGCGGCACCGGTGATCCCGACGTAGCAGGGGCTGGACACCAGCAGTACGTCGTCGGGGCCCGCGATGAGCGCGCGCAGAACCAGGAGCATGGCCTCCTGGGCGCCGACGGTCACCACGATCGAGTCGGCCGGCACGTCGATGTCTTCGTCCGCCCGTAGCGAGTCGGCGATGATGTCGCGGATCAGCCCTGCCGTGGGTCCGTACTGGTACAGGGCCGTGCGCACGTCGTCAGGCGATCCGCCCTGCTCGGCCAGGTGGTCCAGATACCGGCGAATGTGGCCGATCACCTGCTCGGTGTCGAAGAAACCGTCATAGGGGCGCCCAGGTGCGAACGAAATCGCATCCGGGTATCGATGGGTTATCTCGTTGAGGAAGTTCATGGTGTCGAGCACCGGCTCGGAAACACTGCTGTGCAGCTCTGCCATGTCCAGCCAGTCCCCCGAACGGGTGTCGGCGGGCACAGTGGTTCCTGACATGTATTTCCCCTGAGTTCTGATGGGTTGAGGCAGCGCATGAATCCGGCCGCGCGTGACCACTCGCGCTCCGCCGGGTGCCCGCACACGCCTCCGGGACGGCTCAACCGTTTTCCCGGCGCCGGTCAGACCGGTGCGACGCCCCCCGCGGCGAAGGTCCGGCGCCCGGGATCGACCACGACTGTCGCGAGCAGTTCGGCGAAACGGTCGCCGATGCGCTGGACCGTCGACGCGTCGAACAGCGCGGTGTCGTACTCCAGACAGCCGATGACGCCCGACGGGCGGCGACCGTCGCCGTACTGCTCGGTGAGGCTGACGAGCAGGTCGAACTTCGCGGTCGACGTGGCCTCCTCGACCACCGAGACGTCGAGGCCCGGCATCGCGAACTCGTAGCCCGTGACGTTCTGCAGGACGAGCATGACCTGGAACAAGGGGTGCCGGGACAGCGAACGGGACGGGTTCACGGCCCCCACGACCTGCTCGAACGGCACCTCCTGGTGGGAGTGCATGTCCAAGGTGGCCTCCCGCACCCGGGCGAGCAGCTCGGCGAAGGAGGGGTCGCCCGACAGGTCGGTGCGCAGGACGACCGTGTTGGCGAAGAAGCCGACCATGTCGTCGAGTACGGGTTCGGTGCGCCCCGCCACCACGGTTCCCAGGGGGATGTCCGTTCCGGCGCCGAACTCGTGCAGCACCCTCGCAAGGGCGGCCTGGAACACCATGAACGACGTGGCGCCGTGGGTGCGCGCCAGCTCGGTTACGGCCACCTGCAGTGCGGCGTCGAGCCGGATCGGGATGCTCGCGCCCCGGTGCTCGCTGTCCGCGGGACGGGGCCGGTCGAAGGGCAGGGCCAGCTCGTCCGGGACCCCGGCCAGGGCCTGTTTCCAGTAGTCGAGCTGACGCCGGGCGAGACTGTCCTCGGCTCCCGGTTCGCCGAGGAGCCGGTGCTGCCACAGCGTGTAGTCCGCATACTGCACGGGCAGCTCGGACCACCGCGGGGCCTCGTCGGCGCGTCTGGCCGCGTACGCGGTCGCCAGATCACGGCTGAGCGGGGCCTTGGACCAGCCGTCCGACGCGATGTGGTGCAGGGTCAGCACCAGGACGTGCCGGCGCTCGTCCAGGACGAACAGGTCGGCCCGCACGGGAAGGTCCGCCCGCAGGTCGAAGGGCCGGCGGCCGGCCTCCCGAACCGCGTGGTCGAGCTCCGTCCCGTCGATGTGCCGGACGGGCAGGGGGGGATGCACATCGGCGGGGTCGAGGACCAGCTGGTAGGGCTCCCCGGCTTCGGCGCCCACGACGGTGCGCAGGCTTTCGTGCCGGACGACCACGTCCCGGACCGCTTCCCGCAGCGCGTCCCGGTCCACATCACCGCTCAGGTGCAGGACGACGGGCAGGTGGTACAGCGGGGAGGGACCGTCCCACTGGTCCAGGAACCACATGCGGTGCTGGGCGGCGGACAGCGGGACGCGGACGGCGGGCTCCCTGCGGGTGAGCTCGGGGCGGTGGGAGTCCGGAATCCGCCCGCGGAGCAGCGGGCACAGTGCATCGACCGTCGGAGCGTCGAAGAGCTGCCGGATGGACAGGTCCACGCCGAAGGCGTTCCTGAGCTCGCCGAGCAGCCGAGTGGCGAGGAGGGAGTGGCCGCCGAGGTCGAAGAAGCTGTCGTCCACACCGACCCGCGCGATGCCGAGCGCCTCCGCGAAGAGCGCGCAGAGCCTCTCCTCGTCCGAGGTGCCCGGGGCACGGTAGGACGCTCTCGCGACATACCGCGGTACCGGCAGAGCCCGGTAGTCGATCTTTCCGTTCGGCGTGAGGGGAATGGCGTCCAGGGCCACGAACGCGGCAGGGACCATGTACTCGGGCAGGGCGCTCGCGGCGTGGTCGCGCAGGGCGTCGACGTCCACGACGCCGTCACCCACGTAGTACGCCACCAGGCGCTTGTCGCCGCCGGTCTCGCGGGCGGTGACCACGACCTGGTCGAGCCCGGGGAGAGCCGACAGGACGGTTTCGATCTCGCCCGGCTCGACGCGGAAGCCGCGGATCTTGACCTGCTCGTCGGCGCGGCCGAGGAAGCCGAGCATGCCGTCCGGGTTCCGGCGCACCGTGTCACCGGTGCGGTACATGCGGCTGCCGGCCGGGCCGTGGGGGTCGGGGACGAAGCGCTCGGCGGTGAGCGCGGGGTCGCGCAGGTAGCCGCGGGCCAGCCCGGCGCCGCCGATGCACAGCTCCCCGGGGCCGCCGTCGGCCACCGGAGCCGACCGCTCGTCGAGGACGTATGCGCGCATGCCGTCCAGCGGGCGGCCGATGGGGACCTCGTCGGTGACCTGGACGGCGTCCGTGTAGGCGTGCTGGGTGGCGTACAGGGTGGTCTCGGTGGGGCCGTACGTGGCGCGCACCACCGTGCCCGGACAGGCCTCCAGAATCCGCCGCACCGCGACCGGGGAGATGACGTCGCCGCCCGTGGAGACCTCCCGCAGTCCGCGGAAGGTCTCCGGCGCCGACTCGCCGATGGTCCGCAGCAGGCCGGCGGTCATCTCCAGACTGGTGATACCCTCCGCGGCGAACAGCTCGCGCAGCCGGGTCGCGGACACCTGGTCGGCGGAGGCGATGACCGAGGTGGCCCCGCGCAACAAGGGCATCCACAGACCGTGCAGCGAGGCATCGAACGCGTAGGGGGCGATCAGCAGAACCCGCGCGTGATGCCCGGTTCCGAACAGGGAGTCGTCCACCAGATCGAGCACGTTGCGATGGCTGACGGCGACGCCCTTGGGCGTTCCCGTGGAACCGGAGGTGAACATGATGTACGCCAGCTGGTCCGGCGTGCACACCGCCTCCACCGGTTCGGACGTGGCCTCGGCGATGTCCGGGCCGTCGACCCGGACCACGGTGACGTCACCCCCGGGAAGTCCCTCCGCGGTCATCACCGCATCGGTCAGCAGAACACGTGCGCCTGTCCGGCGGATGATCCACTCCATCCGTTCGGCCGGAAACCCGGTGTGCAGGGGCACGTAGCAGCCGCCGGTCTTGAGTACACCCAGGAGCGCCACCGTGATGTCCACGCTGCGGTCGGTCAGCACGGCGACCGGTGTCTCCCGGGCAACTCCGAGGCCGGTCAGGACACGCGCCAGAGCGTCGGACCGCCGGTCCAGCTCCCGATAGGTCAGCTCGCGCCCCGCGGAACGAACCGCCACCGCGTCCGGAGTACTCGCGGCCTGTTGCCGGAACCGCCCGTGGAGGGATTGCGCATCACTCATCTGGCACGGCTCCACATCATGGTAAAGGAGATGCTCTGCAAACACAGGAGCAGCAGGAGGACCAGCTCGGAAGGGTTCTCCACAGGATGCGAATGATCCTCGATCGGTGATCTGCTGCTGTTGTGAACCACCAGACCAGAAACGACGTGGAGCGTCAACGCGCTCTATTCGTTTATTGCGTTCGCGCATCGCTCGGCGAAAAGGGCGCGTTCAACTCGTCCCGTGGACCACTCAAGTGACTTCCGGAAGCACTTGGACAGTGCCCATGGGCTCTGCAGGCCCCTCACCGAGGCCCCCAGGGCCGGCGCGGACGCGTCAATCGGCGTGAAGCGGGAGGAATCCCAGCTGTATGGCGAGTACTCCGGCCTGGAAACGGCTGCGCGCGCCCAGCTGGGTCATGAGACTGGACGTGATCCTGCGGGCGGTACGAGGTGACACTCCGAGGCGCTTGGCGATAGCCTCGTCGGTGTGGCCGAACGCCAGCAGATGGAGCGCCTCGGCCTGCTGGGCGGTCAGCTCTCCGGGAGCCGGTGACACCGGTGCTTCGAGCGACTCCGCGGATTGCCACACCTGCTCGAACAGCCAGTGCAGTACGGCAACCATGCCCGGCGCGCCCACCCGGATGGCACCGACGGCGGTGTTGTCGGCGTCGGCGGCGATCATCACGGACTTGCGGTCGTAGATGATCATCCGGTTCGGCAGTGACGGAACGGTTCGCACCTTGCATCCTTGCTCGATCAGCCAGCGTGCATGGTCCATGGTCGGCCGGTCGGCACGAATGCTGTTGAGATAGATGGTGCGCATGCGTACACCGCGCCGGAGCAGCTGTTGGTTCAGCGGGCGGGACGCCTCCATGTTCCCGGGCTGCTGCGGGCCGCCCGGCGCGAAGGTGAGGAGCTCTTCGGCCACTTGGTCGTTCATCACCGCCAAGTGGTCGCGGATGGCGTCCAGCCCTGGGAGATACTCGATCTCTCCTTCGGAGGCACCGGGTAGCTGACGTTCCTCGTAGGCCAGGATGAACCTGGCCGCAGCGGCCTGCGCCACGTCCAAGCGCTGTTGGTGCACGGCAAGTTCGGAGCGCTGCCGAGCGATCAGGATGTCCATGCCACGGTGCGGGCTGACCGCATGCAGACGATGGGGGGATGCGGTCGAGGCACGCACGAGGGCCAGCTCGCTGAGGCGGTCGAGCGCGTCGCGAACAGCGGACTCCGGCAGACTCAGCCGACGGCAGATGTCGGAGACGCCCTCCGCCCCCTCCAAGAGAGCGATGTATACGGACTCGACTGGCGACTCCAGGCCCAGCGAGCCCAGGGGGCCGTGGGTTGCTTCCCCGTCAGTCATTCCCCCCACCTCGACGATTTAAGGCACACATTGGTCAATTCCCACCCTACGCGATCAAGCCGCGCCATGGCAAGCCCTTTTTGGGTGCAGTTGACTTCACATCAATTCAAATGCCTACCTTGCATACTGAGGACCCAACAATGCCACGGAGATCAGCTTCCGTGAATCGGAATTCAATCGCCCGGAACCAAGAACCCAGAGGACAAGGACATCCATGTTTCTCGTCCACGTGCCCATCAGACCGCGCAGGCCTGAAGCAGAAATACCCGAATCGGCCGCGGAGTCGATCACCCTATCCTGCGCGGGCCGGGACGGCTTCGAGCACGTGAGTGTGCACCCACACGCACTCCCCCATCCGGTCATCGGCTTCTACGTGCGGGCCGAGTCCCCGCTCGAGGCCAAGGCAGCAGCCCTCTCCCTGTGGCGTCTGGCCAGTTCAGGCCTGGTGCAGCTACAGGGCTGGGAGCCGTTGCCCGCCGAGGACCCGTTCTTCGGTCCCGGCCTCGAGACGGGTGCGCCCTGAGGGGCGTGTGGACGGATTAGGTCATGGCCGGTTTACCTCCCTCAGGCCTACTTTCCCTCCTCGCAGACAGACGGCAGTCTCTTTCCCATCAGCAAGATCTAGTCGACGAGAAGGAGCATCCGATGGCCCACCCGATTCTGCGCAAGGCACTCCGCAGCATAATTGTGGCCGCCGCGATTACTGTGGGAGTCGGATTTCCGGCGCAGAGCGGGAGCACCGACTCCGGCGCTCTGGTGGTTCATGCGCAGGTCGGCAACCCGGAGGCGACCACGGGGTCCGAGGACGACCATGGATGGCAGTGAAGTCGGTCAGTCGCTCTTGAATCGGATTGGATTCACGAAATGGACGTGGCTATGGAACGAGCAGACTCCGACTATTTGATCAGGCTGCAAACCGCCACCAAAGCACTGCCCGTCGAACGAGTCCCGGTGGAACTGCTGCGGACCGGTTTCTCCCCGCGGGTGGACGGTGAAGACGCCGACCACATCCGTATCCTCGCCGAGAACGCCGGCGAGCTTCCGCCGATCCTCGTGCACCGCGGGAGCATGACAGTCATCGACGGCGCCCACCGGCTACGGGTGTCCGAGCTGCTGGGCGCAGACCATATCGCGGCGCGGTTCTTCGACGGTGACCAGGCTGATGCCCGACTTCTCGCGGTGGCAGCCAACATCGCACACGGGCGTCCCTTGTCCACGGCCGACCGGTCAGCAGCCGCGATGCGCATCTTCGCCGCGCACCCGCAGTGGTCCGACCGGGCGGTCGCCGCGGTCGCCGGCCTCTCCCCGAAGAAGATCGCGCGGCTGCGCAAGGAGCTGGTGCTGCCGCAGTCCGACTCCCGAGTGGGGCGTGACGGACGGGTTCGCCCGATCGACTCCGCACGCAGACGGGAGCGGGCCGGTGAGCTGATCCTGAGCAACCCCGACCTCTCCCTGCGGCAGATCGCGGCGGAGGTCGGACTCGCCCCGGCGACCGTCGCGGACGTGCGCGACCGCGTCCGGCGCGGCGAGAGCCCGGTGCCGAACGGCGTACGGGGGCGCTCGCCCCGGCCCCCGGAGACCACGCGGCACCCGGCGCACCCGGCGCAGCCGGCCGCGGTCCAGGTCGTCAGCAGTCGGATTCCGGCTACGCGCGCTCTTGCCGACGAAATACCGCCGGGTCTGGCCCTGAAGGACGTCAGGAAGATCACCGGCATGCTGGCCCGCGATCCGTCGCTGCGGCACAACACCTCGGGACGGTCCCTTCTGCGCCTGCTCGATGTCTGCGCGCTGATCACCCTGGACCGGAAGAAGATCACCGATACCGTACCCGCGCATTGCAAGGAGTCCGTCGCGCAGCTCGCCCGTGAATATTCCGGAATGTGGAAGTGGCTGGCCGAGGACCTGGTACGGCAAGTCGAGGAGATGAGCGGCCTCGGCGATGACGGCGAAGCGCTCAGCGCGTAGAACCCGCGCAACCCCTCCCTTTTCTCTGACGAGGAAGAAGTGACCTCGGAAGTCATCTACGAAAAAACCGGGCATGTCGCCCGTATCATCCTCAATCGCCCGTCGGTGCTCAATGCGATGAATCTGGCCATGCATGAGCAGCTTGCCGATGCCTGGGATGATTTCGAGCAGGACAGCGATATGTGGGTCGCGGTGCTGTCCGGCGCCGGCGACCGGTCCTTCTCGGTCGGCCAGGACCTGAAGGAGCTGGACCAGCGCACGGGGGAGGGGCTTGCCGCACCCTCGACGTTCGGCAGCCGCGGCAAACCCGGCTGGCCCCGGCTGACCGAGCGGTTCCACCTCGCCAAGCCAGTGGTGGCACGGGTCAACGGGTACGCGCTGGGCGGCGGGTTCGAGCTGGCACTGGCCTGCGACGTGATCGTGGCTGCCGAACATGTCGAGTTCGGACTGCCCGAAGCCCGGCTCGGCCTGATAGCCGGCGCCGGCGGGGTCTTCCGGCTCGCTCGGCAGGCTCCGCTCCGCGTCGCACTCGGCCACCTCATGACGGGCCGCAGGCTGAGCGCGGCCAGAGCGTACGAACTGGGCCTTGTCAACTCGGTCGTACCTGCTGAGGAGCTGGACACCTGTGTCGACGAGTGGGTCGAGGACATCCTGCGCTGCGCCCCCTTGGCGGTCCGTGCGGTCAAGGAGGCCGCGCTGACCTCGGTCGACCTCCCCTTGGAACGGGCATTCGCCACGCGCTACCCGTGGGAGGAACGGCGTATGCACAGTGCTGACGCCAAGGAGGGGCCTCGTTCCTTCGTGGAAAAGCGCCCACCCAGATGGCAGGGTCGCTGACCCCCGAACCGCGCCGAGACGCGCAGTGCTCCCCGAGGACTTCCAGGTGACGACAGCTGCTGATCTGTGCTCTCTGACGCTGCGGCTCGACAGACTGGTCGAACCGTCGGCACTGCCTGCTCCAGGTGAGGCGCTGGTGCGGTTCGTGGACGCGAAGACGCAGGCCCCGTCTGCCGAACAGCTCGCGCCCGACGTGCTCGACGCGATGGAACTGCGGCGTGCCGACCGGTTCGCACGCCCCCGGGACCGCGCCTCCTATCTGGTCGCACATGTGGCGCTGAGGCTGCTGCTCGGCGAGTTGCTCGACACCTCCCCGCGAGACTTGGTGATGAGCCGCGACGCCTGCCCCGAGTGCGGCGGCCCGTCCGGGCGACCGGTTCTCCTGGGCGGCGGCGCCCACTTCTCGCTGTCGCACAGCCGGGATGTGGTGTTCGTGGCCTGTGCGTCCACGCCGGTCGGAGTGGACGTGGAGGCGGCGCCGGTCCCTGAGGTGATGGCCCGGAGCAAGGACTTCTTCCACCCGGACGAAAGCGCCGAACTCGCCGCGCTCCCCGAGTGCAGGCGTGCTGCGGCGTTCGCACGCTTGTGGGCGCGTAAGGAGGCTTGCCTGAAGGGGACCGGAGCGGGGCTGGCGCACGACGGCCACCGGAGCTACCTGGGGACCGGCCCGGCTGCCGAGGCCGTTCCCCCGCCTTGGTCCCTCACCGACCTGCCCGCCCCCGAGGGATTCGCCGCCGCGCTCGCGCTGCGCGCCCCTTCGGTGAGGTGGTGTTGAGGGGAGGTCAAGTCCGGCTCCGAGGGAGTGCATCGCCCGGAAGTTTCCCCGTGATCCCGGACACGTGATCGCTATGCCGCGAGGCTGCGCTGATGCCGTTGCCTGGTCTCGGCCGGGGTGAGGTAGCCGGACCTGCGGTGCTTGCACAGGCGGCGGTTGTGGGGGATTTCGATGAAGGAGGAGGCCTCGGCACGGGCGGTGGCCCGGTCGGGCCGGGTACGGGTGCCGATCCCTTCCTCGAGCAGGTCCCGGAGGCTTTCCGCAGCGGCGGCCTGAAGCCCACCGGCCTCCCACCGCGACAGGCCGGTGCTCCCGGGGAAGCGCTGGCGCAGTGGTCCGTCGGTGTTCTCGGTGGTGCCCCGTTGCCAGGGGCTGTGCAGGTCGGCGGAGCGGGCTTCACGTGAAGCCCCCCTGATCACGGACACCCGGGGACCGGGACGTGAGGTTCCGGAGGAAGCAGTGCCAGGTGGGACCAAGAGCAACCGCAGCAGGCGGTACACGGAGGAGTTCGAACGGGATGCGATCGCACTCGTGCACTCCTCCGGGAAGACCGTCGCCGGGGTGGCCCGGGAGCTCGGGGTCAGCGCCGGGGGGCTGCGGAAGCGGGCCAGGCGGGACCGGGCCGACCGCGGCCAGGGGGCGTCGGGCGAGCCGACGACGGCCGAGCGGGAGGAGCTGCGCCGGCTGCGCAAGCTGACCCGTGAGCGGGCAGAGGCCATTGGGGTGCCGCGGAAAGCGGCGGTCTTCTTTCGCGAAGGGGAGCGATCGGTGAGCGCGGTGTATGCGTTTGTCGAGGCGGAGAAGACCACCCGCAATGTCGCCCTCCTGTGCCGGTCGGTGCCGTACCGGCCTGCCGCATGCCCATGACCGGCCACGGTGGAAGCCGGGACGGGCGGTGTCGTCGCGCAGGGCCGGGTGGCACACGGGTGCTCAGCGCAGGCGGCCGAGGTGGATCACGCTGACGCGGACCTGCTGGTCGCTGATCTCGTACAGCACCCGGTAGGCCCCGACGTGGATGCGCAGCACGTCGCTGCTGCCGAAGGCGCCCTGCGGGCGGGGGTCGTCGGCGAGGCGGTCGACGGCGGCGAAGACCTGCCGTACCCCGTCGGGGTCGTCCTTGGCGAGCCGCTCCGCCTGGAGCAGGGCCTCGGGCTCCCAGACGACCTCGTAGCTCACGCCGTGTCCTGGCCGAAGACGCGGCGGTAGGCCTCCTCGTGCGGAACGCCGGCGTCCTCGCCACGGGCCTGGCGGGCGTGGTAGGCGGCCAGCGCCCGCAGCTCCTGCAGTTCCAGGGCATCGGCAGGGCTGACCAGCATCGCGACGGTCTGCCCGTGGTCGGTGATGGCGACCGGCTCGCGGGTGGCGCTGACCTCGCGCGCGATGGCGCCGAGCCGGGCGCGGGCTTCCACGATCGAGTAAGTGATCTCCGCCATGCACACCACCTTACGCAAGTGCGCACATGATGGCACTTCCCCCTGACCGCGTGGCGCAGGCCTTCCCTGCACGAGGTGCGCGGAGGCCCCGAGGGGGCTTGTCCCCGGCTCGGCCGGGGCTCGGAGGCGGCCACGCGGTCTCCGTGGAGCACCTCGGTGTGCACCGGTCCCCGTATGCCGTCCGGGCGCTGGGTCCTGGTCGACCACAGCAGGTGGTCGCGGAACAGGGGCATGCCGGTGGGGCCGGCGACGGCGCGGCCGTGCGCGGCCTCGATCACCCCGGGACAGCCGGCTGCAGCGGGGTGACGTGCGGCGGCGCCTGCGGGAGGGGACCGGGGCCAGCGTCCGGCCCGCCTGCACGAGATCCTCCTCGCGGAACCCCGCGCGACGGGCCTGCCGGACATGGAGGACGCCGCGATCGACGGCTCGCACGTCCGGGCCCCTGGAAGGGGCGCTCGCACCGGACCTTCGCCGGTCGGCCGCGGCCGCCGAGGCAGCAGGCACCACCTGATCACCGGCCGGCACGGAACGCCCCTCGCGGTGTCGTCGACCAGCGGAGACCATCACGGCGTCACCCAGCTCGTGCCGCTGCCCGGCACTGCACGAGGTAAACGAGGAGCGTCTCGTCCACCTGGTGGCCAAGGGCGACCGTGCCGCGTTCGAGGAGCTGTACCGGCGCACGTCGCCGTGGATGGCGGTGCGGCTGCGCCGCCGGTGCGCGGACGAGCAGGTCGTCGCGGAGGTCATGCAGGAGACCTGTCTGGCGGTGTGGCGCGCGGCGGACGCGTTCGCGGGGGCCGCGGTCGGCGGGACGGCACCTGGACGGCTGTGCTCCTCGCGGTCGCCGGCACCGCGGCCTGCGCCTTCGCGGGGCCGCGACGGTGACCGGGCCGGGCCGCGGCAGCGGGGGCCGGAGGACCGGCCCGAGCGCGCGGCGGGGGCGGCGGCCGCGGCGGGGAAGACGGCCCGGCCGGTGTGCCGTCCGGCCGGGCCGCGCGGTGGGCGCATCGAGGGCGCGTCCCCCGTAGCCTCTTCCCGTGCCAGCCTCCCGTCTGCATCGCGTCGCCGTCCTCGTGCTCGAGGGTGCGAAGCCGCTCGATGTCGGCATTCCCGCGCAGGTCTTCACGACCCGCGCGAGCATGCCGTACGAGGTGCGGGTGTGCGGGGCGACACCCGGTCTCGTGACCGGCGGCGACGGCCTGGCGTACTACGTCGCCCACGGCCTCGACGCGCTTGCGTGGGCCGACATCGTCTTCGTCCCCGGCTACCGGTTCCCGGACCGCGACGACCCGCCGCAGGCCGTCGTCGACGCACTGATCGCCGCCCACGACCGGGGCGCGCGGCTCGCCGCCATCTCGACGGGCGCCTTCGCGCTCGCCGCCACGGGCCTGCTCGACGGCCGGCGCGCCACGACGCACTGGCACTACACGCGGGCGCTCATGGCCAGGCATCCGCTCGTCCGGGTCGACGAGAACGTGCTGTTCGTCGACGAGGGCACCATGCTCACCTCGGCCGGCGCCGCCTCCGGCATCGACCTGTGCCTGCACATCCTGCGCGGCGACCTCGGAGTGGCCGCGTCCAACCACGCGGCCCGGCGTCTGGTCGCCGCCCCCTACCGCAGCGGCGGCCAGGCCCAGTATGTGCCGCGCAGCGTCCCCGAGCCGCTCGGCGAGCGGTTCGCCGCCACCCGCGAGTGGGTGCTGCACCGGCTCGGCGAGCCCCTCACCCTCGACACACTGGCGCGGCAGGCCGGGGTCTCGCCGCGCACGTTCTCCCGGCGCTTCGTCGAGGAGACCGGCTACACGCCGATGCAGTGGGTGATGCGCGCCCGCATCGACCTGGCCCGCGAACTGCTCGAGCGCTCGCAGCGCAGCGTCGAGCAGATCGCCGCCGACGTCGGGCTCGGCACCGGCGCGAACCTGCGCCTGCACTTCCAGCGCATCCTCGGCACCACACCGAGCGAGTACCGGCGCACCTTCACCCGGGGCGAGTGACCCGTCCGGCACCGTGTGGCGAGATCCTTGTGAACCGTGGCGATCCCGCCACTGTCAGCGGCGCGCGCCGCGGGCGAGCCTGGTGGCGAAGGGAAGGGGTTCACTCATGACTCGCATCGCCGTCAACGGGTTCGGCCGCATCGGACGCAATGTGCTGCGCGCACTGCTGGAGCGCGACAGCGCCCTCGAGATCGTCGCCGTCAACGACCTGACGGAGCCCACCGCCCTGGCCCGGCTGCTCGCCTACGACAGCACGGCCGGCCGGCTCGGGCGCCCGGTGACCGTCGAGGGGGACGCCCTCGTCGTCGACGGCCGCCGGATCACGGTGCTGGCCGAGCGCGAACCGGCGCAGTTGCCGTGGGCCGAACTCGGCGTCGACATCGTCCTGGAGGCCACCGGCCGCTTCACCTCGGCCAAGGCCGCCCGCGCCCACCTCGACGCGGGCGCGAAGAAGGTGCTCGTCAGCGCGCCGTCGGACGGTGCCGACGTCACGCTCGCGTTCGGGGTCAACACCGACGCCTACGACCCGGCCGCGCACACGATCGTCTCGAACGCCTCCTGCACCACCAACGCGCTCGCGCCGCTGGCCGCCGTCCTCGACGAACTCGCCGGTATCGAGCACGGGTTCATGACGACGGTGCACGCCTACACGCAGGAGCAGAACCTGCAGGACGGACCGCACCGCGACGCCCGCCGCGCCCGGGCCGCCGGCGTCAACATCGTGCCGACCACGACCGGCGCCGCCAAGGCGATCGGCCTGGTGCTGCCGAACCTCGACGGCAAACTGTCGGGCGACTCGATCCGCGTGCCGGTGCCGGTGGGCTCGATCGTCGAACTCAACACGACCGTCGCCCGCGACGTGACGCGCGACGACGTGCTGGCGGCGTACCGCGCCGCAGCGGAGGGGCCGCTCGCCGGCGTCCTCGAGTACTCGGACGACCCGCTCGTGTCGTCCGACATCACGGGCAATCCCGCCTCGTCGATCTTCGACTCGGCCCTCACCCGTGTCGACGGCCGCCACGTCAAGGTGGTCGCGTGGTACGACAACGAGTGGGGCTTCTCGAACCGCGTGATCGACACGCTCGAGCTCCTCGCCGCCCGCTGACCGGGCGCCGGGGCGGTGCCCCGCGTGCGGCGGCCGCGCCGGCCGGCACTTCCTTCGGGCGCTCCGGCCGGCCGGTGGGGCCGGCCGGAGCGCCCGGCTGCGGAAGCGGGTCCTGCCCGGACCGGAACCGTGGGCGGTGCCCTCGCGGGCGATCTTCGGTGTGACGCCCCGGGCCCGGTCGTCCGCCGAGCGCCCGCGCCGCGCTCGTTTCGGAACGATCCGCGACCACGCTGGGGAGAACCCTCGCCCTTGGTACGGTCGTGACGTGGTGATGGAGCACCACCATGGCGCAGTCGGGGGGAACCGATCACATGCGCACGACGACGCGCCGTCTGTCCTCGGGGGGCGCCGCCCTCGCCGTGGCCGCCACGCTCGGCCTGGCCGTGACGGGAGCTGCCGCAGCCGGCACCACCCCCGCTCCCGCTCACCTCAGCGCTCAGGAGCAGGAACTCCTCGCCTCCGGCACCCCGAAGACGGTCGGGATCGATCCCGCCACCGGGAGGATCCTCTCGGTCGAGGAAGCGACGTGACCGCCCCGTCACGCGGACGGGCCGTGAGCGCGCCCCGCCTCGTCCCCCTGGTCCGCGCCGGAGCCCGCTTCGAACGCGGGCACCTCGTCGAACGCCCCGAGGCGGTTGCGGCGTGAGCACCACCGCGGCCCAGACCGTCGGAACCTAGCGACCGGACCTGCTGCCGCTGCGCGTCGAGCACGCCGAGGAGATGGCCGCCGTGCTGTCCGGTCCGGCTCTGCACGCCTTCACCGGCGGCACCCCGGACACCCCGCAAGCTCTGCGCTCGCGCTACCGGCGCGTGACCGAGGGCTCACCCGATCCGGCCGTCTCCTGGCTGAACCGGGTGATCCGGCTCCGTGCCGAGGCATGCCCGACGGGCACGGCCCAGGCGGCGGTCAGGTCTTCCGGCCACGGGCCCGCCGGCGCCGAGTCGGCGGGGTGCACCGGGCCGGGAACGGCGGAGAGCCGGGGCCCGCACCCAAGGTGCGGGCCCCGGC
>NZ_JBHUFU010000020.1:0-74586 GCF_042681365.1 Streptomyces desertarenae | reverse complement strand
CTCCCGCGCGGCCGTCCAGGGCCTGTCCGACCTGGTGATGAACGCGGCGGCGGGCCCGGGCACCGTCCGTGCCGGGCGGCCGTCCGCCGTCGTGCGCCCCCGCGCCTCTCAGCGCGCGAACACCCCCGCCTGGGAGGCCAGGTCCAGGAAGTACTGCGGGGCGACGCCCAGCACCACCGTGACCACCACGCCGACGGCGATCGCCGTCGTGGTCAGCGGGCTGGGGACCGCCACCGACGGCCCCTCCGCCCTCGGCTCGCTGAAGAACATCAGGACGATGACGCGGACGTAGAAGAACGCCGCGACGGCCGAGGCGATCACGCCCACGACCACCAGCGCTCCCGCGCCGCCCTCCGCCGCCGCCTTGAAGACCGCGAACTTGCCCGCGAACCCGGAGGTCAGCGGGATGCCCGCGAAGGCCAGCAGGAAGACCGCGAAGACCGCGGCCACCAGCGGCGAGCGCCTCCCCAGACCGGCCCAGCCCGACAGGTGGGTGGCCTCGCCCCCGGCGTCCCGCACCAGCGTCACCACGGCGAAGGAGCCGAGCGTGACGAAGGAGTAGGCGGCCAGGTAGAAGAGCACCGAGGAGATGCCGCTGGGCGTCGCCGCGACCACACCGGCGAGGATGAAGCCCGCGTGCGCGATCGAGGAGTACGCCAGCAGCCGCTTGACGTCGGTCTGCGTGATGGCGATGACCGCGCCGGCCACCATCGAGGCGATCGCCACGCCCCACATCACCGGCCGCCAGTCCCAGGTGAGCCCCGGCAGGACGACGTACAGCAGCCGCAGCAGGGCGCCGAAGGCGGCGACCTTGGTGGCGGCGGCCATGAAGCCCGTGACGGGGGTGGGGGCGCCCTGGTAGACGTCCGGCGTCCACATGTGGAACGGCACGGCGCCGACCTTGAACAGCAGCCCCATCACCAGCAGCGCCCCGCCGGTGAGCAGCAGCGCGTCGTTGCCGGTCGTCGCGGCCAGGGCCTCGGTGACCTCCCGGTTGGTGTCCGAGACGACCGCGGCGATGCCCGCGTACTTCACCGTGCCCGCGTACCCGTACAGCAGCGCGATGCCGAAGAGCAGGAAGGCGGAGGAGAAGGCGCCCAGCAGGAAGTACTTGAGCGCCGCCTCCTGCGACATCAGCCGCTTGCGGCGGGCCAGCGCGCACAGCACGTACAGCGGGAGGGAGAAGACCTCCAGCGCGATGAAGAGGGTCAGCAGGTCGTTGGCGGCCGGGAAGACCAGCATGCCGCCGACCGCGAAGAGCAGCAGCGGGTAGACCTCGGTGGTGGTGAACCCGGCCTTGACGGCGGCCTTCTCGGCCTCGCCGCCGGGTACGGCGGCGCCCGCGGCGGCGAAGGAGTCCACGTGCCGGCCGTGCGCCAGCGGGTCCAGCCGGCGTTCGGCGAAGGTGAACACCGCCACCAGCGACACCAGCAGGATCACGCCCTGGAGGAACAGCGCCGGGCCGTCCATCGCCAGCGCCCCCATGGCGATCAGGCCCGCCTCGCCGGTGGCGCTCCCGGAGGCGGCCAGGCCGACGACGGCCGCGAAGGCCGACGCCAGGGCGAGGACGCAGAGCGCGACCTGGGCCGGGTACCGGCCGCGGCGCGGCACGAACGCCTCGACCAGCACGCCGAGGACGGCGGCGCCGATGACGATCAGCACCGGTGCGAGCCGGCCGTACTCGATGTCGGGCGCCGGGATCGACTCCTGCGCCCGCAGGGTGAGTTCCGTGGGGCTGGTGCTCACTTCGCGGCCTCCACCTCAGGCTGGGGGTCGGTCTTCCGCACGTCCGAGAGGGTGTGCTCGACCGCCGGGTTGACGATCTCGGTCAGCGGCTTGGGGAAGACGCCGAGGAGGACCAGCAGGGCGATCAGCGGTGCCACGACCGCCAGCTCGCGCACCCTCAGGTCCGGCATGCGCTCGGTCTCCGGCCTGGCCGGCCCGGTCATGGTGCGCTGGTAGAGGATCAGCACGTACAGCGCGGCCAGGACGATGCCGGACGTCGCCACGATCCCGGCCACCGGGTAGCGGGTGAAGGTGCCCACCAGCACCAGGAACTCGCTGACGAACGGCGCCAGGCCCGGCAGCGACAGGGTGGCCAGGCCGCCGATCAGGAAGGTTCCGGCCAGCACCGGCGCGGCCTTCTGCACGCCGCCGTAGTCGGCGATGAGCCGCGAGCCGCGCCGCGAGATCAGGAAGCCGGCCACCAGCATCAGGGCGGCGGTGGAGATCCCGTGGTTGACCATGTAGAGCGTCGCCCCGCTCTGACCCTGGCTGGTCATCGCGAAGACGCCCAGGATGATGAAGCCGAAGTGGGAGATCGAGGCGTAGGCGATCAGCCGCTTGATGTCGCGCTGGCCGATGGCGAGCAGGGCGCCGTAGACGATGCTGACCAGCGCCAGCGTGATCACCACCGGGGTGGCCCACTCGCTGGCCCCGGGGAAGAGGCCGAGGCAGAAGCGGAGCATCGCGAAGGTGCCCACCTTGTCGACCACCGCCGTGATGAGCACGGCGACCGGCGCGGTGGACTCGCCCATGGCGTTGGGCAGCCAGGTGTGCAGCGGCCACAGCGGCGCCTTCACCGCGAAGGCGAGGAAGAAGCCGAGGAAGAGCAGCCGCTCGGTGTTCTGGGCCATCGTCAGCTCGCCGGACTGCCGGGCCTCGGTGATCGCCTGGAGTGAGAAGGTGCCCTCACCGAGCTGGTCGGCGGTGACGACGTACAGGCCGATCACCGCGGCCAGCATGACCAGGCCGCCGGCCAGGTTGTAGAGCAGGAACTTCACGGCCGCGTAGGAGCGCTGCTTGGCCGTCTCCTCCTCGCCGTGCGGTCCGGCCCGGTCCCCGAAGCCCCCGATGAGGAAGTACATCGGGATCAGCATGGCCTCGAAGAAGATGTAGAAGAGGAAGACGTCGGTGGCCGCGAAGGAGACGATCACCATCGCCTCGACGGCCAGGATCAGCGCGAAGAAGCCCTGGGTGGGCCGCCACCGCCGGTTGGGCCTCTCCTCCTCCAGGGGGTCGGCGTCGTGCCAGCCGGCCAGGACGACGAAGGGGATCAGCAGGGCGGTCAGCGCGATCAGGGCGACCCCGATGCCGTCCACGCCCAGTTCGTAGCGGACGCCGAAGTCGGCGATCCAGGAGTGGGATTCGGTGAGCTGGTAGCGGTCGCCGCCGGGGTCGAAGCGGAAGGCGACGACCGCGGCGAGCACCAGGGTCGCCAGGGAGACGGCCAGCGCCAGCCACTTGGCCGCTGTCCGCCGGGCGGCGGGCACGGCGGCGGTGGCGACCGCGCCGATGGCGGGCAGCACGGCCGTTGCCGTCAGCAGGGGAAAGGACATGGGATCAGACCGCCCTCATCAGCAGGGTCGCGGCGACGAGGACCGCCGCACCGCCGAACATCGAGACCGCGTAACTGCGGGCGTAACCGTTCTGGAGCCGCCTCGTCCGGCCGGACAGGCCCCCGACCGACGCCGCGGTGCCGTTGACGACGCCGTCGACCACCGTGTGGTCGAGGTAGACCAGCCCGCGGGTGAGGTACTCGCCGGGCTTGACCAGCGCCACGTGGTTGAAGTCGTCCTGGAGCAGGTCCCGGCGCGCGGCCCGGGTGAGCAGCGAACCGCGCGGCGCGACCGCGGGCACGGGGCGGCGGCCGTACATCAGCCAGGCCAGCCCGGCGCCCAGCACCAGGGCGGCGACCGTGGCGGCGGTGACCGCGGCGGCGCCGATCGGCGGGTGGCCGTGCTCGAAGGAGGTGACCGGCTCCAGCCAGTGGACGAAGGCGTCGCCCCAGCTGAACAGCCCGCCCGCGAAGACCGAGCCGAAGGCCAGGACGATCATGGGGATCGTCATCGACGCCGGCGACTCGTGCGGGTGCGGCGCCTCGTACGCGCCGCGCGTCCGCGCGACCGGCTCCACGTCCGGGTCCTTCGGCGACGGGGCGGGGGCGTTGCGCCAGCGCTCCTCGCCGAAGAACGTCATCAGCATCACGCGCGTCATGTAGAACGCGGTGATGGCCGCGCCCAGCAGGGCCGCGCCGCCGAGGATCCAGCCCTGGGCGCCGCCCTTGGCGAACGCCGCCTCGATGATCATGTCCTTGGAGAAGAAGCCGGACAGGCCGGGGAAGCCGATGATCGCCAGGTAGCCCAGGCCGAAGGTGACGAACGTGACGGGCATGTGCTTGCGCAGTCCGCCGTAGCGGCGCATGTCCACCTCGTCGTTCATGCCGTGCATCACCGAGCCGGCGCCGAGGAAGAGCCCGGCCTTGAAGAAGCCGTGGGTGACCAGGTGCATGATCGCGAAGGCGTAGCCGATCGGCCCCAGCCCCGCCGCCAGCACCATGTAGCCGATCTGCGACATCGTCGAGCCGGCCAGGGCCTTCTTGATGTCGTCCTTGGCGCAACCGACGATCGCACCGAACAGCAGCGTGACGGCACCGACGACCACCACGGCGGTCTGCGCGGTGGGCGCGGCGTCGAAGATCGCACCGGAGCGGACGATCAGGTAGACGCCGGCGGTGACCATCGTCGCGGCGTGGATGAGGGCGGAGACCGGGGTCGGGCCCTCCATCGCGTCGCCGAGCCAGGACTGGAGCGGCACCTGGGCCGACTTGCCGCAGGCGGCCAGCAGCAGCATCAGGCCGACGGCGGTGAGCGTGCCCTCGCCCGTCTCGCCGGCCGAGTCCAGCACCGGGCCGAAGGCGAACGTCCCGAAGGTGCTGAACATGATCATGATGGCGATCGACAGGCCGATGTCGCCGACGCGGTTGACGATGAACGCCTTCTTCGCCGCCGTCGCCGCGCTGGGCTTGTGCTGCCAGAAGCCGATCAGCAGGTACGAGGCGAGGCCCACGCCCTCCCAGCCGGCGTACAGCAGCAGGTAGTTGTCGGCGAGCACCAGCAGGAGCATCGCCGCGAGGAACAGGTTGAGGTAGCCGAAGAAGCGGCGGCGGCGCTCGTCGTGCTCCATGTAGCCGATCGAGTAGACGTGGATCAGGGTGCCCACGCCGGTGATCAGCAGCACGAAGGTCATCGACAGCTGGTCGAGCTGGAAGGCGACGTCGGCCTGGAAGCCGTTCACCGGGATCCAGCTGAACACGTGCTGGTGCATGGCCCGGTCGTCCGCTTCGCGGCCGAGCATGTCGGCGAAGAGCACGGCCGCCGCGGCGAAGGACGCGGCGGCCAGCACCGTGCCGATCCAGTGGCCGGTCCGGTCCAGCCTCCGCCCGCCGCACAGCAGCACGGCCGCGCCCAGCAGGGGGGCCGCGACGAGCAGTCCGATCAGAGTCTCCACTGTTCGCTACCCCTCACAACTTCATCAGGCTGGCGTCGTCGACCGAGGCCGAGTGGCGGGACCGGAAGATCGTCACGATGATCGCCAGGCCGACCACGACCTCCGCGGCGGCGACGACCATCGTGAAGAACGCGATGATCTGGCCGTCGAGGTTGCCGTGCATCCGGGAGAAGGTGACGAGCGCGAGGTTGGCCGCGTTCAGCATCAGCTCCACGCTCATGAACACGACGATCGCGTTCCGCCGCAGCAGCACCCCGGAGGCCCCGATGGTGAACAGCAGGGCGGCCAGGTAGAGGTAGTTCACCGGGTTCACTGGGCGGCCTCCCTGTCCCGGTCACCATCGCGGTCACCGTCCCTGTCCCTGTCCCGGTCCGCGGGGACCGGGGAGTCGTCCGAGACGTCCGTCCGCACGTCCGCGGCGTCCCGTACGGCGCGGACGTCCGTGGCGCCGCGCCCCAGGTACTCACCGGTGCGCCGCTCCAGCGCCGCCAGGTCGGCCAGGGCCTGGCGGGAGACGTCCCGGACCTGGCCGCGGCCGCGCAGCGTGGCGTTGACGGTGAGCTCGGACGGCGTGCCGTCGGGCAGCAGGCCGGGGATGTCCACGGCGTTGTGCCGGGCGTACACGCCGGGTGCGGGCAGCGGGGGCAGGTGCTCGCCCTCGCGGATCCGCTTCTCGGCCAGTTCGCGCTGGGTGCTGCGGCGCTCGGTGCGCTCGCGGTGGGTGAGCACCATGGCGGCGACGGCCGCGGTGACCAGGAGCGCGCCGGTGATCTCGAAGGCGAAGACGTAGTCGGTGAACAGCGCCCGGGCCAGGCCCTGGACGTTGCCGCCGGCGTTGGCCTGGGCGAGTCCGGTGAAGGTCCTCACCGAGGCGTTGCCGATGCCGCCGAGCAGCAGGACGCCGAAGCCCAGACCGCACAGCAGCGCCAGCCAGCGCTGGCCCTTGATCGTCTCCTTCAGCGAGTCGGCGGCGGTGACGCCGACGAGCATCAGCACGAACAGGAAGAGCATCATGACCGCGCCCGTGTAGACGACGATCTGCACGATGCCCAGGAAGTAGGCGCCGTTGGCCAGGTAGAACACGGCCAGCACGATCATGGTCCCGGCGAGGCAGAGGGCCGAGTGCACCGACCGCCTCATCAGCACGGTGCCGAGCGCGCCCAGCACCGCGACCGTGCCCAGGACCCAGAACTGCACCGCCTCGCCGGTGGAGGTGGTGGAGGCGGCGGCCAGGAGCGAGGAGGCGGTCACTTCTCCGTCACCCCCTCGGAGGCCGGTTCGGCCGGGCCGAAGGTGGACGCGGCGGTCTGCGGCGCCTCGTCGCCCGGGTGCCCGGAGCGGGGCTCCTGCCGGACGGTGCCGGGGGCGGCCTCGGTGACCAGGCCCCGGTAGTAGTCCTTCTCCGTCATGCCCGGGAAGATCGCGTGCGGGGTGTCGACCATGCCCTCCTCCAGCCCCGCGAGCAGCTCCTCCTTGGTGTAGATGAGCGACTCGCGGGTCCGGTCGGCCAGTTCGTACTCGTTGGTCATGGTCAGCGCCCGGGTGGGGCACGCCTCGACGCACAGGCCGCACAGGATGCAGCGCAGGTAGTTGATCTGGTAGACGCGGCCGTAGCGCTCACCGGGCGAGTAGCGCTCCTCGTCGGTGTTGTCCGCGCCCTCCACGTAGATCGCGTCGGCCGGGCAGGCCCAGGCGCACAGCTCGCAGCCGACGCACTTCTCCAGGCCGTCCGGGTGGCGGTTGAGCTGGTGCCGGCCGTGGAAGCGGGGCGCGGTGGGCTTCTTCTGCTCGGGGTACTGCTCGGTGAGCCGCTTCTTGAACATGGCCTTGAAGGTCACGCCGAAGCCGGCCACCGGATTGTCGAACTCAGGCATCGTCGGCCTCCCTGGCCTTGCCGGTCTCGCTGGACTCGCCGTCCGCGCCGGAGGCCACGCCGACGGTCTCCCGCTCGCGGCGCGGTCGCCGGCGCGGTACGGGCGGCAGGGTCTGTCCGGGCAGCGGCGGCACGGGGTATCCGCCCGCCATCGGGTCGAAGGGCGCCTCGTCCCCGGCCGCCTTCCGGGCGTCCTCCTCCGCGCGGTCCCTGCGCTCGCGGACGGCGTCGTAGACGAAGGAGAGGACGAGCAGCACCAGCGCCGCGCCGGCGACCCACAGCACGATGTCGCCGAAGCCGTAGCCCTCGTTGCGCAGCGCCCGCACGGTGGCCACCAGCATCAGCCAGGCCAGCGAGACGGGGATCAGGACCTTCCAGCCCAGCTTCATGAACTGGTCGTAGCGCACCCGCGGGAGGGTGCCGCGCAGCCAGACGAAGAGGAACAGCAGCAGGTTCACCTTGAGGACGAACCACAGCAGCGGCCACCAGCCGTGGTTGGCGCCCTCCCAGTAGGTGCTGATCGGCGCCGGGGCGCGCCAGCCGCCCAGGAAGAGGGTGGCCGCCAGGGCCGAGACGGTGACCATGTGGACGTACTCGGCGAGCATGAACATCGCGAACTTGATCGACGAGTACTCGGTGTTGAAGCCGCCGACCAGGTCGCCCTCGGACTCGGGCATGTCGAAGGGCGCGCGGTGCGCCTCGCCGACCATCGCCACCATGTAGATGAGGAACGACACCGGCAGCAGCACCGCGAACCAGGTGTCGGTCTGCGCCCCGACGATCGTCGAGGTGGACATCGAGCCGGAGTAGAGGAAGACCGCGGCGAAGCTGAGGCCCATCGCGACCTCGTAGGAGATCACCTGGGCCGTGGCCCGCACACCGCCGAGCAGCGGGTAGGTGGAGCCCGACGACCAGCCGGCCAGCACCACGCCGTAGGCGGCGATGGAACCGGTGGCGAGGATGTACAGGGCGGCCACCGGCAGGTCGGTGAGCTGCATGGCGGTGCGGGTGCCGAAGACCGACACCTCGTTGCCGGGGGGCCCGAAGGGGATCACCGCGATGGCCATGAAGGCCGGGATGGCACCGACGATGGGGGCCAGGATGTAGACGGCCTTGTCGGCGGCCTTGACGTTGACGTCCTCCTTGAGCATCAGCTTGATGCCGTCGGCCAGCGACTGGAGCATGCCCCAGGGGCCGTGCCGGTTGGGGCCGATGCGCAACTGCATCCAGGCGACGACCTTGCGCTCCATCACGATGGAGATCAGCACGGTCACCATCAGGAACGCGAAGCAGAAGACCGCCTTGAGGCCGATCAGCCACCAGGGATCGGTGCCGAACATCGACAGGTCCTCCTCGGCGAGGACCACCGGCCCGGCGGCCAGGACGGACGGGCTCATCACGCCTCCACCCCCTTCGTCTCCTCGGGCCGCCGCCCCGCGTCCGCGGCGGACGCGGCCGACAGCCTCACCAGCCGCCCGGGCACGGTGCCCAGGTCGCGCTGGACGCCCCGCCCCGTGGGGGCGGAGTTCAGCGGCAGCCAGACCACCCGGTCGGGCATCGGCGTGATCTCCAGCGGCAGGGTGACCGTCCCGGCGGGCCCGGTGACGGCCAGCTCACCGCCGTCGGCGACCCCGACCTCGGCGGCCGTGGCGGCCGACAGCCGGGCGACGGCGGTGTGCCGGGTGCCGGCGAGCGCCTCGTCGCCGTCCTGGAGCCGCCCGCGGTCCAGCAGCAGCCGGTGCCCGGCGAGGACGGCCTCCCCGGCGGCGGGGCGCGGCGTCTGCCGCACGGTCTCCTCCGGACCGGCGGCGCGCGGCCCGCTCCACGGGCCCAGCCTCCGCATCTCGGCGCGGATCGTCCGCACGTCGGGCAGGCCGAGGTGGACGTCGAGGGCGTCGGCGAGCATGTGCAGCACGCGGGCGTCGGGCTGGGCGAGGCGGCGGGTCATCTGGTCGGGCTTGATCGCGGCCTCGAACGGGCGGTGGCGTCCCTCCCAGTTGAGGAAGGAGCCGGCCTTCTCGACGACGGCGGCCACGGGCAGGACCACGTCGGCCCGCTCGGTGACCTGGGAGGGCCGCTGCTCCAGGCTGACGACGAAGCCGACCGCGTCCAGCGCGGCGAGCGCCCGTTCCGGGTCGGGCAGGTCGTCGACCTCGACGCCGGCGACCAGCAGCGCCGCCAGCTCGCCGCCGGCCGCGGCGTCGATGATGCGGCCGGTGTCGCGTCCGTAGCGGGTGGGCAGGTCGGCCACGCCCCAGACGGCCGCGGTCTCCTCGCGGGCGCGCGGATCGGCGGCCGGACGGCCGCCGGGCAGCAGCCCGGGGAGGGCCCCGGCCTCGACGGCGCCGCGCTCCCCGGCCCGGCGCGGGATCCACACCAGGCGGGCGCCGGTGGCGGTGGCGGTCCGCACGGCGGCGGTGAACCCGCCGGGCACGGCGGCCAGCCGCTCGCCGACGACGATCACCGCGCCCTCGGTGCGCAGCGCCTCGGCCGCCCGCCGCCCCTGCTCGTCCAGGCCGACGCTCCGCCCGCCGCCGGCGGCGGTGTCCCCGCCGGCCAGCGCGTCCAGCCACTCGGTCTCGGTGTGCGGCGCGGCCGGCAGCAGGATGCCGCCGGCCTTCTCCAGCCCCCGGGTGGCGTGGGTGGCCAGGGAGAAGACCTGCTGCCCATGCCTGCGGTGGGCCTTGCGCAGCCGCAGGAAGACGCCGGGGGCCTCCTCCTCCGACTCGAAGCCGACCAGCAGCACGGCCGGCGCCTTCTCCAGCGCGGTGTGGGTGACGCCGCTCCCGTCGACGTCGACGCCGCGGCCGGCGACCTGGGAGGCGAGGAAGTCGGCCTCCTCGGCGCTGTGGACGCGGGCGCGGAAGTCGATGTCGTTGGTGCCGAGGGCGACCCGCGCGAACTTGGCGTACGCGTAGGCGTCCTCCACCGTCAGCCGTCCGCCGGTGAGGACGCCGGTGCGGCCGCGGGCGGTCGACAGGCCCTTCGCCGCCGCCGCCAGCGCCTCGGGCCAGCTCGCGGGCTCCAGCTCACCGGTCCGCGCGCTCCGCACCAGCGGGTGGGTGAGCCGGTCGCGCTGCTGGGCGTAGCGGAAGGCGAAGCGGCCCTTGTCGCAGATCCACTCCTCGTTGACCTGGGGGTCGTCGGCGGCCAGCCGCCGCATGACCTTGCCGCGCCGGTGGTCGGTGCGGATGGCGCACCCGCCGGAGCAGTGCTCGCACACCCCCGGCGAGGAGATCAGGTCGAAGGGGCGGGAGCGGAACCGGTAGGCGGCGGAGGTGAGCGCGCCGACCGGGCAGATCTGGATGGTGTTGCCGGAGAAGTACGACCGGAAGGGCTCGCCCTCGCCGGTGCCGACCTGCTGGAGCGCTCCGCGCTCGACCAGCTCGATCATCGGGTCGCCGGCGATCTGCTGGGAGAAGCGGGTGCAGCGGGCGCACAGCACGCACCGCTCGCGGTCCAGCAGCACCTGCGTCGAGAGGGGGACCGGCTTGGCGTAGGTGCGCTTGCTCCCCTCGAAGCGGCTGTCGGCCTGCCCGTGGGACATGGCCTGGTTCTGCAGGGGGCACTCGCCGCCCTTGTCGCAGACCGGGCAGTCCAGCGGGTGGTTGATGAGCAGCAGCTCCATCACGCCGCGCTGGGCCTTCTCGGCCGCCGGCGAGGTGAGGTGGGTCTTGACCACCATGCCGTCCGTGCACGTGATCGTGCAGGACGCCATCGGCTTGCGCTGGCCCTCGACCTCGACGATGCACTGGCGGCAGGCGCCGGCCGGGTCCAGCAGCGGGTGGTCGCAGAAGCGCGGGATCTCGATCCCGAGCAGTTCGGCGGCGCGGATGACCAGGGTGCCCTTGGGCACGCTGACCTCGACGCCGTCGATCGTCAGCGTCACCAGCTCCTCGGGCGGCGGAGCCTCACCGCCCCCGGAGGCCTTGGCATCGGTGGTGACGGTCACGCGTTCACCTCCAGGTGTGCGGTCGGGCCGTCGGCCCACAGGGTCGACTTGGCCGGGTCGAAGGGGCAGCCGCGCCCGGTGATGTGCTGCTCGTACTCCTCGCGGAAGTACTTCAGGGAGGAGAAGATCGGGCTGGCGGCGCCGTCGCCGAGGGCGCAGAAGGACTTGCCGTTGATGTTGTCGGCGATGTCGGCGATCTTGTCGAGGTCGGACATCGCCGCCTTGCCCGCCTCGATGTCGCGCATCAGCTGGACCAGCCAGTAGGTGCCCTCGCGGCAGGGGGTGCACTTGCCGCAGGACTCGTGGGCGTAGAACTCCGTCCAGCGGGTCACCGCGCGGACCACGCAGGTGGTCTCGTCGAAGCACTGGAGCGCCTTGGTGCCCAGCATCGAGCCGGCGGCGCCGACGCCCTCGTAGTCCAGCGGGACGTCGAGGTGCTCGTCGGTCAGCAGCGGGGTCGAGGAGCCGCCCGGGGTCCAGAACTTCAGCCGGTGGCCGGGGCGCATGCCGCCGCTCATCTCCAGCAGCTGGCGCAGGGTGATGCCCAGCGGCGCCTCGTACTGGCCGGGCCGGGCGACGTGGCCGCTGAGGGAGTACAGCGTGAAGCCGGGGGACTTCTCGCTGCCCATCGAGCGGAACCACTCCTTGCCCCGGTGGATGATCGCGGGAACCGAGGCGATGGACTCGACGTTGTTGACGACGGTGGGGCACGCGTACAGGCCCGCGACGGCCGGGAAGGGGGGACGCAGCCGGGGCTGGCCGCGCCGTCCCTCCAGCGAGTCCAGGAGGGCGGTCTCCTCACCGCAGATGTACGCGCCCGCGCCCGCGTGCACGGTGAGCTCCACGTCCAGGCCGGAGCCGAGGATGTCCTTGCCCAGGAAGCCCGCCTCGTAGGCCTCGCGCACGGCGGCGTGGAGGCGCCGGAGCACGGGGACGACCTCGCCGCGCAGGTAGACGAAGGCGTGACCGGAGCGGATCGCGTGGCAGGCGATCACGATGCCCTCGATCAGGGCGTGCGGGTTGGCGAAGAGGAGGGGGATGTCCTTGCAGGTGCCCGGCTCGGACTCGTCGGCGTTGACCACCAGGTAGTGGGGCTTGCCGTCGCCCTGGGGGATGAACTGCCACTTCATGCCCGTGGGGAAGCCCGCGCCGCCGCGGCCGCGCAGACCGGAGTCCTTGACGTAGGCGATGACGTCGTCGGGCTTCATCGCCAGGGCCTTGCGCAGGCCCTCGTAGCCGTCGTGCGCCCGGTAGGTCTCCAGCGTCCAGGAGCGGGGGTCGTCCCAGAAGGCCGAGAGCACCGGTGACAGCAGTTTCTCCGCTGGTTCCGCGGCCATCACTTGCCCTCCTTCGCCACCGGGCCGGCCGGGTTGTCGGGATCGGAGGCGGCCGTCCTCCGTGGCGCGTCGTGGGAGCTGGGGTGGGGCTCGGGCGCCTCACCGGTCCCGGTGACGGGCCGGCCGGCCGACGCGGCGCCCGGCGGTTCCTCCCCGCGCGGCGAGACCACCTTCGGCCCCGGCGTCTCGC
Source organism: Streptomyces desertarenae (assembly GCF_042681365.1). NCBI lineage: Bacteria > Bacillati > Actinomycetota > Actinomycetes > Kitasatosporales > Streptomycetaceae > Streptomyces > Streptomyces desertarenae. Next base: position 61,945 of record NZ_JBHUFU010000020.1, on the reverse strand, counting down.
CCTTGGCCAGCTTCAGCCCGGCCAGGGAGGCGGGGCCCGCGCCGCCGGTCGCCTCGACGGCGCCGGGGCGCTCGTCGGGGAAGCCGGCGAGGATGCGGGCCGTCTCCTTGAAGGTGCACAGCGGGGCGCCGCGGGTGGGCCGCACCTCGCGTCCGGCGCGCAGGTCGTCGACGAGCCTCCGGGCGCTCTCGGGCGTCTGGTTGTCGAAGAACTCCCAGTTGACCATCACCACGGGCGCGTAGTCGCAGGCCGCGTTGCACTCGATGTGCTCCAGGGTCACCTTGCCGTCCCCGGTGGTCTCCTGGTTGCCGATCCCCAGGTGCTCCTGGAGCGCCTCGAAGATGGCGTCGCCGCCCATCACGGCGCACAGGGTGTTGGTGCACACCCCCACCTGGTAGTCGCCCGACGCCTTGCGCCGGTACATCGAGTAGAAGGTCGCCACGGCGGTGACCTCGGCCGTGGTCAGCCCGAGCAGCTCGGCGCAGAACCGCATGCCGGTGGGGGTGACGTACCCCTCCTCCGACTGCACCAGGTGCAGCAGCGGCAGCAGGGCCGAGCGGCTGCCGGGGTAGCGGGCGATGATCTCCCTCGCGTCCGCCTCCAGCCGGGCGCGGACCTCGGCCGGGTAGTCGGGGGCGGGGAGCTGGGGCATCCCGAGCGATACCTCTGTCACCGGTCGACGCCTCCCATCACGGGGTCGATGGACGCGACGGCGACGATGACGTCGGCGACCTGGCCGCCCTCGCACATCGCCGCCATGGTCTGCAGGTTGGTGAAGGACGGGTCGCGGAAGTGGACCCGGTAGGGGCGGGTCCCGCCGTCGCTGACCGCGTGCACGCCCAGCTCGCCCTTGGGGGACTCCACCGCGGCGTACACCTGGCCGGGCGGCACCCGGAAGCCCTCGGTCACCAGCTTGAAGTGGTGGATCAGGGCCTCCATCGAGGTGCCCATGATGTTCCTGATGTGGTCCAGGGAGTTGCCGAGGCCGTCCGGGCCGAGGGCGAGCTGCGCGGGCCAGGCGATCTTCCGGTCCGCGACCATCACCGGTCCGGGCTCCAGCCGGTCCAGGCACTGCTCGACGATCCGCAGCGACTGGTGCATCTCCTCCAGCCGGATCAGGAAGCGCCCGTAGGAGTCGCAGGTGTCCTGGACGGGGACCTCGAAGTCGTAGGTCTCGTAGCCGCAGTACGGCTGCGCCTTGCGCAGGTCGTGCGGGAGCCCGGTGGAGCGCAGGATGGGCCCGGTGGCGCCCAGCGCCATGCAGCCGGCCAGGTCGAGGTAGCCGACGTCCTTCAGGCGGGCCTGGAAGACGGGGTTGCCGGTGCAGAGCTTGTCGTACTCCGGCAGGTTCCTCTTCATCTTCTTGACGAACTCGCGGATCTGGTCCACCGCGCCGGCGGGCAGGTCCTGGGCGAGGCCGCCGGGGCGGATGTAGGCGTGGTTCATCCGCAGGCCGGTGATCAGCTCGAAGAGGTCCAGGATCATCTCGCGGTCCCGGAAGCCGTAGATCATCACGGTGGTGGCGCCCAGCTCCATGCCGCCGGTGGCGATGCACACCAGGTGCGAGGAGAGCCGGTTGAGCTCCATCATCATCACGCGGATGACGCTGGCCCGGTCGGGGATCCGGTCCTCGATGCCGAGCAGTTTCTCCACGGCCAGGCAGTACGCCGCCTCGTTGAAGAAGGGCGTGAGGTAGTCCATGCGCGTCACGAAGGTCGTGCCCTGCGTCCAGTTGCGGTACTCGAGGTTCTTCTCGATGCCGGTGTGCAGGTAGCCGATGCCGCAGCGGGCCTCGGTGACCGTCTCGCCGTCGATCTCCAGGATGAGCCGGAGCACGCCGTGCGTGGACGGGTGCTGCGGGCCCATGTTGACGATGATCTTCTCGTCGTCGCCCCTGGCGGCGGCGGTGGCGATCTCGTCCCAGTCGCCGCCGGTGACGGTGTAGACGGTGCCCTCGGTGGTCTCGCGGACGCTCGCGGACGGGGTGGCGTGCGAGGTGCTCATCAGCTGTACGACCTCCGCTGGTCGGGAGCCGGGATCTGGGCGCCCTTGTACTCGACGGGGATGCCGCCGAGGGGGTAGTCCTTGCGCTGCGGGAAGCCCTGCCAGTCGTCGGGCATCATGATCCGCGTGAGGGCGGGGTGGCCGTCGAAGACCAGGCCGAAGAAGTCGTAGGTCTCCCGCTCGTGCCAGTCGTTGGTCGGGTAGACCGAGACGATGGACGGGATGTGCGGATCGCTGTCGGGGGCGCTGACGTCCAGCCGGACGAGCCGGTTGTGGGTGATCGAGCGCAGGTGGTAGACGGCGTGCAGCTCGCGCCCGGAGTCGCCGGGGAAGTGGACGCCGCTGACGCCGGTGCACATCTCGAAGCGCAGCGCCGGGTCGTCGCGCAGGATGCGGGCCGTCGCCGGCAGGTGTTCGCGGGCGATGTGGAAGGTGAGCTCGCCGCGGTCCACGACCGTCTTCTCGATCACCTCCTCGGGCACCAGGCCCTGCTCCTCCAGGGCGCCCTCCAGCTCGTCGGCGACCTCGTCGAACCAGCCGCCGTACGGCCGGCTCGACGCGCCCGGCAACCGGACGGTGCGCACCAGTCCGCCGTAGCCGGAGGTGTCGCCGCCGTCCTTGGGGCCGAACATGCCCCGGCGGACGTCGATCACCTCCCCGGCGTCCTCGCGCGGCGCGGGAACGGCGCCGTTGCCGCCTGCCTTTCCGTCGCTCATCGGAGCAGCCCCTTCATCTCGATCGTCGGAAGCGCCTTCAGCGCCGCCTCCTCCGCCTCGCGCGCGGCCTGCTCGCGGTTGACCCCGAGCTTCTCCTCCTGGATCTTCCGGTGGAGCTTGAGGATCGCGTCCAGCAGCATCTCGGGGCGCGGGGGGCAGCCGGGCAGGTAGATGTCGACGGGAACGATGTGGTCGACGCCCTGCACGATGGCGTAGTTGTTGAACATGCCGCCCGAGGAGGCGCAGACGCCCATGGAGATGACCCACTTGGGGTTCGGCATCTGGTCGTAGACCTGCCGCAGCACCGGCGCCATCTTCTGGCTGACCCGGCCCGCCACGATCATCAGGTCCGCCTGGCGCGGCGAGCCGCGGAAGACCTCCATGCCGAAGCGGGCGAGGTCGTAGCGGCCGGCGCCGGTCGTCATCATCTCGATGGCGCAGCAGGCCAGACCGAAGGTCGCCGGGAAGACCGACGACTTGCGCACCCAGCCGGCGGCCTGCTCGACGGTGGTCAGCAGGAAGCCGCTCGGCAGTTTCTCTTCGATACCCATGTGTACGCCCCTAGTCCCATTCCAGGCCGCCGCGCCGCCAGACGTAGGCGTAGGCGACGAAGACGGTGAGCACGAAGAGCAGCATCTCCACGAGCCCGAACAGCCCCAGGGCGTCGAAGGTGACGGCCCAGGGGTAGAGGAAGACGATCTCGATGTCGAAGACGATGAAGAGCATCGCCGTCAGGTAGTACTTGATCGGGAAGCGGCCCCCGCCCGCGGCGTGCGGGGTGGGCTCGATGCCGCACTCGTACGCCTCGAGCTTGGCCCTGTTGTAGCGCTTGGGGCCGACGATCGAGGCCATGACCACGGAGAAGACAGCGAAGGCTGCTCCTAGCGCTCCCAGTACGAGGATGGGCGCGTAGACGTTCACCGCTCCTCGCTCCTTCCAGTCGACGACGCTGCCGGCGGGCCGCTGCGGGCCGTTTCGGACCGGTGTGCCGTTCGCGAAGATCGCGTATATGTGAGGCAGTTCACAAGCCCGATTCGACTGCATCCTATGCCCGTCACTCTGTGATCTGCGACACGGGGTGGGGGAAGGACTTTGTGATCTACGCCACCTGACGAAGGATCATGAAGGCGGATGGACGGTGATCTTCATACGTGAAGCGGCCGAGTGATCACCAGCTGTCACATTCCGGCGCGTTGTCGCTGGTGGGAAGGGGTGCTGCAATAACAAACAGTGGAGGGAGCAAGCAAATTTGCCTTGGACGAAAGATCTTGCTAGGCGGTTTCGGCCCTCCGGGGACACCCCGGAGCGGACCGCGTCGGGGCGGACCGCACCGGCACACCACACGCCCCATCCACCCCTTGGTCACCTCAAGATCGTGAATCCGTGCTCAATCTGTGACGTCCACCACTCGCGACACATCCGACACTCCCTCACCTTTGCGCGGAAGGCGCCCGCGTGGTACGCCCGCCGAGCGAAGTGGATCAATCGGACAATGTCATGGTCACAGCCCCGTAACAGGGCAATGATCAACTTCCGGAGTGCCTCCGGCGGTCCCCGGAACGGCACGAAACGGGCATGGACACGCCCGATGTGACGCACCACACCTTTGTTGAACGCAACCTCCGGCTGCTGGTAGCGGTTGTCCCATGTCCCAGACCGCCCACATACCCAGCCACCGGAAGCCCCGCCGTGCCGGCAGGAACCCGCTGCTGCGCACCGGGGTTGCCGGTGGCGTCCTCAGCACCCTCGCGGTGACCGCCTCGGCCGCCCCCTCCTCCGCCGAGGAGCGCAGGACGGCCGGCGACACCATCGAGATGCCCGTGATCACCCCCGACCTGGCCGCCGGCGCCCAGCAGGCCGCCGACGCCTCGCGGACGATCGCGACCCGGTACGAGACCGAGGCCGCCCGCGCCCGGGCCGCCCAGAAGGCGGTGTCCGAGGCCCGGGAGCGCGCCGAGGCCGAGGCCGAGGCGGAGCGCCGGGCGGCCGCCGCCGAGGCGGAGCGCAAGGAGCGCGCCGAGCGCGAGGCCCGGGAACGCGCCTCGCGCGCCGCGCAGCGCACCACACTCACCGCCCGGACCACCGGCACCCCGGACACCACCGCACCCGCGGCCGCCCCCGTGGGCAGCGGCAACACCGCGGCGCTGGTCTCCTTCCTGCGCGCCCAGGTCGGCAAGTCCTACGTCATGGGCGCCACCGGCCCCAGCGCCTACGACTGCTCCGGCCTCACCCAGGCCGCCTTCCGGCAGATCGGCATCAGCCTCCCCCGCACCTCCCAGAGCCAGTCGACGGCCGGCGTCCAGGTCTCCCTGGGCAACCTCCAGCCCGGCGACATCCTGTACTGGGGCGGTGCGGGCAGCGCCTACCACGTGGCCGTCTACATCGGCGGCGGCCGCTTCGTCGGCGCCCAGAACCCCTCCACCGGCGTCGTCGAGCGCGACATGAGCTACGACATGCCGACGGGCGCGGTGCGCGTCCTCTGAGGTCCCGCGGGTCACCGGGGCGCGCACGGCGCGCGGCCCCGCCGCGGTGTTCCCCGCCGCGGGGGCGGGGAACACCGCGGCTCCCTCCGCATCGGGTCCGGACACCGGAAGCCGCTGGTGAGAGGGGGCGCCAGTAGCGGAGACTGCACTCCATGACGATATCCGCGCGGCCCGGTGCCGCCCTCTCCGCTCCCCTCCTCCCCGGCCCACGACCACGCGGCGCCGCCCGCTCCGGCGCACCGGTGCCCCCGCCCGCCGGACCGGGCGGCGGCGGCCCGGCCCGGCCCGGCGGCCGGACACCGGGCGCGGACGGCTGCGGCAGGGGTGTGCGGCCCGGTGCATGACCTGACCCTCACCACGGCGGTGCTGCTGTGCGTCGCCGCCGCCCTGGCGGGCTGGGTGGACGCGGTGGTCGGCGGCGGCGGACTGCTCCAGGTGCCCGCGCTGCTGATCGCCTTCCCGCAGCTCGCCCCCGTGTACGCGCTCGGCACCAACAAGGCGGTCAGTGTCGTCGGCACCTCGGCGGCGGCGGTGACCTACGCCCGCAGGGCGCCCGTCGACGTCCGGCTCGCCGTCCGGCTCGGCGGAGTGGCGGCCCTGGCGGCGGTCGGCGGAGCCTTCTTCGCCGCCGGGGTGGACAGCGACGTCCTGCGCCCCGTGATCATGGTCCTGCTGCTGGCGGTGGCGGCCTTCGTCGTGCTGAGGCCGCAGTTCGGGCAGAACGCGGACGGCGGCGCGGCCACCCGGCAGCGGGTCGTCACGGCGATCGTGGTCGTCGGCGCCGGCATCGGCTTCTACGACGGGCTGCTCGGCCCGGGCACCGGGACCTTCCTGGTGATAGGGCTGGTCGCCCTGCTCTCGATGGACATGGTGACGGCGTCGGCGACCGCCAAGGTGGTCAACGTCGGCACGAACCTGGGCGCGCTCGCGATGTTCACCTGGCAGGGAACGGTGCTGTGGGCCCTCGCGCCGTTCATGGCGCTGTTCAACCTGGCGGGCGGCACCGTGGGAGCGCGCATGGCCCTCAGACGCGGCAGCGGCTTCGTGCGGGTCGTGATGCTCGTCGTCGTGGTCGCACTCGTCGGCAAGCTCGCCCACGACCAGTGGGGAAGCTGAGCCCCCCGTGCCCGGGCCGGCGCGCGCCGGCCCGGACACGGGACGGATTCAGGCCCTGGGCGCCACCTTCGCCAGACCGTTGATGATGCGGTCCATCGCGTCACCGCCCGTCGGGTCCGTCAGGTTGGCCAGCAGCTTCAGCGTGAAGCGCATCAGCAGCGGGTGCGTCAGACCGCGCTCGGCCGCCAGCTTCATGATCTTCGGGTTGCCGATCAGCTTCACGAAGGCGCGGCCCAGCGTGTAGTAACCGCCGTAGGTGTCCTTGAGGATCCTCGGGTAGCGGCGCAGCACCATCTCCCGCTGCGCCGGGGTCTGCCGCGCGTGCGCCTGGACGATGACGTCGGCCGCGATCTGCCCGGACTCCATGGCGTACGCGATGCCCTCGCCGTTGAACGGGTTGACCATGCCGCCCGCGTCACCGACCAGCAGCAGCCCCCGCGTGTAGTGCGGCTGCCGGTTGAACGCCATCGGCAGCGCCGCGCCGCGGATCGGGCCCGTCATGTTCTCCGGCGTGTAGCCCCAGTCCTCGGGCATGGAGGCGCACCACGCCTTGAGGACCTCCCGCCAGTCCAGCTCCTTGAAGGACGACGAGGTGTTGAGCACGCCCAGACCGACGTTGGAGGTGCCGTCGCCCATGCCGAAGATCCAGCCGTAGCCGGGCAGCAGCCGGTCCTCGGACCCCCGCCGGTCCCACAGCTCCAGCCAGGACTCCAGGTAGTCGTCGTCGTGGCGCGGCGAGGTGAAGTAGGTGCGCACGGCCACGCCCATCGGGCGGTCCTCGCGCCGGTGCAGGCCCATCGCCACCGACAGCCGCGTGGAGTTGCCGTCGGCCGCGACGACCAGCGGCGCGTGGAAGGTGACGGGCTTCTTCTCCTCGCCCAGCTTCGCCTCGACGCCGGTGATCCGCCCCGTGCGCTCGTCGAGGATCGGCGCACCGACGGTGCACCGCTCGTACAGCCGCGCCCCGGCCTTCTCGGCCTGCCGGGCCAGCTGCTCGTCGAAGTCGTCGCGCCTGCGGACCAGTCCGTAGTCCGGGAAGCTCGCCAGCTCCGGCCAGTCGAGCTGGAGCCGCACCCCGCCGCCGATGATCCGCAGTCCCTTGTTGCGCAGCCAGCCCGCCTCCTCGGAGACGTCGATGCCCATCGCGACGAGCTGCTTGACCGCGCGCGGCGTCAGACCGTCGCCGCAGACCTTCTCCCGCGGGAAGGCCGTCTTCTCCAGCAGCAGCACGTCGAGCCCGGAGCGGGCCAGGTGGTAGGCGGTGGTGGAGCCGGCCGGCCCGGCACCGACCACGATCACGTCGGCGCTGTACTCGGACGCTGCCTTGGAGGGGGCCTTCGAGGGGGACTTCGAGGAGGACTCGGCCACGACGGACTCCCGCGGGTCTCGGTGTTCAACGTGCCGGTCGCGCCGGGCACTGGACACGGGCAGTCTATGGGGGGTGGCCGATCGCCCATCCGGAAGGGATGCCCGTGCAGCCGGCTCCTCCCCCGCCGTCCCTGCGCGCACCGGCCCCCGGGGACGCCGCCGCCCGGCACCGCCTCCGCGGCGATCCGGCCGGGCTGGAGTTCCCCGGCGGAGCCTCCCCGCCGAAGGAGGAGCAGGGGGAGTACACGAGCGGCAGCGGCGGCCCGTCGGACCCTGGAGCGACTGCGCGCGCGGCCGGGGTACGGCACCGCCGTCGCCGTGGTCGAGGAGGGCAGCGAACGCCCCGCCGCGGTCGCCCGCCGCCCGGGCGTGCGTCCGGCCGGGACCTGCGCCGCGCCCGTGCCGAAGGTGGCGGCGGTCCGCCACCGCCTCGGCCTGTGGCCGCCTCCGCGTCGCCCTAGGCGGCGAACCCCCGGTGCAGGGCGACGATCCCGCCCGTCAGGTTCCGCCAGGCCACCCTCGTCCAGCCCGCGTCCTGGAGCCGGCGGGCCAGGGCGGGCTGGTCCGGCCAGGCGCGGATGGACTCGGCGAGGTAGACGTAGGCGTCCGGGTTGCTGGACACGGCGGTCGCCAGCGGCGGCAGGGCCTGCATCAGGTACTCGGTGTAGGCGGTGCGCAGCGGTGCCCAGACGGGATGGCTGAACTCGCAGATCACCACGCGTCCGCCGGGCTTGGTCACCCGCAGCATCTCGCGCAGCGCGGCGTCGGTGTCGTGGACGTTCCGCAGCCCGAAGGAGATGGTGACGGCGTCGAACACGTCGTCCGCGAACGGCAGTCGCGTCGCGTCGCCTGCGGTGAACGGCATCCACGGCTCGCGCCTCTTCCCCTCCCGCAGCATCCCGAGGGAGAAGTCGCACGGCACGGTGTACGCCCCGGAGAGGGCGAACGGCACGGACGACGTCCCCGTCCCGGCCGCCAGGTCCAGCACCCGCTCCCCCGGCCGCGCGTCCACGGCACGGGCGACCGCCCGCCGCCACAGGCGCGTCTGCCCCAGGGACAGCACGTCGTTGGTGAGGTCGTACCGGGCCGCCACCTTGTCGAACATCGCGGCGACTTCGTGGGGCTGCTTGTCCAGCGAGGCTCGCGTCACCCGGCCATTGTGGCAGGGTCTCGCCGTACCCCCCGGAGCGCCCCGGTACGGGCCGGCCCGAGCTCCTCCGCCCCGGCGGAGGGCGCCCTGCGGATCGGGCCGCCTCCGGCTACCGCTCCCGGACCGTCGACGACGGACTCAGCTCCGGCCCCGTGCGCACGAGTCCCGCTTCACGCACTTCCCGTAAAACCCTCCGAGAAGAACTGTTTCCGGCGGGCCCACGGAGAGGCCGTCCGCTGGGAACAGGAACAGCGTCGCAGGGCGCTCGAACCGGCCCTGAACGGCACCGACATCGGACCGACCGCCGTCCGCGGGAAGCGGGCGGTGACGCGAGCGGCATCCGTACCTCGTCCCGCGAGCACGACGACGCCCGCTGTGCCGGCGTGGTCCAGACCACGCCCCATGCCGCGGTTTGCCCTAGATTTTTCGTCCACCCCACCCATGTGCAGAACCCGACATCAGCGCCTTGGCGGCACTGGGCGCAGGTCACCCGCCATGAGGGCTGACTCCCTCGGGAGACTTGTAGGTGGGAGACATCACGGTGAAAGACAAAAGGTCTTCCCTGGGGCGCCCGGATGCAGTGTGTTTATCCCCTCTTTCGCTCCTGATAAGCTCCTCGACCTGCATCAGGTATTTCCGGTCTTCATGGAAGACTTCGAGTTGAAGCTGCCGGGCCTTGGAGTTCGCTCTCCCGTACTTCTCGATGGACCAGCCTTCTTCGGGTAGTTTTCTGCGCAATTCCTCCATGCCTTCCTTAATGGCGGCCGGAGAGGCTCCGGCGACCGACCAGGCATGATGCACGTAGTAGTTTCCCTCATGCTGCCCGTCGGTCCTCACGATAGGACCGGCCGGACTTACCTTCCCCCTGACCCCGGATACATCCAAAGCTCTGCTCGAAATTTCCTTGGCCTCCTCAACGGCGGATTCGGGATGCATCACCGAACGACTCGACTTCGGCGGTTCAACGGCACCCTCTCTTTCCCTCACATTCCCACATCCATTCAGAGCCAAGACGACAGTGAGGAATCCGACGAGACCAACTGGAAAACTTTTGCCCCGACGAAACGAAGGCGATGCCTCAGTCATAAGTCACCTCATTGTAATTTCCGGAGATCACTCGCGCTTGATTGAGGAGACTCTCCGAGGACCGCTTGCTATCGTCGTTGTAGTCCCAATAACCGCTATGCCCCTCCGTATCGGTCGCCATGCGGTTCGCCCCGAACAACTCATCACTCGGGGTGATGAAAGCGCCGCCACCCAACCTCACATCGTGTCCACCGTGACCCCAGCGGCCGATTTCCACCACCATGTCATCTTCATCGGCTCGCTGGCTCCACACATGCCCCTCGGGTACGTCCATTTCGGATGCCTTGCCGACTTGAACGCCAGGGCTTCCGGCAAATATCACGTCGTCCGTGTTCAGTTCCCCTTGACGTGCCGCAGAGCCCACAACCGTGGTGCCGTAGCTGTGACTCACCACTGTGGTGTGGCTTTCTGAATCTCTGGCATGAGAGGCATCGAGCCCATTCATAAATTGGTTCAACCTGGGGGCGGCGTCGTCGGCGTAGCGACTGAGAGGCGATTCTGTAATCACGTTCTGCGGAGCATCGTATCCATACCAGGCGATGGTGGATACATCCTCCTCCGGAGCCAGCTTGGAACTTTCGGTCCATAGTGCGCTGGAACGATCCATCCCGGTTTGGATGTCCCCCAAGCGCGCCCCTGTCCCCGGCACGAACACGGCTGTGTGGTCGGCGGTGTCGGGGTTGCCGTTGGCGATGACAGCGTGGCCCAGGTTCTTTGTGTCGAATCCGAGGAGGTAGGCCTCGGGCAGGCCGTTCTTGCCCGTCTGGTCGAAACGGTTCTCGATGGCCCTCATACCCTTGCCCAGCTCGTCCAGCCGCTTTCGCTCCTCTTCCCACTCCCGCCAGTCGGAGTTCTCCACCCTCGCCGTCTCACCCTTCACCGAGACGGAGCGGTACCTTTCCGGCTCCCGGGTCAGGTGCTTGGCCAGCGCGTCGGCGGTGCGGGCCTGTTCCTCGTTGAGCACCACACGGTTGGCACTGTCGCGAACCTCGGCCGGGAGGCCGTCGAGGGCGCCGACGCTCGCCGGATACAGGGACACGTAGGCATCCCGCTCATCGGCGGAAAGCGCCTTCCACCACTTGGCGTTCTCTTCCGGGGACTTGCCCTGAGGGATGCCGTTCTTCTCGTAGTTGTCGCCAACGGCCTTGTGAACCACCCGGCGGTCGGATCCGGCATCCGCCCACTGGGCGCTTCCGACCTTCAGTCCTCGCTCGGCGGTGAGCTTGGACAAGATCTTCGCGTACTGCTCGTCGATTCGCCGGGCGTCGTCCAGCGCGCCGAGGACAGCCGCGCTGATGTCCTCGGCCAGGCGCTTCTTCGGGTTCGCTCCGACCTCGAGCCGTCCGGCGTTGGGCATGGCCGGGGTGACCGGGCGGGTGCGCTCCTCGAACAGGTCGCTGGTCCGCCCGCGGACCGTGCCGCCCGGCACCTCCTTGCCGTCCAGTCCCTTGGCCGCCGGGTAGGCGACCGAGCCGTCGTCGCCGACGGTCAGCCCGTTCGCCTCGGCGTCGCCCAACGCTCGCTTCAACTTCCGCTGCGGCTCGCCGAGGTCATCGGCCAGACCGTTCAGGGCCGTCTGGATCAGCCCGCACTCCACCTGGATGTACTGGTAGTTGCGGCTGAGTCTCTCCAGAGCCTTGAAGGCCGCGTCCTTGGTATTGCCCTCCTGCGCCCGGATTTTGGCGAGCATCTGCTGGTCCGCCCAGTCCATGTCCGCCTTGGCCTGGTCACTGATCTTCTTCCAGCCGTCGGCCGCCTTCTCTTACTGCGACCGCTTCAAGTCCCGCAACTGGGCGACCGTCACCATCCCCGCGTCACTCTTCTCACGAGAAGTCCGCGATGGGGGATCTGGGGCGACCGTCGTGCCAGGAGGGCTTCGCCGACTGCGGGGCCATCTTCTCCTTGATGTCGGCCTCGTTGCCGTCGTGGGCCCCCGCCGCGTTGGCGAAGGCCGTCCTCAGGCGCGCGCACTCGCTGCGCACGTCCCGCAGCCGACCCTCCCAACTGCTGCGCACTTTCCCCAGTGTTCCCGTGCAGGTGAAGCCTTCGGTCGCAGCGGCCAGCCCGGCGTGCGCCTTTTCCAACCCGGCGAGAGCGGTGGTCATCCGCCCGTGCAGCGTCCCCGTCTTCTTCGCGAGGTCCCGCAACGCCGCCGTGTCGATGTCCAAGTCGGGTACGCCACCGCCACCCGTCGGTGTCCCGCCCCTCGTCTGCGCCCCGTTCAAGCGCGTCCCGACGGTCGTCCATTCGTCCGCGAACCCCACGGTCTCCGTCCCCCTGACAGTACGGCGGTCGATCCGCAGGGAACGTAGCAGCGCGGATGCGCTCCGTGCCTGAGTACGCCCGCCTATGTTTTCCGGCCACGCATTCTGGCCATGACCAGGTCGAACACGTCGTCCGCGAACGGCAGCCGCGTCGCGTCGCCTGCGGTGAACGGCATCCACGGCTCGCGCCTCTTCCCCTCCCGCAGCATCCCGAGGGAGAAGTCGCACGGCACGGTGTACGCCCCGGAGAGGGCGAACGGCACGGACGGCCGCCCGCCGCCGCACTGGGTGCGGAAGTGAACCGCTCAGGCGCGGCGGTGGAGCAGGCGGCCGGCGAGGGACGTGGCCAGGCAGAGGCCGTCGGCGTCGTGGACGGCGAAGTCCGCGCGGCCGCCCGGGGAGAGGACGGACGGGCGGGGGGACGGGAGGACGGTCAGGCCCGAGCGCCGGACGGCCGTGCGGACGGCGGGGCGGGTGAAGGGGCCGACGAGGGACGTGGCGCCCTCGCTCAGCAGGCGCTGAAGGCCGCGGCGGGCGCTGGCGCCCCAGCGGGTCTCGTCCATGTCCAGAGCGGCCAGGGCGGCACCGGTCAGCGGTTCCGTGCCGAGGGCGCCGGCCTCGCGCGGATCGGGGTGGTAGGCGGCTTCCAGCCACGCCGCCGCGTCGGCCGCGCAGCGGCCGGGACCCAGGGTGCCGGGCCAGCGGCGGATCCGGGCCCCCGGGTGTGCCGCTTCCAGTTCGTCCAGGGGTCCGATCGCCGTGACGTGGTTGCCCTCGACCGCCACCGCGTGCCCGGGCAGCGGCTCGCCGTCCTCGGTGAGGCGGACGGCGAGCGGGGCGTGGAGGGTGGGCACGGCCGGGTCAGTCGGCGCCGAGGAGCCTGAGCTCCGGGTGGGCCGTGCCGCCCTCGATGGCGGTGGAGGACAGGTGGGAGACGACACGGTCGTCCACCGGGTCGTTCGCCGGGTCGTCGTGGACCACCAGGTGCTCGTACGTCGTCGAGCGCTGCGCCGGGACGCGGCCGGCCTTGCGGATGAGGTCGATCAGCTCCATGCGGTTGGAGCGGTGCTTCGCCCCGGCGGAGGAGACGACGTTCTCCTCCAGCATCACCGAGCCCAGGTCGTCCGCGCCGTAGTGCAGGGAGAGCTGGCCGACCTCCTTGCCCGTCGTCAGCCACGAGCCCTGGATGTGGGCGACGTTGTCCAGGAAGAGCCGGGCGACGGCCAGGATGCGCAGGTACTCGAAGATCGTCGCCTGGGTGCGGCCCTTGAGGTGGTTGTTCTCCGGCTGGTAGGTGTACGGGATGAAGGCGCGGAAGCCGCCGGTGCGGTCCTGCACGTCGCGGATCATCCGCAGGTGCTCGATCCGCTCGGCGTTGGTCTCGCCGGTGCCCATCAGCATCGTGGAGGTGGACTCCACACCCAGCCGGTGGGCGGTCTCCATGATCTCCAGCCAGCGTTCGCCGGACTCCTTCAGCGGCGCGATCGCCTTGCGCGGGCGCTCCGGCAGCAGTTCGGCGCCGGCCCCGGCGAAGGAGTCCAGGCCCGCGTCGCGGATGCGGGTGATGGCCTCCTCGACCGTCACGCCCGAGACCCGGGCCATGTGCTCGACCTCGGAGGCGCCCAGCGAGTGGATCACCAGCTCCGGGAAGCGCTTCTTGATCGCCGAGAAGTGCTCCTCGTAGTACTCCACGCCGAAGTCGGGGTGGTGCCCGCCCTGGAACATGATCTGGGTGCCGCCGAGGGCCACCGTCTCCTCGCAGCGGCGCAGGATGTCGTCCAGGTCGCGCGTCCAGCCCTTGGCGGTGTCCTTGGGGGCGGCGTAGAACGCGCAGAACCTGCAGGCGGTCACGCAGACGTTGGTGTAGTTGATGTTCCGCTCGATGATGTACGTGGCGATGTGCTCGGTGCCCGCGTACCGGCGGCGGCGCGCCGCGTCGGCGGCCCGGCCCAGCGCGTGCAGCGGGGCGTGCCGGTAGAGCTCCAACGCCTCTTCCGCACTGATCCGCCCGCCTCCGGCGGCGTGGTCGAGTACGGACGTCAGGTCGGCGTTCTCGGTCACCGGGGAGGTCCTTTCGGGTCGGTCCGGCGCGTCCTGGCACAGCGCCCGACCCAGCGTACGCCAGGGGTCCGGCGGTACTCCGACCGGTCAGGCCCGTCCGCCCGGACGGTCATTCCACCCTGGTGAGCTCCCCTTCGGGGTGGCCCGCGCCTCCGCCGGCTGCTTGGCCGGCTGTTCTTCGAGTTCGTCCGGCTCCGCGCGCCGCGTGGTGATCCGTTCCAGCAGCTCGGGATCCAGCATGCATCGGATCCTGGAAGGCCGTCCGGTCACGGTGAGTGCGAACCGACAAGATGGTCCTGGAGCGAGAGATGGCGCAACCGTCATCGGCGTGACTGGTTGCCAGGCTGTTCACTGGCTTGGGCGTCGATGGGGATCTTGGTGATGTCAAGGCGTAACGGGGGGCTAGCGAGGTGCCGCGAGTACGCCCCGGAGTACGTCCTCGAGCGTGACGCGGGCCAGCTCGTGTCTCAGGGTCTCCTCGATGCCCTCGTAGATGCTCTGCATCGCCGGCTGGATGCCGTAACCCACCACGCATCCCTGGTCCGGGGTGGCGCGGTGCATCGCGAACAGCGGGCCGGGTTCCACTGCCTCGTACACGTCGAGCAGGGTTATCGACTCCAGCTCGCGCGCCAGCGACCAGCCCGCGCCCACGCCCCGCCGGGACTCCACGAGCCCGGCCCTGCGCAGCTCGCCGAGCAGCCGCCTGATCACCACGGGGTTGGTGTTCGCGCTGGTCGCGATCTGCTCGGAGGTGGCGACCTCATGGCCCTGGCGCTGGTAGAGACCGATCCAGGCCAGCGCGTGGGCGGCAATGGTCAACCTGCTGTTGGCACTCATGAAGCCCTCCTCTCGGCCGCAACGCTTTATGTTACGACGGTGCGGTCGTAACAACAAAGGTTGCAACACCTTGTCGTAACAATTAGTGTTGCGACCGCCGGGAAGGGTCAATCAACGAGGTGAGAAGAATGAGCAAGCCACTCATGGGCAAGGTCGCCTTGGTCACCGGGGGGTCGCGCGGACTGGGAGCCGCGACCGTACGGCTGCTGGCCGAGCAGGGCGCCGACGTCGCCTTCACCTACGTCAGCTCCGAGAAGCAGGCGCAGGCCGTCGTCGACGAGGTGCATGGCAAGGGAGCCAAGGCCGTCGCCTTCCAGTCCGACCAGGCAGACACGAGCCGGGCGCCGGCGCTGATCGACGACGTGGTCGCGCACTTCGGCGGCCTGGACATCCTCGTCAACAACGCGGCGATCTCCGTGGCCGGCACGGTGGACGACCCGGACGCCGACACCGCCGCACTGGACCGGATGCACGCCACCAACTACCTCGGCGTGATCGCCGTCATCCGGGCCGCCTCCCGAGTGCTGCGCGAGGGCGGCCGCATCATCACGGTGAGTTCCGGACTGGGCTCCCGGGTCGGCGCCCCCGGTCTTGCCGACTACGCGGCGACCAAGTCCGGGATCGAGAGGTACACCATGGGCGTCGCACGCGACCTCGGACCCCGGAACATCACGGCCAACGTCGTGGAGGCCGGGCTGATGGAGGGCGGCATGCAACCGCCGGACCCCGAGACCCTCGATGCCCTGGTCAGCTCGCTGTCTCTGCAACGCATGGGGCACCCCGGCGAAATCGCCGCGGCGATCGCCTTCCTGGCGAGCCCCGCCGCGTCGTACGTCACGGGCGCGGTACTGGACGCCCACGGCGGCTACAACGCCTGAACCCGAACCCCTGCCGCGCGCCCCGAAGGACATCGCGCCTTCGGGGCGCGCACGGCCGGCGAACCGCGACAAGGCGTACGTCTCGAAGGCTGTGCGCGTGAGCTGCGACGCCGCTGCATCCAGGCGCCGATCCCCCGCAAGGGCTCCCCGAACATCAAGGGCCCAGGCAGGCTCCGCCAGTCGCCGAGTGGACCTTCGCCCTGCTCCACCGGTTCAAACGCCTCGCGGTCCGCTGGAACAACGTGTCGAACTCCACGGCGCCCTCCTCTCGTTGACTTGCAGCCTCGTCTGCTCCACACGCCTCGAGAAGACCGGATCGTGATCGCGTTACGAGCTCCAAGGGGAGCGGCTCCCCACGAACGGTCTTCTCCGCGGACTGCCGGCCACGACCGGAGTGAGTCCCCCGAGCACGGGTCACACCGGCCCTTCGGCCTGCGCCTTCAAGTCGGTGGAGGCTCAGTGCCCCGGCGCCGCCGAGGCAGGTACGGGGGAGGGGGCCGGGGCGCATGGGCCCGGCGGGCGGCGGCTCCTGCTCGGCCTCCAGCCGGGGGCTTGGCGTCCCGGTGCACCAGGCCGAGCCCGTGGGCGGCGGCCAGGGCCTCGGCGAGCCCGGCGCCCAGCGGCCAGCGCCCAGCGCCCGCACGGTGCGCTCGGGCAGCGGCCCGTGTCCGTCGACGGCCCAGCAGCCGGTACGCGCCGACGGTTCGGGGGTCGTCCGCCTCCAGCGGCTGCGTGTCCTCGTCCTCCCCGTCGAACCGCGGCCTCAGCTCAGGAGTTCGACGCGCACGTCGGCCGGGTATCCGGTGGCGGGCCCGGTGCGGCGGGCGAATTCGGCTATGCCGCCGAGCTGCTCCCGGCCCAGCCGGAAGTCCAGCGTGGTGAAGTAGCGTTCCAGCAGCTCGGCGTCGAACGCCTCCCAGCGGGCCGCCTGCTCGGCCACCTTGCCGACCTCCTCCAGGGACAGGTCGCGGGAGGCGAGGAAGGCCCGGTGGACCTCGCGGACGGTCTCCGGCTCGCGCTCCAGGTAGTCGCGGCGGACCGCCCAGACCGCGAAGACGAAGGGCAGGCCCGTCCACTCCTTCCACATCTGGCCCAGGTCGTGGACCCGGAGTCCGAGCCGGGGCGCGTCGTGGAGGGAGGCGCGCAGGGCGGCGTCGCCGATCAGCACGGCGGCCTGGGCCTCCTGCATCATCAGGCCGAGGTCGGGCGGGCAGGTGTAGTAGTCGGGGGCCAGGCCGTACCGCTCGGCGAGGAGCAGCTGGGCCAGCCGCACCGAGGTGCGGGAGGTGGAGCCCAGGGCGACGCGCTCGCCGTCGAGGGCCTCCAGCGGCCCCTTGGAGACGATGACGCAGGACATCACCGGGCCGTCGCAGCCCACCGCGATGTCGGGCAGGGCGACCAGCCGGCCGGCGTTGCGGAGGAATTCCACCAGGGTCACGGGACCGATGTCGAGTGTCCCGTCCACCAGCTGTTCGCTCAGTTTCTCCGGGGTGTCCTTGGTGAGTTCCAGGTCGAGCAGGGTGCCGGTGCGGGCCAGGCCCCAGTACAGGGGCAGGCAGTTGAGGAACTGGATGTGCCCGACACGGGGCCGCCTGCGGAGGGGGTCGGCGACGGGCTGGTCCGAGGCAGTTGTTTCCACCCGGCGAGGCTATCCCCGCGGCCCGGAGGCGTCCGCCGCGGGGCTCGGACGGGGCGTCCCGCGGGTCGGGAGGGTGGGTCCGGTGCAGGCCGGAGGGCCCTGACCGGGGACTTCGCCGGGTACTCACCCGGACGGGTGCACCACTTCCCGATCTCCCTTCCGCTCCCGGGGGCACCGTGCTAAAGTCGAAGCAAGTTGCAGTTTGGTTTCCCTTGCAGTACAGAGCCTGCGGAGCATGTGACCGCGGGCTCTCGTCGTTTTCAGAGTTCTTTACGGGGTTCTGGAGCAGGGCAACCCTTATAGGCCCAAGGAGGGCTTATGGCTACCGGAACCGTCAAGTGGTTCAACGCCGAAAAGGGCTTTGGTTTCATCGCCCAGGACGGCGGCGGTCCCGATGTGTTCGTTCACTACTCCGCGATCAACGCGAACGGTTTCCGTTCCCTGGAGGAGAACCAGGCGGTCACCTTCGACGTGACGCAGGGCCCGAAGGGTCCGCAGGCGGAGAACGTCACCGCGGCCTGAGTTGCCCCGGCTCGGCCAGAACCCTGGCCGTGTCGGCGCCCGCCTCGCCGAGGCGGCACGGCGCCGGCAGACGACCGGATAAGAAGTACCCAAGGAGCCCCCGCCCCCGGCGGGGGCTCCTGCCTTTGCCCGGACGCGCGGGGGGACGGGCACCCGCGGGGGCGGGCCGTCCGTCCGGCCGCACCGGCGGGCTCCTGCCTGCGGCCCTCCGGGCGCCGCGGGTGCCGGAACGCCGGCGGGCCCCGCCCCTCCCGGTCCCCGTGCGGGGTCGGGAGGGGCGGGGCCCGTCGTGCCGGGGCCGGCGGAACCGGTGGGACCGGTTGCGCGGCCGGCGGATCAGGCGGTGGCGGTGGCCGGGCCGCCGCGGCGGCGGCCGGCGCCGTCGGCGCCCTCCGGCCCGGGGCCGGCGTCGCTGTCGGCCTCGTCGATGTCGAAGCTCCGGGCGCTGTGGAAGGCGTCCAGGTCGAGGATCTTCTCGCGGGCCGAGACCAGGACGGGGACGACGGCCTGGCCGGCGACGTTGGTGGCGGTCCGGATCATGTCCAGGATCGGGTCGATCGCCAGCAGCAGACCCACGCCCTCCAGCGGCAGGCCGAGGGTGGAGAGGGTCAGCGTGGTCATCACCGTGGCGCCGGTCAGGCCCGCGGTGGCGGCCGAGCCGATGACCGAGACGAACGCGATCAGCAGGTAGTCGCCGATGCCCAGGGTGACCCCGAAGATCTCCGCGACGAAGATCGCGGCGAGCGCGGGGTAGACCGCGGCGCAGCCGTCCATCTTGGTCGTGGCGCCGAACGGGACGGCGAACGAGGCGTACTCCTTCGGCACGCCCAGCCGCTCGGTGACCTTCTGGGTCAGCGGCATGGTGCCGACCGAGGAACGGGAGACGAAGGCGAGCTGGATGGCCGGCCAGGCGCCGCGGAAGAACTGCAGCGGGTTGACCCGGGCGACCGTCGCCAGCAGCAGCGGGTAGACGCCGAACATCACCAGCAGGGAGCCGACGTAGACGTCGGCGGTGAAGGTCGCGTACTGGCCGATCAGGTTCCAGCCGTACTCGTTGATCGCACGGCCGATCAGGCCGAGGGTGCCCAGCGGGGCGAGCCGGATGACCCACCACAGGGCCTTCTGGAGCAGGGCGAGCGCGGCCTCGGCGAAGGAGAGCAGCGGCTCGGCCTTCTCACCGATGCGCAGCGCGGCGATGCCGGCGACGGCGGCCATGAAGACGATCTGCAGGACGTTCAGCTCGGTGAACGGTGTGATCACGTCCTTGGGGACGATCCCGGTCAGGAAGTCCAGCCAGGAGCCGGAGCTCTCGGGCCGGGCGCCGTCCTTCGGGGAGAGGCCGGTGCCCTGGCCGGGGTCGGTCAGCAGGCCGATGCCCAGGCCGATCGCGACGGCGATCAGCGAAGTGGCCATGAACCACAGCAGGGTGCGGGTGGCCAGCCGGGCGGCGCCCGAGACGTTCCGCAGGTTGGTGATCGAGACGGTGATCGCGAAGAACACCAGCGGGCCGACGGCCAGCTTCAGCAGCTGGACGAAGGTGCCGCCGATCCTGTCCAGGGCGGTGCCCAGCCAGGCGATGTCGCCGCTGCGGGCGGCCCAGCCGAGCAGGGCGCCGAGCACCAGGCCCAGCAGGATCTGGGCCCAGAACGGCACTCTGGGCAGGCGTATTCGGCTCTTCTGCGGGGCCTGCGCGCCGGGGTTGCCGGCCGTGCTGGATGACGCGTTGGAGGACACGGACACACTCCGGTGAGACATCGGGGGACGGAGTTCTCGGCGTTCTCGGTTCGTGCCGAGAACTCGACGGTCCCGGAAAACTCGGAAAGGGGGAAGAGCGCGCCGGAGGACCGTCCGGCCGCGGGCGGGGCGCCGACTCAGCGGCGACAGGCCGCCGACAGACAGCGGCAGAGGTCGACGTGCAGCCGGGCCACGAGCATGGTGCTCCTGGCCTGGGAAGGGGTGCGGGCTGCTGTCGTCACGGTCCTCAACGCTAGCACTGGGCTGGTGGTGCCCTACCGGAACCTCCCGGGAGAGCGGCGTACGCCGACGCACAACGCCCCGCCGGGGAAGGGCATTCCCGGCGGGGCGCACGCGAGGGGCGTGATACGGATCACGGGGGGGCGCACGGACCGGGGGCGGGCCCCGGCCGTGGCCGGCGGGCTCAGGCGGCCCCGTCCTCCTGGCTCTGGTTGGCGGCCAGCCGCTGCTTGGCGCGGTCCACGCGCTCGGCGATCTGCACGGACATCTCGTCGCGCTGCCGGCGCAGCAGCACGAGGCTGAGCGGCGCGGAGACGACCATGGCGAGCATCAGCAGCCACAGCGGGTTGGCCCTGCCGATCGCCTCGGGCAGGACACCGACGTAGGCGAGCACCGCGACGACCACGAAGCAGGCGGCGAAGACGCCCAGCCGCAGGGCCGTGTAGCGGAGCGCGGCGTGCGGGGTGCGGCGGACCGGCGCGGTGTCCGCCGCGGTGGCGGCCGCGGCGCCCTCGACGGCCTTCGGTGCCGTGTCCGGCGCG
Source organism: Streptomyces desertarenae (assembly GCF_042681365.1). NCBI lineage: Bacteria > Bacillati > Actinomycetota > Actinomycetes > Kitasatosporales > Streptomycetaceae > Streptomyces > Streptomyces desertarenae. The sequence goes on along the minus strand of NZ_JBHUFU010000020.1, from coordinate 41,305 downwards.
TCCTTCGGGGTGCCGGTCTCCGGAGTGCTGGTCACGGTTGTGGTCCTTTCGGTGCGGCCCGGTCAGCGGAGCTGGAGCCACATGGTGATGTCGTCCCGGAAGTCGTCGTCCGCGACCCTGATGGCGCCGGGAACCCTGCCGACCTCCTTGTAGCCGCACGACTCGTAGAAGCGCTCCAGCCCGAGCCCGCCGCGGCAGGTGAGCCGGATGCCCCGGACGCCCTCCAGGCCCGCGGCGGCGTCGGCCGCGGCGGCCATCAGCGCCCGGCCCTCGCCCCGGCCCTGGCGGTCGGGGTGCAGCATCACGGTGTACAGCCACACCCAGTGTCGCATCAACCGGTGTGAATTCAGCGTGAGGAAGGCGGTGCCCGCCAACCTCCCGTCCTCGTCGAGCGCCGCCAGCAGCCGCGCCCGCCCCTCGGCCATCGCCACCAGGTGCCGGACGGCCTCGGGGCGGACGTCCCCGGCGGTGACGGGCGGCACGAAGCCGACGGCGCCGCCGGCGTTGACCACGTCCGCCCACAGAGCGCACACGTCCTCGGTCAGCCGCCGGTCGACCGGCGGGTCGAGTACGTACCGCAGTGCCACCGTGCCGCCTCCCGTCTCCTCGCCCGCCCGCTCAGATCCGCATCGGCTGCGGGGACTCGCGCCGCGCCGGGTCGGGGCCGTCGTACTCGCGGATGACCTCATAGCGGGTGTTGCGCTCGACGGGGCGGAACCCGGCGTCGCGGATCAGCTCCAGCAGGTCCTCGCGGGTGAGCTTGTCGGGGGTGCCGTAGTTGTCCGCGTCGTGCGTGATCTTGTACTCGACGACCGAGCCGTCCATGTCGTCCGCGCCGTGCTGGAGGGCGAGCTGGGCGGTCTGCACGCCGTGCATCACCCAGAACACCTTCACGTGGGGCACGTTGTCGAACAGCAGCCGGGAGACGGCGAAGGTCTTCAGCGCCTCCGCGCCGGTGGCCATCGTGGTGCGGGCCTGGAGGCGGTTGCGGATCTTGCCGTCCTTCATGTCGACGAAGTCGTGCTGGTAGCGCAGCGGGATGAAGACCTGGAAGCCGCCGGTCTCGTCCTGGAGCTCGCGCAGCCGCAGCACGTGGTCCACCCGGTGGCGGGGCTCCTCGATGTGCCCGTACAGCATCGTGCAGGGCGTCTTGAGGCCCTTCTCGTGCGCCAGGCGGTGGATGCGCGACCAGTCCTCCCAGTGGGTGCGGTGGTCGACGATGTGCTGCCGCACCTCCCAGTCGAAGATCTCCGCGCCGCCGCCGGTCAGCGACTCCAGGCCGGCGTCGATCAGCTCGTCGAGGATCTCCGACGCCGACAGGCCCGAGATCGTCTCGAAGTGGTGGATCTCGGTGGCGGTGAACGCCTTCAGCGACACCTGCGGCAGGGCCTTCTTCAGCTCCCGCAGCGAGCGCGGGTAGTACCGCCAGGGCAGGGTGGGGTGCAGGCCGTTGACGATGTGGAGCTCGGTGAGGTTCTCGCCCTCCATCGCCTTGGCCAGCCGCACGGCCTCCTCGATGCGCATGGTGTACGCGTCCTTCTCCCCCGGCTTGCGCTGGAAGGAGCAGTAGGCGCACGAGGCCGTGCACACGTTGGTCATGTTCAGGTGGCGGTTGATGTTGAAGTGGACGACGTCGCCGTTGAGCCTGGTGCGCACCTCGTGGGCGAGACCGCCCAGCCAGGCCAGGTCGTCGGACTCGTACAGGGCGATGCCGTCCTCGCGGGTCAGCCGTTCGCCCGCACGGACCTTCTCCTCCAGCTCACGCTTGAGCCCAGCGTCCATGCGTCGCCGCCTCCTTGTTCCTGTGTGCGGGGGTTGCGGGTCCTGCGGCCGTCCGCGGGGGGCGGCCCGACGAGCCTACGCCTGCCCCCTCCGGCCGTGGGCCGGGACCCCGTCCGGTGTGGGTCAGCGGCCGTCGCCCTCGGTCTCGGGGAGCTCGCCGACGCGGTTCTCCCACTTGGTGGAGAGCACGATGGTGGTGCGGGTCCGGGAGACGCCCTTGGTGCCCGAGAGGCGGCGGATCGTCCGCTCCAGGCCGTCCACGTCGGTGGCGCGGACCTTGAGCATGAAGGAGTCGTCCCCGGCGATGAACCAGCAGTCCTCGATCTCGGCCAGGTCCCGCAGCCGGTCCACCACGTCCTCGTGGTCCACGGCGTCCGAGAGCTGGATGCCGATCAGCGCGGTGACGCCCAGGCCCAGCGAGGGCGCGTCCACCGTCGCCCGGTAGCCGGTGATCACCCCGGCCGCCTCCAGGCGGTTGATGCGGTCGGTCACGCTGGGGCCGGAGAGGCCGACGAGCCGGCCCAGTTCGGCGTAGGAGGCCCTGCCGTTCTCGCGCAGCGCCTGGATGAGCTGCCTGTCCACCGCGTCCATGCGTCTGGTGCCTTCCGTCTTCCGCGCCGCCGGTGCCGTCGGGGGCCGCCGGTGCCGTCGCCAGTGCCGTCGATGTGCCGGTGCCGTCGTCTTCCGAGTTTCCCTGATCGAATCTAAGGCATACGGGGATACGGCCCTACGACTGACCCTGTGCGGCCCCCAACTCGCCTTTCCATCGGCGGTAGAGCGTGTGGGGGACATCCATCGCGTCCAGCACCCGGCCCGCCACGAAGTCCACCAGGTCCCGGATGTGGACCGCGCCCGCGTAGAACGCCGGGGAGGCGGGCAGCACCACGGCGCCGGCCTCGTCGAGGGCGACCATGTGCCGGAGCGTCTGACCGTTCAGGGGCGTCTCGCGGACGGCGACGACCAGCGGGCGGCGCTCCTTGAGGGTGACGCTCGCGGTGCGCTGGAGCAGGTCCTTGGACAGGCCCAGGGCGATCCCCGCGACGGAGGCGGTGGAGGCCGGGACGACGGCCATGCCCCTGGCCGGATACGAGCCCGACGACGGCCCGGCGGCCAGGTCGCCGGCCGGCCAGTACCGCACGGTGCCGCCGGCCGCGCCGCCGTCGAGGCCGGGGCCGCGGACGGTGAGGGCGAGGACGTCCGCGCCGGGCTCCCCGGCCGCCACCTCGTAGGCGTCGGGGCTGCCGTCCGCGCCGCGGGACAGCCAGCGGCGCAGGTCGTCGCGCCAGTGGGCGTCGCGGAAGGGGTGCCCGGTCTCGTCCAGCAGCGTCAGCCGGGAGGCCCGGCTGACCACCAGGTCCACGTCCTCCCCGGCCGCCAGCAGCGCCCGCAGCACCGAGGCGGCGTACGGCGTCCCGGACGCCCCGGACACACCGACGATCCACGGCCGTCGCACACTGTCTCCCACGGCACCGAGCCTAACGGCCGCCGCGCCGCCCCCCGCCCCCGCACCTACCGGTGCACCCTGGACCCTGGCCGTTCCCGCCCTCCGAGTAGTTGGATCGTCGTATGACCGTCATCCGCAAGAGCCTGGCCGCCGCCGGCTGCGCCCTCCTGCTCGCCGTCTCCGCCGCCTGCGGCGGCTCCGGGAAGGCCGACGCGGAGACCCGGGCGCGGCAGTCCCTCGACCGGCTCGGGGAGTGGGAGGCGGTGTCGGTGACCGCGCGCATCGAGGCTCCGGCCGGGCGGATACACGAGTTCCTCCGCCGCGGCCACGGACGCGGCACCCGGCCCGCCGTCTCCCGCGCCGACGCCCGGCTGCTGGCCCGCGCCGAGGTGGCGCTCTCCGTCGGCGCCGACCGCCCTCTGAAGGACGTCGGCGACGGGGACCGCCTCGACACCGCCGCGTCCCTGGGCTTCGGCGGCCCGGACCTGGCCGGCTGCCGGTCGATAGGCACCGACTTCTACGTCCGCGCCGACTGGACCGGGCTGGCCGGCGAGACCGGCGGCCGCCACGACACCGTGGTGCAGGCCGCCTCGCTGGCCGCGTCGGCGGACGGTCTGCCGCCCTCCCTCGCCGCGGCCCGCGACCTGTTCCGGGGCCGGTGGGTGCAGATCGACCCCGAGGAGTTCGACCACTTCGCCCGCGCGGTGGGCGGCAAGTACGGCGAGCGCGCCCAGCGGCTGGCCAACAGCGTGGACCTGCTCCAGAGCGCCGAGGCCCAGCACCGCCTGATCCGTTCGGTGCGCCGCGCCCTGGACCGGCACGCGGGGTTCCGCGACGCCGGGCGTGCGGACGGCGCCGAGCGCATCGCCGTCTCCCTGCCCGCCCGCGCGGTGGCCGGCGACCTCTCCGCGGCGCTGGAACCGCTGGAGGAGCGCGCGGGCGGCATCGGCTTCGCCTGGCTGGAGGAGGCCCCGGACCGCGAGGTCACCGTCGTGCTGGAGCTGCGCGGCGGCACCCTGACGGGAATGGTGGTGGACCTGGGGCAGTTCCTGCGGGAGGAGGACTCCGGCGGCCTCGGGGAGCTGCCGCTGGCCCTGGACATCGCGCCCGGCGAGGCCGTCGCGGTGAAGGCACCCGAGGGCGCCCGGTGGCTGGATCCGCAGGACGTGATGGCCGCCGTGCTCTACGGGGAACTGGGCTCCCGGGCCCGCTGACGGCCCCGGCGGCCGGGACCGGTGGAACTCCGGCGGCGGTCCGCGGCGTTCCCCTGTCGTACGGGACGGAGAAAGCGGGCAGATCACCGACGGGACGGCGGGAACGGCCCGCCGGACCGGCGACCGACCGGGAGAGGACCGGATGGTGTACGGATCGACGACCGGGGCGGCCCGCCCCTCACGCGCCTCCAGGGCGGTGACCGCGGGCGTGCTGATGCTCTCCTGGGTGGCGCTGCTGTGGCTGCTGGAGGCGTTCGACGTCGCCACCGGCCACTCCCTGGACACCTACGGCGTCTCGCCGCGCGAGACCGGCGAACTGGCCGACGTCGTGCCGGCGGCGTTCCTGCACTTCGGCTGGGACCACGTCGCGGCCAACAGCCTGCCGCTGCTGGTGCTGGGCTTCCTGGCGGCCCTGCGGGGCATCGCCCGCTTCCTGGCCGTCTGCCTGACGATCGTCGTCGTCAGCGGCGTCGGCGTCTGGCTGACCGCGCCGGAGAACTCCCTCACCGCGGGCGCCTCGGGCGTGGTGTTCGGCCTCTTCGGCTATCTGCTGGTGCGCGGGTTCGTCGACCGGGACGCGCTGGACATAACGGTCGGCATCACCGTCGTGCTGCTCTACGGCTCGATCCTGTGGGGCGTGCTGCCCACCGCCCAGGGCGTCTCCTGGCAGGGCCACCTCTTCGGGCTGATCGGCGGGGTGCTGGCGGCCTTCTGGTTCCGCCGCTCGGCGCCGGCCGGGCGGGTCCGGCGGCCGGTGCCCTGAGCCGCGCCCGGCCCCGTCCCGGCGCGCTCCGCCCTCACACCGTCAGGCCGCGGACGACCAGGTCGGCCAGCGCGCACACGAACAGGGCTATCCCGATGAAGCCGTTGACGGAGAAGAACGCCCGGTTCAGCCGGGAGAGGTCGCCGGGCCGCACGATGGAGTGCTCGTAGACGAAGGCCGCCGCCACGACGGCCAGGCCCGCCCAGAAGGCCGCCCCGGCGCCCGTCAGCGCCCCGTACCAGGCCAGCAGCGCCACGGTGGCCACGTGGCAGGCCCGCGCCCCGTACAGCGCCCCGGCGATGCCGAAGCGCGCCGGCACGGACCGCACCCCGTGCGCCCGGTCGGCGGCCACGTCCTGGCAGGCGTAGATCAGGTCGAAGCCGCCGATCCAGATCCCGACCGCCAGCCCGAGGACCACCGCCTCCCACGACCACGCCCCGGTGACCGCGATCCAGGCGCCGACGGGCCCCACGGCCTGGGCGATCCCGAGAATGGCGTGCGGGAAGTCGGTGAACCGCTTCCCGTACGGATAGACCACCATCGGCACCGCGGCGAGCGGCGCCAGCGCCAGGCACAGCGGGTTGAGCAGCGCCGCGGCGCCCAGGAAGACGGCCAGGGCGATCAGGGCGCCCGTCCACGCGGTGCGCACCGACACCGCCCCGGTGACGAGCTCCCGGCCCGCGGTGCGCGGGTTGCGGGCGTCGATCTCCCGGTCGATGATCCGGTTGGCGGCCATGGCGAAGGTGCGCATGCTCACCATCGCGACGGTGACCAGCAGCAGCTCCCACCAGTGGACGCCGCCGTCGTCCAGGAGCATCGCGGTGAGCGAGGCCATGTAGGCGAACGGCAGGGCGAAGACCGAGTGCTCGATCATCACCATCCGCAGGAACGCCCTGACCCGGCCCGCGCCGGAGGCCGGCTGGGGACCGGTGACGCCCTCCGCGGCGGCGCTCACAGCCCGTACTCCCGCCAGCGCCGGGTGACCTTGTCGGCCGTGTCCGGGTCGGAGAGCACCATGTCCGGCCAGCCGCCGTCGCGGGTGTAGCCCTCCTCGGGCCACTTGGCGGTGGCGTCGATCCCCGCCTTGCCGCCCCAGAACTGCTGGTAGGAGGCGTGGTCGAGGTGGTCGACCGGGCCTTCGGTGAGCAGCAGGTCGCGGGAGTAGTCGGTGTTGCCCAGGGCCCGCCAGGCGACCTCGTGCAGGTCGTGGACGTCGCAGTCGGAGTCCACCACGATGATCAGCTTGGTCAGCGACATCATGTGCGCGCCCCAGATGGCGGACATCACCTTCTGCGCGTGCTTGGGGTACTTCTTGTCGATCGAGACGATCGCGCAGTTGTGGAAGCCGCCCGCCTCGGGGAGGTGGTAGTCCACGATGTCCGGGACGATGATCTTCAGCAGCGGCAGGAAGAAGCGTTCCGTGGCCCGCCCCAGCGGTCCGTCCTCCGTCGGCGGGCGGCCGACGACGATCGACTGGAAGACCGGCCGCCTGCGCATGGTGACGCAGTCGACGGTCAGCGCCGGGAAGTCCTCCTGGGGGGTGTAGAACCCGGTGTGGTCGCCGAAGGGCCCCTCCGGCAGCGTCTTCCCCGGCTCCAGCCAGCCCTCCAGCACCACCTCGGCGCGGGCCGGGACCTGGAGCGGCACCGTCTTGCAGTCCACCATCTCCACCCGCCTGCCCTGGAGGAAGCCGGCGAGCAGGTACTCGTCGATGTCGCCGGGCAGCGGCGCGGTGGAGGCGTAGGTGACCGCGGGCGGGCAGCCGAAGGCGATGGCCACTGGCAGCCGCTCGCCGCGCCGGGCGGCGACCTGGTAGTGGTTGCGGCTGTCCTTGTGGATCTGCCAGTGCATGCCGATGGTGCGCCGGTCGTGGCGCTGGAGCCGGTACAGGCCCAGGTTGCGGATGCCGGTCTCCGGGTCCTTGGTGTGGGTCAGGCCCAGGTTGAAGAAGGAGCCGCCGTCCTTCGGCCAGGTGAACAGCGCGGGCAGCTTCTCCAGGTCGACGTCGTCGCCGGTGAGCACCACGTCCTGGACGGGTCCCTCCTTGACCTTCTTCGGCGGCACGTGCGCCATCGCGCCCAGCTTGCCGAACGCCTCGCGCATCCCGACGAACCCCTGCGGCAGCTCCGGCCTGAGCAGCCCGCCGATCTTCTCGGTGATCTCGTCGTAGGAGGCCAGGCCCAGCGCCTTGAGCAGCCGGCGGTCGGTGCCGTACACGTTCATCGCCAGCGGGAGGTCGGTGCCGCGGACGTTCTCGAAGAGCAGGGCCGGTCCGCCGGACTTCTGGACCCGGTCGACGATCTCCCCCACCTCCAGGTGGGGATCCACCTCGGCCTTGACCCGGACGAGGTCGCCGTCGCGCTCCAGGGCCCGCAGCAGCGAGCGGAGATCGTCGTATGCCATACGGGCAAGTATCCGACACCCATTACGCTGGGCGTGTCACGGGGCCGCACTCCGGCCCGGACCGGCGGCCCCGGGCCGTGGGCCACGGGGCCGGCACCCGCCGCACTACCGCTTCCAGGGAGCGTTGCCCATGCTCAGGCTTCTTCCGACCGTCCTGCTCCTGGCGGTGTGGGTCTACGCCTTCATCGACTGCCTGAACACGCCCGAGAACGAGACCCGCAAACTGCCCAAGCTGGCGTGGGTGTTCGTCATCCTGCTCTTCGGCTCGGTGCTGGTCGGCCCCATCGCCTGGTTCGCGGTCGGACGTCCGCGCAGGAACGCCCCCTACGGCGCCGTGCGGCCCGCCGAGCGCCGCTGGGTGGCGCCGGACGACAACCCCGACTTCCTGAAGTCCATCAACGAGCGCGGCCGGCGCCCCGAGCGGCCGGAGTCCGAGCCGGAGCGGAAGGAGCGGGAGCCGGAGGCCGGGGACGACGGCGGCGAGCACGACGGCGGGGAGCGGAAGCGGGACGGGGACGGCGGACGCGGACCGGGCGGGAAGGAGGGCGGCGGGCCGGACGACGTCCCGCCCACCGCCTCCTGAGGGGTGCCCCTCCCGCGGCCGGGCCCTTCGGTCACACCCCGCCGTAGGAGTGCAGGCCGTCGAAGAAGACGTTGACGCCGTAGTAGTTGAACAGGAAGCACAGGAACGAGATCAGCGCCAGGTAGGCCGCCCGGCGCCCCTTCCAGCCCGCCGTGGCGCGGGCGTGCAGGTAGCAGGCGTAGCCGACCCAGGTGATGAACGACCAGGTCTCCTTGGGGTCCCAGCCCCAGTAGCGGCCCCAGGCGTTCTCGGCCCAGATCGCGCCCGCGATGATGGTGAAGGTCCACAGCGGGAAGACGGCGGCGTTGATGCGGTAGGCGAAGCCGTCCAGGGAGGCCGCGCTGGGCAGCCGCTCCAGCACCGAGGTGGCGAAGGCGCCCGGCTTCCCGCCGGCCTCCAGCTTGGCCTCGTAGCGGTCCCGGAACAGGTACAGCAGCGTGGAGACCGCGCCGAGGTAGAACAGCGCGCCGCAGACGATCGCCAGCGAGACGTGGATCCAGATCCAGTACGAGTCGAGCGCCGGGACGAGCTGGTCGCTCTCGGTGTAGAAGACGACGATGGCCAGGCCGAGGTCGAGCAGCACGGTGGTGACCAGCGGCAGGCCGATCCAGCGGACGTTCTTCCGGGCGACCAGGAAGCCGAGGTAGGCGCCGACGGCGACCATGGAGAAGGTCGTCGAGAACTCGTACATGTTGCCCCAGGGCGCCCGCTGCACCGACAGGGCGCGGGTGAGCACCGCGCCGAAGTGCAGCAGGAACGCCAGGACGGTGAGGGAGACGGCGATCCGGCCGTACAGGTCGCCCTGGGCGTCCCCGCCCGCCGCGCCCGGGCCGTCCGGCACGCCGTCCCGGCGGCCCGGACCGGAGCGGGTGACGACCTTCGGCCGTTCCAGCACCCCGGTGCCGCCGGAGCCCCGCACGGTGACGGAGACCCCGCCGGGGGCGGCCCCCCGGGCGGCCCCCTTCGCGGTGCCCTTCCCGGTCCCGTCGGCGGTGAGCGCGGCGGCCGTGCGGGCCACCCTGCTGCGGCTGCCGAACACCCACTCCACGATGTGCGCGACGAAGGCCAGGGCGTAGACGGCCATCGCCGACCTGATCAGCAGGTTGCTGAACTCGGCGAGGCTCTCGTTCGCTGCGACGGCGATGTTCACTCGGTCTCTCCTCGTGACGAGGGTCCGGCGCCTTCCGTGGCGGCCGGTGCGTCTGTGGTCTCCCCCGCCGGGTCTCCGGCGGCCGGTGCGGCCCGGTCCGTCCCGGACCCGTCCCCCCCGGCCCGGTCCCGGTCCCCGGGGTCCGGTTCCCGGGCGGGCGGCTCCGCCGCGGGCGGCGCGTCGTCCTGGAGCGCGAGGGCCAGCTCCCCCAGTTCCTCGGGGAGCCGCGCGGACTCGCTGCGGCCCAGGCCGGCCATCTCCACCACCGTGGTGCCGTCCGCGCCGCGCCGGGCGCGGACCCACACCCGGCGGCGCCGGACGAACAGCGAGCCCGCCAGGCCGAGCACGGCGGCGATGGCGCCGCCCAGCGCCCACCCCTCGCCCGGCTCCTGGGAGATCTGGAAGCTGGCCCACTCCTCGACGCGCTCGAACGTCAGCGTGCCCGCGCCGTCGGGCAGGTCGACGGACTCGCCGGGGCGCAGGTCGGCGCGGAACAGGTCGCCGTCCTCGGCCTTGAACTGCTCCATCTTGTCGGTGTCGAGCTGGTAGACGTTCTGCGGCAGGCCCGCGTCGACGCCCAGGTCACCGTGGAAGGCGTTGAGGGAGAGCACCGGGTAGTCCAGCTCGGGGAAGGTCGAGTGCGGCCCGCGCCGGGCGTCGATCCCGTAGGTGGGCGTGAAGATGCCCTGGAAGCCGAGCTGCTCCCGCTCGCCGTCCTTGTTCCGGTAGTCGGTGACCTTGATGACGCCCGTGGAGGTCAGGCCCAGGCTCTCCTGAGGCAGGAACGGGACCGGGCCCCGGTACGCCACCTCGCCCTGCCCGTCGGTGACGGTGACGACCGGCGCGTAGCCGTGGCCGACGAGGAAGACCTTGGAGTCGCCGACCTTCAGCGGGTGGTTGACCTCGATGGCGGTCTTCTTCTCCGCGCCGTCCGCGCCCTCCCAGTACGAGACGTCGGCGCGGAAGGTGCGCGCGGTGCCGCGCTGCGGGCCGGTGCGCTCGAAGGTGGCGTCGAACTCCTCCAGCCGGAACCCGAAGACGTCCAGGTCGTCGGTGTCGTACAGCGAGCCGGAGGTGAAGTCGTCGTAGTGGACGAGCGTGTTGGAGAACCCGTCGCCCTCCACGATGAGCTTGCCGCCCTCGGAGTTCCACAGCTGGCCCGCCGCGAAGGCGAGCAGCATCACGATCAGCGAGATGTGGAAGACCAGGTTGCCGGCCTCGCGCAGGTACCCCTTCTCGGCGGCGACCGAGCCGCCGGGGCCGGTCCCGTCCGGGCCGCCGGGCTCCTCGGTCAGGTCCGTGCGGAAGCGGCGCCCGCCCAGCAGCGCCCGCGCCGCCTCCAGCACCCGCTCCGGTTCGGCGCCGGTGCGCCAGGTGGTGTGGGCGGGCATCCGGGTCAGCCGGCGCGGGGCGCGCGGCGGCCGGGAGCGGAGCTGGCCGACGAACTGCCAGCTCCGCGGCACGATGCAGCCGATGAGCGAGACGAACAGCAGGATGTAGACCGCGGAGAACCACACCGAGCTGTAGACGTCGAAGAGCTGGAGCTTGTCGTAGACCTCGGCCAGGGTCCCGTTGCGCCGCTTGAAGTCCCGCACGGCGAAGGGGTCCGCGCCGTTCTGCGGGATCAGCGAGCCGGGGACGGCCGCGAGCGAGAGCAGGAAGAGCAGGATCAGCGCGACCCGCATCGAGGTGAGCTGCCGCCAGAACCAGCGGGCCCAGCCCACCGGGCCCAGGGCGGGGACGTCGACCGCGGAGTCCTCGCGGGGGGCCGTGGAGATCCGGGTGCCGGCCTCCTGGTCCTCGGCGTTCTCGACGGCGTTCTCAGCATTGGCAGTGGGCATGTCAGATCCCTACGGTGAAGCTGCCGGTCCAGCCACGGATTTCGGTGAGCACCAGGTCCCAGACCCCGGTGAGCATCAGGACGCCCAGGGCGATCAGCATGCCCCCGCCGGTCCTCATGACCCACACGTAGTGCCGCTTGACCCAGGAGAAGGCGCCGAGCGCCCGCCGGAAGGCGACGGCGGTCAGCACCAGCGGCAGCCCCAGCCCCAGGCAGTAGACGGTGGTCAGCAGCGCGCCCCTGGCCGCGCTCGCCTCGTTGACGGCCAGGAAGCTGACGGCGGACAGCGTGGGCCCCAGGCAGGGCGTCCAGCCGACCCCGAAGAGCACGCCGAGCAGGGGGGCGCCGGCCAGGCCCACGGCCGGTCTGCGGTGGAACCGGAACTCGCGTTGCCCCACGCCCCCGAGCAGCCCCATGAAGAGCAGGCCCATCACGACCAGCAGCACACCCAGGATCCGCCCCAGCACCTCCTGGTGGGCCAGGAGCGTCTGCCCGAAGTACCCGAAGAGCGCGCCGCCCGAGACGAACACCGCGGTGAAGCCCACGACGAACAGGGAGGAGCCGAGCACCATCCGCCACCGCCGGGCCTCCGCCAGGTCGGCTCCGCCGATCCCCGTGACGTACGACAGGTATCCGGGGATCAGGGGCAGCACGCAGGGCGAGAAGAACGACACCAGTCCGGCCAGCAGCGCGACGGGAACCGCCAGGAGCAGCCCGCCGGAGAGGACGGTGTCGGTGGCGCCCGGGACGGAGGCGAGGTGGCGCATCCGCCTCACTTCTCCTTGATCAGGGGGTCGAGGAGGGAGCGGAGCTCCTCCTCGCCGAGCGGCTTGAGGGCCCGCGCGGCGATCCTGCCGTCACGGTCGATGAAGATCGTCGAAGGGATCGCCTGCGGGTTGAGGCTGCCCTTGGGGAAGCGCAGGAGGAGCTTCCCGGAGGGGTCGTACAGGCTGGGGTAGGGGACCTCGTACTCCTTCTCGAACCGCTGGGCCGGGACCCGGTCCAGGTCGCGGGTGTTGATCCCGACGAACCGCACCCCCTGGTCCTCGGTCTCCTCCGCCACCTTCACCAGGTGCGGCATCTCGGCGCGGCAGGGCGGGCACCACGATCCCCACACGTTGACGACCAGGACGTCGCCCCGGTAGTCGGCCGTGCTCAGGTGCCCGCCGTCCACCGTCTCGCCGGAGAGCTCCGGAGCGGGCCGGCGCTCCTCCGGCGCCACCTTGTCGACGGCGCCCTTCCCCTCGACGTAGTTCTTGCCGGAGCCGCTGCTCTGCGTCTGGCCGTCCCCGCCGCACCCCGACAGGAACAGCACGCCCGCCGCGGCGGCGGCCACGGCCGCGGACAGCCGGGAGCGGCGGCGGGGTCCGGTAGCGCGAAGAATCATGTGAAAAGTTTCCCATGCTCCGTCCGCGGTCCTTCCTCCGCCCCCGGCCGGTACCGCGCGCCCCGCCCCGGACCTGCTGCTTCACCGGGCGGACGTGACGGGGTTCACCGCTGCGGCGCACCCGGCGCACCGCCCCGCTGGCCGCGTCCCCGGCGGTCCCGGGCCGGCCTGCCGCGGTCAGGCCCCGAACCCCCTGCTCTTCCCCCTGACCCGCCTCGCCCCGGCCCGCAGGTGGGGCGGGACGAGGTCGCGGGCCGGCTCGGTGTAGCCGACCGAGACGATCCGGTCGCCGACGAAGGTGAAGGTCGTCAGCGACGCCAGGGTGCACTGCCGCCTGCGCGGGTCGTGCCACAGGCGGCGGCGCTCGACGAAGCTGCGCACGATCCAGATCGGGAGCTGGTGGCTGACGCAGACCGCCTCGTGGCCGCGGGCGGCGTCGCGGGCGGCCTGGAGCGCGGCCATCATCCGCACCACCTGGTCGATGTACGGCTCGCCCCACGACGGCCGGAAGGGGTTGCGCAGGTGCGGCCAGTTGGTGATCCGCCGCAGGGCGCCGTCCCCGACGCCGAAGGTCTTGCCCTGGAAGATGTTGTCCGCCTCGATCAGCCGCGCGTCGGCGGCCACGTCCAGGCCGTGGAGCTTGGCGATCGGGGCGGCGGTCTCCTGGGCGCGCTCCAGCGGGGAGGCCACGACGTGGGTGATGTCGCGTCCGGCCAGGTGCTCGGCGACCCGCTCGGCCATCCGGCGGCCCAGCTCGGAGAGGTGGTAGCCGGGGAGGCGGCCGTAGAGGATGCCCTTGGGGTTCTCCACCTCGCCGTGCCGCATCAGGTGGACGACGGTGCGCTGCCCGCCGGCGTGCTGCTCCCGCTCCCCCGCGCTCTCCCGGGTGACCGTCACGTCCGCCGGATCCGTCGTCTCCGACGGGTCCGGCGCGCCCGTGCTCCTCCGCGCGTCCGCCGTCATGCCCCGGCCTCCGCGGACTCGCCGGCCCGGGCGGCGGCGCGCGCGGCGGCGGGCAGGGCGGCGGCGATGCGCTCGACCGCCGTGTCGTCGAGCGCGGTGGAGACGAACCACGCCTCGAAGGCCGACGGGGGCAGGTAGACGCCCCGGGCGAGCATCTCGTGGAAGAAGGCGGTGAAGCGGAACGACTCCTGCCGCCGGGCGGCGGCGTAGTCCACCACCTCCTCGTCGGTGAAGAAGACGGAGAACATGTTGCCCGCGGTCTGGATGCGGTGCGCCACGCCCTCCCCGGCCAGCGCCTCGGCCACCAGGGAGCGGACCTCGGCGGAGACGGCGTCCAGCCTCTCGTACGCCGCGTCGTCCAGCAGCCTCAGCTGGGCGAGGCCGGCGGCGGTGGCCACCGGGTTCCCCGAGAGGGTGCCGGCCTGGTAGACGGGGCCGGCGGGGGCGAGGTGGGCCATCACGTCGGCCCGGCCGCCGAAGGCCGCGGCCGGGAAGCCGCCGCCCATCACCTTGCCGAAGGTCATCAGGTCCGGCACGACGCCGTCGATGCCGTACCAGCCCGCCTTCGAGACGCGGAAGCCGGTCATCACCTCGTCGGAGATGTACAGGGCGCCGTGGCGCTCGCACAGCTCCTTCAGCCCGGCGTTGAAGCCCTCGCGCGGCGGCACCACGCCCATGTTGCCCGGCGACGCCTCGGTGATCACGCAGGCGATCTCGCCGGGGTGCGCCTCGAAGGCGGCGGCCACGGCCGCCAGGTCGTTGTACGGCAGCACCAGGGTGTCCCCGGCCTGCGCACCCGTCACACCGGGGGTGTCGGGCAGGCCGAAGGTGGCCACGCCCGAGCCGGCGGCGGCCAGCAGGGCGTCGACGTGGCCGTGGTAGCAGCCGGCGAACTTGACCACCTTGGCGCGGCCGGTGAAGCCGCGCGCCAGCCGGATCGCGGACATCGTGGCCTCGGTCCCGGAGGAGACCAGCCGCACCTGGTCCACGGGGGCGATGCGGGCGACGATCTCCTCGGCCAGCTCCACCTCTCCCGGGCCGGGGGTACCGAAGGACGTGCCGCGCGAGACCGCCGCCCGGACCGCGTCGGTCACGGCGGGGTGGGCGTGCCCCAGGATCATCGGACCCCACGAGCACACCAGGTCGACGTACTCGCGGCCGTCGGCGTCGGTGAGGTACGGACCGGCACCGGACACCATGAAGCGGGGCGTACCGCCCACGGCCCGGAAGGCTCGCACCGGAGAGTTCACGCCTCCCGGCGTCACGACGGCGGCGCGGTCGTACAGCGACTGCGATACTGGGGCTTCGTACGGATAGCTCACGCAAGCCATGGTCTCAGAGCTTCGCGCGCATGTGCGGCCGGGCGTTTCGCGGCCCGTCAGACGGGGAGGTCTCTGGAAGTCTCTGAGACGATGATCTGGTTGCGCGGCGGGGGCCGCAAATGGTCGGGTGGTGACATGCAGCGCGGTGGCGGACTTGGCGAGGGCACGGGGGACCTGGGGCCGGGCCCCAGGCGCGCGCGGGGCCGGCACCGGCGGGAGGCGGCCCGCGAGGTGCCCCACGAGGCGCCCGGGACGCCCGAGGCGGCGGAGACGAGGAGCGTCAAGGGTGGCCGGGTGGCCGTGACCTACAAGTACTTCGGCGCGCCGGACGGCGCCACCGCCGCCCGCGTGCCCATCTCGATGCGCCCGGAGGAACTCGGCGGCGACGAGCTGGGGCACGGCATGTTCACCAGGATCAAGCCCGAGACGATGGCCGCGATGGTCCTCACCGGCATAGAGGGCATACCCCTGCACAAGGTGCCTCCGCTGGAGCTGGTCGTGCTCCGCTCCGACTACGCGGTGGTCAAGCTCCCCATGGCCGTCGTCGACCCGCTGCGCGGGATCGGCGAGGAGTCGGTGGGCGCCGCCGCCTTCATCTGGTCCACCGTCCCCGACCGCGGCGGCCCGCGCGACGCGTTCGACGTCTACCGGCTCCTGCACGAGTGGCAGGACTTCTCCCACCGGCTCCACGAGGCGGGCCACCAGCCGTACTGCCTGGTCTGGCCCTGACCCCCAAGATCCGGCTCCCGGCCCGAGCGGGCCGGGCGGGCCGGAGGCGGTCCCGGCCCGCCGCGCACGGCCGCACCCCGGGGAGGGCGACCCGGCTCCCCGGCCCCGAGCCCTATCCTGCGAGCGGCAACGACACGTCCACCACCGGGAGGGCCCGCCCATGTCCCCGTCCACCGAGCGGTCCGCCGACCGGTCCGCCGCGCCCACCGCCGTCGTCACCGGCGCCAGCAGCGGGATCGGCGCCGCGACCGCGCGGCGGCTGGCCGCCGAGGGCTACCGGACCGTGCTCACCGCCCGCCGCGCCGAGCGGATCGAGGCGCTGGCCGCCGAGCTGACCGCCGCCGGACACCAGGCCCTGGCCCACGTCCTGGACGTCACCGACCGTCCGGCCGTGGACGCCTTCGCCGACCGGCTCGGCCCCCTCGCCCCCGGCAGCGTGCTGGTCAACAACGCGGGCGGCGCCCTGGGCCTGGACCCGGTGGCCACCGGCGACCCGGCCGACTGGCGGGCGATGTACGAGGTCAACGTCCTGGGCGTGCTCAACGTGACGCAGGCGCTGCTCCCGGCGCTGGTCGCCTCCGGCGACGGCACCGTGCTCGTGCTCACCTCCACCGCCGGCCACGGCACCTACGAGGGCGGGGCGGGCTACGTCGCCGCCAAGCACGGCGCCCACGTCCTGGCCGAGACCCTGCGCCTGGAGGTGTGCGGGCAGCCCGTGCGGGTCGTCGAGATCGCGCCGGGCATGGTGCGCACCGAGGAGTTCTCCCTCACCCGCTTCCGCGGGGACGCCGAGAGGGCCGACGCGGTCTACGCGGGCGTCGCCGAGCCGCTGACCGCCGAGGACGTGGCCGACACCGTCGCCTGGGCCGTCACCCGCCCGCCGCACGTCAACGTCGACCTGCTGGTCGTCCGGCCCCGCGCCCAGGCCTCCAACACCAAGGTGCACCGCGAGCGCTGAACCGCCGCGGCCCGCGGACGCGCGAGCGCCCGCCCCCTCTTCCCGGGGGCGGGCGCTCGCCACGTTCACCGGCCGCCGCGGCGGCGCGGGGTCACAGCCGCTCGGGCGTGCGGATGCCCAGCAGCGCCATGCCCTGGCGCAGGGTCCGGGCGGTCAGGTCGCACAGGAACAGCCGGTTCTCCACCGTCGCCGCGTCCCCGGCCTTCAGCACCGGGCACTGGTCGTAGAACGCCGTGTAGCGCGAGGCCAGCCCGTACAGGTAGGCGGCCAGCTTGTGGGGCTCGTACGTCTCGGCCACGGCCTCCAGCGTCTCGGCGAACTCGTCCAGGTGCAGGCCCAGCGCCCGCTCGGCCGGCTCCAGCCGCAGCTCCGGGTGCGCGGCCGGCCTCGTGTCGCCCGCCTTGCGCAGGATGGACTGGATCCGGGCGTAGGCGTACTGCAGGTAGACGCTGGTGTCGCCGTTGAGGGAGACCATCCGGTCCAGGTCGAAGACGTAGTCGCGGGACATCGACGTCGACAGGTCGGCGTACTTCACCGCGCCGATGCCCACCTGGGCGCCGCGCTCGGCGATCTCCTCCGCGGTGAGGTCCAGCCCGCCCTGCTCGGCCTTCTCCCGCACCACGGCCGTGGCCCGCTCGACGGCCTCGCCCAGCAGGTCGACCAGCCGGACCGTCTCGCCCTCACGGGTCTTGAACGGCTTGCCGTCCCTGCCCAGCACCGTGCCGAACGCCAGCTGCCGCGCGGCGCCCTCGGGCAGCCAGCCGGCCCGGCGCGCGGTCTCGAAGACCATCTTGAAGTGCAGCGCCTGCCGGGCGTCCACCACGTACAGCAGGGTGTCGGCGCCCAGCCTCCCCACCCGGTCGCGGATGGCGGCCAGGTCGGTGGCGGCGTAGCCGAAGCCGCCGTTGGACTTCTGCACGATCAGCGGGACGGGCTTGCCGTCGGGGCCCTTGACGTCGTCGAAGAACACGCACAGCGCGCCCTCGGAGCGGACGGCGACCCCGCTCTCCTCCAACTCCTTCACGACCTGCTGGAGGTCGTCGTTGTAGGCGCTCTCGCCGACCACGTCCTCGTCGCGGACCTCCACGTCGAGCTGGTCGTAGACCGCGTGGAAGTAGATCATCGACTCGCCGACGATCCTCCGCCACGTCTCCAGCGTGCGCTCGTCGCCGCTCTGGAGCAGCACCACCCGGTCCCGGGCCCGCTGCTTGAACTCCTCGTCGGAGTCGAACAGCACCCGCGACGCCTTGTAGAGCCGGTTCAGCCGGGACATCGCGGCCTCGCCGGACTCCCCGGCGGTGCCCGGGGCGTCCCCGCCGTGGTCCAGCTCGTGCGGGTGCTCCTCCAGGTACTGGATGAGCATGCCGAACTGGGTGCCCCAGTCGCCGATGTGGTGGCGCCGGATCACCTTCTCGCCCCGGTGCTCCAGGATCTTCACGACCGCGTCGCCGATCACCGTGGAGCGCAGGTGCCCGACGTGCATCTCCTTGGCCACGTTGGGCTGGGAGTAGTCGATCACCGTGGTGCCCGGGTCCTCCGCGTACGGCACGCCCAGCCGCTCGTCGGCCGCCCGCGCCGCCAGGGTCCGCACGATCGCGCCGTCGGCGACCGTGATGTTGACGAAGCCCGGACCGGAGACCTCGATCTGCGCGATCTCCTCCGACTCCGGCAGCTCCCCGACGACCTTCGCCGCCAGCTCCCGCGGGTTGCCCTTGAGCTTCTTGGCCAGCGCCAGCATCCCGTTGGCCTGGAAGTCCGCCCGGTCGCTGCGTCGCAGCAGCGGATCGGCGGAGGCGGCCTCCGGCAGGGCTGCCGAGAGGGCGTCCGCGACACGCTGGTGGACGGTGGCGGCGAGGGAGGTGACCGAGGCCATGGAGGGATGCCGTTCCTCTGAGTGGGGGTTTCCGGATCGGTCCAGTATCCCACGCGGGGGGCCGCCGTCTCCCGCGGATATCACGGACGCGGAGGCCGCGGCACGTCTGAAAGAATGGAACCGTCATCCCGGACACCGCCACCCGGGCGCCGGGGACCAGGAACCCACAGCCAGGAGAGGGACGTGCCGACCGTGGCTCAGAGCACAGAGACCGACTGGGTCTCCCGCATCGCGGACGAGGTCATCGCCGAGGCGGAGCGCCGCGCCCCCGGCAAACCCGTCGTCTGCGCCTCGGGCCTGAGCCCCTCCGGCCCGATCCACCTCGGCAACCTCCGCGAGGTCATGGTGCCGCACCTGGTCGCCGACGAGATCAGGCGGCGCGGCGTGGCCTGCGAGCACATCCTGTCCTGGGACGACTACGACCGCTTCCGCAAGGTCCCCGCGGGCATCGACGGCGTCGACGCCTCGTGGTCCGAGCACATCGGCAAGCCCCTCACCTCCGTGCCCGCGCCGCCCGGCAGCGAGCACCCCAACTGGGCCGAGCACTTCCGGGCCGCCATGGTGCGGGCGCTGGACGAGCTGGGCGTCGAGGTGCGCGGCATCAGCCAGACGCAGATGTACACCTCCGGCGCCTACACCGAGCAGATCCTGTACGCCATGCGCGAGCGCGAGCGCATCGACGCCGTCCTGGACCGCTACCGCACCAAGGTGACGCCGGAGGGCGCCGCCAAGGCCGCGAAGCAGCAGAAGCCGATGGACGACGCCGAGATCGAGGCCGCCGAGGGCTCGGGCGCCGCGGGCGAGGACGACGGCAGCTCGGGCGGCGCCGGGTACTTCCCGTACAAGCCGTACTGCTCCGTCTGCGACCGCGACCTGACGACGATCACCGCGTACGACGACGAGAGCACCGAGCTGACCTACGTGTGCCGGTGCGGCCACGAGGAGACGGTGCTGCTCTCCGAGCACCGCCGCGGCAAGCTGGTGTGGAAGGTCGACTGGCCGATGCGCTGGAAGTACGAGGGCGTGGTCTTCGAGCCCTCCGGCGTCGACCACCAGTCGCCCGGTTCCTCGTTCGTCGTCGGCGGCCAGCTGGTGAAGGAGGTCTTCGGGGGCGAGCAGCCGATCGGCCCGATGTACGCCTTCGTCGGCATCAGCGGCATGGCGAAGATGTCCAGCTCCAAGGGCGGGGTGCCCACCCCGGCCGACGCGCTGGAGATCATGGAGGCGCCGCTGCTGCGCTGGCTGTACGCCCGCCGCCGGCCCAACCAGTCCTTCAAGGTCGCCTTCGACCAGGAGATCCAGCGGCTCTACGACGAGTGGGACGCGCTGGAGCGCAAGGTCGCCGACGGCACCGCGCAGCCCGCGGACGCCGCCGCCCACCGCCGCGCCACCTCCACGGCCTCCGGCGAGCTGCCCCGCACCCCGCGTCCGCTGCCGTACCGCACCCTGGCCTCGGTGGTGGACGTCACCACCGGGGACGAGGAGCAGACCCTGCGCATCCTGAGCGAACTGGACCCGGACAACCCGGTCCGCGCCCTGGACGAGACGCGCCCGCGCCTGGACTGCGCGCAGCGGTGGATCAGCACCCAGGTCCCGGCCGAGCAGCGCACCCGGGTCCGCGAGGAGCCGGACGCCGAACTGCTGGCCTCGCTCGACGACACCCAGCGCGAGTCCCTGCGGCTGCTGCTGGAGGGCCTGGACGAGCACTGGTCGCTGGACGGGCTCACCGCCCTCGTCTACGGCGTGCCCAAGGTGCAGGCGGGCCTGGCGCCGGACGCCAAGCCGACGCCGGAGCTGAAGGTCGCCCAGCGCGCCTTCTTCGCGCTGCTGTACAGGCTGCTGGTGGGACGCGACACCGGTCCGCGGCTGCCCACGCTGCTGCTGGCGGTGGGCGCCGGCCGGGTCCGCAAGCTGCTGGGCGCCTGAGGGCCCCGCCGGCCGGCACCGGAAGCCGGCCCGGCCCGTGCACGAACGGGCCGGGCCGACTTCCGGCGTTTCCGGGGGCCGGCCTCAGCCCGCCAGGCCCATCTCGGCGTTGTAGCGGTGCTTGAACTCCCGCAGGTACATGCGGAGGTGACCCTCGCTCAGCAGGCCGCCGTCGGCGTTGGTCACGCCGTGCTCGTCGTAGAGGGCCCGGGCCAGCTGCCGGGCGTTGGGGCGGTCGCCGTGGTCGGCGATGTACTGCTGGTAGGCCCGGTAGTAGACCTCCGTGTAGACCATGCCCTCCGGGATGCCGGCCGGCACGGAGTCGTCCGGTTCCGGCGGCGCGGCCGGGGTCCGGGCCGGCGCCGCCTCGCGCGGGGCGGGCACGGGCGCGGGCCGCGCGCCGTCGGGCCGCCCCATCGGCCGGCGGCGGCCCCCCTCGGTCACCGGCACGGTCGGGGTCCCGGTGGCGGGGCCGGCGGGGGCCGGGGCGGCCGCCGCGTACGCGGGCTCGGGCCGGGGCTCCGGCCCTGGCGCCGGAGCCGGCTCCGGGAGGGCGCCCTCCGGGGCCGGGACCGCCCCCGGGTCCGGCTCCGCGGCGGACTCCGGGGCCGGGTCCGGGTCGGGCCGCGCCTCCCAGTCGGGCGGGATGACCCTGTCCGGCCGCCGGTCCGCCGGGCCCTGCGGCCCCCGCGCGGGCGCCTCCAGTTCGGGCACGGGCGCCTCCCGTGCCGCCGCCACCGCACCGTCCGGGACCGGGGTGCCCGCCACCGCCGCGTTCCCCGCGGCCACGGCGCCCTCCGCCGTCACCGCACCGTCCGCCGCCGCGCCGCCCGTGCCCGCCGAGGGGACGAGGCGCGGCTCGATGCCGGCGGCAGCCAGCCCGGCCGGGGCGGTCTCCGACAGCGGCACCCCGTACCGCGCCAGCCGCAGCGGCATCAGCGCCTCCACCGGTGCCCGCCGCTTCCAGCCGCGCCCGTAGCGGGCCCGCAGCCGCGCCTCGTAGATCAGGCGGTCCTGCTCCATGCGGATGACCTGGTCGTAGGAGCGCAGCTCCCACAGCTTCATCCGGCGCCACAGCCGGAAGGTGGAGGGGAAGGCCAGCAGCCAGCGGGAGATGCGCACGCCCTCCATGTGGCGGTCGGCGGTGATGTCGGCGATCCTGCCGACCGCGTGCCGGGCGGCCTCGACGGCCACGACGAACAGCACGGGGATCACCGCGTGCATGCCGACGCCCAGCGGGTCCGGCCAGGCGGCGGCGCCGTTGAAGGCGATGGTGGCGGCCGTCAGCAGCCAGGCGGTCTGCCGCAGCAGCGGGAAGGGGATGCGGATCCAGGTCAGCAGCAGGTCCAGGGCCAGCAGCACCACGATCCCGGCGTCGATGCCGATGGGGAAGAACGGGGCGAAGCCCCCGAAGCCCTTCTTCTCGGCGAGGTCGCGGACGGCGGCGTAGGACCCGGCGAAGCCGATCGCCGCGATCACCACCGCTCCGGCCACGACCACGCCGACGAGTATGCGGTGAGTCCGTGTCAGTTGCACTGCTGTGTCCTCGGGAGGTCGTCGGGCGGATGCCCCGCCGGGGACGCGGACCGGGCCGGGACGGGCGGGGCCGGGATCGCGCCGGGGAGCCGGGGAACGCGGGGAGGGGAGGGGAGCGCCGGGAGGGGGCCTCCCGCCGTCCGGCCGCCGCTACTTGACGGCCTTCACCGCGTCCTTGGCGGCCCGCTCGGCGCCCTTGCGGATGTCGTCGGCCTTCGGCGTCCTGTCCTCCTCCAGGCCGGCGCCCTCGTAGTCCACGACCACCACGACGTTGCCGGTGACGGCGACGACCCGCTGCTCGCGGTACTCCTCGGTCTTCTTCCCGCTCTTCCGCTCCGTCTCGAAGGATATGGTCGTCGCCTGGTCCCCGACCCCGTCCAGCGGGGCCTCCTCCACCTTCTGGTTCTCCTTGTCCTCGCCGACCGCCGCGACCTGCTGCCCGGCGTACTCGGCGGCCCGCTCGGCGCCGCTGCCGAGGGTCAGGTCGGAGTCGAACCGCTTGAGGGAGACGGTGAGCGCGCGGTACTGGTATCCGTCCAGGCCGCTCCACAGGCAGGTGCCGTAGCCGTCGGCGTCCTTGGACCCCAGGTTCTTGCCGCCCCCCTCGGCCTCGGGGACCACGTCCTCGACCGTCTTCTCGGGGAGCGTCTTGCAGGGGTCGGGCAGCGTGGTGAACTTCACCGGCGCCGGGCTCGGGGGCGCGCTGGAGGAGGGGGCGCTGGGCGTGGGCCGGGCCTTGTCCCCGCCGTCGGAGCCGGAGGAGCAGCCCGCGGCCAGCAGCATGGGAACGGCGGCGCAGGCGAGCGTACGGACGGCTGTGCGCGTGGCGTTACGGTGCATGGTTCCTTCGCTTCCGATGTGCTGGGCGACCGGGGCACGCCCTGTCGGACGGCACGGTACGCCCCCCGGGGACGACACCGCAGAAGCCTAGGACGGCCGCGGACCCGCCCGGGCCGCGCGGCCGCGGGGTGTGGCCGGTCTCTCAGCCCGCGGACGGGCGGCCCGGCGCCTCAGTCCTCGAACTCCCCGGCGAGCCGTTCGGCCAGCTCGCGGGCCCTCTTCTGGAGCTCCGCGCTGTCGGGAAGCCTCCGCTTGTCCGTCACCCACTGCTCGTACTCGACGGTGACGATGACGTTCCCGGTCCGGAAGACCAGGGTGATGTCGCGGTGGACGCCCGAGGCGGCCGTCACCAACTCGTCGTCGAGGTAGGCGGCGTCGCCGATGCCCTCCAGGGGGCGCGGCGCCAGTTCCGCGGCGTCCGGCGGGCCGGACGCCCCGCCGTCGCCCTCGCCGCCGTCGCCCCCGCTCTCCCCGGTGGAGGGGCTCGCCGACCCCCGCGGCTCCTCCGGCTCCCCGGACCGCCCGTCCTCCCCGGACTCCTCCGGGCTCCGCGTCTCCCCCGGTCCGTCCGTCCCGGCGCCCCCGGCCGGCTCCCCGCCGCCGTCCCCGGCGCCCGCGCCACCGTCGTCGTCCTCGGGGGCCGAGGGCGGGATGCCCGCCTCCAGCGCCATGTCCTCGTAGAGGAGCTCGGCCCGCCGGTCGTCGCTGACGGCCGGGTCGTAGGAGACGACCCGCTCGAAGTCGACCAGCAGGTGGTGGCTGCCCGGACCGGCCGAGCTCTTCCAGCGGCAGCCGACCCGGCGGTCGTTGTCGTAGGTGACGGTCTGGTCGCCCTCGTACGCCTCCGGGTCGCCCTCCCCGGCGGAACCGCCCCCCGCGCCGGGCAGCATCGCCTTCAGGACGCCGGCGTCGACCGCGCCGCAGGGCTCGGGCAGGCTCCGGTAGGTGCCGGGCGGGGCGGTGGCGGCCTCGGCGCTGACCGCGCCGGGCTTGCTGTCGGCCGCGGCGCCGCCCTCGCCCGTGCCGCCGGTGCAGCCGACGGCCCCTACGGCCAGCACGGCGGCGACCGCCGCGCCGGTGGCGTACGCCTTCCGCTGCACTGCCGCCCAACTCCCTCGTCCGTGGGAACGCTCGAAAACACGTTGCCGCCGCGGGGAGGCGGCGGAACACAATGTCTACCGCACGATGCCCGGAGCCCGCGCCGCGGGACCTCCCTCCACTGCGGCATATGCAGTATTACGTCCGTCTTTTGTGGATGGATGGACGCGATGTGACCGCATCGTGTGCGCAGATGTCGCGCACCTTTCACGTTTCTTCGCAAGGGGATGAACGAACGTGTCCTACACCGAGGTTCCCGGGGCCAGGGTCCCGATCCGCATGTGGGCCGATCCGGCGTCGGTCGAGGACGGTGCGATGCGGCAGCTCCGCAACGTCTCCACGCTCCCCTGGATCGAGGGGCTGGCGGTCATGCCGGACGTCCACTACGGCAAGGGCGCGACGGTCGGCTCGGTGATCGCCATGCGCGGCGCGGTCTGCCCGGCGGCGGTCGGCGTGGACATCGGCTGCGGCATGTCGGCGGTGCGCACCTCCCTGACCGCCGGCGACCTGCCCGGCGACCTCTCCGGGCTGCGCTCGCGGATCGAGCGGGCCATCCCGGTCGGCTTCGGCCTGCACGACGACCCGGTGGACCCGGGCCGCCTGCACGGCGTCCCCGCCTCCGGCTGGGACGACTTCTGGTCCCGCTTCGGCCGCCTCGCCGAGGCGGTCCGCTTCCGCCGGGAGCGGGCCGCGCGGCAGATGGGGACGCTCGGCGGCGGCAACCACTTCATCGAGGTGTGCCTGGACGAGGACGGCGCCGTCTGGCTGATGCTGCACTCCGGTTCGCGGAACATCGGCAAGGAGCTGGCCGAGCACCACATCGGCGTGGCCCGGAAGCTGCCGCACAACCAGGACCTGGTCGACCGCGACCTCGCCGTCTTCACCGCCGACACCCCCCAGATGACGGCGTACCGCAACGACCTGTTCTGGGCGCAGGAGTACGCCAGGCGCAACCGCGCGATCATGATGGCCCTGCTGAAGGACGTGATCCGCAGGGAGTTCGGGAAGGCGAGGCCCACCTTCGAGCCCGAGATCTCGTGCCACCACAACTACGTGGCCGAGGAGCGCTACGACGGCGTGGACCTGCTGGTCACCCGCAAGGGCGCGATCCGCGCAGGCCGCGGCGAGTACGGCATCATCCCCGGCTCGATGGGCACCGGCTCGTACATCGTCCGCGGTCTGGGCAACGCCGCCTCCTTCAACTCCGCCTCCCACGGCGCGGGGCGGCGGATGAGCCGCAACGCGGCGAAGAAGCGGTTCACCGCCCGGGACCTGGCCGAGCAGACGCAGGGCGTGGAGTGCCGTAAGGACTCCGGCGTGGTGGACGAGATCCCGGCGGCGTACAAGCCGATCGAGCAGGTCATCGACCGGCAGCGCGACCTGGTCGAGGTGGTCGCGAAGCTGCGGCAGGTCGTCTGCGTCAAGGGCTGACGCGGGCGCCGGTGCCGGGCACCGGCGCCCGGCTCAGGACAGCCGCCGGGCCACCTCGGTCGCCCAGTAGGTCAGGATCATGTTCGCGCCCGCGCGCTTGATGCCCGTCAGCGTCTCCATGATCGCCCGGTCCCGCTCGATCCAGCCGCGCTCCGCGGCGGCCTCGATCATCGAGTACTCGCCGGAGATCTGGTACGCGGCGACGGGGACGTCCACGGCGTCCGCCACCCGGCGCAGCACGTCCAGGTAGGGCAGCGCGGGCTTGACCATCACCATGTCCGCGCCCTCGGCCAGGTCGAGCGCCAGTTCGCGCATCGCCTCCCGCCCGTTGGCCGGGTCCTGCTGGTAGGTCTTGCGGTCGCCCTGGAGCGAGGAGCCCACGGCCTCCCGGAAGGGACCGTAGAACGCGGAGGCGTACTTGGCGGTGTAGGCGAGCAGCGACACGTCCTGGTGCCCGGCCTCGTCCAGGGCCCGGCGGACGAAGGCAACCTGCCCGTCCATCATGCCGCTGGGCCCCAGCACGTGCGCCCCGGCCTCCGCCTGGACGCACGCCATCTCCGCGTACCGCTCCAGCGTGGCGTCGTTGTCCACCCGGCCGCGCTCGTCCAGGACGCCGCAGTGGCCGTGGTCGGTGGACTCGTCCAGGCACAGGTCGGACATGACCACCAGGTCGTCGCCGACCTCGGCGCGCACGTCGCGCAGCGCCACCTGGAGGATGCCCTCGGGGTCGGTGCCCGGGGAGCCGACGGCGTCCTTCCGCTCCTCCTCGGGCACGCCGAAGAGCATGATGCCGCCCACGCCCGCCGCCACCGCGTCGGCCGCGGCCTTGCGCAGGGTGTCGCGCGTGTGCTGGTACACGCCCGGCATGGAGGAGATCTCCACCGGCTCGGTGATGCCCTCCCGGACGAAGGCGGGCAGGATCAGCTCGGCCGGGTGGAGGCGGTGCTCGGCGACCATCCGGCGCATGGCCGGGGTGGTGCGCAGCCTCCGGGGGCGCACCACGGGGAAGTCCCCGTACCCGCCCCCGCGCGCACCGTCGTAGGTGCCCTTGCCGATCGTCACGACGTCCTCGCCCTCCTCCTGGCCGGTCGCTTCTCGCTCGGCCGCTGCACCGCCTCGCCGGCCTCGATCGCGGCGGCCCGCCGCTTGGCCCCGAACTCGGCCAGCGCCTCGGCCAGCTTGTGCACCGACGGCTCGGGGGCCATGACGTCCACGCGCAGGCCGTGCTCCTCGGCGGTCTTCGCCGTCGCCGGGCCGATGCAGGCGATCACCGTCACGTTGTGCGGCTTGCCCGCGATGCCGACGAGGTTGCGCACGGTGCTCGACGAGGTGAACAGCACCGCGTCGAACCCGCCGCCCTTGATCGCCTCGCGCGTCGCGGCCGGCGGCGGCGACGCGCGCACCGTCCGGTAGGCGGTGACGTCGTCGACCTCCCAGCCCAGCTCGATCAGGCCCGCCACCAGCGTCTCGGTGGCGATGTCGGCGCGCGGCAGGAAGACGCGGTCGATCGGGTCGAAGACCGGGTCGTAGGGCGGCCAGTCCTCCAGCAGCCCGGCCGCGGACTGCTCGCCGCTGGGCACCAGGTCCGGCTTGACGCCGAACTCCACCAGCGCCCTGGCGGTCTGCTCGCCGACGGCGGCGACCTTGATCCCGGCGAAGGCGCGGGCGTCCAGGCCGTACTCCTCGAACTTCTCGCGCACCGCCTTGACCGCGTTGACCGAGGTGAAGGCGATCCACTCGTAGCGGCCGGTCACCAGGCCCTTGACCGCGCGCTCCATCTGCTGCGGGGTGCGCGGCGGCTCCACGGCGATGGTGGGCACCTCGCTGGGCACCGCACCGTAGGAGCGCAGCTGCTCCGAGAGGGAGGCGGCCTGCTCCTTGGTGCGCGGCACCAGCACCTGCCAGCCGAACAGCGGCTTGGACTCGAACCAGGCGAGCCGCTCGCGCTGCTCCGCGGCACCGCGGTCGCCGACCACGGCTATCGCGGGCCGCTCGCCGCCGGCCGAGGGCAGCACCTTGGCGGCCTTGAGGGTCTGGGCGATGGAGCCCAGGGTCGCCGTCCAGGTGCGCTGCCGGGTGGTGGTCCCGTCGATGGTGACGGTCAGCGGGGTGTCGGGCTTGCGGCCCGCCGTGACCAGTTCCGCGGCGGTGGCGGCGACCGCCTCCAGGGTCGTGGAGACCACGAGGGTGGCGTCGCTGGCGCCCGCCTCGTTCCACGCCCTGGGGTCGGCGCTGCGGGCGTCGAGGAACCGTACGTCCGCGCCGTGGCCGTTGCGCAGCGGCACACCGGCGTAGGCGGGGACGCCCACGGCGGTGGCGACGCCCGGCACGACCTCGAAGGTGATGCCCTCCGAGGCGCAGGCGAGCATCTCGTCGGCGGCGTCGGCGTCCAGCCCGGGATCGCCCGCGACCGCACGGACGACCCGCTTGCCGCCCCGCGCGGCACGCATGACAAGATTTACGGCATCGTCGGCACCCGCGGAGGCTGTTGACGTGTCGTCACCTGCTGCCTGGAGCGGGGTGTCGACACCTGCCCGCACGTGCGCCCGCACGACGTCGTACACCTGCGGATCGGCGACCAGTACATCGGCCTGCGCCAGCGCCTCGACGGCGCGCAGCGTCAGCAGTCCCGGGTCTCCGGGCCCGGCACCGAGGAAGGTGACGTGCCCGTGGGCGCCGTACGAGTGGGTGGTGGTGGGGCTCAATGTACTCGCTCCCCCATCAGACCGGCCGCGCCCTTGGCGAGCATCTCGTCGGCGAGCTCGCGCCCCATGGCCTGGGCCGTGGAGAGCGCCTCGCCGGCGGACGCCGGTACGTGGCCGGTGGTGGACAGCTGCACCAGCGTGGTGCCGTCGGCGGTGCCGACGACGCCCCGCAGGCGCAGTTCGGTGACATCCTGCCCTGCTCCCGGCATGTCGGCCAGTGCGCCGACCGGGGCGCTGCAGCCGGCCTCCAGGGCGGAGAGCAGGGTTCGCTCGGCGGTCACGGCGATCCGCGTGCGCGGGTCGTCGAGTTCGGCGAGCCGGTCCGCGAGGTCGGTGCGCGCCGCGGCGCACTCGACCGCCAGCGCTCCCTGGCCGGGGGCGGGCAGCACCGTGTCGGGGTCGAGGAGCTCGGTGGCCTCCCCGATCCGCCCGGTGCGCCGCAGGCCGGCGGCGGCCAGGACGACCGCGTCCAGCTCGCCGGAGCGCACGTATCCGATGCGGGTGTCGATGTTGCCCCGGATCGGCACCGCCTCGATGTCCCTGCCGAGCGTGCGGGCCCAGGCGTTGAGCTGTGCCATGCGGCGCGGCGAGCCGGTGCCGACCCGCGCGCCGTCGGGCAGCCGCGCGAAGGTGAGCCCGTCGCGGGCGACCAGCGCGTCGCGGGGGTCCTCGCGCGCGGGTACGGCCGCCAGCGCCAGCTGCTCCGGCTGCGCGGTGGGGAGGTCCTTGAGGGAGTGGACGGCGAGGTCGATCTCGCCGCCGAGCAGCGCGTCGCGCAGTGCGGAGACGAAGACCCCGGTGCCGCCGATCTGCGCCAGGTGCTCGCGGGACACGTCGCCGAAGGTGGTGATCTCCACCAGTTCGACGGGCCGCCCGGTGATCTTGCGGACCCGCTCGGCCACCTGGCCGGACTGGGCCATGGCGAGCCGGCTGCGGCGGGTGCCCAGCCTCAGGGGCCGGGCCGGGTTGGTGCTCATTGCCGCTCCTGTTCGGGGTTGCTTACGGCGGCGACGGTCTGCGGGTCCAGGTCGAACAGCTCACGCAGGGCGTCGGCGTATCCGGCACCGCCCGGCTCGCCGGCGAGCTGCTTGACGCGCACGGTCGGCGCGTGCAGCAGCTTGTCGACGACCCGTCGTACGGTCTGGGTGATCTCGGCGCGCTGCCGGTCGTCGAGCCCGGGGAGACGGCCCTCCAGCCGGGCCATCTCCGCCGTGACGACGTCGGCGGCCATGGCGCGCAGCGCGACCACGGTGGGAGTGATCCGGGCGGCTCGCTGGGCGGCGCCGAAGGCGGCCACCTCGTCGGCCACGATGCCGCGCACCTTGTCCACGTCGGCGGCCATGGGGGCGTCGGCCGCGGCTTCGGCGAGCGTCTCGATGTCCACCAACCGTACGCCGTCCAGGCGGTGCACGGCGGCGTCCACGTCGCGGGGCATGGCCAGGTCGAGCAGGGCCAGGGGCTCGTCGCCGGCGCCGTCCGGGCCGCCGCGCGCGGCCAGGGCCGCCGCGACGTCGTCGGCCGTCAGCACCAGGCCGGTGGCGCCGGTGCAGGAGACGACGACGTCCGCGTGCGGGAGCTCGTCGAGGGTGGCCGCGGCGGGCACGGCGCGGGCGGTCAGGCCGTCCCCGCCGAGTCCGTCGGCCAGCCGGCGGGCCCGTTCCAGCGTCCTGTTGGCGATCACCAGTTCGGTGACGCCGGCGCGGGCCAGCACCGTGGCGGCCAGCGAGGACATCGATCCGGCGCCGATCACCAGCGCGCGCCTGCCGCGCACCCACTCGGCGACCGGGCGGCCGGCGGCGAGCTGCTCCAGGCCGAAGGTGACCAGGGACTGGCCCGCCCGGTCGATGCCCGTCTCGCTGTGGGCCCGCTTGCCGACCCGCAGCGCCTGCTGGAACAGGTCGTTCAGCAGCCGTCCGGCGGTGTGCTGCTCCTGCGCGACGGCCAGCGCGTCCTTGATCTGCCCGAGGATCTGCCCCTCGCCCACGACCATCGAGTCCAGCCCGCAGCCCACCGAGAACAGGTGGTGGACGGCCCGGTCCTCGTAGTGGACGTAGAGGTAGGGGGTCAGCTCCTCCAGGTCGACGCCGCTGTGCGCGGCGAGCAGGGACGACAGCTCGGCCACGCCGGCGTGGAACTTGTCCACGTCGGCGTAGAGCTCGATGCGGTTGCAGGTGGAGAGCACCGCCGCCTCCGCGGTGGGCTCGGCGCCCACCGCGTCCTGGAGGAGCTTGCCCCGCGCCTCGGGCGCCAGGGCGGCGCGCTCCAGCACGCTCACCGGTGCGGTGCGGTGGCTCAATCCGACGACCAGCAGGCTCATGCGCACCCTCCGTTGCGCTCGGGACGTCCCCCGCGGGCGGCGGGGATGACGCGCGTCACACGCTCCGGCCCCTTCATGCGGGCATCACGGCGGGCACGTCCCCGTCGGGTCCCGGCTCGGTCCC
This sequence comes from Streptomyces desertarenae, assembly GCF_042681365.1. Classification (NCBI taxonomy): domain Bacteria; kingdom Bacillati; phylum Actinomycetota; class Actinomycetes; order Kitasatosporales; family Streptomycetaceae; genus Streptomyces; species Streptomyces desertarenae. The sequence continues at coordinate 10,917 of NZ_JBHUFU010000020.1, read as the reverse complement.
GTCGTCGGCGCGGCGGCGCACGGCGGCGGCGGGGGGCACCGCGGGCGCGGCGGTGTCGGCGCCGGTGTCGCCCGGGGTCTCCTCGCCGGCCTTGCGCTGCTCGTGGAAGGCGAGGATCTGCAGCTCTATGGAGAGGTCGACCTTGCGCACGTCCACGCCCTCGGGCACGGACAGCACGGTCGGCGCGAAGTTGAGGATGGAGGTCACCCCGGCGGCGACGAGGCGGTCGCAGACCTGCTGGGCCGCCCCGGCGGGAGTGGCGATGACGCCGATGGACACGCCGTTCTCCTCGATGATCCGCTCGAGGTCGTCGGAGTGCTGCACGGGTATGCCGGCCACCGGCCTGCCCGCCATCGCCGGATCGGCGTCGATCAGCGCGGCGACGCGGAACCCGCGGGAGGCGAACCCGCCGTAGTTGGCGAGCGCGGCGCCCAGGTTTCCGATCCCGACGATCACGACGGGCCAGTCCTGGGTCAGCCCCAGCTCGCGGGAGATCTGGTAGACGAGGTACTCGACGTCGTAGCCCACCCCGCGCGTACCGTACGAGCCGAGGTAGGAGAAGTCCTTGCGCAGCTTGGCGGAGTTGACGCCGGCCGCGGCGGCCAGCTCCTCCGAGGAGACCGTGGGCACCGAGCGCTCGGAGAGCGCGGTGAGCGCCCGCAGGTACAGCGGAAGCCTGGCGACGGTGGCCTCGGGGATCCCTCGGCTGCGGGTCGCCGGTCGGTGTGTTCGGCCAGTTGCCACGGTGCTCCTGCCGTCTGCGCGAAACAGGTGAGCGGCTCCTCGGACACCCGTTGGACACATGTCCGGACCGCTTCGTCCCGCCCAGGCTATGCCTTTGTGAAAGCGTGCACAAAGACGGTGTCCGTTTTGTCCGGCCAAAGTGACCGGCGCCACACGCCGCGGCGGGAACCGGAGCGACGCCGCCGCGCCTCTCCTCCGGATGTGCCGCTCCGCCCCCGGCGCCGTGGGCGCGGGGCGCGGCCCGTCAGGCGCCCAGCGCCGCGCGCAGCCGGTCCGGGTCCACCCGCCAGAAGTCGTGCTGGGCGCCGTCCACGAGCACCACCGGGATCTGCTCCCAGTACGCGCGGTACAGCTCCTCGTCCTGCGTGATGTCCTTCTCCTCCCAGCGCGCGCCCACCTGGGCGCACACCTCGCTGACCACCTCGCGCGCGTCGTCGCACAGGTGGCAGCCGGGCTTGCCGATGAGAGTGACGGTCCTCATGCCCGCCATTGTGCCGCCCGCGGCCCCCGCGGGGCCGCCCGCCTCCTCCGCGGAACGCCCGGACCGCCGGCCGGGCGCCGCGCGGCCCCGCCCCGGAAAGGGCGCCCCTCCCCCGTTGGCGCGGTCCCCGCCGCCCCGACACCCCTTCGTCACCGGAAGGCCCCGTGCCACTGGTTATGCTCGCCGCATGGCCGGACTCGGATGGCTCCTCTCCCGCAGGCGTTCGGCGACGGCTCGCAGCGTGCTCGCAGGCGAGGCCGCCGCCGAGGCGGCGCGCAAGACCTCGCAGGAGGTCGACGGACTCGCCCCCGGGGAGCCGGGGAAGCCGGCGGAACCGGAGTTCCCGGTCCGCGGGGACGTGCGGGCCGCGGCCTTCTTCGACCTCGACAACACGATCATGCAGGGCGCGGCCCTGTTCCACTTCGGTCGCGGCCTGTACAAGAGGAACTTCTTCGACAAGCGCGAGCTCCTGCGCTTCGCCTGGCAGCAGGCCTACTTCCGGCTGGCCGGCTCCGAGAACGCCGGGCACATGCAGGACGCCCGCGACAGCGCGCTCTCCATCGTCAAGGGCCACCGCGTCTCGGAGCTGATGGAGATCGGCGAGGAGATCTACGACGAGTACATGGCCGGCCGGATCTGGCCGGGGACCCGCGCCCTGGCCCAGGCCCACCTGGACGCCGGGCAGAAGGTGTGGCTGGTCACCGCCGCCCCCGTGGAGACCGCCACGATCATCGCCCGCCGCCTGGGGCTGACCGGTGCGCTGGGCACGGTCGCCGAGTCCGTCGACGGCGTCTACACCGGGCGCCTGGTCGGCGAGCCGCTGCACGGGCCGGCGAAGGCGGAGGCGGTGCGGGCGCTGGCCGCCGCCGAGGAGCTGGACCTCTCGCGCTGCGCCGCCTACAGCGACTCGGCCAACGACATCCCCATGCTCTCCCTGGTCGGCCACCCCTACGCCGTCAACCCCGACAGCAGGCTGCGCGCGCACGCCCGCGAGATGGGCTGGCGGCTGCGCGACTACCGGACCGGCCGCAAGGCCGCGAAGGTGGGCATTCCCGCGGCCGCCGGGGTGGGCGCGGTGGCGGGCGGCGCCGCGGCCGCCGTGGCGATCCAGCGCCGCCGCCGCTGGTCCTGACCCCCGGACGGACCCGACGCTCCGGACGAGCACCAGTGGACCGTGAACCGGTCACAAAGTGACATCAACCGATCAGAGGTTCCCTCCGGTTCACCCTTCGAATCGCCTCAAACACATAACAGAGAAAACCTAACCGGCGATTTCGGCAACTAGGTGTAGCACAGCCTGTACGAAGCGTTATTCTCCTCAGACGCAATCCGGTGTCCACACGCCCTGCGACGGGCGGACGGTCCCGCACTGCACGTGATGGAAGCTCTGCCTCTGGGAGTCCCGTGTACCCACACGTCGGGGTTGACGCCTCGGGCCTGGCTGCGCTGCGCACGATGGTCATCGACCAGCTGCGCACACTCGTCCCCACCGCGCACGCCGTCCCCGCCCTCGCCGCACCTGTCCCCGCAGGCCCCGTCTACGCCCTGGCCGAGGGAGCGGCGGGCACCGCCGCGGTCGGCCGCCGCGGCCGCGCCCGCACGGCCTCGGGCACCGCCCGCCGTCCGGCCGCGGACGGCGACAGCCGCCGCATGATGGACCTCGTCGAACGCGCCCAGGCCGGCGAGGCCGACGCCTTCGGATGCCTCTACGACCAGTACTGCGACACCGTCTACCGCTACATCTACTACCGCGTCGGCGGCCGCGCCACGGCCGAGGACCTCACCAGCGAGACGTTCCTGCGCGCCCTGCGCAGGATCGGCACCTTCACCTGGCAGGGCCGTGACTTCGGCGCCTGGCTGGTCACCATCGCGCGCAACCTCGTCGCGGACCACTTCAAGTCGAGCCGCTTCCGCCTGGAGGTCACCACCGGCGAGATGCTCGACGCCAACGAGGTGGAGCGCAGCCCGGAGGACTCGGTGCTGGAGTCCCTCTCCAACGCCTCCCTCCTGGAGGCCGTGCGCAGGCTCAACCCGCAGCAGCAGGAGTGCGTCACCCTCCGGTTCCTCCAGGGCCTGTCCGTGGCGGAGACGGCCCGGATCATGGGGAAGAACGAGGGCGCGATCAAGACCCTCCAGTACCGGGCCGTCCGGACGCTCGCGCGGCTCCTCCCGGAGGACTCCCGGTAACCCTCCGCGCCCGGCCGGTCCCCCTGGGTCAACCGGGCCGCCGGATCATCCGCGGGGCGTAACCCCGGTGCCCGGTCGTCGTTGTGCGGTTTGCAGACTCCTCACGGCCTGCCGCGGGCGGACGGACACACCGGACGTTCCACCCGGTGCGGGCCCGGCCTTCCAGGGGCACGAGGAGTCGATCGTGCTGACGAGAGGAGGTGCCGCCCGTGATGGGAGCCGTATCGCCGAGCCGGCGGGCAAACGCCTTCGCCCAGGCCCTGGACGAGCACGGGCCCGAGGGCGCGGCGACCGACCGGTCCGGGGACTCCGCGGTCCCGGTCGCACCGGTCGTTCCGGAGGCCCGGGACGGCCGGGACGGAGCGCCGGGGGAGGCGGACGGGCAGGGGGAGCTGCTGTCCCTGGCGGACAGGCTCGCGTCCCTGCCGAGGCCGACACTGGCCCCCGACGTCAGGGCCGCGCAGCGGGCCATGCTCGTCGCCGCCGTGGAGAACGGCGCCGTCGAGGGGACGCGGGTGCCGGAACAGCGCTCCCGCCGTACGGGCGCCCACCGCGCGGCCCCTCTGGGACCGCTGGGCAGGCTCCGCCCCAGGACGCGCCTCACCAAGGGGCTGGCGGCGGGGGGCCTGAGCGTCGGCGTCGCGGCGGGCGCCTTCACCGGAGCCGCCGTGGCCAGCACCGACGCCCTCCCCGGCGACACCCTCTACGGCCTCAAACTGGGCATGGAGGACCTCAGCCTCGACATGGCCGACGGGGACGCCGACCGCGGCCGGGTCCTCCTGGACCACGCCTCGACGCGGTTGAACGAGACGCGCCGGCTGCTGGAGCGCGGCCGGGCGGGCGACCTGGACCACGAGTCCCTCGGCGACATCCGCAGGACGCTCTCCCTCATGCGGGAGGACGTCTCCGAGGGGCACCGGCTGCTCAGCCAGGCGTACGAACGCGAGGGCGCCATCGACCCGATGCGGTCGCTGTCGGCCTTCTCCCGGACGCACGGGGCCGTCTGGGACAAGGTCCGCGCGGACCTCCCCGTCCAGCTCTCGGACGTACGGGACCAGGTCAGTTCCGCCTTCGCCGCCATAGAGGACGACGTCACCCCGCTGCGGTCCCTGCTGGAACCCGAGCCGGAGGAGGGCACGGAGTCCCCCGGCGGCGGTACCGGCGGGGGGCGCACGGAGGACGGGCGCACGGTCCGGCCCTCCTCCCCCGCCGGGAACGGTCAGGACGCCCGAGAGGGCGGACGCGGCGGGAGCGGAGCCCCCAGCCCCTCCGGCTCCGGCTCCGGCACCTCCGAGGAGCCCGGGGTCCTGCCCTCCCCCGGCGACCTGCTGAACCCCCCGCAGGAGGACGGCTCCCCCTCGGCGCCCGACGGCGGCGGTCCGAGGCTCCCCGAACCCGACGTCACCATCCCCCCGATCCTCCCGGACATCCTGCCGGGACTGGGCATCGACACCGGCGGCGGCACCGACGACCGACGGTGACGGACGGGCCGGCGGGCGTGCGGCCCACGGGGAGGGGGCCGGTACCCGTCGTTCGGGTACCGGCCCCCTCCCCGTACGCTCCCGCGCCCGGGCCCTGCCCTCAGAAGAACACCGAACGGCGCCGTACCAGCAGCTTGTACAGGGTGTGCTGGATCGTCTCGCGGACCTGGTCGGTCAGGTTGAACATCAGCACCGGGTCCTCGGCGGCCTCCGGCGGATAGTCGTCCATCGGGACCGGCTCACCGAACTGGATCGTCCACTTCGTCGGCAGCGGCAGCATCCCCAGCGGCCCCAGCCACGGGAAGGTGGGGGTGACCGGGAAGTACGGAAGACCCAGCAGCCTCGCCAGCGTCCTGGAGTTGCCGACCATCGGGTAGATCTCCTCCGCCCCGACGATCGAGCACGGCACGATCGGCGCCCCGGCCCTCAGCGCCGTCGAGACGAAGCCGCCCCGGCCGAACCGCTGGAGCTTGTAGCGCTCCGAGAACGGCTTCCCCAGCCCCTTGAAGCCCTCCGGCATCACCCCGACGACCTCGCCGCGCTCCAGCAGCCGCTGGGCGTCCTCGGCGCACGCCAGGGTGTGCCCGGCCTTGCGGGCCAGCTCGTTGACGACCGGCAGCATGAAGACCAGATCGGCCGCCAGCAGCCGCAGCGCCCGCTGTGCCGGGTGGTGGTCGTGGACCGCCACCTGGAGCATCAGCGCGTCCAGCGGCAGCGTCCCGGAGTGGTTGGCGACCACCAGCGCCCCGCCCTCGGCCGGGATGTTCTCGACGCCGAGCACCTCGACCCTGAAGTACTTCTCGTACAGCGGCCGCAGCAGCGAGACCAGCACCTGGTCGGTGAGCTCCGCGTCGTAGCCGAACTCGTCGACCTCGTACTCCCCGGTGATCCGCCGCCGCAGGAACGCCAGACCGCCCGCGATCCTGCGGTCCCAGTCACCGCGCCCGCCGTTGCCGCCGCGGCCCTCGGACCCGTCGTCCCCGGGGAGGCTCCGACCGCCGCCCGGCTCCCCCCGCGGCCCCGGCCCCGGTTCCGGTTCCGGCGCCCCAGGCTCCGGCGCCTCCGGCACGGCGGCCAGCGGCGTCTGCCGGACGTCCGGCGCCTCCCGGTCCGGTTGCCCGTCCTCGGCCCCCCCACGGCGCCGGCCGCCTGCGGTCCGCCCCTTCCCGGCCCTCGTCGGGCCGCCGCGCGACCGGTCGTCGTCGAAGGGAATGACCTTGGCGTCAGGCATGGCGGACGGCCTCCTCGATGCGGTCGACGGCGTGGGCGAGCCTCTCGGGTGGCAGCAGTCCGGGGCCGTGGCAGCGGGCGAAGTCGGCGAAGGCGCCGGCCGTGGTGTACCGGGGCTCGAAGCCGAGGACCTCGCGCATCTGCGTGGTCTCCACGACCCTGCCGTGCGTCAGCAGCCGGATCTGCTCGGCCGAGAAGTCCGTGACCCCGACCGAGCGCAGCACCGTTCCGGTCCACTTCACGGCCGACGGCAGCAGCGGCAGTGTCGGCTTCCCGAGCCGCCGCGCGGCCTGGGAGAGCAGGAGCACTCCGTCGCCGGCGATGTTGAACGTGCCCGCGTTGAGCGTCCCGCGCCGCGGTTCCCCGGCCGCGATCCGCAGCACCTCCACCACGTCGTCCTCGTGGACGAACTGCAGCCGCGGGTCGTACCCGAGGACGGTCGGCAGTACGGGCAGCCTGAAGTACTCCGCCAGCGGGGTGTCCGCGGTGGGACCGAGGATGTTGGCGAAGCGCAGGAGCGTGACGGCCACGTCGGGACGGCGGCGGGCGAAGCCGCGCACGTACCCTTCGACCTCCACGATGTCCTTGGTGAATCCGCCGCCGGGCAGCGCCTTGGCCGGGGTGGTCTCGTCGAAGACCGCCGGGTCGCGGGACGAGGAGCCGTACACGTTCGTGCTGGACTTCACCACCAGCCGCTGCACGGACGGCGTCTTCTGGCACGCCCCCAGGAGCTGCATCGTGCCGATGACGTTGGTCTCCTTGACCGTGGCCCGGCTGCCGGGCAGCAGCTGGATGCCGCTGACGTCCAGGTGCACGACGGTGTCCACACCGTGTTCGGCCAGGACCCCGGCGACGTCCGGCTGCCGGATGTCGACCCGTACGAAGTCGGCGCCGCCCAGGTGGTGCGCGGGCGGTACGGCGTCCACGCCGACCACCCGGTCCACGCCGGGCTCGCGCAGCATCCGCCGCACGAAGCGCCCGCCGAGCTGCCGGGCGACGCCGGTGACGAGCACGACCCTGCCCAACGGCTTGCTCCCTCTCAGCGTGCGGCGGCCGGCCTGCGCCCGCCGTCCTGCCCTCTGCCTGGCTCCCCGTCCTGCCGCTTCCTCGCCCGGGGCCGGGCGAGGAGGCAGCCGACGGCCTCGGAGTTCCCGCTCCACCGGACCCCACGCCACCGTACCGGGTGGTTTCCGGCCGGGCACGGAACGCCACCGCCCTCCCACCGACATGGCGGTGGGAGGGCGGTGATCAGTGTGCGGCGCGCCCGCTCACTTCTTGTTGCGGCGCTGAACGCGCGTGCGCTTGAGCAGCTTGCGGTGCTTCTTCTTGGCCATCCGCTTGCGCCGCTTCTTGATAACAGAGCCCACGACTTACCCTCGCTCACTTCGTCACTCGGTGCGGGGCGTCCGAGCCCACACGACCTACGTCGGCCCAGCCTACCCGCCCCCGAGTAGTGCTTGTGACACGAGGGGCACACTAGCGCTTCGCCCGGCGGCTACGCGCTCTTCTCCACCCCCACGTAGGATCCGCGGAGGTACTCGTGGACGGCCTGCTCCGGCACCCGGAAGGACCGTCCCACCCGGATCGCCGGCAGATGACCGCTGTGCACCAGGCGGTACACGGTCATCTTGGACACTCGCATCACCGAGGCGACTTCCGCCACGGTCAGGAACACGACCTCGTTCAGAGGCCTCTCGGCAGCAGCCATGTCACACCTGCACCTTCCGCACATGTCGGGCACCGGCTTCCCCTCCGGTGACTCCTGCTCGCATGCGCGCTCCCTCCCCAGACTAGGGGCGGGTGATGCAAGTGGGGAAGAGGAGTAGGTATCAGCCATCTAATGTGACAGATGGGAACGATTAAGCACATAACCAGCAAGCGGAAGGTAGCGGTCCGGAGGCGCTCCGTCATCGACGGGGATCACCACCCGCACCCGTCCCTCGGCCTGCGCGACGAAGGCCGCGGGATCGTCCGCGTCCGCCGGCCCCATCGCCTCGATACCCAGCTGACCTGCTCCGCAGAGCCATCCGTGGTCCCCGACCACCAGTTCCGGCAGCGGCCCCCCGGCCGCCGCCGCGGCGTCGAGGACGGCACGGACCGGAAGGGGGGAATGCGAGTGTGCGCCCGGCGCAGCGGACCCGGTGCGCACTCCCTCCTCATGGATCAGCGCGACCCCCTGTACGTAACGGATGCGATGCGGACGCACCCCGAACCGGGTCGTTATGTCGACACGTCTACCCTGCGCCGGAGTGAGGACAGGGCAGCCGGCCGCCGACAGGGCCCTCGCCAAAGGTGCGTAGAAGCCCAGGAGCCGATCGGGGTGGCCGGTGCCGAGCAGTACCGGGACACGGTCCCGGGCAGCCCTGCCCAGCCGCTCCGCGAACGCCTCCAGGGCCGCGACCGTCCGCTCCGGATCGATCGTCTCCGGGCCGGCGACGCGCCCCGGGTCGGCCGACACCCCGCAGGCCCCGGCCATCAGCCCGAGCAGCCGGGGCACCGTCCACTCCGCCTCCGGCACCAGTCCGAGGAGGACCCGCGGATCGCCCGCGGCGAAAAGCCGGTAGCGCTCCAGGCTCTTCTCCCTGGTGGTCGCGACGGCGCCCGCGAGACGCACGTCCAGCAGGTGCGCACGCAGCGCCCCGGCGCTCAACACGTCCGTCACCCGCGACATCCTCGCCGACCGCGCCCGCCGCCGCGGCGGGATTCCGCGGGGACCACCCCCACGGCTCCCGTCCCGGACGCCTGTACGGCCGACCACCGCCTCGCCGGGGCGGGCCCGCGGATGCGGCGCCCTACGGCAGCAGCCCGTGCGCCGGGTACACCGCCCGCCGCGTGGTGAGCACCGCCTGGTCCAGGGCGCTCGCGGGGTCGTAGCCCGCCTCCCAGCCCGACCACACCGGCCTGCGCCCGTCCGTCATCCGCCTCGGGGCGTCCTGCCGCGTCCGCGCGTACACCCGCTGCCGCCAGTCCTCCGGGATCACCGTCTCCGGGGCGATCGGCTCGCCCGCCGCGATCGCCACCAGATGCGTCCAGGCCCGCGGTACGACGTCGACGACCGCGTACCCTCCGCCGCCGAGCGCCACCCAGCGTCCCTCCGCGTACTCGTGCGCCCAGTCGTGGCAGGCCTCGGCCGCCATCCGCTGGGCGTCCACGGTCACCGCCAGGTGGGCGAGGGGGTCCTCGATGTGGGTGTCCGCACCGTGCTGGGTCACCAGCACCTGCGGACGGAAGGCGGCCAGCAGCTCCGGCACCACCGCGTGCAGGGCCCGCAGCCAGCCGCCGTCGGAGGTGCCGGGCGGGAGGGTGACGTTCACCGCGCTGCCCTCCGCGCCCTCGCCGCCGGTCTCCTCGGGCCATCCGGTGCCGGGGAAGAGCGTGCGGGGGTGCTCGTGCAGGGAGACCGTCAGCACCCGCGGGTCGTCCCAGAAGGCCGTCTGGACGCCGTCCCCGTGGTGGACGTCCACGTCCACGTACGCCACCCGCTCCGCCCCCAGCTCCAGCAGCCTGGCGATGGCCAGTGAGGCGTCGTTGTAGATGCAGAAGCCGGCCGCCGAACCCGGCATCGCGTGGTGCAGTCCGCCCGCCACGTTGACGCCGTGCAACGCCTGTCCGCGCCACACCGCCTCCGCGGCCCCGACCGACTGCCCCGCGATCAGCGCCGACACCTCGTGCATGCCCGCGAACGCCGGGTCGTCCTCGGTCCCGATGCCGTACGTGCCGTCGGCCGAGCCGGGATCGGCGGAGATCCGCCGCACGGTGTCGATGTAGTCGGAGCGGTGCACCAGCCGCAGGACGGAGTCGTCCGCCGGAGGCCCGGCGACCACCTTCAGCCCGGAGGCTCCGGGCAGCCCGAACGCCTCGACCAGGCCCATGGTCAGGTCCAGTCGCACCGGGTCCATCGGATGCCCGGCTCCGAAGTCGTAGCCGGTGACCGCCCCGTCCCACATCAGCTGCGCGCCGCCGCTCATGCCCGCCACCGTATCGGGAAGCGCGGAGAGCCGTGCCACCGCCCACGCCGCGCCGGCGGGCCGACGGGAGCGGCCGGGGACGCTCAGGCCAGCAGCGCCGTCAACTCGTCCATCGTGGAGAACAGCACCGTCGCGCCCGGCAGCTTCTCGCCCGGTGTCATCGCGGTGAACCCGAAGACGTCCATTCCCGCCGCGACCGCCGCCCGCACCCCCAGCGGGCTGTCCTCGACGACGGCGCACCGCTCGGCCGGTACGCCCATCACCCGGGCCGCGTGGAGGAACAGGTCCGGCGCGGGCTTCCCCCGGCCCACGTCCTGCGAGCTGAAGATCCGCTCCTCGCCGAACCGGTCGTACAGCCCGGTCGTCCGGAGGGCCACCCTGATCCGTTCGTGGCTGCCGGACGACGCCACGCAGTAGGGCACTCCCCCGGCGGCCAGTCGTGCCAGCACCTCGTCCACACCGGGCACGGGCAGCAGATCGCTCCGGAAGGCGTCGAAGACGCGGCCGTGGAAGACCTCGTCGAAGTCCTCGGGGAGCCGCCGCCCCGTACGCTCCAGCACCAGGTCGTGGACCCGGTGCATGGCCGATCCCATGTAGTCCCGGATCGAGTCCTCGTACGTGGTCGGGTGCCCCAGCTCGGTCAGATAGGACGCGAGAATCCGGTTGGATATGGGTTCGCTGTCGACGAGTACACCGTCGTTGTCGAAGATCACCAGGTCGTAGCGCATGCGCCACCATAACCCGGTGAAATGGCAGAAGCCCTGTTCCCGGTATCACTACCCGGAACAGGGCTCCCACTCAACAAATCGTTCGGCGGCGTCCTACT
>NZ_JBHUFU010000019.1:0-93942 GCF_042681365.1 Streptomyces desertarenae | reverse complement strand
TACGTCCACCTCGGCACCGCAACCGCCGCAGCCCTCACCATCTGGCTACAAACATGATCGGCCGGACAAGTCCTAGTCGGCCCCGCACCCACGGGGATGGTCCCGGCGCTCCACTCTGCGTCCGTGCGGCGGCCGCGTCGGCCCCGCACCCACGGGGATGGTCCCCGGAGGGCGAGGACGGCCGCTGGCTGGGGGTGGTCGGCCCCGCACCCGCGGGGATGGTCCCCCTCTCCGGGGCACTACGGGTGGCCAAGGGCCGTCGGCCCCGCACCCGCGGGGATGGTCCGCGCGTAGCCGAGGCCGACGTGCATGTCCCGGGGTCGGCCCCGCACCCGCGGGGATGGCCCCAGCCAGCCCCGTGCGTCGATGGGTCGGCCCATGTCGGCCCCGCACCCGCGGGGATGATTCGCCGCAGGCCTCGGGGGGAGGGCTTCGGCAAGGACTGCCAGGAAAAACTCGTCCTCCGCGCCGCCCGGGGCGTGGCAGGTGGGGCGTTGGGCAGGTGAAGCGGCCGGCAGTGTGCGGTGTACGCCCGAGCGTTGTACGAGCCGAACGGTTGACCGCGCCGCTGTACGTAAGCCCAACCTTGTGCGCCCGCCCGTGCTCGCCGCTACGCTGCATAGGCGATACATCCTTCATCGGCGGTGCGATCTTGGGGCAGGATCATGAGCGGCGAACAGTGGACCATCGAAACCATCCGTGAAGCCCTCGGTGCGCCCTCCCTTGCTCAGCGGTTCCTCTCCGAGATCAACCGAGCGCCGGCCCACGAGTTGTTGACGGTGTTCGCGAAGTGGGAGCGGATCGCCAAGAACATGCAGGTCGCGTTCGTGGAAGCCGACGAGGTCACCGCGGCCGAGGCCCGCGGGGAAGAGCCGTCCGGCGTGTGGATCGACGGTGGCGAGCGCGTCGAACGCATTCGGCAGGCAGCTGATCGAAACCCCACACGCGGGGCTGCCTGACCTGGCAGCATCTACGGTGTGTACAAGCTGCGCTACAGCACTGCCGTCGAGGCTGTCTGGGACGCTCTGCCTGATGAGGCTCGGGAAGAACTCGATGCCGCCATCCTCGGCGTCTGTGAGGATCCCTACGCGGCCACGGAACCCCATAGCGACAGCGAACCCCACCGCCGTGTCCTCACCCTCCGCCACACCGCGGTCGCCTGCGTCGTCATCGACGGCCCGCCCGGTGTGCGGCGGATCCGCATTCACAGCATTGACTACCTCGGCTGACCGCGCTCGCTCAGCCTATCCACGTAAGCAGGCTGTCCTCCCGAATCCGGGAGGACCACGCCCGGGCCCTTACCACTGAGGAATACCAGCCAGCCCCGCACCCGCGGGGGCGGGGCTGGCTGGGCGGGTTTCAGGCCCCGTAGGGGTTCTGCCCGCATAGGATCCAACCGATGGAAATCGCGCTGTCCTCGGCCTGAAACTACAGGTCGGCAAGTGTCGGCCCCGCACCCGCCGGGATGCCCCTGTGGACCTGCACCGGCCCGGATATGTCCACGGGTCGGCCCCGCACCCGCCGGGATGCCCCCGGAGGAGAAATCCAGCGCCTTCTATTGATTCGAAACGGTTTGGGTTCTGGGTCGTTGGTGGGGTGTGAGCGATCTGGTGGGGGACGCGCGGCATCTGTCGCCGTCGGCGCAGGAGACCCTGCGGTTGCGGGCGGTAGCCGCCTTGGTGGCAGGGCGGGACCGTGAGGACGTGGCGACGGTCTTCGGGGTGTCTCTGAAGGCGGTCGACAAGTGGTGGGCGAAGTGGCAGGCGGGCGGCCGCGAGGCGCTGGTCATGCGGCCGCGGGGCAAGCCGGTCGGCGTGCACCAGGTGCTCGGGGAGGCCGAGCAGGCCGCCGTGCGGCAGGCCGTCCTCGACCATCGACCCTGCGACGTCGGCCTGAGCGGGCAGTTGTGGACGCGTCGGCTGGTGGGCGAGCTGATCGTGAAGCTGTACCGGGTGCGGCTGACCGATCCCGGGGTGGGCAGGTATCTGAGGCGGTGGGGGCTGTCCTTCCAGCGTCCGGACAAGCGGGCAGTGGAGCAGGACCCGGAGGCCGTCCGGCGCTGGCACGAGGAGGCATGGCCGGCGATCCGGGCGAAGGCGAAGAAGGACGGTGGCGAGGTCCTGTTCGCCGACCAGGTCGGCATCCGCTCCGACCAGGTCACCGGCCGGACCTGGGGTGAGAAGGGCAGAACGCCCGTGGTGCGGCGGAGCGGGAACCGGTTCTCGGTGAACGCGATGTCGGCGATCAGCACCAAGGGCCGGATTCACTTCATGGTCTTCACCGAGAGCTTCACCGCCAAGGTGATGTGCCGCTTCCTGGACCGACTCGCCGGCCACTTCGACCACAAGGTCCATCTCGTGGTCGACGGGCACTGCGCCCACCGCTCGGGGAAGGTCCGGGACTGGCTCGCCGCCCACCCTGACGATGTCGAGCTGCACTTCCTGCCCCCGTACTCGCCCGAGCTCAACCCTGACGAGCTGGTCAACGCCGACCTCAAGCACAGCCTGCCCAAGCAGCACCGAGCCCGGGACCAGGCCGAACTCGCCGCCGAAACACGCCGCTTCTTCCGCAGACGGCAGCGTCAGCCGCACATCGTCCGCGGCTACTTTGGCGGCCCACACGTCCGCTACGTCCTGGACGAGAACCCCATAAGTTTCTGATCAATAGACGCTCGGCCCCGATACGGGGCCTGTTTTGTATAAAACACAACTACCGCAGACGTACCCCCGCCCCACACGGCCCGGCCCCGCAAGGGGCCACCGCCTTACCCGCCACCGCGCCCCACCACCCGCGCCGCTTCGCCCTCAGCCATCGACCGCCCTCGCAGTACGAAGCAGGGACTCCCCACCGGGAACCCCGAGCGAGCCACCAGCCGGACCACCAAACCGACCGGCAGCGATAGCGCCGGCCGGTCCCGACCGGACCGGGCCAGCGCTACCAGGACCTCCCCGACCATGCCCACTGGTGGACACCAGCAGACCCCGCGACGGTCCCGCCGGTGTACGGGCTCGACGACGAGTTGCCGTAAGACGCGGTGCGGGGCCGCGGGCGGCGGTGCCGTACTGGAAGATCCAGTAATTGGGAGGGGTGGCGGGGATGGTGAAGCAGGCGCTGGCGGGGATGTTGAAGCAGGCGCTGGCGGGGATGTTGAAGCAGGCGCTGGCTGCAGCCGGGGGAACGGCGGTGGCGCAGGCCGTCGGGACGGACGTGGGGACCGGGCCGCGGAACGCGGTCGCCCGCTGGTTCGGCCGCGGTGGCGCCCGGCGGGAGCAGGCCTAACTCGCGGCGCCGCCGGGCCACCGCGAACGCGGAGGCCGAGGCCGCCACGAACACCGACACGAACCCGGTGACGCCGCCGGCCGTGCCGAACATGGCGCTCTCGTCGCGGTGAGGGCCTCGCTGTCCCGGTCGGCGTCGGCGTACCGGCGCGCGTCCCCGGTGAGGACCCGGACGCCCTCGCTGCCGCGCACCGCCTCGCGCACGGCCGCAGCATCGGCGTCGACCACGAGCCGGGAGTCGCGCGGCGGCAGTTCGGCGGCGCGGGCGCCGGTGGAGAACACGGCGTTCCCAAAACCGAGCCCGGCCACGGTGCCGACGACGCGCACGGTGCCTCCGTCGGTCCGCACCCGGGTGCCCGGACGGCCCCGGTCACCGCGGACGGCAACCTCGTCCGGGGCCGCGGGAGCGCGTCCCGCATCGAGCTCGTACGGCACGAAGGCCGCCGTGGGCCAGGGGTGGCCCATCGGATCGGCGGGCCCGCTCCCGGTCCGCACGGCGAACGACCGGTCCTCGACGGCGGTCCCGAGGTCCCGCAGCTCCACGGCCGCGTCGTCGGGCACGGCACGCGAGGGAGCGTCGGGAGCGCCCTCGCGCCCCGGGGCGGGGCTCCGGCCCGGCCGGAGCCCCGCCGCAGGTCAGCTGGTGGGGAAGGTGTCGGGGGTGCTGATCCGGCTCTTGAGCAGTGCTCCGGACTCGGTCAGCACACCGCTGCTGCTGTAGTCGCTGCCGTTGCAGGTGCCGGGCCGGAACGCCGCGCTGCTCTCGTTCGCGTCGGAGTAGGTCCAGTTCGCGTAGCCGATCTTCAGCTGGTCGAGCAGGTCCAGCCAGGCCGTGGTGCTCGCGCGGTCCATCGCTCCGCCTCCGGTGGCGCTCACCGTGCCGAACTCGCTGACGAACAGCGGCAGGCGCGAGGCCGCCCGGCTCAGCGTGGCGCGGTAGTTGTCCTTGTGGCTCGCGGCGTAGAAGTGGAACGCGTACATGATGTTGGTGGCGTTGACGGGGTTGTTGACGACCTCGCTCTCGTTGGAGCCGTCCGAGACTCCCAGCGAGGACCAGCCGCGGGTGCCGACGATGACGACGGCGTCCGGGTCGGCGGCCCGGATCACCGGGATGACCTGTTCGGCGTAGTTCTTGATGGCCGTCCAGCTGACGCCGTTGGGTTCGTTGGCGATTTCGTAGATCACGTTCTTCTTGTCGGCGTTGCGGGCGGCGACGGAGGCGAAGAAGGTCTTCGCGCGGTCGAGGTTGTAGTTCGGGTCGCCCGGCGTCAGGGTGTGGAAATCGATCAGCGCGTACATGCCGCGGGCCTCGGCCATGTCGACGAGGCTGTTCACGCGGTTGGTGAAGCCCGCCGGGTCGGTCTCGTAACCGCTCTCCTGCACGTACATGGCGATGCGCAGCAGGTCCGACTTCCAGTCCTTCGCCAGCGCGTCCAGGGACGCGGTGTTGTAGCACTTGCCGAACCACTGGATGCCGTGTGTGCTCATGCCCCGCAGTTGGATGGGGCGGTTGTACTGGTTGCACAGGTTCACGCCGCACACCTTGAGCTGCCCGTTGATGCCGACCGGGGTACCGGTGCCGGGGCCGGGATCCGGGTCGGGCGGGGGCTCCTCGCCGCCGACGGAGCCCGTGCAGGCCACGCCGTTGAGTGTGAACGCGGTGGGCTTCGGGTTGGCGCCCGTGAACGAGCCCGTGAAGCCCAGGTCGGCGGTGCCGCCGGTGGCCAGGGTGCGATTCCAGTCGACGTTGGCGGCGCTGGCCGTGGAGCCGGACTGCGACCAGGTGGCGTTCCAGCCCTGGACGATCTTCTGCCCGCTGTCGGGCCAGGTCCACTTGAGGACCCAGCCGCTGACGGGATCACCCAGGTTGGTGACCTTCACCCCGGCCTGGAAGCCGCCCTGCCACTGGTTGGTGAACGTGTAGTCGACCTTGCAGCCGGCGGCGGCCGCTGCCTGGGGACTGAGCAGTGCCGTGAAGCCCAGGACCGTGGCGCAGGTCGCCAGTAGGGCCGATAAGCGTTTCAAAGCGTTCCTCCTCGTGCTCGTGCGAAGCGGCAACAGCGCGATGGGAGCGCTCCCAAACCCCATCGGCCCGAGACCGTACACGGTGTGCCGATGCGCGTACAGGCATCTGACCGACCGACTGTGCGGCGGCGCGGGTGACCGCTGCTCAGACGGGCAGTGCCGGCCGGGCGCGGTCGCGCCGCCGCACCCGGCGGGCCGGGTTCCTCCGGCTCCCCCTCCAGCCGCCGCGCCCAGGCGAACAACTCGCCGAGCGGCTCGGGGTCGACGGCGACGGGACCTGCCGGCCTCGTCGGGCACCGAGGGGGTCGCGGGCCAGGACGAGGATCCGCGGGTCCCGCCGCCGGCGCAACACCGCCTGGCACCCGACCCCCGGCGTGCCCGCCGCCCGGCGCCGTGAGCGCGCCCGCATCAGCAGCGGGAACATCCGGGGGGCGGGCGCCCCCTGTCCGGTGCGGCCCGACCGGGAGGCGGGCCGACGTCCCCGGCCCGTCGCTAACCGACCCGCTGCATCGCCTTCCGGTGCCGTTCCGCCATCGCGGCCCCGGACTCGCGGCGGGCCATCCTGCGCAGGACGGACGGTGCGAGGAGCAGCCCGGCGACCGTCCAGGCCCCCAGTACGCCTGCCGTCTCCAGGTACCGCCAGGATCCGCCGATCTCGGCCGCGGCCGCTTCGGCCGGCAGCAACGCGGCCCTGAGACCGAGGCCGAGCCAGTACACGGGGAAGACCTGCCCGACGGTCTGCAACCACTCGGGCAGCTTCGACAGGGGGAAGTAGATCCCGGAGATCACGACGAGCCCCATCACCGGAAGCGTCAGCAGCCCGATGGTGCGCGGGCTGTCGACGAGTGAGCCGATGACGGCGCCCATCGGCAGGGTCGCCAGGAGACCCAGCGGCACCACCCACACCAGCGTCAGAAGCGCCCCGCCGCCCTGCCGGGCGACCCCGTCCACCAGGAACACGCCCACGGCGAAGAGGAGCGCCACAGAGACGAGAGCCGTCCCCGACACCGTGATGATCTTGCCGACCAGGTAGCCGACCATGCCGTGGGGCACGGCCTTGGCCCGCAGCAGAGTGCCGTCCTCGCGCTCGGTCGCGAGCAGCTGCGCCGTGGTCATCATCCCGGTGAACGCGAGCGTCATCCCCAGCATGCTCGGCAGCATGAACGCGCCGGCCGAGATACCGGCGCCCTTCAGCGGATCGTCCCCGACCAGGAACAGCGGCACGATGAGCAGGACCGTCCACAGCACGTACCCGAACACGTCCTGGCCGGTGGTGAAGGTCTGCCGGAGTTCCGTCCCGCCGCGCCGCACCCCGGCTC
This sequence comes from Streptomyces desertarenae, assembly GCF_042681365.1. Taxonomy (NCBI): domain Bacteria; kingdom Bacillati; phylum Actinomycetota; class Actinomycetes; order Kitasatosporales; family Streptomycetaceae; genus Streptomyces; species Streptomyces desertarenae. Next base: position 87,320 of record NZ_JBHUFU010000019.1, on the reverse strand, counting down.
CCACCGCGTACCACACCGGACTCATCGCGATTCCTCCCCGAAAGCACGCGCCGCCCGCCGACCGGGGCCACTCCCCGCTTCCAGCTCCCGCACCATCGTCAGATAGGTGTCCTCCAGGCTCGCCCGGCGCACCTCCAGCCCGCCGATCGCCTCGCCGTGCTCCTCGAACAGCCGTCGGACGAACCGGGTCGGCTCGGCCGTCGCCGCCTCGAAGGGCCGCCCGTCCCGCGTCCAGCGCACGGTGGCCTCGGCCGATGCCTGCCGGGACAGCTCCTCGGCCGCGCCGTCGGCCACGATCCGGCCACCGGCCAGGATGAGGATCCGGTCGGCGAGCTTCTCCGCCTCGGCGAGGTCGTGCGTGGTCAGCAGGACGGTGGTGCGCTCGTCGGCGAGTCCGCGTACCAGGCCGTGGAACTCGCTCCTGGCCTCCGGGTCCAGTCCTGCCGTCGGCTCGTCCAGGAACAGCAGCTCGGGTCGGCCCACGATGCCGACGGCCACGTCGAACCGCCTGCGCTGCCCGCCGGACAGGGTCCCGACCCGTTTGTCCGCCTGCGCGGTCAGCCCCACGGCGGCGATGAGCTCGTCGGCGTCCCACGGCCGCCGTACGAGGGCGGTGGAGTACGGCGCGTAGTACGAGCCGAGGTGGGCCAGCAGCTCCCGCACCCGCCATTTGCCGTGGTCGCGCCAGGACTGCAGCACGATGCCCAGGCGCGCACGCCACCGTTCGCCCCCGCGGGCCGGATCGGTGCCGAGGACGGTCACGTCGCCGCCCGAGCGCATCCGGAAGCCCTCCAGGACCTCGATCGTGGTCGTCTTGCCCGCGCCGTTCGGGCCGAGCAGCACGACGACTTCGCCCTGCCGGGCCGTGAAGTCGACTCCCTTGAGGACGTCCTGGTTGCGGTAGCGCATCCGCAGGTTCCGTACCTCGATGACCGTGTCGCTCCCCGGCGGTGGAGCGCTCCCGGCCTCGGATGGAGCGTGGGCGGTCGTCATCGGTGTCCCCCGTCCGTCTCGTGGTCCGTCCTTGGAGATCAAGGCCGGAGGCGTGCCGGCGTCCGTGGTCATGGGACGTGCGCACGGCTCTGGTTGCCGAGCCGCCCGGCAGCAGCCGTTCGGGCCCTCCTCGAACGAGCACATTACCGAACGGTTCAGGTGTCTCGTGCCGGGCCGCCGGCCCGGTGGGCCCTTCCGGTCGGAGCGCCGAGGAGCCGTCCTGTGGGGTGGGGCGGACCGGTCGCCTGCAGCAGAGGAGGGGCGCCGGGACGAGGAGGGCCGGGTGGTGCGGGGACGGCGCTCACAGCGGGGTGAGAGGCGGTGGTGGCCGGTGGGCCGGGCCGTGGAGGCGGTTCGCCCGCCTCACCCCGAGCGGTTCGCTCGGGGTGAGGCGAGTGCGTGACCGCCGTGGACTTGCGGGTCGGTGCCCGGTCGGTGCAGCGGTGGCGGCAGACCTGGGACCGGGGCGATTCGCAGGCTCCTCGGCGGCAGGGTCCGGCGGCCTGCCGGTGCGGGTCCGGCCGGACGGTGACCGCCTCGGCCGGGACCTCAGCACGACGTGAGTTCCGGCTCCCTGGGCGCCGGCTGGCCCGTGATCGGCTGGAGGTGCTCGTTGTAGATCTCGGCCCACCGCGAGGTCTTTCCCGGGGACTTCCCCACGATCGCCTTCAACGCCGCGCACACCCCCTCGTGCAGGTCCTGGTGCGCTGCGTCCATCGCCACTCCGAGGTGCTCCGGTTCGCCGCGGCTGGGAAGGGCCCTGGTCTTGGCGGCGTACTTGCGGGCGAGTCCGTCGACGATGACGTCGTCGGTGGCCACCGCGTAGACGTCGGTCCCCGGGTCCAGCAGGTCCCTCACACAGTCGTCGTAGCCGTCCCGGGTCACCGTCTGGCCCCCCAGCCCCTCCTCCTTGAGCCACTCCTCGTAGACCGAGCCCTCCGCGGTACACACCTCCGCCTCGGAGTCTCTCCGCAGGTCGCTGAGGTCTCCGTACGGCCGCTTCTTGCGTACCAGCAACCCTTTCAGAGCCTCGAAGTAGGGGCCGGCGAACTTCACCTTGTCGGTCCTCTCGCGCTCCTCGCTGATGCTGTACGTGGCCAGCACGAGGTCAACCTTGCCGGTCGTCAGGTAGCCGTTGCGGTTGTCCGTGGTGACCGTTTGGAATGTCACCTGGTCCTCCTTGCAGCCCAGTTCCCGGGCGATCTCCTTGGCGAGATCGACCTCGAAGCCCCGGTGGGTGCCTTTGACCTCCACGCTCAGTCCGGGTTGATCGCCCTTGACGCCGACCCGCAGCCTGTCGCAGTGGTAGACGGTCCGACTGGGCTCCCTCGACGGGGGTTCCTCGCTGGAGCCTGCGGCTTCGGAGTCGCCTTCCAGTCCCAGCAAGGAGGACCACGCCACACCCGCAAGCAGCGCCACGCAGACGACGGCCGCCGGTATCTTCCACCGATTCCGGCGCTTGGGTTTCACCGGATCGATCGGGTCCACCGGCTCCGGGGGCTTCGGACGGTCGGGTCCGACCGGCCTCACGGGTGGGGTGTCCGGCGCTGCGGCATCCTCGGTGACGGCCTGCAGCATCCGGTCCGCTTCGGCGGCGTCCGGGCGCTGGTCGGGGTCCTTCTGGAGCAGCGCTGTGATCAGTCCGGCGAGCGGTCCGGCGTACTTCATGGGCGGCACCGGCGACTCACGCACGGCGATGAAGACTTCGAAGCTGGTGGCCCCGTCGAAGGGGCGCCTGCCCTCCACCATCTCGTACAGCGTGACGCCGAGGGCCCACAGGTCCGACGCGGTGGAGGCCGGTCGCGGGTCGGCCGGTGTGTGTCCGAGCAGTTCCGGTGCCAGGTACTGCGGTGTTCCGATGATCTCGTGCGACCGGGTGAGCTGGGTGGCGCCCTCGAAGGTGGCGATCCCGAAGTCCATCAGGAGCGCGCGCCCATCGGGGCGGAACAGGATGTTGTGGGGTTTCACGTCGCGGTGCAGTACGCCGGCCTCGTGCACGGCGGCCAGTCCGCGCAGCACCTGGAGGCCGATCCGCGCCGCGTGGGGTGCGGACAGGTACTGCTGCTCGCGCAGCAGATCGGCCAAGGAGCGCGAGTTGAGCAGCTCCATCACGATCCAGACCTGGTTGCCGTCCTCGACCACGTCGTGCACGGCGACCACGTTCTGGTGCCCGATCCTGGCGATGGCCTGCGCCTCACGGCGCGCCCGGCTCACCCACTTCGCCTGGGCGTCGGCACTGGCGGCGCCCGGATACAGCAGCCCCTTCACCGCCACCTTCCGGTCCAGGCTCGTGTCCAGTGCCTCCCAGACCACGCCCATCCCGCCGCGACCGAGCTGGTGCTGCAATCTGTATCGGCCCGCGATCACCCTGTCCGGCCCGTCGTCCGGGCCGCTGTCGGTCATGCCCTCGCTGCGCATCCGCCCCCCCGAGGTTATCGATACGGACAGCAACAGTAGACGCACCGTCAGGCATTCCGGTTTCGAATGATGTGACAGGGGTCGTCGACTTTGCGGACCGTGGCACTCCGGCGCAGCCTCCCCGGCCGTTCAGCGGGCCGCCGCGGTGAGGGGGCCGGGCGTGACCGAGCACCGAAAGGCGGCGGAGACCGACGGCAGGCGGTTCGGGTTGCAGCGGGCCCGGTGAAGGATTCGCCGGGACTTCAAGCCGCGCGGCACACCGCCGGTCGGTCCGCCGCGGCGCGTCCGGCCGCACCGCACCGGTATCCGGGCGCCGGAGGGGATCGGGGCACGGCACGGCGGCGGGAGGCTGCACGGGACGGAGCTCGCCCCTCATGCGTCGCGGGGGCGCTCTCCCCCGTCCGTCGGCGCGGGCCGCTCGCGGCCGGTTGTTCACGGCGGCGCGGGGGTGGCTGAACAACCCCGGAGCCGCTGTGCTGGAGCCCACGCGGCCGCGGCGCTTCCGCCCGGCCCGCACGGCACGGGAACCAGCGGACCACCGGTGAGGGCGAAGATGCGGACGGCCATGTGGACGGTAGTGGCGGGCGGGGCTGTGGTCTGCCTCCTCTTCGGCTGGAGGGGAGTGCGGACCTACCTCTTGATCACCGTCGCGGCCGCCGCCGTCCTGGGCACGGCAACGGCGTTGGTGCTGGCGGCCCGGATGACGGCCGTCGCCGTCACCCGCCTGCGGATCAGCGTCCTGCCCGCCCGCGGGTGCGAGAAGGTCGCCGCGGCCTACAACGCCGTCGGCCCGCATACGATCACCGTGCTGTCGGTCGTGCCGGTCCGGCTCGCCGACGCCGGTGTCCTCTCCCCCTCCGGCCCGGTGTCCCTCCCGTCCGGTCCGGCGGCGGGGAGCGGGGGGCACGGTCTTCCCGAAGACCTCTGCCGGGTTTCGCCGGACCGGCTCGAACCGCTGGCCGGCAGACTCCTCTACGCGGTCGTCACCCCCGACTCGATCCGGCTGTGGCGGCGGCAGGGGCTGCTGCGGTACGGCGAGGCCGCGGTGTTCGACCGGGAGTGGGTCTGGCGGATCCGGAGGGTCGACGACGGGGTCGGCCGCCTCGTGCTGTGGACTCCGGAAGCGGGTCTCCCGGTGTCCTACGGCGGGCGGGTGCTGGAGCTGAGGGCCGACAGCGGCTCGTACCTCAGGTTCTTCCTCGGATACGTCGGGTAGGCCCGTGTCGCCTCCGGCCGGAGGCGACACGGGCCCTTCGGGGGGCTCGTTCCGGCCCCGGACTCCCAGAGCTCTGCCCCCGGGGGGCGGAGGTGACCGGCGGGCGGTCGCGGGCCCCCGCCGGCGGGGATCACCAGGCTGAACGGCGTGCGCGGACCCGGGCTGCCCGAGGGCTGTTCGCGGACTGCTCGGAGAAGCCGGCGGCCGCGGACCCCGGTGGGGGCAGGGTTCCCCGGCTCCTCCTCCGGCCGCCGCGCTCAGGCGAACAGCTCGCCGAGCAGCTCGGGGCCGACGGCGATGGGCGCGGGACGGTAGGCGGGCGGCTGCGCGCCCATCAGCTCGCGCACCAGGAAGTCCCAGCAGCGCTTGCGGACGTAGGCCAGGCAGTCGATGAGCGTGTGCTCGGCCCCGGGCACGATGAGCAGCTCGAAGTCCTTGTCGGCGGCGATGAGGCGGTCGGCCAGCCGCAGCGTGTGCTCCGGGTGGACTTGGTCGTCCATTCCGCCGTGGACGAGCAGCAGCTTGCCCGCCGGCCGGTCCGCGAGGTCCATGGTGGAGGAACGGGCCCAGGCCTCGGGGTTGTCCGCGCCGTCGTAGGCCTCCACGAAGCCCTGGTTGAAGCAGCGGGCGTCGTGCGAGCCGGAGAGGGCCACGCCGACCTTGTACGCCTCGGGGAAGTCCAGCACCGCCCGCGCTGCGGCGAACCCGCCTCCGGAGTGGCCGAAGGCGCCCACCCGGTCCAGGTCCATCCACGGGCGGGTCCGGGCCAGCTGCCGCAGCGCCGCGACGTGGTCGGCCAGGCAGCCCGCGTCGGCCAGACGGCCGTAGGAGGCGTCGTGGAAGGCCTTGCTCCGCCCTGGGGTGCCGCGCCCGTCCACCGCCACCACCACGAAGCCCAGCGCCGCGATGGGCTCGGCGTCGAGGCCCATCCCGCCGGGGTCGAAGCACGGGGCGACCCGGGCGACCTGCGGGCCGGGATAGACGGTGTCCACCACCGGGTAGCGCCGGGCGGGGTCGAACCCCCGCGGCCGGTACAGCACTCCGTGGATGTCCGTCACCCCGTCGGCCGCCTTGACGCAGAACCGTTCCGGCGGCGTCCAGCCGGTGGCGGTGAGCCTGCCGGTGTCGGCCCGCTCCAGCTCGACCAGTACCCGCCCGGTCCAGTCGCGGACCGTCGTCACCGGCGGGGTGTCGACGGTGGACGCGGAGTCGACGAAGTACTGCCGGTTCTCCGGCAGGGTGACGATGTGGTCCTGGTCGTCGTCCGTGACCGTGGCGAAGCCGGAGCCGTCCAGGCCGACCCGGCACACCGTGCGCCGGTACGGGTCCTCGCCGACCAGCCCGGAGGCGGTGAAGTACGCCACCCGCTCGGCCTCGTCGACGTGCAGGATCTGCCGCACCGCCCACTGCCCGGAGGTGATCTGCCCGAGCAGCGCGCCGGTGCGCAGGTCGTACCGGTACAGGTGGCCCCAGCCGCTCCGCTGCGAGTACCACAGCACCTCGTCGGTCAGCACCCGCACGATCGGCGGCTCGTACATCCACTGGTTGGGCTCCACCCGGGTGGCTCCGGTCTCGCTGAGCACGGTGGCGACCTCGCCGGTGACCGGGTCCAGCCGGTGCAGGGTCAGCGTGCGCAGGTCGCGGGGCCGGCTGAGGTAGTACACCGCCGAGCCGTCCTCCGCCCACCACGCCCACCCGGCCGTGATCGGCGACAACTGCGGCATGAGCAGCGGTTCGGCCTGCGCGCGGACCACGGTGCCCGTCCGCACGTCCAGCACGACCAGCTCGGCGCGGGGCACCTGCTCGTCGCCGGGGTAGGCGTACCGCTGGGTGCGCAGGAGGGGCGGGCCGCCGTCGGCGGGCCCGGCCTCCACCAGGTGGGTCTGCCGGACGCCGCGCTCGTCGGTCCGGTGTGCCAGCACCATCGTCGAGTCGGGGGACCATGCCGCCGCGGGCGGCGGGTGCGGCAGGCCGAGCTTGCGCAGCAGTGTGCCGTTGCTCGTGCAGTCCGGGCCGGGGCCGTACCGGTGGTCGGGCTCGCCGTCGGTGGTCAGCGCCCGTTCCCGGCCGTCGGGCAGCGAGCGCACCCACAGGTCGTGCCCCCGCTGGAACAGCGTGGCCGTCCGGTCGGGTGACGGCACCTCCAGCGGGTTGCCCGGCGGTGCGGGTTCGGCCCGTTCGCAGGTGTAGTCGTCCAGGCGGCAGCGCCAGTGCTCGCCGAAGGCGTCGAACTCCACGGTGTGTGCGGACAGTTCGACGGCCGTGAACGGCAGGGCCTCGGGGTCGGTCCGCTGCCCGGCGGCGGCGGCCAGCGCGGTGGCGAGCAGCGCATGGTCGAAAGCCGGCTCGCGGGTGCCCGCCGCCGGGTCGACCAGTACGAACCGGCTGCCGGAGCCGTTGTCCACTGCGTACCAGAAGCGTGCGCCTCCGTCGATCCATTGCGGCCTGACCTTGTCGCCGACGACGAGTTCGCCGGGGCGGGCGGGTCGGCGCAGGAGCTGCTCCGCGGCCTGGTAGTCCCGGGTGGTGCTCATTCTTCTTCCTCCTCGGTGCGGTTCCGGGCGTGGTGGTGCGGTGGTGCCGTCGGGGCAGGGGGATGGGGGCTCGGGGGCGCCGCCCCTTTCGCGAGCCGGGTGGGGCGGGGCGGGCACGGTCGGACCGCCCGGGGGCGGGGGCCGGCAGGCGGTTGTGCACCCGTCCGGCCGGTGTGGGCGTCCGGCCGGACGGTGGACGGGGGTCCCGTCGGCGCCGTTCCGGCCGAGGGCGGTGTCGTCGCCGTGCGGCGTGCGCTGCTTGTTCGCCGAGACGGTCGTAGGGGTGTTCCTCTTGCAGGCTGCGGGCGGTGACGTCGCTGCAGGCGGTGGTCGCGTGGGTGTTCAGGCCGGCACCGCCGGCCTTCCGGAGCGCGTTGCGGATCAGGCCGCAGGAAGGTCCCGCGTCCAGGGAGGCAAAGCCCCCGCCGGGGTGTCGAACGTCCGCATCGCGCTCCCCTTCGACTCCTCGTTCCGAACGATGGAGAAGCTACGTTGCATTCACAAGACCGGCAACATACTTGCCGCCAGAACCGCTTTAACACCAGCTCATAGCCATCAGATTGTTGCAACGGCGGTAAAATCAACGCAACGAACGCCACCCGACCATTGCAATGAGGGCGGTGGGCCGCGGCGCGTGCGCGGTGTGCGTGCCGGAGCGGCCGCACCGCGCGCCGCGGTCACACCGGTGGATCCGGAGCCGGGCGAGGCCACAGACGGTCGCCACCGCAACGTCCCGTGTTCGGACGTGGTCTTCGGCCTGCTCCCCGCGGGTCCGGGCGTACGGCATGCTGCGGATGCCCGGCCACCGGGGACGGCCCGCCCGCTGGGGCGGGCGTTCGCCGAGTACGGGCGGACCGGCGGGACGCGGCACCCGCCGCGCGTGGTCGCCCCGGTCGCCGGGGCTGCCCGCCGGCAGTCCGAAGGCGGCTCAGGTAACGCTGCCGGAGGTCGCTTCGGGTTCCGTGTGGAGGATCTCCCGGGCTTGGTCCGCGGCGCGGGCGATGCTCTCCGAGATGAAGTCGACGAAGCGGGCGATGTTCTCCAGGCGGGCGGCGGCCGGGGTGCCGGAGCCGAGGACTCCGACGCCCTGCCGCGCGGTCTCGCCGAGGTGGGCGGTGGCGCGGGCGCTGGCCATCACGGACTGGTACATGACGTCATCGTCGACGGCGTAGCGCTCGCGGCGGCGTTCGTCGCGTTCCCGGCGGATGAGGCCCTGGCCCTCCAGGAACGCGACCGCCTTGGAGACGGACGCCCGGCTGATCTGGAGGCGCTGGACGAGTTCGGAGGCGGAGAGGCTGCCGGCGTCGGTGGTGTAGAGGCAGGCCAGCACCCGGGCCGTCATCCTGGGCAGGCCCGACTGCATGAAGACGGTGGTGAGCGTCTGGGTGTACTCGCGTACGGCTTCGGGGTCGCGCCCGTGGGCCGGCGGGGGCGTGTTCGGACTCCGGGGAACGGTGGTGCGCCTGCGGCGGCGGGCGCGGTGTTCGGCGGCGCGGTGGGCCAGGTCGGCCCGGTAGGCCGTGGGGCCGCCGTTGCGCATGACCTCACGCGTGACGGTCGAGGTGGGGCGGCCGAGGTGGCGGGCGATCTCCGCGTAGGCGGAGCCGTCGGCCAGCCCCAACGCGATCCGCCGGCGTTCCTGCTGGGTGAGTCTGCCCCCTGGCACCGCGATCTCCTCCCTCATGCCCCCGATGCCTCCAGCATAGCGTTCAGCTCCAACTCATTGCAACGGACATGGCGATGTTCGTTGCGTTGATTCCGCCGTCATTGCAACAACCCGATAGCTTTGATCTGGAGTTATATGGGTCAGCAACAACAAGCATGTTGTCGATTTCAGAAATGCAACGTAGCTTTTCCATCAACCGAAACAAAGAGCCCGAGGAGAGCACGATGCAGAAGTTCGACACCCCCGCCCCGGTCTCCGTCGTCCTGGACGTCCCCGCGGGGCGCATCCGGCTCGTCGCCGCCGACCGGGCCGACACCACGGTCGAGGTCCTGCCCGCGGACGCCTCCAGGAGCCGCGACGTGAAGGCGGCGGAGCGGATCCGGATCGAGTACGGCGACGGCGTCCTGCGGATCGGGGCCCCGGAGGCGAAGAACCGGCTCCTCGGCGCTTCCGGGTCCGTCGAGGTGACCGTCCGACTACCCGCCGGCTCCCGCATCGAGGCGAAGGCGGCTCTCGCCGAGCTCCGGGGCTTCGGACGGCTCGGCGACGTCGCCTTCGAAGGCGCGCAGGGCGCGGTCGGGCTCGACGAGACCGCGAACGCCCGCCTGACCCTCCTCGCCGGCGACGTCTCGGTCGGCCGCCTGGGCGGCCCCGCGCGGATCAGCACCCACAAGGGCGACATCCGCATCGCCGAGGCCGTGCACGGCACGGTCGCGCTGCGCACCGAACACGGCGAGATCTCGATCGGAGCCGCCCGCGGAGTCCCCGCCTCCCTGGACGCCGGCACCTCCTGCGGCCGGATCCGCAACGCGCTCCGGAACACCGGCGGCGCCGCCGGCCTGAACATCCACGCGACCACCGCCCACGGCGACATCACCGCCCGCAGCCTGTAGGGGGCGCCCCGCGGCGGTCCCGTCCACCCAGCCGAATTCCGTACCAGTCCCAGGGGAGCACACCACCATGTCCGTCACTTCCACCGGCCAGGACCGCCCGGAACTGCGGAGGGCCATCGAGGAGATGGCCGAGTCCGGTTTCACCGGGGTGACGCTGCGCGTGCACGACGAGCGGGGCGAGTGGGTCGGCAGCGCCGGGGTGCGCAAGCTGGGCGAGACCGCGGAGCCGCCGGCGAACGGGTACGTCCGGATAGGCAGCAACACCAAGACCTTCACCGCGACCGTGGTGCTGCGACTGGTGGCCGAGGGCGCGATCGGGCTGGACGCCCCGGTGGCCGACCACCTGCCCGGGTTCGGGCTGGACCGGAGGATCACGGTACGGATGCTGCTGCAGCACACCAGCGGGGTGTTCAACTTCACCGGTGAGTACTACGCCGACGGGACGTTCGTGCCGGGGATCCCCGCCACGACCGCGGGCCGGGAGTGGGTGGACAACCGGTTCAGGACCTACCGGCCGGAGGGGCTGGTACGGCTGGCGCTGTCCAAGCCGGCGCGGTTCGAACCGGGGACGGACTGGAGCTACTCCAACACCAACTATGTGCTGCTCAGGCTGCTGATCGAGAGGGTCACCGGCCGCTCGCTCGCCGAGGAGATGCAGCGGCTGATCCTGGGGCCGCTCGGGCTGTCGGGCACCGTGGTGCCCGACACCGGTCCGGAGGTCCCCGAGCCGCACGCTCGCGCCTACTACCGGTACGAGGACGCCGGCCGGCAGGAGACGGTCGACGTCACCCGTCAGAACCCCTCCTGGATCTCCACCGGCGGGGACATGATCTCGACCCCCCGGGACCTGCACACGTTCGTCTCCGCGTTGACGGGCGGCAGGCTCCTGCCGGCCCCGCTGCTGGCCGAGATGTGCAGGCCGCATTCCAAGGCCGGGTACGGCCTGGGGGTGTTCGTGCAGGACGTCGGCGGGAACGGCGGCACTGTCATCACCCACAACGGCGGCATGGCGGGCCACGCGGCGCTGATGTACAGCACGCCCGACGGCGGCAGGACCCTGACTGCCGCGCTGAACTATGTCGACGATGCCGCACTGTCCATGGCGGGGGCGTTCCGGAAGGCGACGCGAGGACTCGTCAAGGAGGTGTTCGGCGGCGGACAGGCCGGGTCGCCCGGCGCGGCCGGGCCGACCCGGTAGCCGGGGTCGAGCGGCGTGGACCCGCACGAACTCGGTCGGCTCGGGCACCCTGGCCGACGCCCGCCGGTGTGGGCGACCTGGTCCCACCGGGACCGCACGCTGCGGCAGGCCGACGTCGAAGCGCGACCGCGGCCCGAAGCAGCAGCCGTGGGCGCGCGCTCGTCGGCGCCCGATGCGGTGTGCTCCGGCACCGGGTCGGAGTACGCCGCCTCGTTCGCGTGCGGGGCGGGCCGGCGGACACCGGGCCGTCTCCGGCCGGGCGCCCGCCGCCTGCTGCTTCCCGGTCGGCCCGGGACCCGGCTCCCCGGCCGGTCAGAACCTGGGGTCGAGGAACCCGCCCCACGTCCAGGTGCCGGTGGACCGCACGTCCAGGTCCTCGGAGAGGTACACCGTGTCCCAGTCGGGGTTGTCGGGATTCAGTGACGTCGTCTGCACGTAGAAGCCGTCGTGCGGCCACAGGCAGTCCTCCCAGGTGTACACGCCCTGGCCGAGGTAGAGGTTGGCGCGTACGACGGTCTGCCGCGTCCCCATGACGTGGCCCCAGTCGTAGTGGCCGGTTCCCAGGGTGATCCTGCGCGAGACGCAGGATTCCACCATGCTGCTGTCGGGGTTGGAGACCAGGTGCTGGGTCTTGGTGTTGTAGGCCGTCGGGTAGTCGGCCGGGGCCGCCGAGGCCGTGCCCGGCGCGCCGAGGAGGGCCGCGCCGACCAAGGCCATGACGGACAGCAGGCTGTGTCGGACACGCGTCATGATCGTTTCCTTTCGAAGGGTACGAACCGGTGCTCCGGAGGCACGGGCCCCGGAAGAGCCCCGCCCCGCCGCACGGCCGGTGCCGGCCGACGTTCGGGGAGACCCCGTCCAGGCCCTCCGCCGCATCGACGCAGCGGTGCCGCCCGCGGTGTCACCGGCGGCTCGACCACTACAGCACCACCGGGATTGTTCAGCAGGTGCCTCGGCGGTGCCGAACAACTCCTCCCCCGGCCCTGCGGAGCGGCTTTCGGCCGCACGGCGGGGAGGAGCCCGCACGACACGCGGGGTGCGGCGGGGCCGCACCGCGAGGTCTGCGCCGCACCGCCGGGTGGAGGACCGGCCCGCTTCCGCGCCGCCCCGGCGCCGCGGGCGTCGTCGTGATCGGCGGCGGCCGCGCCGGCGTCGCGGCCGCCGGCCGGCCCGCGTGGCGCGACGGCGTGGCCGTGTCCCCGGTCGGCGGGGTGGACGGTGGCGGAGGCGTTGACCGCTCGGAAGTCCGGCAGGCAGGCACCGGGCTCGGCGACGCGGTCTTCTGCAGCCTGCGTCGGCCCTGGCCGCAGAGCGCCCGCCCCCGCGGCGGGGGAGGTGCCCGGCGGGGTTCGGAGGCCGCCGCAGCCGCCCGGCCGCCGGGGCCGTGCAGCGGAGCCGGCCACCGGGCCCGGCCGCGCTCCTCCGGGTCTCGTCGCGGCCGGTACCGTCCGGGACCCGGCACCGTCGGCAGCGGCCGCAAGCCCGCAGCCGGCTCCTGCGCGGCGTCCGCGCGCTCGGCGAACGCGCCACCGGACTCGAACAGCATCGGCGTGCCCTGTCCCGCGCGACGAATCAGCCCCCTGCCGCGTCGGCGCCGTCGCCCAGGCCGTCCCCGGCCGTGCATGCGGCGGGCCTCGCCGCGAGATTCCGGCGAAGTCGGATGAAGACCGGTGGTGAGAAGCAGAGGAAACCGATCCGCATTTCCGTTCGAGCCGCATCCCCGTTCATTGCGCGGGAAAGCGGTCTCCGTCGCTGTGTGACATCAAACCTGCTTCACGAGTACGGCGCGGGTGTAGAGCAGGTGGAAACCCTGGCGCTGCGCGTTCTCCTGGGATTTGGAGCCCGGCTGCGTGGTGATGACGGCGATGTCGCAGCCCGCCGCGGCGGCATCGGCGAGCCGGGCCGCCAGGAGGGCCGTCTGGACGCCTCGGCGCCGGTGAGCGGGGGCGGTGGCCGCTCCCGTCAGCTGGGCGATCCCGTCGGCCATGCGGGCGCTGGCCCCTCCGACCAGCGCACCGTCGCGTACCGCGCTGTACCGCCTCATGCCGGCGGCGCCCACCAGGTCGCGGACCGCCGCGGCGATCACCTCGCGCGGGAACTCCTCGTGGGAGGGGACGCCTTGGGTGTCCGGGTGCGCGAAGCCGTCCGCGACGACCTCGATCCAGCGGTCGAACTCCTCCTCGCCGCTGGGCCTGATCTCGATCCCTTCGGGTGCGGGGCGTCCGTGTTCCCCGGGCAGCGGGAAGCCGAGCACGTTCTCGTAGGACGTGAGCCGGTATCCCCGCTCCGTCAGCACGGCGCCGACGGCCGGATCGGCCACGTGGGCCAGCTCCACCTGGACGGGCGCGCCCCGGTCGGCGAAGGCCTGCTCGATCTCGTCGAGCAGGGCGTCGTCCGGTACGCCGCCGAAACCGAGTCCGGCGACCTTGTTGAGTGGTGACTCGTCCTCGGCGAAGGCGGCCACGCCTCCCGTGACCGGCTTCAGGAAGCCTTTGCCGTCTCCATTGCGGCGGCGTGCGGCCGCATTCCCGTCCGTGATGAGTTGCACCTCGGCCCGCTCGATTCGCTCGGCCAGGCCGGTGTCGCAGAAGAGCGGCTTTCCGGTCGTATCCACCGCGGAAGATTACCTGACGGACCGGTTCGGTCACATTTCATTTCCCCGGCCGGGAGTGCAGGTGGGATCCGTACGGCATCCGATCGCGGGGCCGCGGGTCCAGGGGTCCTCCCGGCCCGGAAGCGGAGGTACCGGCCCCTGGAAGCGTGCGGGCACACGGTCGACCCGGACACCCCGATCGCCGCCGTGCGGGAGCTCCCCGAGGACATCGCCGGCCGCCGGACCGTCGCCGGCGTGCCGCTGTGCCCGTTGCTGTCGGGCGGTCCGGACCCCTCGACGACCACCGCACCGGCGCACCGGAAGCCGCTCGCGCGCGCGGAGGGGCCGGTGCGTTTCTTTCCGGCCGACTTCGCCGACCACGGGCCGGTTCCTTCGCCGATCCGGGACGCGCCGTTCGTGCGCGATCTGGTTCCGCGGGAGACGAAGTCCCCCGACGGCCGCGAGAGGAGCCTGCTGCGGGCCGCGGCCGGGGACCCGCTGCCGGACTCCATCGCGCAGCGGATCGAGAGCCCCTGTCCGACCCCGCAGGACCCGGCCTGCGAGCGCGGGCTGCGCCAGGCGCCGGCGGCGGTGCTCGACGACCCCGCGTCACCGGTGCTTCCGCTGCTCGACCGGGCGGCCGCCGGGGAGCTCCTGGACCGCCCGGTCGGCGGCATGAGCGCGCGGTGCGGCCGCTCCGGTCTGGAGCCGGCGCTCGGCGCCAACGCCCGGCCGGCCGCCTGCGACATCACGCTGGACCTGTGAGCCCTGCCCCGCGCTGAGCGCTCCACGCCTGCGGCGAGCCGACGCCCGTCGTCGTACCCCGCCCTACCGATGGGTGTCGGCCATGGCGTAACCGTCCCGCGCGGCGGAGCTCAGCACCTGCTTCAGCAGGCCGGGGAACCGGTCCTCCAGGTCGTCCAGGCGCAGGGAGTTGTAGCACCGGGTGCCCTCGGAACGGACGCGCAGCACCCCTGCCTCCCTGAGGATCTTCAGGTGGTGGGTCATCGTCGACTTGGCGATGTCGCCTCCCAGGTCCCCGGCGGTGCGTTCGCTGCCGTCCGACAGCGCGACCACTATGCCGATCCGTGTGGCGTCGCTCAGCGCGAAGAGCACGCCGGGCAGACGGATGTCATCGGTTTCGGGGTGGAAGTAACGGCGCACGGTCCAAGAATCGCACACCCGACCAGGTTCCGAAGTCGGCCGAAATGGTTTCACCGGGCTTGCCGCCGCGGTCGGCACGGCCATCATGTACCAATGAACCGCGAGTATCGAACAATGAGGACCCGATGAAACTCGTCCACCTCCTGGGACTGGGAGCCTTCGCGCTCGGTCTCGACGCCTACGTCACCGCCGGCCTGCTGCCGGTCATCGCAGACGACTTCGGCACCTCCGTGTCGGCCACGGGGCAGATGGTCACCGCCTTCACCCTCGCCTACGCCATCGCGTCGCCGGTCTTCGCCACCCTGCTGTCCGCCTCCCGCGTCCGCCTGGGCCTGCTCGCCTCCCTGGCCGTCTTCACCCTGGCCAACGCCGGCAGCGCCCTCTCCGGCTCGCTCGGCGTCCTGCTGGTCACCCGCGCCTTCGCAGGAGTCGGCGCCGGGCTGTACCTGGCGCTCGCGGCAGCTGCCGCCGCCTCGCTCGTCGACGAACGGCGGCGCGGCCGCGCACTCGCCGTGATCATGGGCGGCATGAGTTCGGGCACCGTGATCGGCGTGCCCATCGGCGTCTTCATCGCCCAGCACTCCGACTGGCGCACCACGCTGTGGCTGGTGTCCGCCATCGGGCTGGTCTCCTTCGCCGGGCTCGCCGCACGCCTCCCGGCCCTGCCGGCCGCCGCCTCGGTGACCCTGCGTCAGCGCGCCCAGGTGGTCGCCGACCCCCGCGTCGCCTCCATCGTCGGCGTGTCCTTCCTGGCGGCCGTCGCCAGCCTGGGCCTGTACACCTACATCGCCCCCGTCATGGGGACCCGGGCCATGGGCGGCGTCGACGACATCACGCCGTACCTGTGGGCCTGGGGCATCGGCGGGGTCCTCGGCAGCATCCTCATCGGCCCGCTCGTCGACC
Organism: Streptomyces desertarenae; assembly: GCF_042681365.1. Classification (NCBI taxonomy): domain Bacteria; kingdom Bacillati; phylum Actinomycetota; class Actinomycetes; order Kitasatosporales; family Streptomycetaceae; genus Streptomyces; species Streptomyces desertarenae. Next base: position 71,742 of record NZ_JBHUFU010000019.1, on the reverse strand, counting down.
GGGTGCGCCGTCCCGCCACGCTGGTCGTCGGCATCCTGACCCTGCTCACCCTGGCCCTGGCCGTCCTCCGCCCCGTCGCCTCCGTCGAGCCGCTGCTCGCCCTGCTGCCCATCGCCGTGTGGGGCGCCGTGGGATGGGCCCTCCAGGTCCCGCAGCAGAACGACCTGCTGCTCGCGCGCGGCGAACGGGGCGGCCCGGTCGCCGTCGCGCTCAACGAGTCGGCGCTCTACCTCGGCAGCGCGGTCGGCTCGGGGCTCGGCGGCGTGGCCTTCTCCCTCGGCTGGAGCGGGTCCGTACTCCCCCTGTGCGCCGCCGGAGCCGCCCTCCTCGCCCTGCTGCTCCAGCTCACGGCCGTCCGCGCCACCGGCAAGCGGCTCCCCGCGGCACAGACCGCGGGGGCCCCGCTCCTGCAGGAGGCCTGCGAGTGAGGCGGGCGTCCCGCGCCGGACCGAGCGGCTGCGGCGCCGGCGTGCCCGCCGGGCCGCCGCCCGTCATGGCCGACCGGCCGTCCCGGGCGGCCCGGCTGCACCGGCCGGGGTCGCTCCCCGGCCCCTGCCGTCCCAGGGCCTCATCGCCGAAGCCCTGGGCGCCGCCATCGCGGTCCGCCCGTTCGAGCCGGGCCGCCCGTACGGGTGCTCCGTCCTGATCGCCGAGCGTTTCGGTCCCGCAGCGGGGCGCGTTCGGTGGGGCCGTCCGCGGGGACGGCCCCACCGAGCGCCGTGCTCCGTAGGCCGGCCCGTGCCGGGCCACGTCCGGTGGCCCGGCACGGGAGGCGGCCCGGGGGCCGCAACCAGGTGGGGGTTTCCTACGAGAACGAGATCGCCACGTTCCCCAGGTCGAGGCCGGCGTTGCCCGCTCCGATGTAGCACTGGGCGGTGCCGCAGTCGACCGAGCCGAGGTTGGTCCCCTCGGGGGAGATGCCGGTGAACGTCTTGGAGACGACCAGCGGGATGCTCGCCTCGCCGTTGCCGTTCACCGTGAAGGAGGTGGCGGTGGAGGAGTTGCAGGCGTGCCCGGCCGGCACGTCGGCGCACTGGGCGATGTAGTAGGTCTCGCCGGGCACGGCCCCGGTGACCTTGGCGGTGACCGTGTCGCCGTGGGCCAGGCCGGTGGCCGGGCTCACGGAGAGGCCCGCCGCCGCGGCGTACGCGGCGGGCTGTACGGCGACGGACACACCGAGGGCCACCGCGGCAGCCGTTCCGAGAGCAGGCACAAGCCGGGCCCTGTTCTTCAGCTTCATGTCTCTCCTTTTGACGGTGTTGTTTAGGCGAGAGCGCGGACCGGTGCATTCCGCTCCCTCTCCTGAAAGGATGCCACCTCGCCCGTCCGCAGTGATCTTTCAAATTGCTGAGCTATCCCGTCCACCATTCTCCGGCATTTCGGACACATTTCTCGTATTCAGGGAGAATGCCTGCCTGCCTGGCTTCGGCGAGTGTGGGCGCCGCGCGGTCACCGGGGGATATCAGCGGCGCGGCGTCCTGGGGCCAGGGAATCGCGAGGGAGGCGTCCAGGGGGTGCAGCCTGCGGTCCTTCGACGGCGTGTAGGGCTGCGAGCAGGTGTAGGCCACCACGGTGTCGTCCGCCAGTGCCATGAAGGCGTGCCCCACCCCTTCGGGCACGTGGACGCCCTGGTACGTACGGTCGTCCAGCCGTACCGCCTCCCAGCGGCCGTAGGTGGGGGAGCCCACCCGGACGTCCACCACGACGTCCAGGACGGACCCTTTGAGGCAGGAGAAGAACTTCGCCTGACCGGGCGGGACATCGGTGTAGTGAATGCCTCTCAGGGCTCCTTTCCGGGAGACCGACACATTTATCTGGGCCACGGTCGCAGGGCGTCCCGTCATCTCCTCCAGGCGGCCTGCGTGGAACCATTCGAGAAACGCCCCCCGGCCATCGGAGTGGACGAGGGGCGTTACCACGCAGACGCCGGGGATACCGAGTCTCCGGACGCCTGTTCTGGAAATTCCGCTCATGCGGTGGGGATGAGGATGCCGTCGGCGGCCCCCGACCGGGCCGCGCTCACCGCCTCGCGGATGACCGCACACACCCCCGCGACCTCCGCGGGGCCGACGGCCATGCCCGTGGGCAGGGACAGGACCCGTCTGGTGAGGGCCTCCGTGCGGGGCAGCGGATCGGGTGCGTGGCGGGCCGGGTCGGAGCGGTAGGGCTCGCTGTCGTGGCAGCCGGGGCTGAAGTAGGGCCGCGCGAGGACGTTGTGCCGGTGGAGCACGGAGTTCAGGGTGTCGCGGTCCAGTCCGGCCCGCGGCGCGTCCACCTCGATCACGACGTACTGGCAGTTCGTCAGTTCGCCCGCCGCCTGCCGGCGCACCCGGATGCCGGGCACGTCGGACAGCTCCTCCTCGTACAGCCGGTGGTTGCGCCGGTTGACCTCGGTGAACGTGTCGGCGGCCTCCAGCGAGGTGAGTCCCATGGCGGCGCTGATCTCGTGCATGCGCGCCACCGTGCCGCTGCCGGTGATCTCGTGGTCGGGGTTGAGGCCCTGGTGCCGCATGGCCCGTGCCCGGTCCGCCAGCTCGTCGTCGTCGGTGACGATGGCCCCGCCCTCGAAGCTGTTGACGAACTTGGTGGCCTGGAAGCTGAAGATCTCCGCGGCGCCGAAACCGCCGATCGGCTTCCCGCGGTAGGTGCATCCCAGGGCGTGCGCCGCGTCGAACAGCAGGGGGATGCCGTGCCGGTCCGCCAGTGCGGTCAGCTCGTCGATCCGGCAGGGGTGCCCGAAGACGTGCACGCCGAGGATGCCGCGCGTCCGGGGCCCGATCAGTTTCTCCACGTGGGCCACGTCGGCGGTTCCCGTGGCCTCGTCCACGTCGCAGAAGACGGGCACCGCGCCGATCCAGTCCAGGGCGTGGGGGGTGGCGACCCAGGTGAAGGAGGGGACGATCACCTCGTCACCGATCCCGATGCCGACCGCCTTGGCGGCAACCTGGATGCCGGTGGTCGCGTTGGAGACGGCCACGCAGTGCCTGGTGCCGGCCAGTTCCGCGACCCGTTCCTCGAACTCGCGCACCAGCGGGCCGTTGTTGGTGAACCACAGCCGGTCCAGGGCGCCGTCGATGCGTTCCCGCAGCCGGGCCCGGTCGCCCACATTGGGGCGGCCGACGTGCAGCGGCTCGTCGAAGACCCTCGCTCCCCCGGTCACTTGCGCACACCCACGAAGAGGCCGGGGCTGTTGGGGCGGCCGTCCGCCAGTCTGAAGCCCGGAACGAACTCCACCGTGCATCTGGCGTCCTCGAAGGCCTGGGAGTACTCCTCCCGCGTGAACAGGCTGGAGTGGAGGACCTCCGAGAAGCTGCGGAAGCCCGAGGAGTCCGCCACCAGGAACCGGACCTCCAGGCGGGACTTGTCGCCCTGGCGCGTGGAGTGGGTCATCCGGGTGATGGCCCGGCCCTCCTCGCGGTGCAGGTGCGCGCCGACGTATCCGTCGATGAAGGTGTCGGGGAAGTACCACGGCTCGACGACGAGCACCCCTCCGGGCACCAGGTGGGCTGCCATGGCGGCGATCGCGGACTTCAGCTCGGCGTGCGAGCCCAGTTCGCCCACGGCGTTGCCCATGCAGGTCACCGCGTCGAAGGTGCGGCCCAGGTCGAAGTCCCGCATGTCGCCGGCGTGCACGGGCACGCCGGGCAGCCGCCGTGTTGCGGTCTCCCGCATGGCCGGGGCGTACTCCAGCCCCTCGACGTGGTCGAAGAGCTCGGTGAACGTCTCCATGTGCGCGCCGGTGCCGCACGCCACGTCGAGCAGTGAGGCCGCGCCGGGGAAGCGGGAGCGGACGGCCTCGGCCAGTCCTCTCGCCTCCTCCTCGAAGTTCTTGCCTCGGCTGCGGAAGACGAGGTCGTACAGTTCCGCGTGCTCGGGACCGTATTCCATCAGATCGGCTCCTTCACCGACTGCGCCGAGACGATTCTCGGTTCCGGGATGGGGACAATGAACCGGCCGCCCTGCTCCAGGAAGGCGCGCTCCTTGCGGATGATCTCCTCGGCGTAGTTCCAGGCGAGGAGGAGGTAGTAGTCCGGCCTGCGCTCCCGGGCCTCTTCGGGGGAGCAGACCGGCACCTTCGAGCCCGGGAGCAGCTTTCCGTGCTTCAGGCTCGTGGTGTCGCTGCAGAACTCCAGCTCCCGCTCGCCGATCCCGCAGACCATCAGCAGCTGGGTGCCTTTGGAGGGAGCGCCGTAGCCGGCCACCCGTGCACCCTGCGCGGCGAGCTCCTGCACCAGGTCGCGGACCCGGCCGGTCACGCGTTCCACCTGGGCGGCGAACCTGCGGTACCGGGCCTCGTCGGTCAGGCCGCTCTCGCGTTCGAGGTCGAGCAGCCCGGTGACCGAGGGGGCCGGCTCGCGTCCGGTGCCCTCCCGGACGGCGGTCACCACGATCGAGCCCCCGTGCACGGGCGCGCGCTCCACGTCGACGAGCCTGAGGCCGTGCAGGGCGAACAGGTGGCGCAGGGTGGTGACCGAGAAGTACGACAGGTGCTCGTGGTAGATCGTGTCGAACTGGTTCTCGTCCAGCAGGTCCAGCAGGTAGGGCACCTCGATGACGAGGGCGCCGCCGGGCGCCAGGACCTCCTCGACGCCGTCGAGCACGCGGTGCACGTCGTCGATGTGCGCGAAGCACTGGCGCCCCAGGACCAGGGAGGCCCGGCCGTGCCTCTCGGCGATCCGGGAGGCCGGCTCCGGGCCGAAGAAGTCGGCGATGGACTCCACGCCCCGCTCGTTGGCCTTCTCGACCAGGTTGGCCGCCGGGTCGACGCCGACCACCCTGAAGCCCGCCTCCTGGAACAGGCCGAGCTGGGTCCCGACGTTGCTGCCGAGTTCGACGACCAGGTCGCCCGGGGCGAGGTCGGCCTGCCGCGTGCCCAGGTCGACGATGCGGCGCATGTGGTCGCGGATCTGGTCCGACTCGGAGGAGACGTAGACGTAGTGCCGGAACAGCCGCGCCGGGTCGACCACCTGCCGCAGGGTGACCAGCCAGCAGTTGCGGCAGACGGCCACGTCGAGGGGGTAGGTCTCCTCCTCCTCGTCACGTGCTCCGGGGGCGATGAACCCGTTCGCCAGCGGCAGGGCGCCGAACGACACGATGTCGGCCAGATCCTCCTTGCCGCACACACGACAGGCGTCGTCGTGCCGGTAACTTCCCTGCATCACGTCTCCTTGCGGTACGAGGGGGCCTGCCGCCGGCTGCGGTGCCGGCCGGACGCCACGAATGTAGGGACGCGCTTCACGGGGGATCCACTCCTGGCGTGCTCACCCGCCGTCGCCGTCGGCGCTGATGACGACTTTGCCGATGTGCCGCGCGGACTCCAGGTGGCGGTACGCGGCCGGGGCGTCGGAGAAGGGGAACACCGCGTCGACGACGGGGCGGATGCGCCGGTGCTCCAGGGCCCGGTTCATGGCGCGGAACATCTCCGCGCTGCCCACCTGCACGCCCTGGACGGTGAGCGCCTTGCGCAGCAGCGGGACCGGGCTGAGGCCATCGCCGCGGCTGAGGACGCCGATCACGCTGATCCGGCCTCCGGTGCGGACGGCCGTGACCGACTGGCGCAGCGTGCCGGCGCCGCCGACCTCGATGACGTGGTCGACGCCGGCGTCCTCGCCGGTCAGCTCCGCGACCGCGTGCCCCCACCCGGGTGTCCGCGCGTGGTTGACCAGGTCCGCCGCACCCAGTTCGGCCAGCCGCTCCAGCTTGCGGTCGCTGCCCGAGGTCGCGATGACCCGCGCGCCGCCGGCCGCGGCGATCTGGAGGGCGAACACCGACACTCCCCCGCTGCCGAGGGTCAGCACCGTCTGCCCGGGGTGGAGGCCACCCAGTTCGACGACGGCCTGCCAGGCGGTGAGCGCGGCGCACGGCAGCGTGGCGGCCTCCTGGAAGTCCAGGTGGCCGGGGACCGCGACCACGGCGTCCTCGTCGAAGGCCACGTACTCGGCGAGGACGCCGTCGACCGAGCCGCCGAGCGCGGCGGCCAGCCGGGCCGCTCCGGGGGGGCCGGACTGCCAGCCGGGCAGGAAGAGGCCCATCACCCGGTCGCCCGGCCGCCACCGCGTGACGGCCTGGCCCCGGTCGACCACCTCGCCGGCGCCGTCGGAGAGCGGCACCACACCGGGCCGGATGCCGGGGCCGTAGCGGCCGTACGCGATCAGCAGATCGCGGTAGTTGAGCGACCACGCCCTCATCCGCACCAGCACCTGGCACGGCCCCGGACGGGGCGGGTCGCGCCGGGCGAGCCGCAGTGCCTGGGGGCCGGTGAAGCCGGGCAGGCTGTAGTACCTCATGCCGCGCCCGCCACCGCCTCAGCGCAGCCTGCGGGTGAACTCGCGCACGTCACCGACCAGCAGATCCGGCTCCTCCATCGCGGCGAAGTGGCCGCCGCTCTTGAACTCGCTCCAGTGCGTGAGGGAGGGCAGGATCCGCTCGGCGAGGCTGCGGACGGGCCGGGAGGCGTCGTTGGGGAAGACCGCGACGCCGACGGGGGCCGTCAGCGGCCAGGGGCCGCCCCAGGTGCGGGCGAAGTCGGCCATCAGGTGCGCGGACTCGTAGTACAGCTGGGCGCTGGAGCCGGCCGTGGCGGTGAGCCAGTAGATCATGACGTGAGTCAGCAGGCGGTTGCGGTCGACCGCGTCGTCCGGGGTGGGCGCGTCGGTCCACTCCTTGAACTTCTCGGTGATCCACGCGAGCTGGCCGACCGGGGAGTCGGTCAGGGCGTACGCCAGGGTCTGCGGCCGGGTGGCCTGGATGCGCTGCCAGCCGATGCCCTCGTCGGCGAACCGGCCCGCGTGCTCCAGTTTCGCCAGGTCCTCGGGGCCCAGTCCGGCCAGGGCCTCGGGGTCGTCCTGAGGCGGGAACGTCACCAGCATGTTGATGTGGACCCCGGCCACGTGCTCGGGGTCGGCGAGGCCGAGTTCGAGGGAGATGACCTTGCCCCAGTCCCCGCCTTGGGCCACGTACCTGTCGTAGCCCAGGCGGTTCATCAGCTCGGCCCAGGCGCGTGCCACCCGCTTCACGTCCCAGCCGGTCTGGCCGGTCGGCCCGGAGAAGCCGTAGCCGGGGATGGAGGGGATGACGACGTGGAAGGCGTCGGCGGGGTCGCCGCCGTGCGCGGCCGGGTCGGTCAGGGGGCCGATGACGTCGAGGAACTCGGCCACCGATCCCGGCCAGCCGTGGGTGAGGACGAGGGGCATGGCGTCGGGCTCGGCGGAGCGGACGTGCAGGAAGTGCACATCGGTGCCGTCGATCGTGGTGATGAACTGCGGGTACCGGTTCAGTTCCGCCTCGGCGGCACGCCAGTCGTAGCGGTGGCGCCAGTACTCGGTGAGCTCCTTCAGGTAGCCGACGGGCACGCCGCGGTCCCAGCCGACTCCCGGTATCTCCGCGGGCCAGCGGGTGGCGTCGATGCGGCGGTGCAGGTCCTCGATCGCGGACTGCGGGATCTCTATGCGGAAGGGGCGCATGGTCTCGGGCACCTCGGTGTGTTCTCGGCGGTGGAGGGGGTCAGGCGGCCAGGCTCGAGGAGGGCCGGGCGCGGAAGGCTGCGACGGAGGCGACGAAGTTGCCGATCAGTCTCGGTCCGTCGACCGTGCAGATGCTCTCGGGGTGGAACTGGACGGACTCGACGGGCAGCGCCGGGTGCCGCAGTCCCATCACGTATCCGTCGTCGGCGGACCGGGCGGTGACCTGGAGGGCGGCGGGCACGGTGTCCTCGGCCACGACCAGGGAGTGGTAACGGGTCGCCCGGAAGCCCGGGGGCATCCCGGTGTACAGGCCGCGTCCGTCGTGGTCGATCCGGCTGGTCTTGCCGTGCATGAGGTGCCGGGCCGGCACCACGGAGGCGCCGTAGGCCATCGCAATGGCCTGGTGCCCCAGGCAGACCCCGAGGATCGGCATCCGGCCCGCGAAGGCCCGGACGATCTCGACGTGGCCGGAGTCGGCCGGATGGCCGGGGCCCGGCCCCAGGAGGATCGCGTCGGGCCCCATCCGCCGTACGTCCTCGTGGCGCAGGGCGTTGGAGCGCACCATGACGGGTGCGGCTCCGGCGGACATGAGGTACTGGCGCAGGATGTCCACGAAGCTGTCGAAGGCGTCGACCACCAGGACCCGGGGCCGGGGGTCGCGGTGGCGATCCTCCTGCGGTCCGCGCGCGCTCACACCAGCTCCCTTCCGGTGACCGCCCAGCAGGCGGCGTTCATCTTGGCCAGGGTCTCGGTCCATTCGCGGTCGGGGAGGGAGTCGGCGACGATTCCCGCCGACGCCCTGGTGCGGTACTCGCCGTCGTGGTGGAAGAGGGTGCGTATGCACAGGGCGAGGTTCATGTAGCCGCCCACGTCGATCAGGCCCAGCGCGCCCGCGTAGAGGCCGCGCCTGCTGTGCTCGACCTCCTCGATGATCTCCATGGCCCGGATCTTCGGGGTGCCGGTCATGGTGCCCGCGGGGAACAGCGCGGCGATGACGTCGTAGTTGTCCCTGCCGGCCTCCAGCCGTCCCTGGACGGTCGAGACCAGGTGCAGTACGTGCGAGTACCGCTCGACGGTCAGCCGGTCGGGCACCGCCAGGGTGTCCTGGCGGGCGATCCGGCCGATGTCGTTGCGGCACAGGTCCACGAGCATGGTGTGCTCGGCGACCTCCTTCTCGTCCGTGCGCAGCCACCGCGCCGCCGCCTCGTCGTCGGTCCGGTGCCGGGGGGTCGTGCCCGCGATGGGGCGCATGGTGACGGCTCCGTCCTCGACCCGCACGAAGAGCTCCGGGCTCGCGCCGATGACGGTGTGGCCGCCGACGGCGGCGAGGTACATGTAGGGCGAGGGGTTGCGCCGGCAGAGTCGGCGGTAGACGTCCACGGGGTCGGCCGTGCTGCGCATCGACAGCTCGTGGCCGATCTGCACCTGGTAGATGTCGCCCACGGCGATGTGGCGCAGGCAGCGTTCGACATCGTCCCGGAAGGCCCGGGGGGTGGTGTCGTCCGCCACGTCGGCCTCGGGGACGGTGTCCGGTTCCGCGGCGGCCGGCTCGGCGCGAGCCAGCAGGGCGATGAGCTCGTCCGCGTCGAGGGCGGGCCAGTGGGGGGAGGCGTGCAGCAGCAGCCGCGACTCGCCGGTGGCCAGGTCGGCCGCCAGACAGCCCTGGTGGAGCACCAGGTGGACGTCCGGGAGGTCCGGCCGCCGCCGGATGCGGTGGGGCAGGTCCTCGATGTACCGGGCCGTGTCGTAACCGAAGTACCCGAGGAAGCCGAACCGGAACCGGTCCGCGGAGCCCTGCGCGTCGAACGCGGACTGCACGGCGCGCAGGAGCGGCCACAGGTCCCGCAGTTCGCGCAGCCGCCAGGCGGCACCGTCCTGCTCCAGCAGGGGGGCGACGCGTCGCAGCAGTTCCGTGCGCAGCGGTGGGACGCCGTCGACGCGCACGGAGCCGCCGGTCACCGACACCGAGAGCAGTTCGCCGAACCCGACGAACTCGTACCGGCGGTCCCGGACCGGACCGGCCGCGGACTCCAGCAGGAACACCTGGTCGCGGCCGAAGCGCTCGGCCAGTGCCCGGTAGGCCTGCAGTGCCGCGATTCGGGGGGCTTTGTGGCACTCGGTGCGCACGCCCACCGCGGGTGGTGCCGCTGCGGGTGCTGTCATGGCGGTTCCTCCGGATCAGTTGTCGATCGCGAAGCGGTGCGCGACCTGCCGGGCGACCAGTGCCGCCCGGTCCGGGTGGGACCTGTGGTCCAGGACCCGTGCCGCCTTCCAGCTCACGAAGGAGCCCGTGGCGGTCACCGGGTCCAGCGCGGTGTCGACGACGGTGCGGACGTGCACGCCGGTCCGCTCCCGCAGCCGGGCCGCGACTCGGGCGCCGACCGCGTCCGGGTCGCCTGCTCCGGGACGCAGGTCCATGCGCACGGTCACCTCGTCGGCGCCGTCCTCGCGGCGGTCGATGACGGCCTGGTATCCCAGGCAGCCGGTGACCCCGTCGAGGACCGCGGCCTCCAGTTCGGCCGGGTGGAGCAGGGCGTCGCCGAGCCTGATGCGGTCGGCGGCCCGTCCGACGACCTCGACGACCGGTCCGGGCAGCGGCGCGCCGGGGGGCGCGGGGGTCAGCCGGACCAGGTCGCCGGTGCGGTAGCGGATGAGCGGCTTGATGCCGTCGACCAGCATGGTGAGCACCAGTTCGCCCTCCCCGATGTCGCCGAGGAACTCGCCGGTGTCCGGGTCGACCAGCTCCACCAGGTAGTTGAGCTGGGACAGGTGAAGCCTGCCGGTCCCGGCCCCGGTGGCGACGCACAGCGCCTCCTGCGAGCCGTACAGCGTCGGGTGGACCTCCGCACCGTTCCAGACGGAGGAGGCGTTGGCGGCGAACTGCGGGGTGCAGATCTCCCCCAGCACCAGGAACATCTTCACCGGCAGCCGCGCCAGGTCGTATCCGTGGTGCTGCGCGGCCTTGGCCAGGCTGAGGCACAGGGCCGGGGCGCAGACGACGACCTCCACGCCCAGCTCCTCGATCAGCCGCAGCGCCTTGCGGAAGCCGACCCGCGGCGATTCGGGCCAGATCTTGACGTGGCAGGCGCCGAGCGAGGCGGCGACCGCGCCGAACACGTCGCCGAACGCGTACAGTTCCGACGGCCCCATCAGGCCGATGACGGGCATGCGCTTCCCGAAGCGCGACCGGAAGAGCCGGCGCCAGGACTCCTCGACCGCGGCGTTGCTGGTGAGGACGTCCTTGGGGCCGCGCGGGCACGGTGTGGCCGCGCCGGTGGTGCCCGTCGTCTCGTAGTAGACGACCGCTTCGGCGATGCTTCCCGAGAGCACGGCATGCATCTCGCGGCGCAGGTCGTCCTTGGTGGTGAAGGGCAGTGACGGCAGGGTCCGCGGGGTCACCCGCTCGATGTCCACGCCGGCGAGGTGCCGGCGGTAGAAGTCCGAGCGGGTGGTCACGTGGCGCAGCACCGCGGTCAGCCGCTCGCCGCGCCAGCGCTCCCAGTCGTCCGGGGTCATGGTGCCGCCGTAGAACGAGCGCCGCACCCTGTCGTAGGCGGCCCGGAAGGCCCGCAGTTCGCGGTCGGTCTCGTGGTCCGGGGGCGCGGCCGCCTCGGTGACGGCGTTCACCGCTGTGCCTGCATCTCGTTGAGCGGCAGGTTGACCCGCTCGTTGACCTCGCCGAAGGGCATCAGGTCGTCACGGCCGGTCAGCCGCCGGTGCTCGCGGAGCAGCTCGATCATGTCCACCATGCGTTCGACCATCCGGGACACGTTCCGCAGGCCCTCCTCGTCCTTGGCCGCGTCCCCCTTGTGCAGGGCGTGCACCGTGGCCGGGAAGCCGCTGCCCACCAGGATCATCCGGTTGAGCAGCGCGTTGACCGTCAACTGCGCCCAGGTCTCGCCGGCGCTGTAGCGGCGGGCGACCGAGATGACCCCGGCGACCTTGTTGGTCAGCGGCCGGTCGAAGCGCAGGTAGCCGACTCCGGCCCGCTCGATGAAGGTCTGCATCAGGCTGGCCGTGCCGAATCCGTGGACCGGGGCGGCGAAGATGATCCCGTCCGCGGCGATCATCTTCGCCACCACCGCCGGCAGGTCGTCCGTCACGGCGCACGCGACCGGGCGGTCGTTGCAGTCGCCGCACGGCCCGCAGCGTTCCATCCTGATGTTGCGCAGGTCGACGACCTCGAAATCGACACCACGGAGGGCCGCGACCGATGCGGCGTGTCGCAGGACGTCGGTGGTGTTCCCCTCCCGCTCGGAGCCGTTGACGGCGAGGATCTTCGGTGATGCGATCACGGTGTTGTCTCCTTGGAAGGCGATTCAGCCGCGGTCGGCGGTGTGCACGCCCGGGCCCACCGGCCGGTACTGCGCGGGGGCGGCGGCCGACTCGTCGGGCACGTACTGGGCGGGCACCGTTCCGGGGGCGGTGCGGCTCGGCCGGCCGAGCCGCATGATCGGGCGTTCGAGCAGGTAGTAGCTGGCGGTCGCGATCACCACGGTGATCGCCATGGTGAAGACCAGCAGTTCCCAGAAGCCCATGTGGCCGCGGAACTGGGGGGTGGGGACGGGAGAGGCTCCGAACATGCTTCCGTTCCTGAGCCAGACGTTGATGACGATCTCGTGCCACAGGTAGACGCCGAACGAGATCTTGCCCAGGAAGAGCATCGGGCGGTTGGTCAGCAGGCCGTCCATGAAGCGCGACCTGACGCCCGGCACGGTCATCGGGGCGATGATCAGCAGTGCGAAGGCGAAGACCAGGAAGTGGTCGACGACCTCCTGCACCAGCGCCGCGGTGTCGCCCATGCCCGGGGTGCCGATCAGCTTCGCCGCGTACAGCGCGTAGACGCCGACCGCGAGGGTCCAGCACGCCAGCGGGCGCCGGAGCACCAGGCGGTGGAAGGCGGGGGTGCGCGGCGCCGTCTCGGCGTACGCGATGAAGACGGCCAGGGCCATGCCGCCGGCGAAGTAACCGACGTAGTAGGGGGGCCAGTACCACTGCATGGTGGCCCCGGTGGACGGGAGGTTGGTGTAGATGATCCAGGCGAGGCCGATCAGTTCGAGGACGACCAGCGGGATCAGCAGGCGGCGGGCCTTGGCGCCGGTGCTCCGCGCGCCCCGGGCGAGGCGGTGGCCGATCCAGGCCAGGACGGGCAGCGCCAGGTAGAAGGCGAACTCGGTCGGCACGGTCCAGGTCGGCTCGATGCCGTGCAGCGGCTGGTCCTCGTACCAGAAGAAGTGCACCAGCAGCAGCGGCCGCAGGAAGTCGCCGACCCCGTTGAGCTCGTTGTAGTTGAAGCCCACCATCGCGAAGACCACCAGGGCCCAGTAGGCGGGCAGGATGCGCAGGGCGCGCCGCTTGAGGAAGGGGCCGGTGGCCGGCCTGCTGGCGCCCTGGAGGGTGACCCGGGCGTACGGGCGGTAGAGCATCAGGCCGGACAGGACGAAGAACGGGGGCAGGCAGACGCCGAGGCCGTCGGCGAGCACACCCCAGAAGCCCTTGCCCGGCTGGTCGACGAAGCTGCTGACTCCGGCCTGGAAGGCGACGTGGTAGACGACGACGCCGAAGGCGAGGAACCCGCGAAGCCCCTCGAACTTCGGTATTCGCTTCTGCCCCCCGGTCCGGGTATCGGTCAGGCTGTTCGCCGACATGGCTGCCCCCTCATGAGTTGACGCGCTTTCGCGTGCGATCGTCTTCGCCCGCACCCGCCTTCCGCATCTCCTGGAATGCTGGTTGTGGCCGCCGGACGGCGGCGCCCGGGCGGAGGACGCGCCTCCTCATCCGGACCGGGTCCGCGGGCCGCGGCCCGCCGGGCGCGCGGCCCCCGCCCCCGGACGCCGGCGTTCCGTCCCGGGCGGGCCGGTGCGGCGGCGGGGACCGTCCCACCGGCCCGCGTCGGCGGCGCCGACCAGTGCGGACCGTCCGTGCGCGCCCTGTGCCAGGAGGGCGCACACGGACGGCGCGTCGCCCGAGCGCAGGGCCGCCGCGGCCGACAGCAGCCGGGCGGCGACCTCCTCCGCCACCTCGGCCACCGCCCCGGCGTTCTGGGCGAGGATCTCGCTCCACAGGCCGGGGTCCCCGCCCGCGGTCCGGGTGGTGTCGCGCAGGCCGGGTCCGGAGAGGGCGAGGAGGGCGGGGTCGGTGTCGGCCAGGCGGGCCGCGAGCGCCGCCGAGACCAGGTGCGGGCCGTGGGAGAGCACCGCCGCCGCCCGGTCGTGCTCCCCCGGGGCCAGCGCGACGGGTTCCGCCGCGCACCGGGACACCAGATCGGTCACTGCGTGGAGGGCCGTCGACGGTGTCGTGCCGAAGGGGCACAGGATCCAGGGGCGGCCGGCGAACAGATCGGCGCGGGCGGCGGCGGGTCCCGACAGCTCCGCCCCCGCCATCGGGTGTCCGGGGACGTAGCCGCGCAGGTCGCAGCCGAGCAGTTCGGCCTCGGCGCAGATGTGCTCCTTGGTGCTGGCCACGTCGGTGTAGGCGTGGCCCAGTCCCCGCGCCTGCGCCTCGTAGAGGACCTCGACGACGGTGGAGGGCGGTGTGGCGACGACCACGACGTCCGCGGGCGGCCGGCCTGCGGCCAGGGCCGTGCCGGCGCCGAGGAGTTCCGCCTCCGCCACCGCGGCCGGGTCGCGGTCGTGGAGGGCGACCTCGACGCCGCTGCGGGTCAGGGCGAGTGCCGCGGAGGTGCCGATCAGCCCGCAGCCGATCACCGTCGCGGTGCGCAGGATGGTGGGGGTCATCGTCTGCTCCCGGCGGTCGGCGCCTGTGCCCTGGGGCTATGCCCGGTCGCCGAACTGGCCGGGCCGCCGGCCCTCTCCGGCCGGCCCCCGGTAGGCCTGGGCGATGTCCAGCCAGCGGTCGGCCTCCTCGCCGGTGGCGACGAGGGCGAGGTCGTCGCGGTGGCGGCGGCGGGTGACCAGCAGGCAGAAGTCGTGGGCCGGTCCGGTGACCTTGCCGGCGGCGTCTTCCGGTCCGAAGGCCCACAATGCGCCGGAGGGAGCGGTCAGCTCGAAGCGGAACGGCTCGGCCGGCGGGGTCAGGTCACGTGCCAGGTAGCCGAAGTCGCGGGTCAGCCAGGCGAAGAAGGCCAGGTGGCGCAGCCGGTCGGTGGGCTCGCGGCGTACGCCGAGGGCGTCGGCGATGTCCTGCCCGTGGCCGAAGACCTCCATGATCCCGGCCGAGGCGAGCACGGCCGGCGGCAGCGGGTTGACCAGCCACGGCACGGTCTCCCCCTCGGGGACGGCGGCGAGGGCGTCGACCGACGCCTGGCCCAGGGCGCGGAAGCGGCCGAGGAGCTCGGCCGGCGGGAAGGCGTTGAACTGCCGCAGGGCGGCGTTGACGGAGCCGTCGAAGTCGTGGGCGGCGCCGGCGGCGATCTTCGCGAAGGCGTCCGGGTCGGAGGCGGCGGTGCCGGCCAGGTGGAAGATGAACGTCAGGTGGGCGATCTGGTCGGCGACGGTCCATCCGGGTGCGGGGGTGGGGGTCTGCCAGCCTGCGTCGTCCAGCCCCTCCACGAGGCGGGCGGTCTCCTCGATGTCGGTGGCCAGGTCCTTCAGAACGTCGTTGAGGGTGCTCATCTTCTCGTCTCCTGTCGGTGGAAGGGGGTGGTGTCGCCGGTGCGCGCACCGGGACGGGTACCGTGCGTGCGGTTCCGCGGAGCAGGGAGGCGGAGTCGGGCTCCGATGCCCACGGCGGTGGTCAGAGCCGCCCAGGAGGCGAGCTCGACCAGCCTCCCGTCGCCGGGATGCGCGGCCCGGAAGTCGTCGATGTCCGTGTCGGTGACCTGGTAGGGGGCCCGTGCGACGAGCAGGGCCAGGCGGGCCGCGGGGAGGTCGGCCGTGCCGGTCCCCGCCAGCGCCTCCTCCAGCCAGGCCCGGCTGGGGCCGGGGGCGGCCCGGTGGGTGTGGAGCAGTTCGCGGACCCCGTCGGGGATCCAGTGGCCGGCGCTGTCCACGGCCGCCACGGCCCGGGCGAGGGCGCCGGCCACGGAGGGGCTGCCCTCGGCCCAGTCCAGGGCGGGGGGAAGCGGGGCGGCGGGCAGCAGGTCGAGCGAGTCCCCCGGCCGCGGGGTGGTTCCCACGGCCGGGCGCATGGCTCGGGCCACCGTCCGCAGGACGGTGCCGCGGACGGCTGCGGGGGCCGACGGCGGGACCGGGGACTCGGGCAGGAAGAGCCCGACCATGCGGTTGAGGTAGTGGAAGGTGACGGCGACGCCGAGGATCTCGGCCGCGTCGTCGGAGCCGAAGGGGGGCCGGCTCTCCTCTCCGGCCGGTCCGGCCGTGGTGCGCGCCCAGTCGGCGAGCGGTCCGAGGCCGCCGGCGGCGGGCAGGGTGTCCAGCTTGGCCTGGTGGATCTCGACGCAGTAGGGGCACTGGTTGGCGAGCGACACCGCGGTCGCGACGGTCTCCTTGGCCGCCCGGCCCACCCGGCCCGGGACGAGCAGGGTCTCCCGCAGCAGCGCCCAGGCGGCGGCGAGGGTGGCGGGGGCGGGCGAGTGGAGGGCCAGCGGCGGGGCCACGAGGCCGAAGTCGCGCTCGGCCTGGGCGTACACCCGGGCCACCAGGCCCCGCGCCGCGGCCGGGCGGACGGCCTCCACGTGGCGGATGTCGCGGAGGGAGCCGCCGAGCGCCTTTCTCACGAGCGGTCGCATCACCGTCTCCTGTCATCGTCGGTGGTCGGTCCCGTGAAGCAACCGACGGGTCGGCCGGAGATCCCGCGGGAAGCGGGCGGGCGGCGGCCCGTCACACCCCCGCTGTCCGGGGCAGCAGCGGCAGGACGCCCCTGCGGCCGCTGGTGCCGCCGCCCGGGGCCGGTGCCCCGTAGACGACCTCGACGCCCCTGGAGCGGGCGGCGGCCACGATGTGGGGGATCGCGCGCTCGGCGAGCGCCGCGATCGTCATGGCGGGGTTGACGGTGAGCGCGCCGGGGACGGCGGAGCCGTCGGTGACGAAGATGCCGGGGTGGCCGCGCAGTTCGTTGGTGTCGTCGAGGGCGGAGGTGTGCGGGTCGTCGCCCATGCGGCACGAGGCCAGGGGGTGCACGGTGTAGGCGCCGACCAGGTCGTTGGTCCAGGGCATCACCTTGGCCAGACCGTCCTTCTCCAGGATCTCCTTGACCTCGGCGTCGGACTGGTTCCAGCCGCGCCAGGTGTTCTGCGTCGGCACGTACCTGAGGCTGCCCCGGCCGAGCATCTGCTGGGAGATGCGGTGGGCGTTGCCGGTGGCCGGCGGGGGGCCGAAGACGCCCTCGTTGTCGTCCTCGGTCATGGAGAAGATGGTGAGCCAGGACTTCCAGTTCTTCAGGAGCTCCTTCTTCTCCTTCCCGAACCACGACGGCGCCGCGCCGCCGGGCACCTGGGCGAGGATGGTCCCCAGGCCCGGGGGGAAGTAGAGCTGCTCCAGGCTGTAGCGGGAGTACTCGGGGAGGGAGCCGTCGAGCCGGTCCCAGCTGGCCACGGTCGGGCCCCTGCCGATCTGGTTGGCGGCGTACGCCCGGCCGTCCCCGCGGGACAGGCCCAGCAGCTCGGCCGCCTTCTCCTCGTCGACGACGGCGGTGTTGAGGCGCTCGCCGTTGCCGGAGAAGTAGCGGCCGACCGCGTACGGCATCGCGCCCAGGTGCGCCTCGCTGCGCTGGAGTATGACGGGGGTGGCGGCGGCGCCGGCCGCCATCACGACGATCCTGGCCTCGATCACGCCGGAGCCGTTCTGGAGCCGGTAGTCACGGTCGTGCACGATGTTGTAGTGGACCCGGTAGGCGCCCTCGGGGGTCCGCGTCAGGTACTGCACCTCGTGCAGCGGGCGGATCTGCGCACCGTGCGCGACGGCGGCCGGCAGGTAGTTGACCGTGAGGGACTGCTTGGCCTCGAAGCGGCAGCCGGCCATCATCCAGTTGCAGTTGGTGCACCGCGAGCCGTCGATGGCGACGGCGAGCGGGTTGGCGGTGCGCCCGGCGCGGTGGCACGCGGCCGCCCACAGGCCGCCCGCGTAGCTGACGTCCTCCCACTGCTGCCTGCGGACCGAGAGGGACTCCTCGATCCGGTCGTACCACGGGTCGAGGGTGTCGCGACTGACGGACTTGGGCCACATGCGGCGGCCGATGCTGCCGTGCCGGTCGAAGACGAAGCGGGGGGCGCGCGGCATGGCCGCGAAGTAGACGACACTGCCGCCGCCGACGCAGTTGCCGCCCAGCACGCTCATCCCGTCGCCGACCACGAAGTCGAAGATCCGCGTGTAGGAGGAGCCGAGTTTGTAGTCGTGGTCGAACTCGTTGCTCTCCAGCCAGGGGCCGCGCTCCAGCACGGTGACCTTCGCGCCGCCGGCGGCGAGGTGGTAGGCGGTGATGGCGCCGCCGAAGCCGCTTCCGATCACCAGGACGTCGGTCCTCTCGATCGTTTCGCTCATGCCGGGCTCCCGGAGGGTGTGGTGTCGGGGTGGAGTCGGGCGAGGGCGCGGCCGTACCCGAAGTCCCGGAAACGCCACAGTCCGTCGGCGTCGGGACTGGTGATCCCCATGGCCAGCAGGCCGGGGTGGCCGCCGTCGATCGCCTCCGCGGTGTGCAGGTGCGCGGCCGAGTCGAAGGCCATGTTGCAGAAGAGGGCGAGGAGGACCCAGAACTCCCTCTCCGGGTGACCGGGGGCGGTCAGGTTCCGGATCAGCGCCACGCGGTCCTCGTAGCCGAGGGCCACGAACGGCGGGACCGTCGTGTCCAGGGAGAGGTCCGCCCGGGCGGCGTGGGCGCGGGCGTGGTCGTTGACCAGCTTCGCCAGGTCCTCCAGGCCGTCGTGGACGCCCGTGGCGTCCCAGCGCAGGAGTTCCAGAGCCCCGGCGGCGACGGCGCCGCCCCCCTCGGCGGCCCCGGCGACGGCCCTGTCCCCCGGCCAGCGCTTCTCGCCCGGGACGATCGTGTCCGCGTACGCCTCCAGTGTGAGGGTCGCTTCCTCCGTGATCTCGACCCGGCGCTCCACGTCTTCTTCCTGTGTCCGCAACTGAGTCTCCGTTCCGGTGGTATCGGCGTTGTCCCGGTGGGGTGAGAAGAAAGCTAGGCCGGGTGAGTCTTTTCAAACAACCGACCGGCTGTGCGTTCGGGCGAACGCGGGTTTCTTCATGCAATCAACCGGAGTCGGCACGTCGCCACCGCAGCTCTCGCGGCGAAAACCGGGGCCGGGTAACGTCCTCGAAGACGTGTTCCCCTATAGCCGCGCCACCCCAGCCGGGGGAGGAGAGCGGCGTACAGCAGCACATCCTGAAAACACGGGGGAGGGTAAGTTGGAAAGCACCGACAGAGCCCTTGAGCTGCCGGCGGACTTCACGGACTGGGTGCGGATCGAGGCGTTGCTGCCGGCGGACTCTCCGCGCCTGGGTGGTCTCGACGAAAACCACGTGAGGCGACTTGCCGAGATCTACCCGACGTTGCCTCCGATCCTCGTGCACCGCGCGACGATGCGTGTGGTCGACGGAATGCACCGGCTGGCAGCGGCGAAGCTCAGGGGCCTGACCACCGTGCGGGCCCAGTACTTCGACGGCACCGAGGAGGACTCGTTCGTCCGCTCGGTCTCGGCCAACGTCACTCACGGGCTCCCGCTCTCGATCGACGACCGCAAGGCGGCGGCCCGGCGCATCCTCGCGTCCCACCCGGACCTCTCCGACCGGGCCGTCGCATCCTGCGCGGGACTCGACCCCAAGACGGTCGCCGCCCTGCGGCCGCGTTCAGCCAGGGATTCTCCGCGGTCGAACGTACGAGTGGGCAGCAACGGCAGGGCCCATCCCCTCGACCGCACCGCCGAGCGCCTGCACGCGGCGGAGCTGATGACCGCCCACCCCGACCTGCCCCTCCGGGCCATCGTCAGGGAGACAGGGCTCTCCCTGGGCACCGCCCACGACGTCCGGCAGCGCCTGCTGCGCGGGGAGGCGCCGGTCCCCGACAACCGCAGGCAGCCGGGCCGGATCCCGTCCCCGCGCACCGCGGCCCCGCCGGCGGACGATGCCGGCGGGGCCGCGGCCGGGCCCGCCGCTCCCGGGGGGCCCCGGCTGGCGCCCACCGCCGCCGGAAGGTCGAGGACCTCCCTGGAGATCCTGCGCAGACTGGCTGCGGACCCGTCCCTGCGGCATTCGGAATCAGGCCGCCATTTCCTGCGCTGGCTCCATGCCCATTTCGTCGTGGACGACGCCTGGCGCCAGCGGGTGAATGCTGTTCCGCCTCATTGCACGGCCACCGTGGCAGAACTCGCTCTGCAGTGTTCGAACACCTGGAGAAGGTTCGCCGAGGACCTCACCAGCCGTCGGCTGTCGGATACCGCCTACACGCCGGATGTGCGAGCTGCTTCGAAAACCCGACGCTGACGGTACATCTCCGCATCGGTACGGTTCACGACGTCAAGGGAGACACGGTGACATCCACCGCCATTGAGCATGCTGTCCACAGGGTCATCGACGACATGCGCACCAATCTCGGTCAGGATCTGACCATCGACGACATGGCCCGCACCGCCATGTTCAGCAAGTTCCACTTCACCCGGGTATTCAAGGATGTCACCGGAACCTCTCCCGGGCGTTTCCTGTCGGCCCTTCGGCTCCAGGAGGCGAAACGCCTCCTGATCGACACCGAGTTCAGCGTCGCCGACATCAGCAGCATGGTCGGCTACAGCAGCGTCGGCACCTTCAGCTCCCGGTTCAAGGCCTGTGTGGGCGTCTCCCCGAGCGTCTACCGCGAGCTGGGGGGCTTCGCCGACAGCATCGGTCCCGAGTCCCCGGCCGGCTCCGGCGCCTCCTCGGCCCGTACCACGCTGCGCGGCCAGGTCCACCTTCCCGAGGACCGCTCCGAGGGCCACTGCTACGTCGGCCTCTTCCCCACTCCGGTCCCCCAGGGCCGGCCGACACGGTGCAGGGTACTGAACGCTCCGGGGCCCTTCGAGCTGAACGACGTCCCGGACGGCACCTGGTACCTCCTGGTGCACTCGGTCCCGTACGGCCAGGAGCACCTCACCTCCGGTTCCTGTGACAGGGACAGCGTCTCCGTGGGGCGGTACGGGCCGGTCACGGTGGGGGCCGACACCCTGCCCCTGCCGGTCGACATCACGCTGCGTCCGCTGGACGTCTTCGACCCGCCGGTGCTGCTGGCCCTGCTGGACCTGCGCTCCGCCGCTCTGGAGGTCGCCGCCGGCTGACCCCGGAACCGGACCGGCTCCGGGGCGCTGGGACACGGCCGCACCCGTCCCCGGCCGTGTCCCACGCCCCGCTCACCGTGCGCGACGGACCGTCATGGGGAGTCCGCCGCGCATCCGCAGGGACATCATCGGCTCCGCGACCCCTTCGTGGCCGGGCACGACGTCCATGTCCAGGTCCCGGGTCAGCAGGGCCGTCACGAAGACCGCCTCCATCATCCCCAGTCCGCTGCCGACGCAGAACCGCGGCCCGGCGCCGAAGGGGATGTAGGCGTAGCGGGGGCGATCGGCGGCCCGCGCCGGATCGAACCGCCCGGGGTCGAAGCGCTCGGGCTCCTCCCACAGGCCGGGGTGGCGGTGCAGGGTGTACGGGCAGACCAGGACGTCGGCCCCGGCCGACACCGCGTACCCGCCGACCTCGTCGGCGCGGCGGGCGACCCGCGGCAGGATCCACACCGGCGGGTACAGGCGCATGGCCTCCTGGACGACCTGCGTGGTGTACGTCAGCTTGTGCAGGTCCTCCGCCTCCGGCGGCCGGCCGCCCGCCAGCACGCCGCGGGCCTCCTCGCGCACCAGGTCCCGGACACGCGGATGGCGGGCGAGCAGCAGCAGGGTCCACCCCAGCGTGCTGGCCGTGGTCTCGTGCCCGGCGAGCAGCAGGGTGACGAGCTCGTCCCGGAGCCGCCCGCGTCCCGCGGCCGGGTCGCTCTGCGCACGGGCCGCCAGGATCATGCGGGAGAACGCGTCGTCGGCGCTCTCCCCCTCGGCCATGCGCGCGCCGCGGTCGGCGACCAGTTCGTCGACGATCCGGGTCAGTTCCCGACGTGCCCTGCGGAACCGCCGCTGGGTCCGCAGCGGCACCCAGACCGGCACCAGACCCTGGGTGACCATGTCGAACATCGCCTGGTCCTGGACCGCCTCGAAGGCGTGCGCGATGCCCCCGTACCCCCCGAGGTCCGTGTCGAGCACGGTCCGGCCCAGCACTCCGAGGGTGAAGCCGGTGACCTCGTGGAGCACGTCGACGGGCCCCTGCCCCCCGCGCCGGACCAGCAGGTCCAGCAGCCTCACGGCCTCCTCCGCCACAGCACCGGCCTGCGCGGCGATCCGCCCCGGTCTGAACGCCGGCTGCACGGTGCGCCGCTGGGCGCGCCACAGCTCGCCCTCGCTGGTCAGCAGCCCGTCGCCGAGCATCCTGCGGGACTCCACCAGCCCGATGCCCTTGCGGTAGTTGGCGGCGTTGTCGGCCAGCACGTGCTTGGCGTAGTCGGGGCGGTTGAAGACGTACATCCTCTTCGGCCCCACGGAGACGCGGACGGCGTCGGCGAGGGCCGCCGCGTCGCGCATCATCCCGAGCCGGTCCACGGCCAGCTTGCGCAGCAGGCCGGGCAGCGCCCTGAGGGGCGGCCCCGGCGGGCGGGCGCTCACACCGCACCGCCCTGCCGGCCGACCGCGGGCGGCCGGAAGCGCCCGCGGTGGAACACCAGCGGCTCGCCCGGCGGCGCCTCGTCCAGGGCGAGCACCTCGCCCACGCAGATGGTGTGGTCGCCGCCGTCGTAGACACGCCACTTCGCGCACTCGAAGTGCGCGGCGGCGCCCGCGATCAGCGGGGCGTCGGCCGCCCGGCCGGGCAGCCAGTCGACGGCGTCGAACTGCACGGCGCCCATGGGCCGGGAGCGGCTGGCGAAGTACCGGGCCACGTCCTCCTGGCCGGCGGCCAGCACCGACACCGAGAAGGTGTCGGTGCCGGCGAGGACGCCGTGCATGACCGTGTCCCTGCCGACGCACACCAGGACCAGCGCCGGATCGAGGGAGACCGAGGTGAACGAGTTGGCGGTCATGCCGTGGGGCGAGGCACCGCCGACCGTCACCACGGTCACCCCTGTGGCGAACGCCCCGAGGGCCCGGCGCAGCCGGGCGGTGCCGACCGGCTGCGCGTCCAGCGGCGGTGCGGCGGTCGGCGCGTTCATGCCGTCCGCCCCAGCAGCGTCCGGCTCCGGGCCGAGTACGGCTCCAGCGCGCGGGCGAGCGCCTCGGGGATCAGCGCGGGCACCGTGTTGGTGTTCGGGCCGCGCATGCACGCGATCCGCTGTCTGCCGCGGGCGACCAGCGTCTCGGCGCCGTCCTCGGTCACCTTGACGTAGTCGAAGGTGAACTCCAGCTGCGTCTGGCCGAGCTCCGACAGTCGCATCCGGACGGACAACTCGTCGAAGGCGGTGATCTCGGCGAAGAACTCGCACTCCACCTTCAGCGTGAACAGCTTCAGGTCGCCCTGGACGTCGGCGAGGACCTCGGGGGCCTTCTGCTTGAGGAACAGCTCGCGGCAGCGCCCCTGCCACCGCAGGTAGTTCACGTAGTAGACGTTGCCGACGAGGTTGGTCTCCTCGAAACCGACCGTGTGCCGGTACTCGAAGTAGTCGTCCGACATGGCCTATGACCGCCCTTCCGTGAGTTCCGGTTCGTGCGTGAGGAATGCGAAGACGGCGGGTTCCAGGGCGTCGCGGAGGGCGGTGACGAAGGTCGCGATCCGCAGTCCGCCGGCGGCGAAGAGCACCCAGGCGTTCCTGCTCCGGGGCAGGACCGTCAGCGGCGCGCCCGCCATGACCCCGGCCTTCTTCAGGCACTCGACGGCGCTCCACACCCGGGTGGCGGCGGTGTCGGGTGCCTCCCCCGTCTCCCTGGCGACCAGCTCCGCCACGGCGGTGTGCTCTCCGAGCAGGTCCTCCCACTCGGCCGCCGGGCGCATGCAGACGGCCTCGATGTCGCAGGCCACCTCCGCGTCCGACACGGCGCTGAGGGTGATGCCCAGGCCGTGCGCGGCCGACACGTGCCGGTCCCCGTCGAGTTCGGGGCGCCCGTCGGGCCGGTGGCGCACGGCCACCGGGGCCCCCAGGGTCCGGGCCGCCGCGGTCGCGGTGAACCGGCGGCGCTCGGCCACGGACTCGGCCGGTGTGTCGCCGTGCGGCTCGACCGCGACCGCGATGCGGGCGCCGAGCACGTCCTCGAGCGTCCGCTCCAGGTAGGGGCCGAGCAGCGGGGCGACCCACGGCCCGGACCCGTCCGTCTTGCGCACCGCGTGCAGGGTCAGGCCCTCCCAGCGCTCGACGACGGTGCCGTCGGCGTCACGGACCGCGATGTCGTAGACGTAGGTGTCGCCGTCGCGGCTCCGCTCGACCGCGCAGTAGCGCAGTTCGTCCGGGACGTGCGGGCCGGCGCCGAGCGGGTGGATGCGCTCGACCCCCGAGGGCAGCAGGGTGGCGTCGGGGACGCACACCTGGTTGCCGTGCATCAGCGCGTCGCGCATGCCGGGGTCGGCCAGCAGCAGTTCGCCCGGGAGGAAGCCCGCGAACCAGCCGTCCTGCCGCCCGCGCACCTCGACGTCGGCGTCGACGTGGCGCGCCGCGGCCCGGTGGAAGCGGCGCAGCCGCTGGAAGCGCGCCCCCTGGAACAGGATGGTGCCGTACAGGTCGTCCGCCGGGTCCAGCGGGACCTGCGGTGTCTCGGCCGCGGTCTGCAGCGGCGGCCCGTCCGGGACGGCGGCGCCGGAGTAGACCAGCCGGGCGCGGAAGTGCTCCGCGGCGAAGCCGGTGTCCTCGGCGTGGACGGCGACGTCGACCGTGTCGGCGCCGGTGACGGTCGCGGCGACGCGGATCCGGGTGCTGCCGTTCGGCGGCACCACGATGGGCCGCAGGAAGCGCGCCCCCTCGATCACCGGCGTCCCGGTCCACCCGGTGGCCGCGGCGGCGACCTGGGCCATGGCCTCCATGCCCATGACAGCAGGCATCAGGAGGTTGCCGTCCAGCAGGTGGTCGGCGAGGTAGGGGTCGGTCCCGGCGTTCAGCTCGGTCTCGGTGACCAGCTCGACGCCGTGGTAGCGCACCAGCGGGTTGCCGGTGAACCGCAGCAGGGGCAGGGCCGGCAGATCGCGCCGGACCGTCTCGATGCCCTCCGTCCGGCCGCTGACGACCGTCACCACGGGCGCGTCCGGGTCGGATATCAGCCGCAGCAGGATCTCCACGCCCTGGTCCGGGGAGACCGGGGTGATGCCCTCGCGGGCCAGCGACTCGACGACCGAGAGCTTCTCGCCCATGCCGACCCCGGACCACACCGACCACTCCAGGCACCGGGCGCGGACCTGCGGGTGGGCGCGGGCGACCTCCTCGGTGAGGTCGGCCAGCCACTCGTTGGCGGTGGCGTAGTGGGCCTCGCCCCGCAGACCCGCCCGGCCGATGATGCTGCCGAAGGAGACCAGCAGCTTCAGGTTGCCGGGCCCGACCGCGTCGAGCACGGTCCGCAGGCCGTCGACCTTGGGCGCGAAGGTGCGGCGGAAGTCCTCCGGCTGCAGCCCGTGGAGCGGTCCGGGCTCGTTGCGTCCCGCGCCGTGCAGGAGACCGGTGACCGGCCCCAGCTCCTCCTGCAGCTCGGCGACGGCCCCGCGGACCTGCTCCGGGACGGTGACGTCGGCGCGCGCGTAGCGCACGGTGACGCCGCTGTCCGCCATCCGCCGCAGGTTGCCCGCCAGTTCCGGGTCCTGGGCGGGGTCGGAGCGGCCGAGCACGGCGAGCCGCGCCCCGCTGTCCCGGGCCACGGCGAGGGCGCACTCGGCGGAGATGCCCTTGCCGCCGCCGGTCACCAGCAGGACGTCGGAGGAGCCGAGCGGGGGATCGGCGCGCTCCGCGCGGACGGGCAGGGCCCGCAGCGTCGGCACGCGGCGTACGCCGTCGGCGCCGTAGTGGGCCTCGGAGAAGTCGGCGGTCGCGGCCACCTCGGCCACCACCCGC
Organism: Streptomyces desertarenae; assembly: GCF_042681365.1. Lineage (NCBI taxonomy): Bacteria > Bacillati > Actinomycetota > Actinomycetes > Kitasatosporales > Streptomycetaceae > Streptomyces > Streptomyces desertarenae. Next base: position 46,345 of record NZ_JBHUFU010000019.1, on the reverse strand, counting down.
TCGGCCAGGCCGTCCGTCACCGGGGCATTGACGACGGTGATGCGCAGGTGGGGGGCTTCCTGGTGGAGCGTCTTGGCCAGTCCGGCCGCGCCCCGGCCCTCCTGCACCAGGACGAAGCGCCGGCCGCTCTCCCCCGCCAGGACGTCCTTCGCGCCGGCGAGCGCCTGGTCGATCTGCTCGGGGGAGCAGCCCGCAGGCAGGCACACCAGCACGCCGGAACCGACCCCGGCGTCCTGGAGCGCTTCGCGCAGTTCCCCGGCCACCGGGTGGCCGCCGGGGGCGAACAGCTTCCAGGTGCCGCCGGACTCGCGCGCGGCGGCCCGGGGCAGGGGCACCTCGTCCAGGTCCACGGCGAAGGCGCGGACCCAGGGGGCGGCGCCCGCGACCACCGCGGCGGCGGTGCCTCCCTCGCCCCGGCCGCCGGTGTCCACCAGCGTGTCCAGCGCCTCGGCCAGTTCGGCCAGGGTCGCAGTGGCGAAGTTGGTCGGCACCCGGGCCGCCTCGATGCCGAGGCGGGACGCGGCCTGGTTGACGATCTGGCCGACCGTGATGGAGCTCATGTGGAGGTCGTCCAGGAGCCTGCTGCCCGCGTCCACGAGGTCGGTGGGAAGCTCGGCGCGCTCGGCGACCAGGGCGCGCAGTACCTCCAGCGACGAGGGCCCGTCCCCGCCTCCGTCGGCTCCGGCCGCGGTGGCGGTGGCGGTGACAGCCGGTGCGCTCCCGCCCTCGGGAGCGTCCGCCGCGCCGGGGGCCGCGGTCGCGGCACGGTCCCGCTCCACCGCGGCGGGCAGGGAGATCTGCGGCGCCCGCTCGCAGGGGCTGGCCAGGAAGTCGAACTCCTGGCCGATCTCCAGCGGCCGGATCAGCCGGTCCTGGAAGAGCCGCTCGGGGGCGACGGACGCGCCGATGACGTAGGCGGCGCCGACCACCCGCAGCAGCCCCCGCAGCGACTCGTCGTCGGTGTCCAGCGCGACGGACGGAACGCCGGTCGTCTCCGTGGCGAGCGTGCTCAGCACCTTCCCCGGACCGACCTCGACGAACAGGTCGACGTCCCGGGCGGCGGCCGTGACCGCCTGGGTGAACAGCACGGGGCCGGTGATCTGCCGCCGCAGCAGCTCCGCCAGGTCGGTGTCCGGGGCCAGTTCGGCACCGGTGACGGTGGAGACGACCCGGGCGGCGACCGTCCCGAAGCGGGCGCCGTCGAGCCAGTCACCGAAGGCGGCGGCGGCCGGCGCCACCAGCGGGGAGTGGAAGGCGTGCGACACCGCGAGCCCGGTGCAGCCGACCCCCGCTCCGGCGGCACGGTCGCGGACCTCGTCGATCGCGTCGACCGGTCCGGCCACGACGGTCTGCCCGGGACCGTTGTACCCGGCGACGACCACGGGCAGACCCTCGATGAGGCTCGCGGTCTCCTCCGGCCCGGTGCCGAGCGAGGCCATGGTGCCCGAGGCGCTGTGCTCGGCCATGGCACGGCCCCGGACCCGGGCCGCCTGGAGGAGGGCCTGCTCGTCGAGGGCGCCGGCCCAGTGCAGGGCGGACAGTTCGCCGAGGCTGTGTCCGAGGGCGAGGACCGCTTCCACCCGCAGGGCGTCCAGCGCGCGCAGCCCGGCCGCGGAGCCGGTCACGATGCGCGGCTGGGCCACGTCGGTGGCCACCATGTCGCCGGCGGTGGGCAGGTCGGCGGCCTCGTAGACCTCCGCCACCTCGGGGAAGCGGCGGCGCAGGGCACCGCCGCCGGTGCCCCTGCCGGACCCTTGTCCGGGGAAGAGGAAGCCGACCCGCCCGCGTCCGCCCGCGTGGCCGAGGAAGCTGCGGCCGTCGGCGGCGAAGTGCGAGGTCTCCCCCGCGCCCAGGATGTCGGCCAGGCGCCGCAGCCGGCGTTCGGCGTCCTCGGGGGAGGTGGCGACGACGGCCGCGCGGTGGGGCAGGCCCCGCAGCTCGCGCTGGAGCGTGGCGGCGAGGTCGCCGACCTGGGCGTAGGAGACCTGCGTGACGAAGTCGGCGACCTCGGTGAGCCGGGCGCGCAGGGCCTCGGGCGAGTCGCCCTCGAACAACAGCAGTTCGCAGTCCTGCACGGAGTCGGCCAGTGCGACCGAGCGGCGGCTGGGCACCGTGCGGCGGCGGGTGGCGGGCTCGTCCAGGACGACGTGGGTGTTGATGCCGCCGAAGCCCATGGCGGTGATGCCGGCGCGGCGCGGCGCGCCCTGCGGCCAGACCTCGGCCTTGCGCAGGGCCCGCAGGTTGGCCCGCTCGCCGGTGAGCAGCTCGTGCGGCTCGACGCAGCCGATGGCCGGGGGCAGGACCTGGTTGTCGATGGCCATCGCCGCCTTGATCAGCCCCGCGACGCCGGCCGCGGCCTTGGTGTGGCCGATCATGGCCTTGATGGAGGTGATGGCGGCGGCCGGGGCGTCCGGATTCGCCGCCGCCCTGGCTCCCGTCAGGGCGGCCAGTTCGGTGGCGTCCCCCACGGCGGTGCCGGTGCCGTGGCCCTCGAAGAGGGGCACCGTGTCGATGCCGAAGCCGGCGCGTTCGTACGCGCGGCGCAGCGCCAGCCGGTAGCCACCGGCCTCGGGGCGGGTGATGCCGCCCTGGCCGTCGGAGGAGACGCCCCAGCCCGCGATCGTCGCGTAGATGCGGTGGTTGCCCGCGAGGGCGTCCTCCTCGCGCATCAGGACGACCATGCCGCAGCCCTCACCGGGCCAGAAGCCGTTGGAGTTGCGGTCGTACAGGCGCATCTCGCCCTTGGCCAGGGCCCCGGTCTTGGCGAACCCGATGATCTCGAACGGGTCGATCGACAGGTCGACGCCTCCCGCCACGGCGACGTCGATGTCGCCGTTGGCCAGGGAGGTACCGGCCGTGGTGACCGACAGCAGCGAGGAGGAGCAGGCGCCGTCGACGGTGTACCCGCCGCCGTTGAGGTCGAAGTGGTTGCAGATCCGCCCGGCGATGGTGTTGGCCAGACCCCCGGCCAGGGTGTCCTCGTCGACGGCCGGGAACGGCTCCTTGTACGCGGTCTCGACGTCGGCGAGGAAGTCGGCGATCCGCCCGTCGTCCCACTGGCGGCCCCTGAGGGCCTCGGCGACGACGCGGCGCACGTACGGCCAGCGCAGCCGCATCACGTTGGCGCGGGTGAACTCGCCGGTGAGGGTGTTGCCCACCACGACGCCGGTGCGTTCGCGGGGGAGCCCTTCGCCGCCTGCGAACCCGGCGTCGGCCAGGGCCCGTCCGGCCGTCTCCAGGGCCAGCCAGTGGGTGAGGTCGGTCGAGCGGTAGGTGCTGCCCGCGATCTTGTGGGCGACCCGGTCGAACTCGTATCCCTCCAGCACCGCGGCGTTGCGCGCGTAGAAGCGGTCGGGGGCGGCGGGGTCCGCGTCCCAGTAGTCGTCCAGGCGCATGCGGACGTCGGGCAGCCGGCGGAAGGCGCGGCGTCCGGCGACGGCGTTGTCCCACAGGTCCTTGGGACCGGCGGCGTCGGGGTAGCGGCACGCCATGCCGACGATGGCTATCCTGCTCATGCCGCCACCGCCACCTTCTGGCGCTCGCTCTCCTCACCGGGCACGGCGGGCTGGGGCGGGCAGGCGCACTCGCCGGTGCAGCCGCCGGGGCACTGCCCGGCGGTGAGCAGGTCGGCGGCGAGCCGCTCGCGCTCCTGGGTGCGCTTGCGGTCGAGGATGTCGACCGTCCACAGGTGGGCGCCGCGGATCAGGCAGACCAGGGCGGTGGCGAAGAAGAGGCCGTAGGCGATGCCGAGGGCGGTCAGCACTCCGTACATGGCCGCCACGCCGCCGCCGAAGGCGATCTGCCCGATGCGGGAGGACGGTGTGGTCCCGGGGTCGGTGATCATGTAGTTCGTGAAGAGCACGAACGCCACGCCGGTCATCATCGCCAGGGCCGCGGGGATGGAGGTGCCGAACAGCAGCCCGCGGACGACGGCCTGCAGCGCGAAGCCGCCCACCCAGGCGAGGATCAGCCACATGCGCTCGGTCAGCTTGGCGTTGAGCATGGTGCCCAGGGAGATGATGATCGCCGGGACCAGCCAGTCGAAGCCGCCGTCGAGGTACTCGGTGAACTGGTACGGCGGGGCGATGCTGGCCCAGGGGAACAGCAGCAGGATGACCGCGATGCCGAAGTTGGACGGGTTCATGTAGTGGCGCATGCGGCCGCGCACCGGTGCGCGCAGCACCCACTTGGTGCCGACGGCGACGATGACGCCGAACACCATGACCCACACCATGTCGTTGACGTAGGACAGCATGTTCACGGCGAGGCCGGTGATGTGCGCCGGGTAGAGGAACTCCATCAGGCCGCGGAAGCCGTTGCCGCGGAACCGGGGCGCCCGGCCCTCGACGCGGGCACCGATCACCTCCAGGACGATCTCCACCGTGTAGGCGGTGGCGAGGGCGATGAAGGGCCAGGTCCACGGCTGCTCGAAGCCGAGCACCGTGTAGCCGAACACGTTGAGCACGGAGATCGAGATCGCGAACCGGCGCAGGGCGGTGACGACCTTCACGCTGTGCCGCTGGGGGGCGGCGGGTGTCTTCTGCTGGACGGACATGGTCACTTCTCCTTGGCCTGGTTGCCGAGCCGGAGGCTGTGCCAGCCGGGGGCCAGCTCCAGCTGCTGCTCGTGTACGTCGCCGTCGCGGTCCCGCCAGCTCAGGTGGACCTCCACCGGGCCACGGACCTCTCGACCGAGACCGATGTGCACGTCGGTGCTGCGCTTGCCGGAGTGGCCGCCGCCGCCGTCGAGCCGGCTGACGCGCTGGGTGCCGTCGGGCAGCGTGACGCGCACCTCCGCGCCGATCGCGGGCGAACCGGACTCGTCGACGAGCTTCAGGCCGAGGTGGGAGCCCGGGTCCGGGCTGACGTTGCGGTGGAAGGCGGGCTCGCCCCACTGCCGGGCGACCGCCAGGTCGAGGCGCCCGTCACCGTCGGCGTCGCCGGTGGCGATGCCGCGGGTGGGGACGGGGACGGCCAGACCGAGCGCCTCGGACAGGTTCAGGTAGGTTCCGTCGTCCTTCTTGGCGAAGAACCGCATGGTCTGACTGCCGGCGAGGTCGTCGCCGCGTTCGACGTTGGGCCACCACCGGGGGTTGGGGACCAGCGCGTCGTTGGTGGTGGCCAGCTCCTGGAGCTGCGGCCAGCGGTTTTCCTTGCCCTTGACGAAGCCGAGGGCCTGGGTGATCTCCAGGTTGCCGTCGTTGTCGAAGTCGCCCGTCTTCACGTCCCAGCCCCAGCCGGACCAGGCGACGCCGAGGTCGGTGCTCCTGTCCTCGAAGGGGGCTTCGCCGTCCTCGAGGCGGGCCCGCACCTCGGCCCTGCTGCCGGCGGTGCCGATGAAGGCGAAGTTGGACTCCTGGATGCCGAACGACGTGGTGATGTTGCTGACGAACATGTCGTACAGGCCGTCGTTGTCCAGGTCGCCGAAGTCGATGCCCATGCCCTTGAAGGAGCTGCGCCCGATCTCCTTGGACTTGGGCACGGTGCCCGAGTGGACGGACTTGACCTGGGCGAACTCGATCTTGCCCGGGCGGGACGTGTTGTGCAGCAGCGCGGAGGTCCCGAAGTCGTGGGCGAGGAACAGCTCCGGCAGGTGGTCGCCGTCGAGGTCGGCGGCGGACGCGCCGAGCGTCCAGCCGTGGTTCAGGCCCTGCGGCAGGGAACCGTCGGTCTTCTCGTAGCCGTGCTCGGTCCACCGGAAGAAGTGGCCGCCGCCGCCGTTCTGGGCGTGGGAGAGCGAGTCGTTCATCACGACGTCGCCGTCCTTGGACGGGTCCAGGACGGGGCTCTCGGGGAAGTAGTTGCCGATGAAGATGTCGTCGTGGCCGTCGCCGTCGAAGTCGGCGACGGCGGCGGCGTTGGAGTTCCAGAGCGGCCCGGTGTACCGGGGGCCGGGCTTCCCCGGCAGGAGTTCGGTGGCCTCGAAGGAGTCGGCCGTCAGGGCGCCGCCCCTCCGCCCGTCCTGTGCGCCCCCGGCGGTGTCCTTGGCGGTGAACACGATGGGGGTGCGGCCCCAGTAGTAGACGAGGAGGTCGATGGCGCCGTCCTCGTTGAAGTCGCCGGGCACGCAGCCCATCGGCGCCATCGTGTCGCTGACCGGCAGCGGGTCCGCGTCGAGTGCGAACGGCTGGTACGCCTCCTCGCGGTCCGGCGTGGGCGTGACGACGACCTGGTCGATGCGCGGATCGGTGATGCACAGGTCGTTGGCCAGCCCGTCGCCGTCCACGTCGTTCATGGCGATGCCCGCGCCGACCGAGGAGATCCAGGCATCGATGTGCTTGTAGGCCTTGTTGACCTTCCGGATGTCCTGCTCCTTGAAACCGGCCGGCATGGCCACGGACATCGTCTCGAAGGCGAAGTCACCGGCCGCTTCCCGAATTTCGGCCGCGGACGGTTCCGGAAGTCGCACCGCATAGAAAGTTCCCACCATGAGGGTGAGCGCGATGACCCCCGGCGCATTCTTGTACAACCAGCTGCTTACCTTTGTCACAGGTCGGCGCCTTTCTGGGAGGACGAGAGGGAGAAGATTTCAGAGGCGATTTCGCGCCGCCAGATCTCGTAGGCCGGGACGCCGTCCCGGCCGCCCGCGGCGGGCATGCGGTCGATGCACACCTGCGCGGCGCGCTCCGGTGTCGTGCCGCACAGGACCTTGGTGGCGAGGTGTGTGTGCGCGATCGTGGTGCCCGCCTTCCTGCGGGCCTCCGCGGCGAAGGCGGATCCCTGGGCCAGTGGGAGGCGGTGCTCGCCGGCCCGCTCGGCGAACCGCCGCAGTTCCTCCTCGTCCGCGGCCCCGGCGTACGTGGCGGCCAGGCCCGCGCCCGCGTACAGGTCGCCGCGGCGGTGCGCGGGGTAGGCGGCGATCAGGTCGGCGACCACGTCGGCGTCGGTGCCGCCGACGAACCACAGGGCCCGGCCGATTCCCTGGTCGATCACCCTGGCCGAGTACTCGTCGGGCCCTCCGGCCCAGCTGAAGGGGGGCCTCACGTGCGGGGTGCGGACGTACCGGTCGGTGTGGAAGTAGGCCTGGTGGAAGCCGTAGCCGTCCAGGATCAGCCACCTCAGCAGCGGATCGGTCCTCCGTACGTCGGGCCACAGGACCTTCGGCAGGCGGGCCATCGCCCAGCCGATGCCGACGTACACCATGTAGACGTGGTGGCGCCCCCGTCCCGCGAGCAGGCCCTCCAGCCGCCCGCGGTGGCCGGGGAGCGCGTCGTGCACGACGGCTCCCATGCCGGCGCCCTCGTAGGCGAACCCGCGGTAGGCGCGGGGGACGGTCTCCAGCATCTCCTCGGCCTCCGCCGCCGACCCGGCCTCGACCGCGTAGCCGTATCCCTCGAGGAAGGTCCGGCCGATCCTCTCCAGTTGCTCCTGGGCCTCCGGGCTCTTCCTGTGGAAGCCCCGCTTTTCCAGTTTCGTTTCCGATTCTGAAGGCGTGAGGACCCGGCGCCGAAGCGCTCCGAATATCGATGACAACGAAGTTAACCGCCCCTCTTGGAATCGCCGTTAATTACCGGACGATTTCGAATCTAGCCAGGGGTGTCGGCGGTCCGTCTACTTCGGATGTGCTCAAACCGCGGCGTGGACGAGCCTTTCGCGCACCCGGCGGCGCCACAGCTCGTAGGCTGGGAGGTCGCCCGCCCCGGCCCCGGTCACGGCGCAGTCGTCGGCCAGTTCCGCGGCGGCTCCGACGTCGATGCCGGCGAGCAGCCGGGTGGCCGCGCGGGTGTACTCGGGTACGTGGCCCGAGTGGTGGCGGGCCTTGGCGGCGAACACCGATCCCTGTGCCACGTGGCCGCGGTGCTCCCCGGCGTCCTCGCGCAGCGCGGCCAGCGCGGCCGGGGCGCTGCCGCCGGCGAAGGTGGCGGCCAGGCCGACGCCGCTCCACAGGTCGGCCCGGCGGTGGGAGGCGAACCGCTCCACGGCGGCGGCCACTCGCCCGGCGTGTCCGCCGTGGATGAACCACAGCGCCCGGCCGATGCCCTGGTCCACGGCGCGCAGGAAGTAGGCGGGGTTCCCCTCCCAGGCGTATGCCGGGGGCACCCGCTGCTCGCCGACCCAGCGGTCGGTGTCGAAGTAGGCCCGGTCGAACCCGTAGCCGTCCACGGCGAGCCAGCTCATCGCCGGGTAGTACGCGGCATCGGACAGCCCCGGCATCACCTTCCCCCACAGCGGCCGGGGCAGGCGGGCCATGGCGAAGCCGATGCCGATGTAGTTGAGGAAGATGTGCGGCCTGCCGCCGCCCTGCAGCAGGTCCCGGGTGCGGTGGCCGCGCGGGACCATCACGTCGCGGATGACGCAGGCCATCGTGGCGCCCTCGTAGGCGAAGCCCCTGACCTCGGCGTCGACCATGGACAGGCGCAGCTCGGTCTCGGCCGGTCGGCGGTCCTCGATGCCCCACTCGAAGCCGCAGACGACCGCCTGCGGAACGGCCTCCAGCCGCCTGGTGCTCTCGCTCGGCTCCACGGGGAAGCCGCGTCCGGCGAAGCTCACCTCGCCCGGCGACGGGGCCATGACCAACCTGCGCAACGCTCCCAGTGCGGATGCCACGATCGCCCTCCTCGTGCGGACTGCCCTGTCGGCGGCACGGGGCTCATCGTGTTGCGGCGCGGATGCGGCGGGCATCTTCGGTCGTGCGCAGCCGGGCGGGCGCGGCCCGGGTGTTCAAGTGCGCGCGGGCGGCGTGTTCAACGGACGCGCCGGACGTCCACCTCCTCGTCGCACACCTCGCGGCCGCAGTCGGAGCACCTCAGCTCGACGTGGACGGTGCCGTCGCAGCCGATGTGGTCGGCCCTGCGCGGGGGACCGAGTTCCTGGGACAGGTTCCGGTCGCCCCACTGCATCAGCGCGATGACCGCCCGGGTCAGGTCGCGTCCCGTGGGGGTGAGCCGGTACTCGTACCTGAGGGGCCTGTCCTGGTAGGGGACCCGCTCCATGACCCCGTGCTCGACGAGCCGGGTGAGGCGCTTGGTCAGGACGTTCCGGGCGATCGCGAGACCCTCCAGGAACTCGTCGAAGCGCTTGGTCCCGAGCAGTGCCGAGCGGATGATCAGGAGGGTCCAGCGCTCCCCGACGACCTCCAGTGCCCGGGCCAGGTTGCAGTCCTGGTCCTCGTAGGTGGACCTCAGCATTCGCTCCCCCCAGTGTTCGGTCGGTCTCTCGGAAGGCCGGCCCGGTTCCGCGGGGCCGGACCGGTTCAGACGGCGGCGAGCGCGGACTCCGCCGGTGCGCCGAGCCGGCGGTAGGCGTAGGCCGCCGACACCAAGGTCATGTGGTGGTGCCAGCCGGGGTAGGAGCGCCCCTCGAAGTCGAGCAGGCCGAAGTCCTCCTCCATCCGGCGCACCGACTCCGCCGTACGGGACAGCAGCCGGGTCAGCGCGACCTTCTCCTCCGCCCTGGCGCGCGTCAGGTTGGTGAGCCACAGCCGCGAGGGGCGGCGGTCCCCCTTGGACCGGACCGTGAACATCTGGTACGTGTGCACCGGCTGCGCGCCGGCGGGGGCCGCCCACGGCAGGTGCACGAAACCGGCCCTGACGATCGTGTGGTGGCCTCGTCCGGCGCCGACGGCCGTCTGCTCGACCCGCACCAGCCCGCCCGCCTCATGCCGCAGGAGGTGGTGGGCGTCGACCTCCACGCCCGGCTCGCCCGTCCCGTGCCGGCGCTGGACCTTGAGGTGGCGACCGGTCACGACCCGGAAGTTGTCCGGCACGGCGACCACGAAGTCGTGGTTGCGCAGGGCGAGTCCGCGTACCAGGTCACCCGCGCCCGGGGAGGTGCCCAGATCGGCCACGACCGGCACGGGGGCCGTCCGGCTGGCTCCGGCGAGGGTGTCGACCAGGTCGAGGGCGTGGTGCTCGATCGACCGGGAGACGACGCCGTCCGGTATGCGGGTGCGTCTGCGGCGCTCCGGGTCGCGGGACCAGGAGCCGGGCAGCAGCAGGCGCCAGTCCACCGGGACGGCCGCGTCGTGCGCGGCGAGGAAGACGCCGATGCCCACCTGGCAGGTGACGGAGCGTCCGGTGGACGGGACGAAGCGCCGATGCACACCGCAGGAGTGCTCCCCCCGCTTGCGGAGCACGGACAGGTCGATCACCCACGCCCGCGGGCGCATCCGCTGCTCGGCCCAGCAGGCCAGCTCCTCGCGGACGGGCATCCAGTCCCAGGGGCTGGCGTTGACGAACTGGTGCAGCGACTGGAACGCCGTGGGCGAGTCCGAGACCGCGGCGGCGAGGCGGCGCACCGACTTCTTGCCCGGGGTGACCAGCAAGCCCTGCAGGTAGACCCGCGCCCAGCGACGCTGGTCGGTTCGCGGCAGGTGACCGAAGACCCTGTCGGCGAACGCGGGCACCGGAACCCGTGCACTCGTCAGGGCGTGCATGACCATGGCGCATTCCCTCCTTGTGACGGCACAGTCGGCACACGGCAAAAGAATAGCGAACACCCTCTTTTTTTTGCGACCTCGCGTGGTCCCTCCGCGACTTCGCCATGTCCCTCCGGGACACTCCCCGCACCGCCGGGGCGCCGCGGATCCTGCGGCGAGGTAGCGCGGCGTGACGGGGAGGGGCGCGCGAAACCGGCTCTGCGCGCCGGCGTGTGAGGGCACACGGGATGGTTCCGCACGTCCCTGCCTCCTCCGCCTATGGCATATTCAGATGCCACAACGCAGGTCACTGGCGAAATTTGGACGCGCTGACCAGATTCCGTTCATGAGCCGTTGCATCTTGGGCAACTCTTGGTTGCCCCTCCACTCCACAAAGGCTCAGGGTGTCACCTAACGTGAAGACTGGGCCGGTACGGAAGAACAATGCGCCGACAGCTGAGAGCCGCATCCCCCGTGCACCCATCGGCGAGTGTCCCTTCGGAGTCAGCATGGTGAAACAGGAGAGAGCTGTTCGGACGCGCGCCAACGTCCTGCGTGCCGCAGCCGCCGAGTTCGACCGCAGCGGCTATGACGGCACGTCCCTGTCCAAGGTCAGCAAGGCGGCGGGGCTGTCGGTGGGAGCCCTGACCTTCCACTTCTCCACCAAGGCCGAGCTGGCCGACGCGGTGCTGGAGGAGGGCTGGTCGGTGACGCGGGCCGCCCTGGAGCGCGTCACCAAGGAGTCCGCGCCTCCGCTGCGCACCATCATCGACCTCACGCTCGAACTCGCGCGCCTGATGGAGGAGGAGGTCTCGGTGCGTTCCGCCGTCCGCCTGGCGCGGGAGCTCCCGGCCGTCCCTCCCTGGTCGGACGGCTGGCTCCCGACCGTCAGGGAACTGCTGGACGAGGCGCACCGAACCGGCCAATTGCGCGAGGACGCGCTGCCGACGGACGTCACGACGCTGGTGGACCACCTGACCAGCGGGGCCGAGGCGTACCTGCGCAGCCGGCTCGCCTCGAAGTCCGAGTACGAGAGCGCCGTGGCCCGGCTGGAGCGCGTCTGGCGCCTGGTCCTGGCGGGAGTGTCGAAGGAAGGCGTTCCGGAGCCGCCGGACCGCAGCCCCGCACGGGGCTGAGGGGACAGCCCCGCACGGGGCTGAGGGAACGGACTTCCCGCAGGGGCCCAGGGACCGGGCTCACGCCTCCGCGGGAGCGGCCGGCACCGCGCGGGCGTCCGCCGGCGCGGCCGTGAACGAGCGGTACCAGGCCGCGTCCCCCTCCAGCCGCGCCAGGGGCCCCGGGCCCGGGTCGCACCCCGCAGCGCGCCAGACGGCGGCGCTGTCGTACCAGTGGTCGAGCGCGACCAGCGACAACTGACGCCGGCTCACCGCGCTGCCGGACTCCTTGAGCGCCTCCACGCACTCGGCCCAGGCCAGCTCCCCCGTGACCGGAGGCAACACGCCGTGCCGGGCCAGGCCCGTCAGGAGGTCCGCGCAGCGCACGGGCTCGGGGTGGGCGGCGTGGTACACCGCTGCGGCAGCCGGCCGCGCGTCCAGGCCGAGACGGACGATCAGACGGGCGAGGTCTTCCACGTGGACCAGGGAGAGCAGCGCCCGGCCCCCGTCCCACAGCGCGGGGACCGCCTCCAGGAGTCGGGCCAGGGTGGGCACCACCCACCGGTCCCCGGGCCCCACCACCAGCCCCGGGCGCAGCACGATCGCCCCGGCCGCGAGAGCGTACCGCTCCCCGGCGAGCCGGGACCGGCTGACGGCGGACACCGGTCGCGGCTCCACCCCGTCCACCGCGATGCCGCGGTGGGGGCCGGGGCCGTAGACCGCCGCGGTGGACAGGTGCACGATCCGGCCGACCCCGGCGCGCTTCGCCTCCTCCGCCAGGGCCGCGGTCCCCCGGACGTTGACCGCCTCGCACTGCGCCTCGTCGGGGCCGAGCGAGACGGCGAGGTGCAGCAGGACGTCCACCCCGTCGCACGCCCCCCTCAGGGTGCCGGGATCGGCCAGGTCGGCGGGGACCCACTCCTCGACCGGGGTGTCCGCGCCGCCGGGGGGACGGCGGCCGACCGCACGAACGACCGGGCGGACCCCGCCGCCGTCCTCCCCGCGGCGCGCGAGTTCGCGCAGCACCGCCGAGCCGATGAATCCCGTGCCGCCCGTGACGGCGATCCGCGGGGGCTTCATGCGGCGACCCCGCTCCTCCGGTGGCCGGTCCGCAGCTTGGCCCTGACGTGCGGAGGCGTGATCCCCGGCAGGAGGTAGTGCCACAGGGAGGCGACCCGCTCGGGCAGGTCCGCCCGGCCGGTGGAGACCTGCGAGTACAGCTGGGTTCCGCTGTAAGCGCCCACGAGCACGTTGGCGAACTCCCTCTCGTCGACTTCGGGCAGGAGCTCGCCCCGTTCGCGCGCCGCGCGCAGGTACGTGTAGAGCCGGTCCGCCCACTCCCGGTAGACGGTGTCGTCCTGCATCCCGAACTCCCCCTGTTCGACGGCGAGCCGTATGCTCGCGCGGACCAGGACGTTCTCCTGGAGTTCGCGGGCCAGGTGGAAGGTCAGGTCGATCACCCGCTGCAGGCCGGCCTCGCCCATGGGGAAGTTCACGAAGTCCTGCTGGCTCGCCATGACCGCCTGCGCGAGCGACCTCTTCGATTTGAAGTGGAAGTACATGCCGCCCTGGGTCACGCCGGCCCGATTCATGATCTTGCTGACGCTGGCGCCGCTGTACCCGTACTCGTCGAAGATCTCGGCAGCCGCGTAGAGGATCGCCTCCCTGGTCTTCACTGCCCGTTCCTGCTTCGGCTCGGCCATCCAGTGTCCCGCTCTTCTCTCGACAAAAAAAACGAACGACCTTATTTTACAAGTCGGCTCCTACGGCGCGCGGCGCCGGGGGGCTTTCCGTGCGCACGCCCCAGGGAGAAGAGGCATGCTTGCAACCAAGAACCGTCCCGTTGTCTCCAGACCGGCGCTGACCACGACCGTGGCCAGGGAGTACGTACACCGAGCAGCCCTGTCGGAGGTCTTCCTGACAGGATGGAGCAAAGCCGGGCAGGACGCCTTCACCGTCACCGCTCAGTGGCCGCGGAGCCACAGCTTCTACAGTTCCGAGCACGGAGTGTACGACCCCCTGCTGCTGTGCGAGACCCTCCGGCAGAGCGGGCTGCTGCTCACGCACGCCGCGTACGGCACGCCCTTCGGCCACCAGCTCAGCTGGTCGCGCCTGCGGTACGCCGCGAACCCGCAGACGCTGCGCATCAAGAGCACTCCGGCCGAACTCGAAATGCACGTGCTGTGCAGCGACATCCGCTACCGCCAGTCCCTGCCCGTCCAGATGTCCATGCACATCGAGGTCGTGCGGGACGGATCGCGCCTCGCGCTGGGCGACATCAGCTTCGGCCAGCACTCCCCCCGCGTGTACGAGCGGATCCGGGCCGGCCGGGGGGACGTCACCCGCATGTTCGCCAACGCCCCGGCCCCCACGCCCCCGATCCCCCGCAGCGTGGCGGGACGCAACCGCGACCACGACGTGGTCCTCTCCCCCGCCCGGGAGGCCCCCTCCCTGGTCCCCGCCCAGGGGGCCGGTGCCCCGGGGCACCGCCGCTGGCGACTGCGCGTCGACACGGCGCACCCCGTCCTCTTCGACCACCCCCTCGACCACGTGCCGGGCATGCTCCTCCTGGAGTCCGTGCGCCAGGCCGGCCACGCGCTGGCCCCCTCGAACGGCGCGGTGATGCCGACGTCGATGGACGTGTCGTTCAGCCGCTACGTCGAGTTCGACGATCCGTGCTGGATCGAGGCCGAGGCGGAGCCGCGGGCGACGCCCGACGGCCGCAGGTCCGTACGCGTCAGCGCGATCCAGGGCGACAACCGCGCGTTCGCCGCGACCGCCGAGCTGACCGACATGACCGCACTCTGACCGACCTTCCTCCGAACCGGAGCGACACCCCGGACGCACTCGTTCCCGGCACCCGCCGAAGACCTTCCATCCGTGCCACCGGCACGCCGGCGGACGGGAGTCGGCGCGGACGCCAGCCACGACGTCCGACTCACGGTGCCGGGAGCGGTGTGCCCTCCGGCCGGGCCCGGTGCGCCGCCACCGGGCTCGCGGTCGTGTGCGCCTCTGTCCGCCGGTCGCCGGAACGACCGGCGGGCCGGGAGCCGTTCCGGACACCGCTCCGGGCCGCACGCCACGGCTCCGCCCGAACCCCGAAGCCGGGGAACGACCTCGTCATGCTCTTCCGCAGGGAGACACCCCCATCATGGAGCAAAGGCCTCCGCTTTTCCAGCCCCTGTCGTTCGCCGGCGGGGGCTGGACCGGGGACGGGCGCAGCCGTCCGGCGCCGACCGGCCTGTGCCGACACTGCCGGACGGCGCTCCCGTCCCCGGTCCCCTCGCCGACGGCGTCCACCGGAACGCGCGGACCGGGCGACGGCCCCCCGCGCACCGCGGGGGCGGACCGTGCCGGGCCGCCCGCGGCGCCGGCCGGGGGCGGCTACTCGGTCCGTCCGGTCAGCACGGGCTCGCGCCCGGGCTCCCCTTCTTCGGCCGCCACGGGCCCGGACCGCCGGACGGGACATGCTCCGGGAGCCGGAGCTCCGGGAGCCGAAGGCGGCCCGTCCGTGTCCTCAGGCAGGTAGTCGCTCCTGACCGCCTGCCTCTCCCGCCACAGGTGGTAGAGGGAGAGCACGAGGATGGCCGTGCCGACCAGGTTGGCGACGAAGTGCCACCAGACCCGGTAGGTCGTCAGCGCCGGGCCGGCCTCGATCGTGCCGAACCAGGTGGAGAGGCCGACGGCGCGAGTGGCCCCCAGGGCGACGGAGAGCGTCAGCACGGCGTGCTCGACGCCGTGGACGCCCTGCATCCACACGCCCATCCTGGCCCACTTGCGCGACGCCAGCTGCCGGGTGGTCCGCCGGGTGATCTGCACGATCCCGACCAGTCCGGCGAGGAAGATGAAGTTTCCGAGGAGGTGCAGGATCTCCATGCCGAGCGACGGCTTGGCCGTGTCCACCTGCCCCAGTCCCCGGGCCAGACTGTCCCCCAGGGGCGTCATCCAGGCCGGTGCCGTGGGATGGGCCACCCAGTAGCCGGCCTGCGCCACGTGCTCCTGGAAGTGGCCGAGCTGACCTATCGCCCCCACCCCGATCAGGCCGACGGCCGTCCGGTAGAGCCAGGGGCGCACCGGCCCCCGGTTGGCGACGGCCAGCACGGCGACGGCCAGCCACATCGCGGCGGCCCACAGGACGAGGAGCACAGCTCCCAGCGTGTCCACGGTGGACACGGACGTCATCGCACCCCCCATGTCCGGCATGTCTGTCATTCCTGGTGAATGATCCATCGGGGCTCCTTCTTGTGGGTGACCGGTGGAGCAGCCGTCCGTCCCGGGATGGCGCTCGGCTCACCGGGGCATGCCTCAACGGCTGCCACGCTAGGAACGCGGCCGCGGCGCGAACCACTCTCCCCGTGCGCTCTTCCCACCTCGAACAGCCGCCGCGGCCCGCCCCGGCCGCGGCGGCAGCGGTCGCCGTGCTAAGCGGCGATCTCGACCCGCGCGTGGTCGCCGACCACCAGCCGGTGGCGGGCTCCGTCCCGGCCACCCGGGGCCACGCAGGCTCCCCGGCCGATCAGCGAACCGTGCAATCCGGCCACGGCCCGGATCGAGGCCGCGGCGAACACGACGGAGTCGGAGACCTCGGAAGCCCGCAGGGTGCAGTTCTCGCCGATCGAGGTGTACGGTCCGACGCGGCTGTCCGCGACCACCGTGCCCGCGCCGATCACCGCGGGCCCCTCCACCCGGGAGCGCACCACCCGCGCCCCTCGCTCGACGACCACGGGGCCCACCAGTTCGCTGTCCGGGTCGACCTCCCCGGCGATCCGCGTGCGCACGCCGTGCAGCAGGCGCCTGTTGCACTCCAGGACGTCCTCGGCCCGCCCGGTGTCCTTCCAGTAACCGCCGAACTCGCAGACGCCCACCGGGAGACCGCGGTCGACGAGCCACTGGACGGCGTCGGTGACCTCCAGCTCCCCCCGCGCACCGGGGCCGATGGCGGCGACCGCCTCGTGCACGGCCGGGGTGAAGAAGTACACCCCGGTGGCGACCATGTCGCTCCTCGGCTCCTCGGGCTTCTCCACCATCCTGCGCACCGCGCCGTCCGCGTCCGTCTCCACGACGCCGAACGAGCGCGGGTCGGCCGCCCGGGCCACGACGAGCTGGGCCGCGGGACGCCGCCGCAGGAAGTCGTCGGCCAGCGGCCGGACGTCCCCGTGGAGCATGACGTCGCCCAGATACAGCACGAAGTCGTCGTCGCCCAGGAAGGACCTGGCCAGGCGAATGCAGTGGGCCAGCCCCAGCGGCCGCTCCTGGCGGATGTAGCGGGTCCGCAGCCCGAAGCGCGAGCCGTCGCCCACCACCGCGGCGATCTCCCGGGCCCAGTCGCCCACGATGATCCCGACGTCGGTCGCCCCGAGCTCGCGGACGTTCTCCAGCGCGTACTCCAGGACGGGCCTGTTGGCGACGGGTACGAGCTGCTTCGGCATGGTGTAGCTGATGGGCCGCAGGCGGGTCCCCGACCCGCCCGCCAGCACGAGTGCCTTCATGGGGTTCCGCTCCTCGGGGCAGTGCGCGGATTCTCGGCGAGGCGGTCCCTCGCTCACGCCCTTGCTGACGTGCACCCTAGAGGTTCGCCGGCCGACGGCGGTTATCCCAGGTTGCCCCGTTGGCCGGCGGTCCGGGAAGCCGCTGCGGGGCCCGCGCAATCCAGGAGATGCGCGGGCCCCGCGGGACCGACCACGATGCAGGGACGGCAAGGGCCGCATCGTCGTCGGCCCCGGCTACGGAGGAGATTCGGGTGAATGCGCAACGGCGGTTCGACGTCATAGTGGTAGGGGGCGGCCCGGCCGGCTCGACCGTCTCCACGCTCGTGGCCAAACGCGGCCACCGCGTCCTCCAGCTGGAGAAGGAGACGTTCCCCCGGTACCAGATCGGCGAGTCCCTGCTCCCGGCCACCGTGCACGGCATCGGGCACCTGCTGGGCGTCACCGACGCCCTCCGGAGGGCCTCGTTCACGATCAAGCACGGCGGTACCTTCAGGTGGGGCAGCAACCCCGAGCCGTGGACCTTCGACTTCGCGGTCTCGCGCCGGATGGCCGGTCCGACGGCGCACGCCTACCAGGTCGAGCGGATGAAGTTCGACCAGATCCTGCTCGACAACGCCCGCGACAACGGCGTCGAGGTCCGGGAGAACAGCCACGTCGTCGACGTGCTGCGCGAGGACGGCCGGATCAGCGGGGTCCGCTACCGCGACGGCGAGGGCGGCGAGCACCGGGTGGAGGCGCGCTACGTCGTCGACGCCTCCGGCAACACCAGCCGGCTCTACACCCACACGGGTGCCCGGCGGGAGTACTCGCAGTTCTTCCGCAACCTGGCGCTCTTCGGCTACTACGAAGGCGGCAGACGGCTTCCCAAACCCAACGAGGGCAACATCTTCACCGTCGCCTTCGACCACGGCTGGTTCTGGTACATCCCCCTCAGCCCGACCCTCACCAGCGTCGGGGCGGTCGTCCAGCGGGACGCGGCGTCGCTGGTGCAGGGCGATCCCGAGGAGGCGATGCGGCGCTTCATCGACGCCTGCCCGCGGATCCGCGAGATGCTGGCGAACGCCACCCGCGTCACCGAAGGGCCGTACGGGCGGCTCCGGGTGCGCAAGGACTGGTCGTACTGCAACACCGCGTTCTGGAGCCCGGGCATGGTGCTCGTCGGCGACGCCGCCTGCTTCGTCGACCCGGTCTTCTCCTCGGGTGTCCACCTGGCCACCTACAGCGGCCTGCTCGCCGCGCGCTCCCTGAACGCGGTGCTGGAGGGCGCGGTCGACGAGGACAGCGCCTTCCGCGAGTTCGAGAAGCGCTACCGCAGCGAGTACGGCAGGTTCTACGAGTTCCTCGTCGGGTTCTACGACATGAACCACTCCGAGGACTCCTACTTCTGGCAGGCCCGCAAGGTCTCCAACACCGCCGAGACCGACATCCAGTCCTTCGTCGAGCTCGTCGGCGGAGTGGCGTCCGACGAGTTCGCCGGCGCCGCCCTGGCCCGGGAGCGCTTCGCCGCCGCCTCCGCGGAAATGGCGCAGGCCGTCTCCGCCACGGGCCCCGGTGGGCGCGGGCACTTCGGCGCCGCGCGCAGCGGGGCCGTCGTGGGCCGGCTGATGGAGCAGAGCGCCGCCCTCCAGGCCCGGGCCCTGCTCGGCCCGGAAGCGGGCGAGGGGAAGCCGCTGGAACCCGGTGGGCTGGCCGCGTCCGCCGACGGCCTCAGCTGGGTGAGGTATGACCACTCCTGACGTTCCGGCGGTGCTCGCCGCAGGGGCCCTGTCGCCCCTGGGGGGCACGGATCTGGTGGTCCTCCTCCTCCAGGTGGGCGTCCTGCTCACGGCCGCCCACGGGCTGGGGCGGCTGGCGCTGCGCGTCGGGCTGCCCGCGCTGGTGGGCGAGCTGTCCGCCGGCGTGCTCCTGGGGCCGACGGTCCTCGGCCACGCCGCACCCGCGGTGACCGGATGGCTCTTCCCCTCCGACCCCGGCCAGACCCGGCTGCTCGACGCCGTCACGCAGATCGGCCTGCTGCTGCTGGTGGGCGTCACGGGCGCCCAGTTCGACGCGGGCTTCCTGCGCCGCCGCGGCGCGACGGCGACGCGCGTCAGCCTGGCCGGGCTGCTCGTCCCGCTGGGATTCGGCATGGCGGCCGGCTACCTGGTCCCGGGGGAACTGCTGGCCGAACCGGGCCGGCGGCACCTGTTCGCCTTCTTCCTGGGCGTCGCCCTGTGCGTCACGGCCCTTCCCGTCATCGCCAAGACCCTGGCCGAACTCGACCTGCTGCACCGCGACGTCGGCCAGCTCGTCATCACCGCGGCCTTCTTCGACGACGCCGTCGGCTGGCTCCTGCTGGCGGTCGTCTCCGCCGTCGCGGTCGGCGGGGCGGGCGGTCAGGTGGCGGCCACCGCGCTGTACGCGGCCCTGTTCCTCGCCACGGCCCTGCTGCTGCGCCGGCCGCTGGCGCGGTACGCGACCAGGACGCGGTCGGGGGAGCGCGCGGCCGGCTCCACGCTCACCATCGCCGTCGCCCTCGTCCTGCTCTACGCGGCCGGAAGCGCGGCGATCGGGATGGAGGCGCTGTTCGGCGCCTTCGTGGCCGGAGCCACCGTCCTCAGCCGCGTCGCCCCCTCCCGGCTCGCCCCGCTGCGTACCGTGGTGATGTCCTTCTTCGCGCCGCTGTTCCTCGCCGGCATCGGCCTGCACATGGACCTGACCCTGCTCGCCGACCCCACCGTCGCCGCCACGGCGGCCGGCGTGCTGGCCGTGGCCGTCCTGGGCAAGTTCGCCGGCGCCTACCTCGGGGCCCGCGCCAGCCGGCTGGGCCACTGGGAGGGCGTGGCCCTGGGCGCGGGGATGAACGCGCGCGGCATGATCGAGGTCGTCATCGCCCTGGCCGGGCTCCGGCTCGGCGTGCTGACCACCGCCGCCTTCACCTGCATCGTCCTCGTCGCGGTCGTCACCTCGGTGATCGCTCCGCCGCTGCTTCGCCGGTCCGCCCGCCGGATCGGCGTCGGGGACGAGGAACGGGAGCGGGAGCGGCGTTTCACCGGCTGGGCCCACCCCGCCGACGGGGAACCGCCCCCGGCCCCCGCGGAATCCCGGCGGATCGCCGCCGGCAGCTACTGACCCCCACCCGAAGGAGAGACACGTGCCCGGCGCAGACGTGCGGCGCACGACGCCCGGTGCGCACGACGAGCAGGGCGCCCGCCTGTGGCGCATGGCGCACCTGGGCACCCCGATGGCCGTGCGGGTGGCCGCCACCCTGCGCGTCGCCGACCACCTCGCCCGGCAGCCGCTCACCGCCGCGGACCTCGCCGGAGCGGTGGGCGCCGACGCCGGGGCGCTGGAGCGCCTGCTGGACCACCTGGTCACCAAGGGGGTCCTCAGCCGCGACGAGGACGGGCGGTACGCCCTGACCTCGCTCGGGGAACCACTGCGGGACGGCCATCCCTCCGGCATCCGCGACGCCCTCGACATCGAGGGGGCCGTCGGGCGGGCCGAACTCGCCTTCGTCCAGCTGCTCCACAGCGTCCGCACGGGCCGGGCCGGCTTCCCCGAGCAGTTCGGCACCTCCTTCTGGGAGGACCTGGAAGCCGACCCGGAGCGGGCCGCGTCCTTCGCCGCCCGCATGGGCGCGGACCTGCGGATCAGGGCGGAGGGCATCGTCGGCGGCTTCGACTGGGGCTCCCTCGGCCACGTGGTCGATGTCGGCGGTGGAGACGGCTCCCTGCTGATCGCCCTGCTGGCGGAGCATCCACGGCTGCGGGGCACGGTCGTCGACCTGCCGGACACGGCGGCCATCGCGCGCCGGTCGCTGGAGGCCGCCGGGTTGGCCGACCGCACGGACGTGGTGCCGGGGAGCTTCTTCGACCCGCTGCCCGCGGGGGCCGGCGGCTACCTGCTCTCCTCGGTGCTGCACGACTGGGACGACGCGTCGGCGAAGGCCATCCTGGCCCGGTGCGCCGAAGCAGCGGGCCGGGGAGGGTCGGTCTTCGTCGTCGAGCGGATCGGACGGGACGGCAGGCCCCTGCACACCGCCATGGACCTGCGGATGCTCGTCTACTACGGGGGCAAGGAGCGCGGCGTCGGGGAGATCGGCACCCTGGCGGCCGACTGCGGTCTGGCCGTCAGGGCGGTGCACCCCGCAGGTGCGCTCTCGATCGTCGAACTGACCGCTCGGTGAGGGCGGACACCAACAGGAAGTGGAGAACGTGAAGAACGCGGAGAACACCTCGGCCACGGTCGACGGCGCCGACTGCATCCGGATCACCGGTGCCAGGGTGCACAACCTCAAGGACGTGTCCCTGACCATCCCCAAGAACAAGATCACGGTCTTCACGGGCGTGTCGGGTTCCGGCAAGTCGTCGGTCGTCTTCGACACGGTGGCCGTGGAGGCCCAGCGGCAGCTGAACGGCACCTTCGGCTGGTTCATCCGCAACCAGCTGCCGAAGTACGAGCGCCCGCAGGCCGACGTCATCGAGAACCTGACCACTCCCGTCATCGTCGACCAGAAGCCGGTCGGCGGCAACGCCCGTTCCACCGTGGGCACGATGACCGACATCCAGCCCATGATCCGGGCCCTGTTCGCCCGCTACGGGACGCCCTCCGAGGGGCGGGTGTCGCTCTTCTCCTTCAACGACCCCCAGGGGATGTGCCCCGGCTGCGAGGGACTCGGCCAGAGCGTCCAGGTCGACCTCGACCGGATGCTGGACCGCTCCAAGTCCCTGAACGAGGGCGCGGTCCTCTTCCCCGAGTACAAGGTGGGCAGCCCCGACTGGCAGATCTGGGCGGCCTCCGGGCGGTTCGACCCCGACAAGCCGCTGAAGGACTACACCGACGACGAGCTGCACGAACTGCTGCACGGCACGGGCGGCAAGGTCAAGGTGTCCACGAAGAACACCTCGTTCCAGACCAATTACGAGGGACTGGTCGACCGGTTCTCCCGGCTCAACCTCAAGCGGGACCTGAGCACCCTGAGCGAGCGCAAGCGCGAGGTCGTCGAGCGGTTCGTCACCAACGGCGTCTGCCAGACCTGCGAGGGGGCGAGGCTCAGCCCGCAGGCCCTGGCCGTGCGCATCGACGGCCGCAACATCGCCGACTGGTCCCGCATGGAGATCGCCGATCTGGTCGAGCTGCTCGCCGCCATCGAGGACCCCCAGGTCAAGCAGCTCGCCGACGCCGCCCGCACGGCGCTGGAGCGGGTGGTCTCGATCGGCCTGGGCTACCTCACCCTCGACCGGCCCGCCCTGAGCCTGTCCGGCGGCGAGGGCCAGCGGCTCAAACTGATCCGGCACCTCGGCAACACCCTGACCGGGCTGACGTACGTCTTCGACGAGCCGAGCACCGGTCTGCACCCGCGTGACGTCGGACGCCTCAACGAGCTGCTGCGCGCCCTGCGCGACAAGGGCAACACGGTCCTGGTCGTCGAGCACGACCCCGACGTCATCGCGATCGCCGACCACGTCGTCGACATGGGCCCGGGCGCCGGCGTCCACGGCGGCGAGGTGGTCTTCGAGGGCACCGTCGACCGGCTGCGGTCGGCCGACACCCCCACCGGGCGCGGTCTGCGCAGCGTCACCCCGCTGAAGGACACCGCCAGGAAGCCGCAGGGAGCGCTGCGCATCGAGGGGGCGACCCTGCACAACCTCAAGAACGTCTCGGTCGACATCCCGACCGGGGTGCTGACCGTGGTCACCGGTGTCGCCGGATCGGGCAAGAGCTCCCTGATCGCCGAGGTCTTCCCGAAGGCGCACCCGGAGACCGTCTACGTCGACCAGTCCGCGATCCCCGCGTCCTCGCGCTCCACCCCGGTGACCTACCTGGGGCTGATGGACCCGATCCGCAAGCTGTTCGCCAAGGCGAGCGGCTCCCCCGCCGGGCTCTTCAGCTTCAACTCCGCGGGTGCCTGCGAGGAGTGCCAGGGCCGCGGCGTCATCATCACCGAGCTGGCCTTCATGGACCCCGTCACCACGCACTGCGAGTCCTGCGGCGGGCGCCGCTTCCGGGAGGAGGTGCTCCAGCACCGGCTGCGCGACAAGTCCATCGCGGACGTGCTGGAGATGCCGGCCGAGGAGGCCGTGGAGTTCTTCCACGAGAAGGCCCTGAACGCCAAGCTGCGCGCGCTCGTGGACGTCGGCCTGGGCTACCTGAGCCTCGGCCAGCCGCTGAGCAGCCTGTCCGGCGGTGAGCTCCAGCGGATCAAGCTGGCCGACCAGCTGCACCGCACCGGCAGCGTCTACGTCCTGGACGAACCCACCACCGGCCTGCACATGTCGGACGTGGACACCCTGGTGGCCCTGCTGGACGACTTGGTCGACCGGGGCAACACCGTGGTCGTCATCGAGCACAACCTCGACGTCGTCCAGCGCGCCGACTGGGTCATCGACCTCGGTCCGGAGGGCGGCAAGGACGGCGGCGAGATCGTGTTCACAGGCACCCCCCGGGATCTGATCGCCCACGCCTCGTCCCTCACCGGCGAGCACCTGCGGCGTTACCGGGAAGCGGCCGCCGCAGAGGGCTGACCGATGACGACTGCCGCAGTCACGGACCCGGGGGAGCAGCTCACCGCCCTGCTGGCCCCCGGGGGCCGGCTGGACCCCTACCCCCACTACGAGGCGCTGCGGGCGCACGGCGACCTCGTGACCGTCAGGCCCGGGCTGATGGTCGCCCTCGGCTACGAGGAGTGCGACCGGGCGCTGCGGGAGCCCGCCCTGCGGGTGCAGGACGCCGAGAGCTTCGACCTGCTGCATCCGGGCTGGCGGGCGCGGTCGTCGCTGCGCGGCTGGACCGAGTCCATGCTGTACCGCAATCCGCCCGACCACACCCGCCTGCGGCGGCTGGTGAGCGGGGCCTTCACCCCCCGCCGCGTGGCCTCGCTCGCCCCGGCGGTCGAGCGCATGGCGGACCGGCTGCTCGACCGCATGGCGGAACTGGGCGCCGGCGGCGCTCCCGTGGACTTCATGACGGAGTTCGCCTACCGGCTGCCGGTAGGCGTCATCGGCGAGCTCCTCGGCGTGCCCGAAGACGACCACGGCTGGTTCCGCGCCGCCGCGGCCGACGTCACGGTCGCCCTGGAGGGCATCACCAAGCCCTCCGAGCTGGAGCGCGCCGACTCGGCGATGGACCGGCTGTCGGCCTACTTCGCGCACCTGTGCGACCTGCGCCGGGGGGATCCGCAGGACGACCTGATCAGCGCGCTGGTCCGGGCCCACGGCGAAGGGGGCGACCGGCTGGGCGGGAACGAGCTGGTGGCCAATCTGGTCCTGCTGCTGTCGGCGGGCTTCGACACCACGACCCACCTGCTCGGCCACTCGGTCCACCTGGCCTTCGAGCACCCCGGGCACGCCCGGCGACTGCGCGAGGACCCGGCCTTCGCCGACGCCTACGTGGAGGAGGCCCTGCGGTACGAGGCCCCGGTCCAGGCCACCAGCCGCTGGGCCGCCGAGGATGTCCGACTGCCCGGTGCCACGGTGCCGGCGGGCACCAAGCTGGTGGTGGTCCTCGGCGCCGCGAACCGCGACCCCCGGCGCTTCCCCCACCCGGAGCGGTTCGACCCCGACCGCGGCACCATCCAGCCGCTGAGCTTCGCCGCCGGGGCGCACTTCTGCCTGGGTGCGGGGCTCGCCCGGCTGGAGGCGCGGCTGGCCCTGCCCCGGGTGCTGCGCCGCTTCCCCCGTCTCGCCCCGGCGGGGCCGGGCAGGTACCGCGACCGGTGGCTGGTGCGCGGTCACGAGCGGCTCCCGGTCGTGACCGGCTGAGCGTCCCCGCGCCCGGCACGCGTGGC
The DNA here is from genome assembly GCF_042681365.1 of Streptomyces desertarenae. Lineage (NCBI taxonomy): Bacteria > Bacillati > Actinomycetota > Actinomycetes > Kitasatosporales > Streptomycetaceae > Streptomyces > Streptomyces desertarenae. The sequence goes on along the minus strand of NZ_JBHUFU010000019.1, from coordinate 21,617 downwards.
GGGGGCGGCCCGGAGGTCCCGGGCCGCCCCCGCCGCGCCCTGCGGCAGCGCGGTGCTTCGCGGAGAACACGCTCAGGCCGGTGCGGCCGCCGGCTCCCCGTGCATCCGCAGCCAGTCGTCCAGCACCTCCTGCGCCCGCGCCGACGCCCGGGCGAAACGCTCCACGGGATCGGCGCCGCGCAGCAGCACATCGTCCATCGCCCCCGTCATGACCTCGCCGATGCCCGCCAGGTCACCGACCAGCGGTCCCAGCGCCGCCACCGACCCGTCCGAGGCGCGGAGCTGTTCGGTGGCCACCCGCTGGTGCGGCCTCCCGGCGAACCACCCTTCCTCCTCCAGCAGGGCGAACGCCGGTTCGGTGACCGGTACGAACCCGTGGGCCCGGTGCCACTCGGCGGCGTTGCGCGGGTTGATCAGGAACTGTGTGAAGGCCAGCGCACCGTCCTCCGTGGCCCGGTCCAGGCCGGCGGCCAGCCAGAGCGAGTCCCCGGAGACCGGGTTGCCCGCCCGGGGGGACCGGTCGGCGGCCGGCATCGGGCACACCGCGACGTCGAATCCCGCCTGGTTGCCGCACCGGACCAGGTCCTCGGCGGCCTTGGAGGAGTCCAGGGCGAAGGCGACCCGCTGCTGTGCGAAGGCGCCGAACGCGCCGCCCCAGTCCGACGGGGAGCCGGTGTACAGGTAGTGGCCGTCGGCGTGCAGGTCCGCCCACCAGCGCACCCAGTCCAGCAGGTGCGGCGAGGACAGGTCGACGGACGTGGCACGGCCGGTCCGCCCGTTGCCCGGCGTGGCCAGCAGACCGCCCTGCAGGGCGACCGCCTGCTGGAACACCCAGCCGTCGTTCGCCCAGGTGATGCCGTGGGGCGCCCCTCCGGGGCCCCGGACGACCGCCGCGCACGCCTTCCGCAGCTCCTCCCACGTCGTGGGAAGCGCGCTGATCCCGGCGGCCTCCAGGAGCGTGGTGTTGGCGTAGAGCAGCAGCGTGGTCGCCGTCACCGGCACGGAGCACAGCTCGCCGCCGTAGGTGTAGAAGTCCCGCACCGCGGGGACGAGGTCGCGGACGGCGACCGGTTCCCCGAGGATCTCGGTGCGGTCGCCGATGGCCTTTCCGACCGGAGTGAACAGCGGTGCGCCGTCGGCGGCCCGCGCGTCGCGCGCCGCCTGGGTGTCGCCGGCGTAGTAGGCGGCGAGGACCGGTGTGCCGCCCGACTCCACCGCCGCGGCGACCTTCTGGGGCATCGTCCAGAAGTCGTGCCCCGTGATGTCGACGCGGTACTCCGGGTGCGCCTTTTCGAACTGCGCGGCGAACTGCCGCATCGGGGCCAGGAAGTCCCGTCCGTCGTAGGTGCGGAACGGGTAGTTCGCCAGCCAGACATCGAGGACGATCCTGCCGTCCGGGGAGCGTACCGGCTCCAAGACTTCCTCCTCGGCGAGAGTGGGCGGTGCCTGAGCCCACACATGCTCGCCCACCGGCCGCGGGTGGGCATCTTCGGGCGTGCTCACCCGTCCTCCCGCCGCGGCCGGGCGGTCCGCGCGGACGCTGAGCAAGGGAGAAGATGCCGCGCGGCCGCGCCCCGCGTGACGATGCAACGGCCCCTGTCGGAGGGCTGACACAACGGAGTCGGAGGCGGACAGCAGATGAGCGCATACGCCAGAGACCGCGCGGTCGTCCTCGGCGCAGGGATGGCGGGGCTGCTCGCTGCCCGCGTCCTGGCCGAGACCTACGCGCACGTACTGGTGGTGGACCGCGACCAGCTCACCGGGGTGACCGGCCCCAGGCGCGGGGTGCCGCACGCACGGCACGCCCACGCACTGCTGGCCCGCGGGCAGCAGATCCTCAACGAGCTGTTCCCCGGGCTGGACGACGAGCTGACGGCCGCGGGGATCCCCGCGGGGGACATCTCCGGCAACCTGCGCTGGTACTTCAACGGCCGCCGGCTGAGCCCGGTCCACACCGGGCTGGTCAGCGTGTCGGCCACCCGCCCCGTGCTGGAGGCCCACGTCCGCGGCAGGGTGGCGGCCCTGTCCCGGGTCGAGTTCAGGGAGCGGTGCGTCATCCGGGGACTGGCCGCCTCGTCCGACCGCACCCGGGTCACGGGCGTGCTCCTGCAGGACGAGGACGGCAGCGGCTCCGAGGAGGTCGTGGAGGCCGACCTGGTCGTCGACGCCACCGGCCGCGGCTCGCGCACCCCCGCCTGGCTGGAGGAGCTCGGATACGCCAGGCCCCGGGAGGACCGGGTGAAGATCGACCTGGCCTACACGACCAGGCACTTCCGCCTCAAGGAGGACCCCTACGGCACCGATCTGTCGATCAACCCGGTGGCGTCTCCGGCGAACCCCCGGGGCGCGTTCTTCCCCAAACTGGCCGACGGCAGCTCCCAGCTCTCCCTGACGGGCATCCTCGGCGACCACCCCCCGACCGACGACGAGGGGTTCCTGGCCTTCGCCAAGACCCTGGCGGCTCCGGAGATCTACCGGGCGATCCGCGACGCCGAGCCCCTGGACGAGCCGGTGACCTTCCGGTTCCCGGCCAGCGTGCGCCGCCGCTACGAGGACCTGCGCCGCTTCCCCGACGGCCTGCTGGTCATCGGCGACGGCGTCTGCTCCTTCAACCCCGTCTACGGGCAGGGCATGACCGTCGCCGCGATGGAGGCGATGGAGCTCCGCGACCACCTGCACGGCTCCGCCCGGCCCGGTGGCCTGGCCTTCTTCCGGGGCATCTCGTCCATCCTGGACGTGCCATGGGACCTCGCGGCCACCGCCGACCTGAACTTTCCCGGCGTCCAGGGACCACGCACGCTGAAGGTGCGCATGGGCAACGCCTACATGGCCCGGCTGCAGAGCGCCGCCGCACACGACGGAGAGCTGACCGGGGCGTTCTTCAGGGTGGCCGGTCTGGTGGACTCCCCGCAGAGCCTCATGCGGCCCAGTGTCGCGCTGCGCGTGCTGCGCGGCGGTTCCCAGCACGGCGTCGCGGGCCGGGCCGCGGCCTGACCGGGCCGGTCCACGGCAGTCCCCACGCGCGGTTCAGGAGATTCCATGCGCATCATGTTCGCGGTGTTCCCCGCCAAAGCCCACTTCCTGCCCCTCGTGCCCTACGCCTGGGCCCTGCAGAGCGCGGGACACGACGTGTGCTTCGCCGCTCCGCCCGGATACCCGACCGGGGTGGCCGACCCCGAGTTCCACGAGGCGGTCTCGAAGACCGGGCTGAAGTCGGTCGTCTGCGGCGAGCCGGCGCCGCTGGCGGTGCACGACCGGGCGGACCCCGGCTACGCCGCCCTCCTGCCCACGCCGGAGGAGTGCGAGCGCTACGTGGCGGACCTGGGGATCGGCCCGGACGAACGCGAGCCATGGGACGTCTTCTACCATTTCTCCATGCTGGCGATCCGGGACTACCACACCGCGGCTCCGCGCCAGGACGTCGACGAGGTCGTCTCGTTCGCCCGGAGCTGGAAGCCGGACCTGGTGCTGTGGGACCTCTGGTTCCCCTGCGGCGCGATCGCGGCACGGGCCAGCGGGGCGGCGCACGCGCGCGTGCTGGTGTCGCCGGACTACACCGGCTGGGCCACCCGGAGGTTCGCCCGGCGAAGCCGCTCCGGCCCGGGCGCCCCGGAGAACCCCCTGGAGCGGACGCTGCGCCCGCTGGCCCGGCGGCACGGCGTCGAGGTCGACGAGGAGCTCCTGCTGGGGCAGTGGACGGTCAACCCCTTCCCCGCCGACATGAGCCTCCCCACCGACGCGGTGGACGTCCCCGTCCGGTACGTGCCCTACACCGGCGCGAGCGTCATGCCCCGGTGGCTGCACGAGAAGCCCGGCAGGCCGCGTGTGGGCCTGTCCCTCGGGGTCTCGGCCCGGGCCTTCATGAAGGGGGACTGGGGGCGCACCGCCAAACTGCTGGAAGCGGTCGCCGACCTCGACATCGAGGTGATCGCCACCCTGAACGAGAACCAGCTGGAGGGGGCCGGTCCCGTGCCCCCCAACGTGCACACCATCGACTACGTCCCGCTCGACCAGCTGCTGCCGACCTGCTCGGCCCTGATCCACCACGGCTCCACCGGAACGTTCGCCGCCGCGTCCGCCGCCGGGGTCCCGCAACTGGTCTGCGACACCGACGAACCCTGCCGCCTGTTCGCCCAGGACACCCCGGACGGCATCGTCTGGGACTTCCCCTGCCAGAAGCAGCTGACGGCCACCGGCACCGCGCGGTTCGTGACCGAGCGCGGCGGGGGCGTCCGCCTCGACCACCAGAAGCAGTCGGTGGAGGAGATCCGCGACCGGATCGTGAAGGTCCTGGAGGACCCGTCGTTCCGGGAGGGCGCGGAACGCATCCGGGAGGAGTGGCTCGCCACCCCGAGCCCGGTCGACATCGTCCCGGTCATCGAGGAACTGACCCGGCGGCACCGCGGCGCGGGGCGCGCCGGGGCCGGCACGGGGTCCGACACGAAGGAGACTGGCGCGTGAGAATCCTGGTCACCGGCGGCGCCGGCTTCATCGGGTCCGAGTTCGTCCGGTCGGCGCTCCGCGGGGAGCTCCCGGGCTCCGAGGGGGCCCACGTCACCGTCCTGGACAAACTGACGTACTCCGGCAACCTGGAGAACCTCGCTCCGGTCGCCGCCCATCCCCGCTTCCGGTTCGTCACCGGGGACACCTGCGACGCGCGGCTGGTGGACGACGTGGTGGCGGGCCACGACGTCATCGTCCACTTCGCGGCCGAGTCGCACGTGGACCGCTCCATCGACACCGCGACGCAGTTCGTCCTGAGCAACGTGCTCGGCACCCAGGTCATGCTCGAGGCCGCCCTGCGGCACCGTGTGGCGCGCTTCGTGCACGTCTCGACCGACGAGGTCTACGGGTCCATCGACAGCGGCTCGTGGACCGAGGACGCCCCGCTGGCGCCCAACGTGCCGTACGCGGCCGCCAAGGCCGGCTCCGACCTGCTCGCCCTGGCGTGGCACCGCACCAGGGGCCTGGACGTCGTCGTCACCCGGTGCACCAACAACTACGGCCACTACCAGTTCCCCGAGAAGGTCATCCCCCTGTTCGTCACCAACCTCCTGGACGGGCTGCGCGTGCCCCTCTACGGCGACGGCGGCAACCGGCGGGACTGGCTGCACGTGTCGGACCACTGCCGTGCCATCCAGATGGTGCTGAACGGGGGGCGGCCCGGCGAGGTCTACCACATCGGCGGGGGCACCGAGCTGAGCAATCGCCAGCTCACCGAGCGGCTGCTCGCCGCCTGCGGCGCCGACTGGGACGTGGTGGACCACGTGCCCGACCGGCAGGGCCACGACCGCCGCTACTCCCTGGACATCACCAAGATCAGGGAGGAGCTCGGCTACGAGCCCCGCGTCCGGTTCGAGGACGGGCTGGCGGCCACGGTGGAGTGGTACCGCCGCAACCGCTCGTGGTGGGAACCGCTCAAGCCCGCGTCCGCCCTGTCCGGGCCGGCGGTGCCCGCCGGGACCTGACGCGCCCCCGCACTCCCCTCTCCCCGACCGGGTGCCGGCGCCGGTGTCCCCCGCCCGGCCCGGCACCCCCCACTTCCCGGTGAAAGAGCGACACGATGACGTATCTGCTTCCGCCGCCCGACCGCTTCCCGACGTCCGCCGGACGTGTCCGCCGCCCGCAGGGCGCGCCCGGACCGGTCCCGGCCGGAGCGGCTCGATGAGCGCGGCGGCCCAGGCGGCGCCGCCGCGCGCCGGACGGCGGGAATGGACGGCGCTCGCCGTGCTGTGCCTGCCCACCATGCTGCTGATGCTGGACATGAACGTCCTGGTGCTGGCCCTGCCGCACCTCAGCGCCGACCTGGAGGCGAGCGCGGTCCAGCAGCTGTGGATCACGGACGTCTACGGGTTCCTCATCGCGGGCTTCCTGGTCACCATGGGCACCCTCGGCGACCGGGCGGGGCGCCGCCGGGTCCTCCTGGGCGGTGCGGCGGCCTTCGCCGCGGCCTCGGCGCTGGCCGCCTTCTCCACCAGCGCGGAGATGCTGATCCTCGCACGCGCCGTGCTCGGCCTGGCCGGAGCGACGGTGATGCCCTCGACGCTGGCCCTGATCAGCGACATGTTCAAGGACTCCCGGCAGCGGGCGGCCGCCGTCTCGGCGTGGGCCACCTCCCTGATGGTCGGTGTCGCGCTGGGACCCGCGGTCGGCGGCGTCCTGCTGGGAGCGTTCTGGTGGGGTTCGGTGTTCCTGCTGGCGGTGCCGGTGATGCTGCTGGTCCTGCTGACCGGGCCGAAGCTGCTGCCCGAGTCCCGCGACCCCGCTGCCGGCCGGCTGGACGCGGTCAGCGTCACGCTCTCCCTGGCCACGGTGCTGCCGCTGGTCTACGGCCTCAAGGAGCTGGCCAGGGACGGCTGGCAGCCGCTGCCCCTGGCCGCGCTGGCGGCGGGCGCGGCCGTCGGGACGGCCTTCGTGCTGCGCCAGCGGAAGCTGGCCGACCCCATGCTCGACCTCCGGTTGTTCGGCGACCCGACCCTGCGGGCCGGGCTGCTGGTCGGCCTGCTCAACGCCACCATCATGGGGGCGACGGGCCTCATGGTCGCGCTCTACCTCCAGACGGTCGCCGGGCTCTCGCCGCTGGAGGCCGGGCTGTGGCTGCTGATCCCCGCCACCACCATGGTCATCGGCGTCAATCTGACCACGGTCCTCACCCGGCGCCTCCGCCCGGCCCACGTCCTGGCGGCGGGGCTGGCGCTCGCGGCGGTCGGCCAGTTCCTGCTGACCGGCACCAGCGGAGCCGGTGGCATCGCCCTGCTGCTGACCGCGACCTGCCTCATCTACTTCGGCACCAGTCCCGTCGGGCCGCTGACCACCAACGTGGTCCTGGAGGCCGCACCGCCGGAGAAGGCCGGCGCCGCGTCGGCGCTGTCGTCGACCGGCGGGGAGTTCGGCGTCGCGTTGGGCATCGCCGGTCTGGGCAGCCTGGGCGCCTCGGTCTACACCGCGCGCGTGACCGTCCCCGACGGCGTCGATGCGGCGTCGGCCGAGGCCGCCCGCGAGAGCATCGCCGGGGCGGTGTCCGCGGCCTCGGCCGGGTTACCCCCCGGGACGGCCGACGAGCTGCTGGAGTCGGCACGCGCCGCCTTCGCCTCGGGTCTCCACTCGGTCGCCGCGGTCAGTGCCGCGCTCTCCCTGGGTCTCGCCGTGCTGATCGTGCTCAGGCTCCGGAGCGTCCGGCCGTCCGGCGAGGGCCACGGACACGAGCCGGCCGCCGGCGGGGACGCCCCGCAGACGGGCACCCCGCGGGCGGACACCGCGCACGCGGGGTGACCCCGCCGGCGTACAGCACGAGAGGAGATGCACCGCCGCCCTCCGAACGTGATGCTCGTTCGGAGAACGGCGTCGGCCTGCAACGGTTCACGGAGGGGCAGTGCAGTACTGGAACAGCAAGGCGGAGACGATGCCGCGCCACGAGCTGGACGCCTGGAAGTGGCGGAAGCTGCGGCGCGCTCTGGACCGTGCCCGGGCCTCGTCGCCCTTCTGGAGGGAACGGCTGCCCGGGGACATCACGTCGATGGACGACTACACCGCACGGGTGCCGCTGCTGTACAAGGCGGACCTGCTCGCGTCCCAGCAGGAGGTTCCTCCCTACGGGACGATCCCCTCGCTCGACCCCTCCGTGGGCGTGCGGCACCACCAGACCAGCGGCACCAGCGGCAACCCGCCGGTGCGCACCTTCGACACGGTGCGCGACTGGACGTGGTCGGTCGACACGTTCTGCACGGCCCTGCACGCCATGGGGGTGCGGCCCCACCACAAGGGCATGGTGGCCTTCGGCTACGGCCTCTTCATGGGCTTCTGGGGGATGCACTACGCCCTGGAGCGGATGGGCTGCACCGTCTTCCCCTCCGGCGGCCTCGACTCGCGGGCCCGGGTGCGGCTGCTCGTCGACTACCGGATCGAGGTGCTCGGCCTGACTCCGAGCTACGCGATGCGGCTGATGGAGACGGCGCGCGAGATGGGCGTCGACCTGGCGAAGGACGCCAACGTCCGGATCATCCTGGCGGGAGCCGAGCCGCGCTCGGACTTCACGACGCGCACCATCGAGAACGCCTTCGGGGCGCGGGTCTTCAACGCCGCCGGCACCACCGAGTTCGGCGGGGTCTTCATGTTCGAGTGCCCCGCCAAGCGCAACGCCTGCCACATCAACGAGCCCGCCGCCTTCGAGGAGGTCCTGCACCCCGAGACCAAGCAGCCGGTGGGCTACGGCGAGGAGGGCGTCCGCGTCACCACCGGGCTGGGCCGGGAGGGCATTCAGCTGTTCCGGCACTGGACCGAGGACATCGTCGTGAGGCGGCCGTGGCACGAGTGCGGGTGCGGCCGCACCTGGGACTGGTACGACGGCGGGATCCTGCGCCGCGTCGACGACATGCGCAAGGTCCGGGGCGTGTCCGTCACGCCCGTGATGATCGAGGACGTGGTCCGCGGTTTCGACGAGGTCAGCGAGTTCCAGTCGTCCATCAGGACCGTCCGCGGGCTCGACACGATCGTGGTCCGGATCGAGCCGAAGAACGTCCCGGGCGGTGACGTGTCCACCCTGTGCGAGCGCGTCACCACCGAGTTCAAGCGCGAGATCGGCATACGTCCCCTGGTTGAGCTCGCCGAACCCGGCAGCCTGCCCCGATTCGACACCTGGAAGGCGGCACGACTCCATGACGAACGACACCTCACGGCTCACGGCTGACCAGGAGCGCCGGCTCCTGGAGTGTTACACCGCCCTGCGGCAGCTGTCGGAGGGCTGCGCGGTGCCGGCCGTGACGGCGGCCCTGAACACGGCTCTCGCCGAGCTGCGCATCGCCCTCGACGGCCAGGCCGTCGAATTCGACTACTACCGGGAGTACCCCGCCCTCCGGCCGGCCGCCTGAGCCGCCGGGCCCTGCCCGCCGGGACGCCGGTGACCGGGACGCGCCCGGTCACCGGCGTTCGCGTTCGGACCCGTCCGGGCGCCGACCGCACCGAGAACCCAGACGAGGGGAGTCGTCGTGTCCCACCGCCCGGAGCCGAGCACACCGCACGGACGGACCCGGCCGACCCGGCCGCTGACCGGTGACGAGTACGTGGAGAGCCTGCGGGACGGCCGCGAGGTCTACCTCCACGGGGAGCGGGTCAAGGACGTCACCGCGCACCCGGCCTTCCACAACCCCGCCCGGATGACCGCACGGCTGTACGACAGCCTGCACGACCCGGAGCAGCGCGACGTGCTCACCGCTCCCACCGACTCGGGCGGCGGCCTCACCCACCGCTTCTTCACCGCGCCCCGCAGCGTGGACGACCTCGTGGCCGACCAGCAGGCCATCGCGGCCTGGGCGCGGGCGACCTACGGTTGGATGGGACGCAGCCCCGACTACAAGGCGTCCTTCCTCGGCACCCTGGGCGTGAACGCCGACTTCTTCGAGCCCTTCGCCGACAACGCGCGGCGCTGGTACCGGGAAGCGCAGGAGAAGGTGCTGTACTGGAACCACGCCTTCCTGCACCCGCCCGTCGACCGGAAACTGCCCGCGGACCAGGTGGCGGACGTGTTCGTCCACGTGGAGAAGGAGACGGACGCGGGGCTGGTCGTCAGCGGTGCCAAGGTGGTCGCCACCGGGTCCGCCCTGACCCACTACTCCTTCATCGCGCACTCCGGGCTGCCGGTCAGGGACCGCCGGTTCGCCCTGGTGGCGACGGTCCCGATGGACGCGCCGGGCCTGAAGGTCATCTGCAGGCCGTCCTACTCGGCCGCGGCCGCGGCCACCGGGAGCCCCTTCGACCACCCGCTGTCCTCGCGGCTGGACGAGAACGACTCCATCCTCGTGATGGACGAGGTGCTCGTCCCCTGGGAGAACGTCTTCGTCTACGGGAACCTGGGCAAGGTCCAGACGCTGTCCGCCCGTTCCGGGATGATCGAGCGGGCCACCTTCCACGGCTGCACCCGTCTCGCCGTCAAGCTGGACTTCATCGCCGGACTGCTCGCCAAGGCGCTGGACATCACGGGGGCGAGCGGCTTCCGGGGGGTCCAGACCCGCCTCGGCGAGGTCCTGGCCTGGCGCAACCTGTTCTGGTCGCTGTCGGACGCGGCGGCCCGCAACCCGGTGCCCTGGAAGGACGGCGCTCTGCTGCCCAACCCCCAGGCCGGCATGGCCTACCGGTGGTTCATGCAGCTCGGCTACCCGCGCGTGCTGGAGATCGTCCAGCAGGACGTCGCGAGCGGGCTGATGTACGTGAACTCCGGCACCGAGGACTTCAGGAACCCGGAGACCGGCCCGTACCTGGAGAAGTACCTCCGCGGCAGCGACGGCACCTCGGCCGCCGAGCGGGTCAAGGTCATGAAACTGCTGTGGGACGCGGTCGGCACCGAATTCGGCGGCCGCCACGAGCTGTACGAGCGCAACTACTCCGGCAACCACGAGAACACCAGGCTGGAGCTGCTGCTCTCGCAGACGGCCGACGGCCGACTGGACTCCTTCAAGAGGTTCGCCGAGAAGTGCTTGGCCGAGTACGACCTGGACGGCTGGACGGTGCCGGACCTCGCCTCCTTCGAGGAGCTGCGCGGCGCCCACCGGAGCCTGCCGGACGGCTGACCGCCGCGACGCCGCGGCCCCCGGCCCTCCGTGGGGAGAGCCGGGGGCCGGGCCGGGAAGGTGCGGGTCAGCCGAGGGCCTTGGAGGCGATCTCGCCGATCCGCTCGACGACCGAGTAGTCGCCGGGGGTGAAGCGGTTCTTGGTCACGGCGACGACGATGCCGGTGGCCCTGTCCGCGTACGCGGCGCTGCCCTCGCTGCCGGCGGTGCCGAAGACCGTCGGCGCCTGCGGGGCGTTCGGGGAGGGCAGGCCGACGTCGTAGCCCAGGGCGCGGGAGATCGGGCAGCCGAGGATCTCGTCCGTGCCGCTGACGGCCTCGGAGCACGCCTCCTTCAGCCGGTCCTCGGAGATCAGCCGGACACCGTCCACCTCTCCGATCAGCGCGGCGTACATGCGGGCGACGGCACGCGCCGTGAGGGTGGCGCCGGCCGGGATGTCGGAGGTGAGCACGTCGGTGCGGTTGCCGAACTGAGCGTCCGGGAGCGCGGCCATCGGGGCGGCGGTGTAGCCGTTGACGACCTTGAAGAACGGGATCTCGGCGAACATCTCCGGGGTCATCTCCGGAGCCCCCTCGCCCTCCTCGGCGCCCTCCGGGGCGGGGGCGTCCTCCACGCGGGCCACACGGCCCAGCTCGGCCTCCGGCACGCCGAAGAACAGCTCGTCGGCGACGCCCAGCGGCTCGCCGACGACCTCGCGCAGGACCTCGGAGATCGGCTTGCCGGTCGCCCGGCGCACGACCTCGCCGACGATGTAGCCGAAGGACTGCGCGTGGTAGCCGAACTTGGTGCCCGGCTCCCACCACGGCTCGGCCGCGGCGATCGCGTCGACCGACTTCTTCCAGTCCGCCAGGTCCTCGGGCGTGGTGTCGGCGGGCATCCCGGGGACGCCGGCGGCGTGCGTGAGGACGTGGCGCAGGGTCACGGACTCCTTGCCGTGGGCGCCGAACTCCGGCCACAGGTCGGCGATCGGGGCGTCGTAGTCGAGGACGCCCCGCTCCGCGAGGACGTGCACGACGGTGGACGTGACGCCCTTGCCGGTCGAGGTGCTGTAGAAGGGGGTGTCCGAGGTGACCGCACGGCCCGACTCGGGGTCAGCGGCACCGGCCACGGCGTCGACGACGAGCCTGCCGTTGTGGTAGATGGCGACCTGGAGGCCCCGCTCCGCTCCGGAAGCGACGAGCTCGTCGATCGCATCCTGGACTTGCTGCTGAATGTCTGCCATACCTGCTTCTCTCTCGGGTCCCGTAGACGGACGGGGTGCTGACGGCCTGTCGCCGTGCTGTGCGTCCATGCCGGATCGGCAACCGTGTGCGGCGACCCTCCCATGATGTTGTTCGCGATTCCGGTTCGCATCTCCTGGATTGCGCAGTACACCCGTGCGAATCGGGGCCGCCGGGCCGGGCCGGCCGGAGCACGTACCGGCCGCGGCAGAGGCCGCGGCCGGTACGTGTCGTGCTGGGAAGCCGGGTCGGCGGGACCGGTTCAGCGGGGGCTGTTCTGGTACGCGGCGAGCAGCCACTCGCCGTTCCGCTTGACCGCCAGCCAGGAGGCGCGGACCGCGCGCTCCGAGCTCACCTCGGTCTCGCCCGGGGCGAGCACGCCGCCCTCGGTGATCATGATCGCGGTCTCGTCGCCGAGCAGCCGGACGTCGACCGGTCGGCCGGTGACCCGGGTGCCCTTGTAGGGGCCCGCGAAAGCGGTCGCCATGAAGGCGGTGATGGCGTCCCTGCCCTTCTGGTGGACACCGGGCAGGATCATGGTCCCGTCCTCGGTGAAGGCGGCCCCGAACGCCTCGGCGTCGTGGGCGGCCCAGGCCGCGATGATCCGCTGGGGGAGGTCGGCCACCTCGGCCGGCGCGGTGGCGGTGGCGGTGTTCGTGGTCATGTGGCCTCTTCCCGTGTGGTCGGCGTCGGATTTGCGGTGGTCAGATGTAGAGGGTGTTGGGCTCGAGTCCGCACAGCACACGGCCGTACAGCTCGTTGTTGGTGTCCGGGTGCATCAGGGCGTGCAGGTTGACGGCCTGGACGTCGCGGGCGATGCGCTGGATGGCCACGTTGTTGTAGATGGAGGAGCCGCCGCTGGCGTCGGCGAGGATGTCCACGGCCTCCTTGGCCAGCCGGCACACCGCCCCCATGTCCGCGCGGGCCCGGACGCGCTCCTCCAGCGTCCAGGGGGAGTTCTCGGCGCCCTTGGTGTCGACCTGGTCGGCCAGCCGGTGGGCGTGGAAACCGGCCTGGTCGATCTTGAGGCTCGCCTCGGCCACCTGGTGGTGGGTGAGCGGCGCCTCCGCCTGGTGCTCGTAGGCGGTGTAGGTGATCTTGCGACCAGGCAGGCGCTCGAGGAACTCCTCCTTCGCCGCCCTGGCCAGTCCGAGCGCCGTTCCCACGGACGAGGCCGACGCCACGGGCAGCAGCGGCGCCCGGTAGACGGGCGAGTCGGCGTTGGCGGGCGAGGCGTGCTGCCCCTGGAGCACCGCTCCGAGGGGAAGGACGCGCTCCGCCGGCACGAAGACGTCCTGCGCGACGGTGCTGATGCTGCCGGTGCCCCTCAGCCCCGACGTGTGCCAGTCGTCGATGGTCTGGAGGTCGGACATCGGTACCAGCGCCATGACCGGCGCGGGCTGTCCGTCCGGGCCGATCTGCACGGCCACGACGACCTGCCAGTGGCTGTGCAGGGCGCCGCTGATGAAGCCCCACTTGCCGCTCACCGTGATGCCGCCGTCCACCGGCGTGGCGCGGGCGGTGGGGCTCAGGGTGCCGCAGATGCGGACGTTCTCCGTAGAGAAGACCTCCTCTTGGACCCCCTCGGGGAAGAGGCACGCCATCCAGGTCGGAATCCAGTAGACCGACGCGGTCCAGGCGGCGGCGCCGTCGGCCCGGGCCAGCGCTGCGGACACGTCGACCAGGGTGCGCGTGTCCGCCTCGAACCCGCCGAAGCGCCGGGGGGCGCGGAGCCTGAAGATCCCGGCGTCGGCCAGCGCCTCGATCACGTCGTCGTGGAGCCTGCGGTTCTCCTCGGACCAGGCGGCCTTGGACGAAAGGAGCGGTACGAGGTCCGTCGCACGACGGACGAGTTCCTCCCGCGCCGGCACTTCGGTGGTGAGCACCCTTTTCCTCCTGAGCGTAGGATCGGCCGGGGCTAACGGCCGGAATGACTTCGGGGTTTCTTTCCGCTCCGGTCGCCGCCGGGCAGACCCGACCGTCGCAGCGGCCGTCCGGATCGCGCATCTTCCGGATTGCTCTCCGCCCCGCGGGGAACCGCCCCCGAGGCCGCGGGCGCCTTGGCGGGGGAACAGCGCACACTGGAAGAAGCACCGTCCGTGCGCCGGGTGCCACGATGCAGGAGCCCAGACAGGCCCTTCATCCGGAGTTCCCCTTGCCAGCCGCCGTCCGCGACGCCGTACCCCTGCGAGCGCACCGCCGTGCCGTGACCGTCACCGTGGTGGGCAATTTCGTCGAGTATTTCGACTGGCTCGCCTACGGGCTCTTCGCGCAGCTTTTCGCCGCGCAGTTCTTTCCGTCGTCGAACCCGGTCACCTCCCTGCTCGGGGCGTTCGCGGTGTTCGGCACCGGCATGCTGTGCAGGCCCCTGGGCGGTGTCCTGTTCGGCAGGCTCGCCGACCGCCGCGGCCGCAAGCCGGCGCTGATGTGGTCGATCGCCCTGATGGCGACCGGCTCGGCGCTCATCGGAATCGCCCCCACCTACGAGCAGATCGGGCTGGCCGCGCCCCTGATCCTGCTGCTGGCCCGGCTCGCCCAGGGGTTGTCCTCCGGTGGCGAGTGGCCCGCCGCCGCCACCTACCTCATGGAGCTGGCACCGGAGCACCGCAAGGGCCTGTACGGCAGTCTCTTCTCGCTGACGGCCGCCGCCGGTGCGTTCGCGGCCTCGCTGCTGGGCGGCGGGCTGAACGCCTGGCTCGGACCGGAGGCGATGACGGCGTGGGGCTGGCGGATACCGTTCCTCGTCGGCGCCGCCCTCGGCGTCTTCCTGCTGGTCGCCCGGCACCGGATGACCGAGACGGAGGTCTTCGAGCGCGAGGTGCGCACCCGGGCCGCCCGCGGTTCGCTGCGCCGGGTGCTGGGAGTCCACCGCTCCCGGGTGGCGGTAACGGTGCTGCTGGTCGCCGGGATGACCACCGTCAGCGGCACCTGGTCGACCGTGGTGCCCTCCATGGGGCACCGCCTCGCCGAGCCCGGAGTGATGTTCTGGGTCGTGGTCTGCGCCACCGGCACGGTGATCGCCCTCCAGGTGCCCCTCGGGCTGCTCGCCGACCGCGTCGGGGCCATGAGGTTCCTCGTCGTCTCCAGCATCGGTTTCGCCGCGGTCGGCTCGTACGCCTACCTCGGCGTGACCGGCGAGTTCGCCAGCCTGTACCTCACCTACGGGTGCGGCGTGCTGTACCTGGGCTGCACCACCACCGTCATGCCCAAGGTGCTCGCCTCGGTCTTCCCGCCGCAGGTGCGGGCCCTCGGCATCGGGCTGCCGCACTCCACTGCCACCGCCGTCCTCGGCGGTGTCGCGCCGTGGCTGGCGACCTATCTGGGGGCCAGGGGGGCGTCCGGGTGGTTCATCGGCGGTGTGATGGCGGCGGTCCTGCTGGTCTGGCCGGCCCTGGCGATGGCCCGGAGGCTGCAGGATCCCCCGGCCGAGGGCGCCGGGGAGGGGAGCGCCGGGGATCCGGCCGACCGGCCCGCCGACCGGCCGGCCGGGGCCGTCGCCGCGGGCGTCAAGTGAAGCACCACCGACACGACCATACGGAGGGTCGACCATGACCGTCACCGACACCACCCGGGAATCGACAGACCCGGCCGGAGCGCTCCTGCCCCTCTCGTTCCACCAGGAATTCCTCTGCATGTTCGACAACGGCAGGGAGGAGGGGCCGTTCGGGCCCAAGTACCACATCGTCGGGGCCTGGCGCATCGAGGGCGAGCTGGACACCGCCACCCTGCAGGCTGCCCTGGACGACGTGGTGGAGCGCCACGAGGCGCTGCGTACGGAGATCGTCCGGAACGGCGACTCCCACGCGCAGCGGATCCTCCCGCCCACCTCTCCCCGGCTCGACGTCCGCGACCTGACGGACACCGCTCCGGAGGACCGCGACCGCCGCGCCGACGAGCTGCTCAACGACGTCGAGGACGGGAGGCTGAGCATCCGCCGGCTCCCCCTGCTGCGCGCGGTGCTCGGGCGGTTCGACGACCGCGACGCCGTCCTCGCGCTGATCGCCCACCACACGGCGGCCGACGCCTGGGCCATGCACGTCATCATGCGCGACCTCGCCGCCTGCTACGCGGCCCGGCGCGACGGCACCTCGCCCGACCTGCCCGAGGCGAGCCAGTACCGGGAGTACGCCCAGTGGGAGCGCGAGGCGTCGCTCTCTCCGGGCGCCGAGCGCCGGCGCGCCTACTGGCGCCGGAAGTTGAGCGGCGCCGCGATCCTGGCGCTCCCCACGGACGAGCCCCGCTCCGCGAACCTGCCCAAGACCACCGCCTGGCTGCGGTTCGCCCTGGACGCCGACCTGGCGGAGGCGGTGCCGGCCCTCGCCAGGGAGTCGCGCGGCTCGGCCTTCATGACGCTGCTGGCCGCCTACAAGGTGTTCCTGCACCGGCAGACCGGCGCCACCGACATCACGATCCCGACGTTCTCCTCCGGCCGCGGCCAGGAGCGGTTCCAGGACACCGTCGGGTCGTTCATCAACTTTCTTCCGCTGCGCACCGACATCGCCGGCTGCGGAACGTTCCGCGAGGTGATCCGGCGCGTGCGCACCACCTGCGCCGAGGCGTACACCCACGAGATCCCGTTCTCGGAGCTGATGCGCGAGGCGCCCGGACTCATGGCGGCCGCGGCGACCGACGACCACCAGATCACCGCCTTCCAGGCGGTGCACGCCCCGTTCGACACCGCCGACCGGGAGGCCGGGGGCATCCGCTACACCAAGGCGTGGAAGCGGCTGCTGTCGCAGTCGGACGGCTCCGACGTCCCCGACGGGATCCTGTGGTCCCTGCACATCGACCCCTCCGGGGAGATGGTCGGCAGCCTGGGCTTCAACACCAACCGCTACCGCGAGGAGACGATGAGGCGGCAGCTCGACGACTTCATCGGGCTGCTGCGGGAGCTGGTGGCGGCCCCGGACGCCCCGCTGGAGACCCGCTCCTCCTCGGTGGTGGAGGAGAAGGTGCGGGAGATGTGGACGGCGGTCCTGGGGGCCTCGGACACGCCGGGCGCCACCTTCTTCGAGCTGGGCGGCCAGTCCATATCCGCCGTCCGGCTGGTCGGGCGCATCGAGCAGGAACTCGGCGTCTGGGTCGACGTCGACGTCCTGTTCGACGACCCCGACCTGGAGACGTTCACCAAGGCGGTCCTGGCGGCGGCGGCCGAGCCGACCGCGTGACCTGACCCGCACCGCCCGCCGGACCGGCCCCGGGGAGTCCCCGGGGCCGGTCCGGCGGGCTTCTCACGTGGCGCCCCGGCCGCACGGCGAGGGCCGGCCCGCCCCGCAGCACCGTTCGCGGGGTGGGCCGGCCCTCGCCGTGCGGGACCGTGCGGCTCAGCGCAGTTCGGCGCCGGTGTTGCGGACGACGGCCTCCAGGAACTCGCCCCGGGACAGCGCCGCGGCGATGAGCTCGATGTCGTCCGCCATGTACCGGTCCGCCCCCAGCGTCGGGACCAGCGAGCGGACGGTGTCGTAGGCGGCCTTCGCGGCGGGGCTGAGGCCCTCGCGGCGACCGCTGATGTCGACGGCCTGCGCGGCGGCGAGGAACTCGACGGCGAGGATCTTGTTGTTGTTGTCCAGCACGCGCCGGGCGTTGCGGGTGGCGATCAGCCCCATGCTGACCACGTCCTGGTTGTCGCCGTTGGACGGGACGCTCTGGGTGCTGGCCGGGCCGATGGTGCGGTTCTCGGCCACCAGGGCGGTCGCCGGGTACTGCGCGCCGGCGAAGCCGCTGTGCAGGCCGGGGTCGCCGGCGACGAGGAACTCCGGCAGGCCGTAGCTCAGGTGGCGGTTCAGGACTCGGTTGATCTGCCGCTCGGCCAGGACCCCCAGCTGGGTGAGGGCGATCGTCACGAAGTCCATGGCGAACGCGATCGGCTGCCCGTGGAAGTTCGCGCCGTGGAAGATCTCCCGGCCCTCGAAGAACAGCGGGTTGTCGTTGGCGGAGTTGAGTTCGATCTCCAGCTTCCTCACCGCGTGGTACAGGGTGTCGCGGACCGCACCGACGATCTGGGGGATGGCACGCAGCGAGTAGGCCTTCTGGAGGTAGATGTCGGAGCGCTGCACCTCCTTGTCCCGGTCCTTGCTCGCCTGGAGCTCGCGCCGCAGGTCGGCGTGGTCGACCATCAGGCCGCTGCCCGCCGTCAGGGTGCGCATGTTGGCGGCCGTGTCGATCTGCCCCTCGTGGGGGCGGGCGATGTCGTGCCCTTCGGGCAGGAACGGGCTGGTCGAGCCGCGCAGCGTCTCGATGAGCAGCGCCGTGACGATCTCGGCCTGGCGCACCTGGGCGAGCGCGCGGCCCACCACCAGCGACCCGACTCCGGTCATCGCGGACGTGCCGTTGATCAGCGCCAGCCCCTCCTTGAAGCGGAGCCGGAGCGGTTCGATGCCCAGTTCGTCGAGGATCCTGCGGGTCTCGACGCGCCTGCCGTCGCGCAGGACGTACCCCTCGCCGATCAGCGTGCTCGCGACGTGGGAGAGGGGTGCCAGGTCGCCGCTGGCGCCCAGGGAGCCGATCTCCGGGATGGCCGGGGTGATGCCGAGGTTGAGGTAGAGGGCCAGCCGCTCGATGATCTCCGGGCGCACGGCGGAGTGGCCCTTGGCGAGCGTGTTGAGCCGGGCGGCGACGACGGCGCGCGCCTCGTCCTCGGCGAACATCGGCCCCACGCCCGCACTGTGGCTGCGCACGAGGTTGGTCTGCAGCTCGGTCTCCTTGGACTTGTCGACCTGCATGTAGATCATCTCGCCGTAGCCCGTGGTCACCCCGTAGATCGGGATGTTCTGCTCGGCTATGCCCTCGAAGAGTTCGCGGTTCCTGCGGACCTTCGCGGCGGCCTCCGGGCTGACGCGCACCTGCACGCCCTCCTCGGCCACCTGGCGCACGGACTCGATGGTCAGGCTCTCCCCGTCGAAGTCCACCGGAAGGGCGTTGGTCTCCACTGCGGTCAATGTCCTCAACTCCATGAAGGTCTGGTGCTGTCGATGGTCGTCGGCTGCCGGTCCGGTCAGTCCGGACGGGCGGCGCCGGGCAGGCGGGAGCGGTCGATCTTCCCCGCCGCGTTGCGGGGAAGGCGATCCGGCACTTCGCGGAACGTCGCGGGCAGGGTCAGGGGGCCGAAGTGCCGACGCAGATGGGCCCGCCACTCGCGGGCGGCGGCCCGCCCGGTGCCGTCTGCGCCGCGGTGCGGCACGACGTACACCGTCAACCGGGTGACCAGACCGGACTCGTTGGCCTGGGGCACCACCGCGCACTCGTGCACGGAGGGGTGGGAGGCCAGCGCCGCCTCGATCTCGGTCAGCTCCACCCGGTTGCCGAAGACCTTGACCTGGAAGTCCTTGCGTCCGCGGAACTCCAGGGCGCCGTCCCACCGCCTGCGGGCCAGGTCGCCGGTGCGGTACCAGCCGGCGTCCGCCCTCGCGCCGGGCTCCGTGCCGGGCAGGGCCTCCACGGGCCGGAAGGCGGAGCGGTCCGCGGTGCCCAGGTACCCGTCGGTGACGTAGGGCGAGTGGATCACGATCTCCCCCGTCACGCCGGCCGGGCAGGGGCGGTCGTCGCCGTCGAGCACCAGGACCTGCCGGCCGGGTATGGGCCTGCCGATCGGCACGGTGCCCCGTTCCGTGCCCTCGGCCTCGTGCCAGGTGGCGGCGATCGTCTCGGTGGGGCCGTACAGGTTGGCCACCCGCACCCCGGGGAACGCGTCCCGCAGGTCGTTCACCAGGTCGCCCCGCAGCGCCTCGCCCATCAGCAGGACGTGGCGCAGGGAGCCGGGCCGCTCCGCACCGTCGGCGACGGCTGTGAGCAGGTCCCGGGCGAAGCTGGGCACGGTCTGGATGTGGGTGATCCGCTGCTGCGCCAGCCACGGGACGAGCCGGTCGGGGTTGGCCCGCACCCGGTCCGGCACGGGGCACAGGGTGCCGCCCGCGACCAGGGTGGCGAAGACCTCGCACAGCGCCGGATCGTGTTCCGGGGCCACCCACTGCGCCACCCGCGCCCCGGGGCCCATGGCGAACTGCCGCCCCAGCCACTGCGCGAACTGGGCCAGCGCGGCGTGCGTCTGGGGGATCCCCTTGGGTCTTCCGGTCGATCCCGAGGTGAAGGCCACGTAAGCGTGGCGGTCCGGCCGGGCGGCGGCGGGCGCGGGGGCGTCCGCCGGGGCCGCCGTCCGCCGCGCGCGGGCCGCGTCCAGCAGCCGGCCGCCCAGCTCGCGGACGTACCACCCGGCCAGTTCGTCGCCGTCCCCGTCGCCGTCGAGGACCATGCAGACGGGCCGCAGCTCGCGGAGCATCGCCCTGTTCCGCTCCCCCGCCGCCCCGGTGCCGAGCCACAGCAGCCGCGCGCCGGAGGCCATCACCGCGATCAGCACGGCGACACGCAGGTCCCCCGGGGGCATCCGTACGGCGACGGTGGCGCCGTCACGCGCGCCGCGGGAGAGGAGGTGCCGTGCGATCCGGTCGGCCCGGTCGCGCAGCGCCCCGTAGCCGACCGCCCGGCCGTCCCACTCGACGGCGGGGGCGTCGTCGCCGGCGTCGCCGCCGACCAGGAGGTGCACGGGACGCGGACCGCTCCCGGGCGGGAGCAGCCGGTCCGCGTCCCGCAGGGCGGCGAGGAGCCGGTCGGGCGTCTCCAGCGGCAGCCGGCCGATCGTCAGGCACGGATCGTCCAGGGCCGCGTCCAGCAGGACGTGCGCCTGCTCCAGCAGGCACTCCGCGGAGCGCGCGTCGTGGGGCACCCCGTACCGCAGTGCACCGCCCACGGAGGAGGGGTGCCCATCCAGTTCGAGGTGCAGGCCGCCCGGCGTCTCCTCCGCGCCGTACGCCGTGACCGACCGCAGCGCGAGCCCGGCCGCGGACGGCGGGAGCGGCCACTGGTCCAGCAGCTCGCGGAAGGAGATGTCCCCGTGGTCGCCGCGGTGGCGGTGCAGCAGCGCCCGGAACGCGGCCAGGACGACGGCCGCGGGGACGGTGCCGTGCACGGCGGCCAGCGCGGCGGCACGGCGGCGGATCCCCGCACCCCAGTCGAAGCGCACGGCGTTCCCGGGGGCGGCGGACCGGAGGGGGTCGGTGTCCGGGGGCGTCCCGGCGGCCGCTCCGTACCCGGCGGCCAGGGCGTCCAGCAGACGGGCGAAGTCGCCCCCGTCCACCGCGTCCCGGCGGGCGGCCGGCAGCAGCCCGTGCTCCTCGGCGGCCAACCGGACCGCGTGGAGGCAGACGACCGGACCACCGGGGGCGGGGAGCGGCGGTGCGGTCCGGTCGGTGAAGTGCACGGTGGTGCCGGCCCCGGCACCGGCACCGAGCACCCGCGAGACCGCCGTGCGCCAGGCGGTGCGCAGGGAGGCCGGGTCGAGGGGGCCGGCGACGTGGAGGGCCGCGTACCAGTGGGACACCGACGGGTCCGCCTCCAGCACGGCGGCCCGGGACCCGTCGGCCGCTACCGTTTCGTTCTTCACGCACACATTGTTGGGCCGGATAACCGGTCCGGGCTTCTCCTGGAATGCGCAATGACGGACCGGCGTCACATCCCTTTGCACGGAGGTGCCTACTGGGCCGAGTCGGCCCTTGGGCCGGCAGTGACCGGAACCGGAAGTATCCGAACGTGCTCTTCTCCGTCCACCAGGCCATTTGACCAAGTCGGCTTGCGGATCCCGCGAGGCCGCGGATTGAATGCCGGAAAACCAATGAGGATGCCGATGCGCTCGCCATGCGGATAATGCGGGCCGAAATGGACCGTTCATCCACGGAGCCTGGGAGAAAGCAGGAAATGGTGAATCACCTGTTCACTTCGGAGTCCGTGACCGAGGGTCACCCCGACAAGATCGCCGACCAGATCAGCGACACCATCCTCGATG
>NZ_JBHUFU010000018.1:16111-100207 GCF_042681365.1 Streptomyces desertarenae | reverse complement strand
CCCGGGCCCGGAACCATTGGTTCCGGGCCCGGGGCCCACGGCGCTCGCACCGGATGCCGGGAGGGGAAACAGAGATCGCGCCGGGCCCGGCGGAGCCCAGCGCGATCAACGTTCAGGCCGTGTGGGGGACACCGGCCTGACAAGTGGTGCCGAGTCGGGCGACGGAGGGGATGGGGGTCCCTCTATGCCCTTTTCCTGGGGGTTGTTCAGCCCTCGCTGCGCTGCTGCGGGATACCCGCCAGCAGAGCGCGTACCTCCGCCTCGCGGTAGCGACGGTGCCCGCCGAGCGTGCGGATGGACGTGAGCTTGCCCGCCTTTGCCCAGCGCGTGACCGTCTTGGGGTCCACACGGAACATGGTGGCGACCTCAGCCGGGGTCAGCAGCGGCTCGGCATCAGGGGTGCGAGCGGTCATGAGCGGCCTCCTCGGGAGAACCGAACCATCACGGTTCTTTCCTCTAAATTCTGCACCTTGACCCACGTTGCCCGAAATGGCGGCCGCGGGTCGAGTCGGTTATAGGACGAACGGCTTGTCCTCGGCACTACAACTACACCATCTGTCCAGCCACGTCGGCCAAACCGACGGAATTGCCCTCTCAGGTGTCCAACCTCGACGGAAGCCGATGGACCGTGTCATAACGGACGGTCACACCCTCGTGACGATCGGTTACAACGTGAGCAGACCTTCCCTACCCCCTGGGAAGAAGCGCAATACCGATGGATCCGGCCTTAGTTGGACGGAAGAAGCCCCTTCCAGGCTCCTTGTCCTATTTTGACACGAGAGATGCCCTTGGGGGCAAGACCCGGGTAAGTGCCGTCCGTCACGCTTGCGCCCATCGTCCGGAACGAGCGGATCACGGTGATCCGTCGCACGTCCCCGCCCGCCGCCGGCTCAACTGGCCAGCCCTCGCAGCCGTACCGTCCGCCAGCGCTCGGTCAGCCGCTCGTACACGGTGCTCGCGCGCTCGCCGTCGCCCTCGCGCAGGGCCGCCAGGCCCTCGGCCACGTCGGCCGCGGAGTGGTCGGCGGCGAGCCGGTCCTCGGAAAGGGTATACACCAATCCCCCGTAGTCCAGTTCCACCAGCGAACGCGGGTGGAACTCCTCCAGCCAGCGCCCCACGTCCACCAGTCCGTCGACCAGCGGACTGTCCTCCAACTCCTCGCGCAGCACGCGCAGTCCGCGGGCCACCCGCCGCCGCGCCTGCACCATGGGGGTGCGGTAGCGCAGCACCGGCGACTCCTCCGCACCGCTGCCGGCGCCGCCGCCCGACCCCTTGCCGTACTCGCGCTCCTCGTCCGCGAAGAGCACGAACCACCGGACCGGGACGTGCCAGGTGGCCGTGCGGATCCACGGCCGGGCGTCCGGGTTCCGCTCCCGCCAGCGCTCGTAGTCCGCGAGCGCCTCGCGCCGCACCACGGGAGGCACCGCGGCGTCCAGGACGGGCGCCGGCAGCTCGTCCCCGAGCCCGGCCAGCGCCTGCCAGCCGCGCAGCCGGGTCCGCCACGGGCAGACGCACGGCACCCCGTCCACCTCCGCCACGAAGGCGTCCGCGCTCTCGCGCACCGGCACCACCACCGGCGGCACCGGCACCAGGTCGGCCAGGGAGCGGCGCAGCTCCTCCTGGGCACCGGGCAGGCGGTCGCGGCGCGCGTAGCGGGCCCAGTACGAGCGCTCCGGTTCGGGGAAGGCGGCCAGCGGCTCGTAGACCCGCAGGTAGGAGGCGTACGGGACGGCCGCGGGCGTGGTGGGGGCCAAGGGATCTTCCTCCCGGAGCGGCTCTGGCCAGGGGACGGACAACGGCAGTTCAGTACCTCGATCGTGGCACCGCAACTGCAGGACGGTACTCCCGGGGGCCGCCAGGCCGTACCCTCGTGCCAACCGGCCCGCCCCGCCGTTCGCCCGCCACAAGCGGGAGGATGGCAGGAGGGCACCCTTCCGCGACATACAGGAGTCACCACCGTGACTGACGTACGTCCCGCCGTCAGCGTCGACGGGCACAGCAGCAGCGCAGGCAGCAGCGGTGGAAGCGGGATCCTGCACACCCTCTTCCACTCCGAGCAGGGCGGCCACGAGCAGGTCGTCCTCTGCCAGGACCGCGCCACCGGCCTGAAGGCCGTCATCGCCGTCCACTCCACCGCCCTGGGCCCGGCCCTGGGCGGCACGCGGTTCCACGCGTACGCCTCCGAGAAGGACCCGGAGGAGGCCGCCGTGCGGGACGCGCTCAACCTCGCACGCGGCATGTCGTACAAGAACGCCCTCGCCGGACTGGAGCACGGCGGCGGCAAGGCCGTGATCATCGGCGACCCCGAGCAGCTCAAGAGCGAGGCCCTGCTGGAGGCCTACGGGCGCTTCGTCGCCTCCCTCGGCGGCCGCTACGTCACCGCGTGCGACGTCGGCACCTACGTCCGGGACATGGACGTGGTGGCGCGCACCTGCCGCTGGGTGACCGGCCGCTCACCCGAGAACGGCGGCGCCGGCGACTCCTCGGTCCTCACCTCCTTCGGCGTCTACCAGGGCATGCGCGCCAGCGCGGCGTACCTGTGGGGCGACCCCTCGCTGCGCGGCCGCACGGTGGGCATCGCGGGCGTCGGCAAGGTGGGCCGCCACCTGGTGGAGCACCTCCTGGCGGAGGGCGCCGAGGTCCTGGTCACGGACGTGCGGGCCGAGGCCGTGGAGCAGGTGCGCGCCGCGCACCCGGAGGTGACCGCCGTCGCCGACGCCGACGCGCTGATCCGCACCGCGGGCCTCGACGTCTACGCGCCCTGCGCCCTGGGCGGCGCGCTCGACGACGAGACCGTCCCCGCCCTGACCGCGAAGGTCGTCTGCGGCGCGGCCAACAACCAGCTGGCCCACCCCGGCGTCGAGAAGGACCTCGCCGAGCGGGGCGTCCTGTATGCCCCCGACTACGTGGTGAACTCCGGCGGCGTGATCCAGGTGGCGGACGAGCTGCACGGCTTCGACTTCGCACGCGCGAAGGCAAAGGCCGAGAAGATCTACGACACCACGCTGGCGATCTTCGAGCGCGCCGCCTCGGACGGGGTCCCGCCGGCGGTGGCCGCGGACCGCATCGCCGAGCAGCGGATGGCCGACGCGCGGCGGTCCGCCGCCACGGCCTGAGCACCCGGGTGCGACCGGGCGGGGAGCGGCGGGCCGGCTCCCCGCCCGGTCGCGCTCGGTGACGGACGGCAGGGGAGACATCCCTCACCACCCCTGGGCGGGTGACCGGGCGGACAGAAGGTAAAATCGCCACTGACCAGCGAAGAAATGGTCGCCGGGGAGTGCGGGCACCGGCCGTGTCGGCGGGCGGCGTACCGTAGGACCACGGAAGCAGGTACCGTTGAAGCTCCACGGACGGTCTCTCGGTCGCATCGGGGGTCCGCTCCGCATCGTGAACGCGTGTCAAGACTCTGGGGCCGTTGGGTCCCGTCGTTGAGGGGGTCGAGCCATGGGGCGCGGCCGGGCCAAGGCCAAGCAGACAAAGGTCGCCCGCCAGCTGAAGTACAACAGCGGTGGGACTGATCTTGCACGCCTGGCTGAGGAGCTGGGCGCATCGACGTCGAGTCAGCCGCCGAACGGCGAGCGGTTCGAGGACGATGAGCTGGACGACCCGTACGCACGGTACGCGGATCTGTACAACGACGACGACGAGGACGCGGAGGGCGACGACCACTCGGTCGACTCCCGCGGGTCCTCCTCGCCGTCGAACCGACGCCGCGCCTGACGCCGTCGTCCGCTGAGCACACAGGTTTCACAGCCATACCGACCACCACCCGGTCCGGCCGACAGCCGGACCGGGTTCTGGTGCTCCCCGGTCCCGGCCGCCGGCCTCCCCGGTCTCAGAGTGCGTAGTCCCCGGTGAGGGCCACCGCCTCGGTGCGGTCGCCGCGCTCGGTGACCTCGCCCGCCACCCAGGCGTCCACGCCGCGCTCGCCCAGCAGGGCCAGCGCCGCGTCGACCGACTCCGGCGGGACGACGGCGACCATGCCCACGCCCATGTTCAGCGTCCTCTCCAGCTCGGCCCGCTCCACCCGGCCGAGCTCGCCGGTGGTGCGGAAGACCGCGCCCGGGCTCCAGGTGGAGCGGTCCACGGTGGCGTGCAGCCCGTCGGGCACCACCCGGGCGAGGTTGCCGGCCAGCCCGCCGCCGGTGATGTGCGAGAAGGCGTGCACCTCGGTCCGGCGGGCCAGGGCCAGGCAGTCCAGCGAGTAGATCCTGGTGGGCTCCAGCAGCTCCTCGCCCAGCGTGCGCCCGAACTCCGCCACGTGCCGCTCCAGCGGCCAGCCCGCCCGCTCCAGCAGGACGTGCCGCACCAGCGAGTAGCCGTTGGAGTGCAGACCGGAGGAGGCCATCGCCACCACCACGTCGCCCGCGCGGACGCGGTCCGCGCCCAGGACCGCGTCGGCCTCGACGACACCGGTGCCCGCGCCCGCCACGTCGTACTCGTCCGGGCCCAGCAGCCCCGGGTGCTCGGCCGTCTCCCCGCCGACCAGCGCGCAGCCGGCCAGCACACAGCCCTCGGCGATGCCCTTGACGATCGCCGAGACCCGCTCGGGGACGACCTTGCCCACGCAGATGTAGTCGGTCATGAACAGCGGCTCGGCGCCGCAGACGACCAGGTCGTCCACGACCATCGCCACCAGGTCGTGGCCGATCGTGTCGTGGACGTCCATCTTCTGCGCCACGGCGACCTTGGTGCCCACGCCGTCGGTGGCCGAGGCCAGCAGCGGGCGCTCGTAGCGCTTGAGCGCGGAGGCGTCGAAGAGGCCGGCGAAACCGCCCAGCGAGCCGATGCTCTCGGGGCGCCGGGCCTTCTTCACCCACTCCTTCATCAGCTCGACGGCGCGGTCGCCCGCCTCGATGTCCACTCCGGCCGCTGCGTAGCTGGCGCCCGGGCCGGACGGGACGGGATTGGTGGAGGTCATGGGTCTTCCTCTGGGAGGGACGGGGCTCACGTGGCCGGTCGGCTTGTCACGGGCCGCCGGCGCGTCGGCGGGCCGGCGGGGCGGTGCGCCGCGTTCTCGCGGCTGTGTGCGGCGGCTCGGCTGGCTCGGCGGCTCCGTGCGGGCTCTCTTCGGGCTTCCGGGTCCGGGCCCCTCGGTTCTCCGGCGGCCCTCAGGGCCGGCGCAGCGCGTCGGCCGCGCCGGCGCCGCCGATCAGGGTCCGCACGCCGTCGGGGTCGGCGCTGGAGGTCTGGGCCGTCTCGGTCTCCAGCAGGTGCTTGCCCAGCAGCTCCGGGTCGGGCAGCTCCATCGGGTACTCCCCGTCGAAGCAGGCCCGGCACAGGTTCGGCTTGGCGATGGTGGTGGCCTCGACCATCCCCTCCAGCGAGATGTACGCCAGGGAGTCCGCCCCCAGCGAGGTGCCGATCTCGTCCACCGACAGCCCGTTGGCGATCAGCTCGGCCCGGGTGGCGAAGTCGATGCCGAAGAAGCACGGCCACTTGATGGGCGGAGAGCTGATCCGCACGTGCACCTCGGCCGCGCCCGCCTCGCGCAGCATCCGCACCAGGGCGCGCTGGGTGTTGCCGCGGACGATCGAGTCGTCCACGACCACCAGGCGCTTGCCGCGGATGACCTCCTTGAGCGGGTTCAGCTTGAGGCGGATGCCGAGCTGGCGGATGGTCTGCGAGGGCTGGATGAACGTCCGGCCCACGTAGGAGTTCTTCACCAGCCCGCTGCCGTACGGGATGCCGCTGGCCTCGGCGTAGCCGACCGCGGCGGGGGTGCCGGACTCCGGGGTCGCTATGACCAGGTCGGCCTCGGCCGGGGCCTCGGCGGCCAGGCGGCGGCCCATCTCCACGCGGGAGAGGTAGACGTTGCGGCCGGCGATGTCGGTGTCGGGGCGGGCGAGGTAGACGTACTCGAAGACGCAGCCCTTCGGCTTCGCTTCCGCGAACCGCTGGGAGCGCAGCCCGTCCTCGTCGACGGCGACCATCTCACCGGGCTCGATCTCCCGGATGAAGGAGGCACCGACGATGTCGAGGGCCGCGGTCTCGGAGGCCACCACCCAGCCGCGCTCCAGGCGGCCCAGCACCAGCGGGCGTATGCCCTGCGGGTCGCGGGCGGCGTAGAGGGTGTGCTCGTCCATGAAGACCAGGCTGAAGGCGCCCTTGACCCTCGGCAGGATCCGGGCGGCCGCCTGCTCGACGGGGAGCGGCCGGCCCTCGTCGTCCGCCTGGCCCGCCAGCAGGGCGGTGACCAGGTCGGTGTCGTTGGTGGCGGCCACCTGGGTGGCCCGGCCGCCCGTGCTGGGCAGGGCCGCGACCATCTCGGCCAGCTCGACGGTGTTGACCAGGTTGCCGTTGTGGCCCAGCGCGATCGAGCCCCGGGCGGTGGCCCGGAAGGTGGGCTGCGCGTTCTCCCACACCGAGGCGCCGGTCGTCGAGTAGCGCGCGTGGCCGACCGCGATGTGGCCCTTGAGGGAGCCCAGGGAGGACTCGTCGAAGACCTGGGAGACCAGGCCCATGTCCTTGAAGACGAGGATCTGCGAGCCGTTGCTCACCGCGATGCCCGCGGACTCCTGTCCTCGGTGCTGCAGCGCGTACAGCCCGAAATAGGTGAGCTTGGCGACCTCTTCGCCCGGAGCCCAGACACCGAAGACGCCGCAGGCGTCCTGGGGGCCCTTCTCTCCGGGGAGCAGGTCGTGGTTGAGTCGTCCGTCACCACGTGGCACGCCTTCGAGTCTAGGACAGGTCGCCCGGTGCTCAGAACCCGGGATCGGGCCGGACCGGCGCCGGTCTGGCTCCCCCACCTGGGGCGTCAGCCCAGTACGGGGAGGTGTTCGCGCAGATCCGCGCGTTCGCCGCTCGCTGTGAGATGCGCCGCATCCAGCTCCTGCGCCCAGCTCGTGCGGCCGGTGGCGAGGCGGATCCAGGTGAGCGGATCGGTCTCCACGACGTTGGGCGGGGTGCCGCGGGTGTGCCGGGGCCCCGCCACGCACTGGACGACCGCGAAGGGCGGGATCCGCACCTCCACCGCGCCGCCGGGCGCCTGGGCGGCCAGGACGTCGGCCAGCAGCCGCACGGTGGCCGCCAGGGCCTGCCGGTTCGGCGGGACGCGCACGCCGGTGGCGCGGGTGAGGTCGTCGCTGTGGACGACCAGCTCCACCAGGCGGGTCACCGTGAAGTCCAGGGCGCGCATGGCGCCGAAGCCGTGCGGCAGCAGCACGTCGGGGCGGACGGCCTCCTCCAGCACCGGCTCCAGCTGCTCGACGGCCTCGTCCACGGCCCGCGCGGCGCTGTCGTACGCCTGGGCGTGCTTCCGGGTCGCCTCGTCCAGCTCGTGGGCGGCCCCGGCGGTGGAGACCGCCCAGGTGCTCAGGTCCACCTCCGGGACGCCGGCGCGGGGCGGGGGCTCGGCCAGCAGCCGGGGCAGCGCCTCGATCTGGCCGGCGATGTGGACGACCAGGTGGTGCACGTCCCAGCCGGGCAGTCCGGAGGGCCGGGCGGTCTGCTCGGGGGTGAGCCCGTGCACGGCGTTGCGTACGGACTCCACCTGGCCGATGAGCCCGGCCCGCACCACGGCCGGGTCGTACGTCCTGGGCTTGCGCTTCACCGGAGGCATGGCGTCAGAGTAGAACGCCGCGTGACCGCAGCAGGAGGTTACCCGCCGGTCGGGCGGCCGCGGGGATCACCTCCCCTCCCGGTAGTCCTCCTTCGAGGGCAGGACGGCGTCCGTGCAGCCGCGCCGCTCGGCGACGTCCTCGACGTAGGCGCGGAAGACCGGCTCCAGGTGGCGGCCGACGGCCTCGGCGTACGGGTAGGCGGCGGTGAGGACGTGGACGGCGGGCTGCCCGTCGCACACGGAGGTGGCCCACCAGGCGTTCGCGCCGTCGTCGAACCCGCCCCGGCCCGGTATGGCCGCCCGCTCGTCGTCGACGGGGTCGGTGGAGACGTGGTCGGCGGCGTCCCCGAAGAAGCTCTCGGCACTGAGCCACCAGCTGCGCCGCCCCCCGTCGGACTCGTGGAACCGCCGGTAGGCGGGGTCCTCCAGGTGCCGCTTGCGCGCCGCGCTCCTGGCCTCGCCGCTGACGTTCAGCAGGCAGCGCTCCCGCCACACCAGCTCGTCGGCGCGGCTCTCCAGCACCCGGTCCGGCAGCCAGCCGGAGGAGCCGGCCGGCCCGGTGTGCAGGCCGGCCTCGCCGTACCAGGCGCAGGTGCCCTCCGCGTCGTCCGGGTCGATCGGCTCGGTGTTCAGCGCCGGTATGCCGTCCGGCGGCTCGGGGAGGCGGTCCGGGCAGCCGATCTCCTCGCCGAGGTTGTTGGCGGTGGCGACCGCGATGTCCGCCAGCCGGTCGCGGTCGGCCTGGGTGAGCTGGCCGTTCTCCCGGAAGGCTCCCGTCTGCAGGACGGCCGAGGCCCGTATCCCGAGGATCTCCTCGCCCCGGTGCTCGACGCCGGGGCAGGGCAGCCGGACGACGACGCCGCTGTCGCCGGCGTACCCGGGGACGCCGCCGCCGATCGGCTGGTGGACGACCGGGATGGCGACGTACGGGTTGGAGGGGTTCAGCGCGTCCTGGAAGCTGTCGTCGGCCGGTTCGGACCGCGCACCGGTGGGCTCGGTGGCCACCTGGGCGCTGAAGAACAGCCGCTTCCCCTTCCGGCCCGCCTTCTCGGCGGCCTCCTCGCTGCGGAAGGAGCACCGCTGGGGCAGCGGGTCGGCCGGCCGGATCTCCTCGTCGGCCGCCACCTCCCCGCCCCCGCCGGACAGGGCCAGCACCTCGCCCGCCGGGACCAGGCCCGCGCAGGCCGCGTCCACGGTGTGCCGGCGGTCCCACCACTCCCACAGCGTCCAGCCGCCGAACCCGATGGCGAAGACGGCCACGGTGCACGTCAGCCGGTTGAACGCCCTCTGCCGCCGTTCCCGATCCATCGCTTCGCCCCCCCGGTCCCGTGACGGCCCGGCACCCGTCCGGCGGTGAACCTACCAGCGCCGTACGACGGCACCGCGCCCCGGGGTCCGGAGGGGACGCCGGGGCGCGGTGGGAGAGCCGGCCGTCAGCCGAAGAGGGCCGGGAGGACCGCCTCGTGGGCCTCGCGCAGCTCGGCCAGGGGGATGGTGAACTGCCCCTGGACGTCGATGGTGTCGCCGTCGACCACGCCGATGCGGGCGGCGGGCAGGCCGCGGACGCCGCACATGTCGGTGAAGCGCAGTTCCTCGCTGCGGGGGACCGCGACGATCGCGCGGCCGGCCGACTCGGAGAACAGGAACACGAACGGGTCGAGGTCGTCGGGGACGACCAGGCGGGCGCCGTGGCCGCCCTTGAGGCAGGACTCGGTCAGGGCCTGGATCAGTCCGCCGTCGCTGAGGTCGTGGGCGGCGTCGATCATGCCGTCGCGGGAGGCGGAGACGAGGATCTGGGCGAGCAGCCGCTCCCGTTCCAGGTCCACCGCCGGCGGCAGGCCGCCCAGGTGGTCGTGGATCACCTGGGACCAGGCCGAGCCGCCCAGCTCCTCCCGGGTCTCGCCCAGGAGGTAGATCAGCTGGCCCTCTTCGGAGAACGCCATCGGGGTGCGGCGGGTGACGTCGTCGATGACGCCGAGCACGCCGACCACCGGGGTGGGGTGGATGGCGGTGTCGCCGGTCTGGTTGTAGAGGGAGACGTTGCCGCCGGTCACCGGGGTGCCCAGGGTCTGGCAGGCGTCGGCCAGGCCGCGGCAGGCCTCGGCGAACTGCCACATCGCCCCGGGGTCCTCCGGCGAGCCGAAGTTGAGGCAGTCGGTGACGGCCAGCGGCTTGGCGCCGGTGGCGGCGACGTTGCGGTAGGCCTCGGCCAGGGCGAGCTGGGCGCCGGTGTAGGGGTCGAGCTTGGCGTAGCGGCCGTTGCCGTCGGTGGCGACCGCGACGCCCAGGCCGGTCTCCTCGTCGATGCGGATCATGCCGGAGTCCTCGGGCTGGGCCAGGACGGTGTTGCCCAGCACGTACCGGTCGTACTGGTCGGTGATCCACTTCTTGGACGCCTGGTTGGGGGAGCCGACCAGGCGCAGGACCTGCTCGCGCAGCTCCGCACCGTCCTTGGGGCGGGGCAGGGCGCCGGCGTCGTCGGCCTGGAGGGCGTCCTGCCACGCGGGGCGGGCGTAGGGGCGGTGGTAGACCGGGCCCTCGTGGGCGACGGTGCGCGGGGGCACGTCCACGATCTGCTCGCCGTGCCAGTAGATCTCCAGCCGGTCGCCGTCGGTGACCTCGCCGATGACGGTGGCGATGACGTCCCACTTCTCGCAGATGGCGAGGAAGCGGTCGACCTTGTCCGGCTCGACGATGGCGCACATGCGCTCCTGCGACTCGCTCATGAGGATCTCCTCGGGCGAGAGCGAGGCGTCGCGCAGCGGGACGGTGTCCAGCTCCACGCGCATGCCACCGGAGCCGGCGCTGGCCAGCTCCGAGGTGGCGCACGACAGGCCGGCCCCGCCCAGGTCCTGGATGCCGACGACCAGGTCCTCGGCGAAGACCTCCAGGGTGCACTCGATGAGGAGCTTCTCCTGGAAGGGGTCGCCGACCTGGACGGCCGGACGCTTGGCCGGACCGGTCTCGTCGAAGGTCTCCGAGGCCAGCACCGACACTCCGCCGATGCCGTCGCCACCGGTGCGGGCGCCGTAGAGGATGACCTTGTTGCCGGTGCCCGACGCCTTGGCCAGATGGATGTCCTCGTGCCGCATCACGCCCACGCACAAGGCGTTGACCAGCGGGTTGCCCTGGTAGCAGGGGTCGAAGACGACCTCGCCGCCGATGTTGGGCAGGCCCAGGCAGTTGCCGTAGCCGCCGATGCCGGCGACGACGCCGGGCAGCACGCGGCGGGTGTCGGGGTGGTCGGCGGCGCCGAAGCGCAGCGGGTCCATGACGGCGACCGGGCGGGCGCCCATGGCGAGGATGTCGCGGACGATGCCCCCGATGCCGGTGGCCGCGCCCTGGTAGGGCTCGATGTAGGACGGGTGGTTGTGCGACTCCACCTTGAAGGTGACCGCGTACCCCTGGCCGACGTCCACCACCCCGGCGTTCTCGCCGATCCCCACCAGCAGCGCGTCGGAGGCCGGCGCCTTCTCCCCGAACTGCCGCAGGTGCACCTTGCTGGACTTGTAGGAGCAGTGCTCGGACCACATCACCGAGTACATGGCCAGCTCCGCCCCCGTCGGACGGCGGCCCAGGATCTCGCGGATCCGGTCGTACTCGTCCCGCTTCAGGCCGAGCTCCGCCCAGGGCTGCTCGACGTCCGGGGTGTCCTTCGCGTGCTTGACGGTGTCGAGAGTCATCAGGTGGTGACCAGCTTCTTGAGGACCGAGGTGAAGAATCCCAGGCCGTCGGTGGTGGGCCCGGTCAGGGCCTCGACGGCGTGCTCGGGGTGCGGCATGAGGCCGACGACGTTGCCGGCCTCGTTGCAGATGCCGGCGATGTCGCGGCGGGAGCCGTTGGGGTTGAGCCCCAGGTAGCGGAAGACGACCCGGCCGGTCGCCTCCAGCTCGTCCAGGGTGCGCTCGTCGGCGACGTAGCCGCCCTCGCCGTTCTTCAGCGGGACGGTGATCTCCTGGCCCTCGGCGTAGTCGCCGGTCCAGGCGGTGCCGGCGTTCTCCACCCGCAGCCTCTGGTCGCGGCAGACGAAGTGCAGGTGGTCGTTGCGGGTGAGCGCGCCGGGCAGCAGGTGGGACTCGCACAGCACCTGGAAGCCGTTGCAGATGCCGAGCACCGGCAGGCCCGCGCGGGCCTGGTCGACGATCGTCTCCATCACCGGCGAGAAGCGGGCGATGGCCCCGCAGCGCAGGTAGTCGCCGTAGGAGAAGCCGCCGGGCAGGACCACGGCGTCCACCTGCTTCAGGTCCCTGTCGCGGTGCCACAGCGCCACCGGTTCGCCGCCGGCCAGACCGATCGCGCGCCGGGCGTCGACGTCGTCCAGGGAGCCGGGGAAGGTGACGACTCCGATCCGGGTCGTCATGCGGTGGTCACCCCTTCGGCGCCCTCGGCCGCCTCGACGCGGACGGTGAAGTCCTCGATCACGGTGTTGGCCAGGAACTTCCCGGCGAGTTCGTGAACGCGGGCGAGGGCGGCGGCGTCGACCGGCCCCTCCACCTCGAGTTCGAAGCGCTTGCCCTGGCGGACCTCGGAGATGCCCTCGTAGCCCAGCCGGGGCAGCGCACGCTGAACCGCCTGGCCCTGGGGATCGAGGATCTCCGGCTTGAGCATGACGTCGACTACGACGCGAGCCACAGGTACTCCCGGTGGGTGTTGGTGCTGGAGGCTGCGGCTTCAGCCTACCGGGCGAAAAATTCTACTCGCGTAGATATGAGTGGCCCCGGTCACGTTCAGGTATCGGAGCCGAGAAAAATCCGGAGAAGTGATGCGGGAATCGGAGAGAAAAAAGTAAAGTCCGGTCCGCGGCACGACGCATGGGTGAGAATTCTGGTGCCTCGCCGAACAATGCCTGCCGCTGTACAAAGGAAAAGGCATTGAAACCGATCGCCCGGAACATCGGACAACGGCTCGTCAGATGACGTTTCCGCGGTGTTCCCGACCGCGATCCTCCCGAAAGGACCGACATCCGTGGCACAACGCGTGGTGGTCACACTCTCCGACGACATCGACGGCGGGGAAGCATCGGAGACGGTCGCCTTCGGCCTCGACGGCAAGTCGTACGAGATCGACCTCAGCAGTGAGAACGCGGAGAAACTCCGCACGAGCCTCGCCCCCTACGTGCAGGCCGGCCGCAAGCGGGCCCGCTCGGGGAAGACGTTCGAGCGGACCTCCGTCGCGCCGGACCCCTCCGCGGTGCGGGCGTGGGCCAGGTCCCACGGCTTCGAGGTGCCGCCGCGCGGGCGCATCCCGAAGAAGGTCTACGAGGCCTTCAACGAGGCCCAGTGAGGGCACCGTTGGGCCCGCCGCGGTCCCGACTTGCCAGCGACCCCGGGTGATCGGCTAGAGTCTGGAGCACACCGCCGGGGGCGGCCGGAAACGGCCGGAACCCGGGTGGTCGCGCGGGTGTAGCTCAGTAGTAGAGCGCCCTCTTTCCAAGAGGGAGGCGCAGTGTGCGATTCCTGTCACCCGCTCCACTCGCTCCACCGGTCCTCCGGGATCGGGTAGAGTGAAGGCGCGCCGACCGGTGGAAGCCGGAAGGTTGCACGCGGACGTAGCTCAGTTGGTAGAGCGCAACCTTGCCAAGGTTGAGGTCGCGAGTTCGAGCCTCGTCGTCCGCTCGGGAAAGGCCCCGGTCCTGTGGGACCGGGGCCTTCGTCGTGCGTTCCCCCGCCTGTCCGCGGGCGGCGGGGGGGTTCTGACATTTGTCACACACGCTCGTGACAGCCCGCACTGCTCCGCCGCTCCGCCCGGCACCATGCTGGGTCCATGGACATCGGGGAGCAGGTCATCGAGGTGAGCGGGCTGCGGCGGCGCTACGGCCCGGCCAGGGGAAGCGGCGGTTTCGAGGCCGTGAGGGGCGTCACGTTCTCCGTGGCGCGCGGCGAGGTCTTCGCGCTGCTGGGCACGAACGGGGCCGGCAAGACCTCCACCGTCGAGTTGCTGGAGGGGTTGGCCGAGCCCAGCGGCGGCCGGGTGCGCGTCTTCGGGCGCGACCCCTACCGCGAACGGGCCCTGGTGCGGCCCCGGATCGGCGTGATGCTCCAGGAGGGCGGCTTCCCGTCCGACCTGACCGTCGCCGAGACCGCCCGCATGTGGATCGACTGCACCAGCAGGGCGCACGGCGGCGTCGCGGAGACCCTGGAGACGGTCGGACTGGCCCGGCGCGCGGACGTGCGCGTCAAGCAGCTCTCCGGCGGCGAGCGGCGGCGGCTGGACCTGGCCATGGCGCTGCTCGGGCGCCCCGAGGTGCTCTTCCTGGACGAGCCGACCACCGGCCTGGACGCCGAGGGGCGGCGGGAGACCTGGCGGCTGGTGCGCGAACTGCGCGCGGGCGGCACGACGGTGCTGCTGACCACCCACTACCTGGAGGAGGCCGAGGAGTTGGCCGACCGGCTCGCGATCATGCGGGCGGGCCGGGTCGTCGTCTCCGGCACCCCCGCCGAGGTCACCGCCGCACGCCCGTCCCGGATCCGCTTCACGCTCCCCGAGGGAGTGGCTCCGGCCCGGCTCCCGCTGTCGGTGCCCGCGGCCGTCCACGGGCGGCACGTGGAGGTGCGCACCGAGCGGATGCAGGAGGCGCTGACCGAACTGCTGCTGTGGGCGCGGCGGGAGGAGGTGGCGCTGGAGGGGCTGGACGCCCGCTCGGCGTCCCTGGAGGAGGCCTTCCTGGAGATCGCCCACGGGGGCGGCGCGGAGGAGGACCCGGACGGCGCGGACGGCACGGACGGCCCCGGCGGAACGGCACGGCTGACGGAGGCGGGAGCACGATGAGCACGACCCACACGGCGGACGGCGCGGCGGCGGGCGGCACCGCGGACGGCGCGGCGGCGGCCTGGCGGCGGGTGCGGGCACTGGCCCGGGCCGAGCTGACCCTGCTGGTGCGCAACCGCACCGCCCTGTTCACCGCCCTGCTGATGCCGTTCCTCATGGTGTTCTTCATGCGGTCCTCGGTCGGCGAGATGAACCTGGGGGACACCGGCCTGAGCGTGACGGGCCTGGTGATGACCAGCGGCATCGCCATGGTGCTGATCTTCGTCGTCTACACGAACCTCATCCCCACCTACGTCGCCCGCCGCGAGGAGCTGGTGCTCAAGCGGCTGCGCACCGGCGAGGTGCGCGACTGGGAGATCCTGGCCGGCACCGCGCTGCCCGCGGTCGTCCTGGCCGTGGCCCAGTGCGCGCTGCTGGTCGCCGCGGGCGCCACGCTGCTGGACGTGGCGCCGCCCGAGCGGATCGACCTGCTGCTGGCGGGCGTGCTGCTGGGCGTCGTCCTGATGGCGCTGACCGCCGCCGTGACGGCCGTGATCACCCGCACCGCCGAGAGCGCCCAGATCACCGCGCTGCCGCTGCTGCTGGTCTCCTTCGTCGGCTCGGGGGTGTTCGTGCCGCTGGAGGTCATGCCGGACGGGCTGGCCGACGTGCTGCGGATCCTGCCGATGACCCCGGTGGTCGACCTGGTGCGCTACGGCTGGCTCGGCGGCGGCGGGTCCGGCGACGTGCTGCGCGCCCTGGCGGTCGCGGTGGTCTGGGTGGCCGCCTCGGTGTTTGCTGTACGGCGGTGGTTCCGCTGGGAACCGCGCCGCTGAGCGGCAGGCCGCCGCAGGAGCAGCCGGGGAGGCGGCCGGAGGGGCGTCCGGTGGTGCCGGACGCCGCGTCCGGCACCGCCCCGGAGGAAGGAGTGGGCGTGGCCGTGGCCGTCGGGAGCGGTGCGCTGGGCTGGCTGAGGAGGTTCCGGAGGGCCAGCGGGCCGGACCGGTTCCACCAGTACACCCGCGGCACCCTCTACAGCTTCGCCGTCTCCGAGGCCGCCCTGCTGGGGTTCTGGGTGGTGGCCGGGAGCGGGGACGACGACATCCGGCTCATCGCCCCGCTGGCGGTGCTCTACGCCGCCGTCTGCGCCTGCCACCTGAGGCTGGTCCGGGACGGCCTGCGGTACTACCTGGGCACCGCCGGGCGGCCGGACGGCCCGGCCGTGGCGTACGCGGCCCTCGCGGTCGGCGGGGTCGCCGCCCTCCACGCCGGGATCGGGACCGGGCTGCTGGGGCCGGGCGCGGCGGCACCCGCCACCTGGCTGCTGATGTTCTTCCCCGGCCCGCTGGTCCTGGTGCTCTCCGTCCGGCGGGCCACCGCGCTGGGAGCGGTGGTGCTCGCCGGCTCGGTGCTCTCCGCGGCGGCGGCCGGGGTGTCCCCGCAGCACCTGGGCTTCCAGACGGGCGCCGCCTTCGGCGGCATGGCCGTGTTCGGGGCCTCCTACCGCTGCTCCGGCTGGACGATGCGGGTGGTCAACGAGCTGGAGGAGGCCCGCGAGGCCCAGGCCCGGCTGGCGGTGGCCGAGGAGCGGCTGCGGTTCAGCCGGGACCTCCACGACGTCCTGGGCCGCAACCTGTCGGTGATCGCGCTCAAGAGCGAGCTGGCCGTGCAGCTCGCGCAGCGCGGCTCCCCCTCCGCGGTGGACCAGATGACCGAGGTCCAGCGGATCGCGCGGGAGTCCCAGCGCGAGATGCGGGAGGTGGTGCGCGGCTACCGGGAGACGGACCTGCACACCGAACTGGTCGGCGCGCGCGGGGTGCTGCGGGCGGCCGGGATCGACTGCCGGATCGAGGACAGCGGCAGCGGCGGGCTGACCGGCCCGCTCCACTCGGCCCTGGGCTGGGTGGTCCGCGAGGGGACCACCAACGTGCTGCGGCACGCCGACGCGCGGCGGTGCGCGGTGCGGCTGCGGGTGGCCGGACCGGGGGGCGCCCCGGGCGGGGGCGCGGTCGCCGAACTGGTCATGGAGAACGACGGCGCGCACCCGCCGGGGGCCACCGCGGGGGGCGGCTCCGGACTGGCCGGGCTCCGCGAGCGCCTGGCGGAGCTGGGCGGCACGCTGACCGGTGAGCGCGGCGCGGACGGCACCTTCCGGCTGGCGGCCCGGGTGCCCCTGCGGCCGGCGGCGGGCGGCGGGACCGGACGGACCGGAGGGACCGGAGGGGACGAGGGAGGAAGGGGAGCGGAGCGGTGACCGACCACGACGGGGCCGCCCCGGGGGGCGTCCGCCCCGTGCGGGTGCTGCTGGCCGACGACGAGCACCTGATCCGGGGCGCCCTGGCGGCGCTGCTGGCCCTGGAGGACGACCTGCTGGTGGTCGCCGAGGCCGCCTCCGGCCCGGAGGCGCTGGCGATGGCCGTGGCCCACCGGCCCGACGTCGCCGTGCTGGACCTCCAGATGCCCGGCAAGGACGGTGTGACGGTCGCCACGGAGCTGCGGACCGCGCTCCCCGGCTGCCGGATCATGATCGTCACCGGGCACGGCCGGCCGGGGCACCTGAAGCGGGCCCTGGCGGCGGGCGTGCGGGGTTTCGTCCCCAAGACCGTCTCGGCGCAGCGGCTGGCCGAGATCATCCGCACCGTGCACGCCGGGAACCGCTACGTGGACCCGGAGTTGGCGGCCGACGCGATCAGCGCCGGCGACTCCCCGCTGACCGCGCGCGAGGCCGAGCTGCTGGAGCTGGCGGCGGACGGGGCGCCGATCGCGGAGATCGCGGAGCGGGCCGCGCTGGCCCCGGGGACGGTCCGCAACTACCTCTCGTCGGCCGCCGCGAAGCTGTCCGCGGAGAACCGTCACGCGGCCGTGCGCATCGCGCGCGAGCGGGGTTGGCTATAGTGGTCAGCGCACCGAACGGAGCACGCCCCCGGCGGGGGTGGGCGACGTTCCGCGCGCGGACGTAGCTCAGTTGGTAGAGCGCAACCTTGCCAAGGTTGAGGTCGCGAGTTCGAGCCTCGTCGTCCGCTCGGGAAAGGCCCCGGTCCTGTGGGACCGGGGCCTTCGTCGTGCCGGCTCCGCCGCGCCGGCCCGCGCGCCCGGCCCCTCCCGGGCCGGAGGGGCCGGGCCGGGCGGGCGTCAGCTCCAGCGGGCGCCGGTCAGCATCTCGTACGCCTCGATGTACCGGGCGCGGGTGCGCTCCACCACCTCGGCGGGCAGCTCCGGCGGCGGCTGCTCGCCGCCGCGGTCCCAGCCGGAGGCCGGGGAGGTCAGCCAGTCGCGGACGATCTGCTTGTCGAAGGAGTCCTGGGGACGGCCCGGCTCCCACCGGTCGGCGGGCCAGAAGCGCGAGGAGTCGGGGGTGAGGACCTCGTCGGCGAGCACCAGCCGCTCCGCGCCGTCCTCCTCCGCCTCCCATCCGAACTCGAACTTGGTGTCGGCCAGGATGATCCCGCGCTCCCGGGCGATGTCCCGGCCGCGGGAGTAGACGGCCAGGGTGAGCTGGCGCAGCGCGGCGGCGGTGTCGGCGCCGACCCGGCGGGCGATCTCCTCGTAGGGGACGTTCTCGTCGTGCTCGCCGACCTCCGCCTTGGTGGCGGGCGTGAAGATCGGGGCGGGCAGTTCGGAGCCGTCCACCAGGCCCTCGGGCAGGGCGAGCCCGCACACGGTGCGGGACTCCCGGTACTCGGCCAGGCCCGAGCCGGTGAGGTAGCCGCGGGCCACGCACTCGACCGGGAGCATCCGCAGGGAGCGGCAGACGATCGTGCGGCCCTCCCAGTCGGCCGGGGCGCCGGGCGGCAGCTCGGTGGAGAGCACGTGGTTGGGGACCAGGTCGGCGAGCTGGTCGAACCACCACAGGGAGAGCTGGGTCAGGACGCGGCCCTTGTCGGGGATCGCGGTCGGCAGCACCCAGTCGTAGGCGGAGAGGCGGTCGCTGGCGACCATGACCAGGTCGCCCGCCTCGTTCCGGTACAGGTCCCGCACCTTGCCCGTGTGCACGTGTACCAGGCCCGGCACCTGCGGGGGTTCGGGCTTTTCGACGAATCCGGTCACGGCTCCTCCTGTGGCTTGGTCCAGGACTCCCGATTCTCCCGCACCGTCCCGTTCCCCACCGGTCGGGGTCGGACGGTCGGGTGGGGCCGGGCCCACGCGAACGGCCCCGCCGGCCGGGCGGCCTCAGGGGTGCTTGCAGATGCGGTCCAGGAGGTTGGCCGTGGCCCGCTGGATGCGGGGGTCGGTGTGGCCGGGGCGGTCCAGGGCCGGGGACCAGGCGAAGGTGCCGGAGGCGAAGACCAGCGCGCCGCTGGGCGCCCGGTACAGGGAGGTCTCCTGGTGCCGGCGGGCTCCGGAGGCGTCCTCGTAGGGCGAGTGGGCGAGCAGCACGCGGTCGGTGTGCAGCGGCAGCGGGGCGCGCGGGAAGTAGCGGTCGGCCTCGCCCGCGACCATGCCGGGCAGCTCGTCGCCCTCGGCCGCCCCGGTGGACTCCCACAGCCAGTGGTGGGCGTTCCGCACCACCAGCGGGTGCGGCCGGGGCACCTGCCCGGCGTACTGGACGCCCAGCACCTGCTGCTCGTGCTCGCCCTGGTCGCGCCAGCGCAGCGAGCGGCCGGGACCGCGCCGCTTGCGGCAGTGCAGCAGCCGGTCGGGGGCGCCGGAGGGCGAGGGGCCCAACTCCACCTGCCAGTACATGGTGTTGGCGGAGAGGAAGACCAGCGAGGTGCCGCTGTCGCGGGCCTTCTCCACGGACCGCCGCATCGGCACCGACCAGTACTCGTCGTGCCCGGCGAAGACCAGGCCCCGGTAGCGGGAGGGGTCGACGCGGCCCGCGTGCAGGTCGCGGGTGTCGGCGTAGGCCAGGTCGTAGCCGTAGCGCTCGGCCCAGCGGATGAAGTCGTAGGCGTGGCCCACGTGCAGGGGCAGGCCCGCGCCCGCGTAGGGGCGGTCGAAGGAGACGGTGGCGGCCGCGTCCTCCTCCCCCAGCAGCCGGCCCCGCTCGTCCCAGGCGTGGTAGAGGCTGGCGCCGGTGCGGCCGTCCTCGGGGAAGAGGTTGTACGCCTGCCAGGTGACGTCCGGCAGCACCAGCAGCAGGTCGCCGGGGCGCTCGTCGCGGACGGTGAAGGGGATGTGGGAGCGGTGGCCGTCGGCGGTGGTCAGCACGGCGACGTGGGCGCCGGTGCTCCAGTAGTCCGGCACCTGGAGCCGCCAGGAGAGCCACCAGTGGTGGCAGGAGACGGTGCGGCCGACGGCGAGCGGGGCGGGCTGGACGATGCCGGAGAGCCGGGGGCTGGTGGTGATCTTGGTGGCGCCCTCGCCGCCGTAGTGGCCGATGCGGTAGACGTCCACGCCGAAGGGCTGGGGCGGGTTGACGGTGATCCGGAAGTCGATGGACTGCCCGGGGGAGACGGCGCTCTCGGAGGTGAACCCCTTGATCTGGCAGTGCACGTCGTCGGACGCGCGCGGGCCGCCCGCGGCGCGGGGCGGGGTCCGGCCGTCGCCGAGGCTGCTGTGGTCCAGGTACCAGGGGACGACGTGCCCGGTGCCGTCGAAGTAGTGCTCGTCGCACCGCAGCCAGGGCAGGGGCCCCTGCCCGAACGGGTCGGTGACCGCGTGTGCGAGGGCTCCCGACTCCCAGCGGCGGATCTGCTCCGTGCCCACTGCGTCTCCCCTCCCTGCTCGCGCTCCGCTCCGGTCGTGTCAGAGACCAGCACATCACATAACGCGAAGGTCCGGTCACCCCTTGTTGCCAAATGACCGGAGTCGGCAGCGTGTTCGCCGGAACCGGGGCGTGTGCGGCGGGAGCCGCGGGCACGCGAGGCCGCGGGCTGCGCGGGTCCGGTCCGAAAGGGGCGGACCGTACGCGGGGGATCCCGTCAGACCAGGCGTATGGGCTTGTCGGGCCGCACGCCCACGGCCGCCAGCCAGTCGCGCAGGGGCCGGGGGTCGGCCTCCTCGGCCAGGGCGAGGACCGGCCGGGCCAGATCCGCCCGGCGCTCGCCGTCCACGAACAGGGCGGGGCCGTCCAGCCAGTCCAGCCCGGGGGACGCGCCCGCGGTGTCCACGGCCGCGCAGCACACGGCGGCCGTGATGTGCTCGGCCAGCAGCTCCCGGCCGCCGCGCGGCGGCTGCAGCGGGAAACCGCCCGGCGGCAGGAGTCCGCCGTCGCCCCCGGGCGGGGGCGCGGACGGCGCCGGGCCGCGCGCGGCCTCCTCGCGGGCGGCCTCCTCGCGGGCGAGCCGGGCCGCCAGGGCCTCGGTGCCGCCGGCCGCCTCCCC
This sequence comes from Streptomyces desertarenae, assembly GCF_042681365.1. Classification (NCBI taxonomy): domain Bacteria; kingdom Bacillati; phylum Actinomycetota; class Actinomycetes; order Kitasatosporales; family Streptomycetaceae; genus Streptomyces; species Streptomyces desertarenae. The sequence continues at coordinate 79,633 of NZ_JBHUFU010000018.1, read as the reverse complement.
CGCGCCCGCCAGCCGGTCGATCAGCTCGGCCAGGGTGGGGGTCTCGGTGGCGCACAGCGCCTCGAAGAGCCGGGCGGCCTCCGAGCGCCAGATGCGGTCCACGACCTCCTCCGGGTACTGGGCCCAGTCCACCGGCATCCAGTCGGGGCCCGGCTCGGCCGGACCGCCGTGGAAGAGGCGGGCCGCCAGCAGGGAGATCCGGCGGTCCACCTCGCCGGGCTCCTCCAGCAGGTCGCAGGCGGGGCGCTCGCCGAGCCGGCTGGCGAAGCCCTCGGCCAGCCGGTCGCGCCGGGACAGCTCGGTGAGGGCGGAGACCACGCCCGCGTCCAGCCGGGCGGGCCAGCGGCCCGTGCGCCAGGCGGGGAGGGCCACCCTGGTCAGCAGCCGGTCCCAGCCGGCGTACGCCAGGCCCACCTGCTCCTGGGCCACCACCCGCAGCCCGTAGTCGACCGTCTGGGCCCGGGTCGCGGCCGCGGCCGCGACCATGCGCTCCATCTCGGCGGCGTGCGCGGCCCCGGCGCGCAGCAGCAACCGCGCCACCCAGCCGACGACGTCGTACGCCAGCCTCCGGGGGGCCGGTCCCCCGGCCGCGGCGGCGACCGCGGCGGCCGCGTCCAGGCCGCGCACGAAGCGCCGCGCGGCGGCGATGTCGGGGTGCGCGGAGGGGCCGGTGCCCGCGACGACCGGGGCGAGCAGCGCCCTCAGCTCGGCCACCCGCATCCACCACAGGAAGGGGGAGCCGATGACGAGCACGGGGGCGCCGGGGCCGTCCGTCCCGCCGCCGGTCCGGGCGGTCCCCGCGGGTCCGCCGGACCTCCGGGGCTCCCCGGACCGGAGGGTCCGCGGGGACCGGAGGAGGCCCGCGAGCCGCCCCGGTCCGCCGCGGCGGGCCCGCGTGCCGTGCGTCCGGTCCTCCAGCCAGCTGTCGCAGTCGGGCGTGAGGGCTATGGCCGAGGGGGCCGGCACGTCCATCCGGTCGGCGAGGTCGCGTATCAGCCGGTACAGGTCGGGGGCGGCCTCCTCCTCGATCTGCACCGTGGGACTGACCGCCGGACGGGCCCGGGCGACCACGGCCGCCACCCCCGCCGCCGCGGCGAGCACCACCGCGGCGACGGCGAGGACCGTCCAGCGCAGGGCGTCCCAGCCGTCGCCGAGCCGGCCGGCGGCCTCGCCGGCGACCAGGACGACGGCCACGGCGGCGGGCAGCAGGGCCGCGCCCAGCGCGGTGCCGCGCACCCGGAGGACCGCCAGCGCGTGGTCACGCGCCGAACGTGCCCCCGCATCCGTCACTGCCACGGGTTCGCTCACCCCCTTGCCGGTCCCCCGCGTACGTCACTCCCTCACTGTGGCACCGTCGAACGACATCGCAATGTGCGGTGGGCCACTTGCCGGAGCCATCCGCGGGAACCCTAGTCGGCGCCCCCGGGGCCGTCAGCCGGATGAGGAAGTGGTCACTCGATGGAATGGCTTTGGGTAAAGCTGGATGCGTTTCTGCGCCCGCCGGGGTGCCCGGTCACACGTCCCCGGCCGCCGCCGCCGCGATGTCGCTCCGGTGGTGCGAGCCGGCCAGCCGGAGGCGCGAGACGGCCCGGTAGGCGTGCTCGCGGGCCTCGGCCAGGTCGGTGCCGGTGGCCGTGACGGACAGGACGCGGCCGCCCGCGCTGACCACCCTCCCCTCCTCGTCCAGCCGGGTGCCCGCGTGGAGGACGTAGGCGCGCGGGGCGTCCTTCTCCGCGACCTCCGCCAGGCCCTCGACCGGGTCACCCGTACGGGGCGAGGCGGGGTAGCCCTCGGAGGCGACCACGACGGTGACGGCCGCGTCGTCGCTCCAGCGCAGCGGCGGGAACTCGGCCAGGCACCCGGTGGCCGCCGCGTGCAGCAGCCCCGACAGCGGGGTCTTCAGGCGGGCCAGGACGACCTGGGTCTCCGGGTCGCCGAAGCGGGCGTTGAACTCCACCACGCGCACGCCGCGCGAGGTGATGGCCAGGCCCGCGTAGAGCAGTCCCGAGAAGGGGGTGCCGCGGCGGCGCATCTCGTCCACCGTCGGCTGCAGGACGGTGGCCAGCACCTCGTCGGCCAGCTTGGGATCGGCCCAGGGCAGCGGCGAGTACGCGCCCATGCCGCCGGTGTTGGGGCCCTCGTCGCCGTCGTGGGCGCGCTTGAAGTCCTGGGCGGGCCGCAGCGGTACGACGCACTCGCCGTCGGTGACGGCGAAGAGGGAGACCTCGGGGCCGTCCAGGTACTCCTCGATCACGACCTGGTCGCAGGCGAGGGCGTGGGCGCGGGCGGCCTCCAGGTCGGAGGTGACGACGACGCCCTTGCCCGCCGCCAGGCCGTCGTCCTTGACGACGTACGGGGGGCCGAAGGCGTCCAGCGCGGTGTCGACCTCCGCGGGGGTGGTGCACACGTAGGAGCGGGCCGTGGGGACTCCGGCCGCCGCCATGACCTCCTTGGCGAACGCCTTGGAGCCCTCCAGCCGGGCGGCCTCGGCCGACGGGCCGAAGACGGCGACGCCGCGCTCGCGCACGGCGTCGGCGACCCCGGCGACCAGCGGGGCCTCCGGCCCCACCACGACGAGGTCGGCGGCCACCTCCCCGGCCAGCGCGGCGACGGCCGCGCCGTCCAGGGGGTCGACGGCGTGGAGGGTCGCCACCTCGGCGATGCCGGCGTTGCCGGGCGCGCAGTGCAGCGAGGTGACGTCGGGATCGAGGGACAGGGAGCGGCACAGGGCGTGTTCGCGGGCGCCGCCGCCGATGACGAGGACCTTCACGTCCTGCACCCTATCCATCCGCCGCCCCGCCCCGGCGGTCCGCCCGGAAGGCGGACGGGGCGGCTCGGAGCGGATGGATACGGGCGCGTGACAACCGCCAGGGGCGCGCGGCAACCGCGGCACGCTCTCACCCGTCCGGGTGAGAGGGGAGGGCCTGTATACCCAGAAGGCAGCCACGTATGGGCGGAAATACCGCGAAGGCGGAGAGGTCTCCCCCTTCTGGGGGGTAGGAAGGGGCCGCAAGCGGTCCGCGAGGTCCGGTCCGAGAGTGGTCCGAGCGAGGACTTTGTTGGGAGTGGCGGGTGAGTCAGCCGGATATGCGTCCCGGTTCGGGCGGCGGCACTGGGGGGGACGGGCACGGGGACCTGCTCGGACGGCCGTTCCCGCTGGGGGACTGGGGCGAGCCCGCCGAGCGGCTGGACGAGCTGTACCGGTGGGTGGAGGAGGAGGCCCTGCGCACCGCCGAGTGGTACCTGGCCGACCGGGTCCGCAAGCGCCGGGCCGCCAGGGTGCTGCGCGCCGGGACGGTCGCCGGGGCGGCGGCCGGGGCGGCGCTGCCGCTGCTGGAGCTGGCCGGCGCCGTGCCGGGCGCGGCCGCGTGGTCCTTCCTCGCCCTGCTGGGGGCCGTCGTGTGCGCCGGGTGCGACCGGTTCTTCGGGGTGACCTCGGGCTGGATGCGCGACATGGCCACGGCGCAGGCGGTGCAGCGCCGGCTGGAGGTGCTCCAGTACGACTGGGCGTCGGAGTGCGTGCGCGAGGTGCTGGGTCCCACCGAGGGCACGGCGAGCGAGGCCGCCGAGCGGTGCCTGGGGGTGCTGCGGCGGTTCTCGGAGGACGTGACCGAGCTGGTGCGGGGTGAGACGGCCGTCTGGATGGCGGAGTTCCGCTCCGGTCCGGCGCCGCTGCACACCCAGTCGCTGACCGCGTCCTCCTGGCGGTCGCGCGCCGAGGGCGCCGCCTCGCCCGACCGGTCGTCGCGCTTCGCGATGCCGCCCGGCGTGCGTCCGACCATGCCGCGGCAGCGGCCCCCGGAGGGGCCGCGCTGACGGTGCCGGCGGCCGGGGCGGCGCTCCGGCCGCCGGGGTCAGCTGAAGACGATCATGGAACCCTGGGCCAGGCTCCGGGTGGCCGCCGCGTGCAGCCCCAGCCACACGTGCCGCTCGCGGGCGAAGGGCCCGCCGTCGTGCCCGATCGGGGCGGCCGGCTCGTCCAGTTCCGTGGGGCGGGCGGGCGGCGCCGGGGCGGGCGGCGGATTGGACGGGTCGATGCCCAGGTGGGGGGCGACCGCCTCCAGTTCGCGCAGCAGCCCGTGGCTGGAGCCCAGCGGGCCCCCGCCGGCCAGCAGTTCCTCGTCGGAGAGGGGGTGGGCGAAGTCGACCGGGACGTACGCGCCCGCGTGGTCGTAGTGCCAGACCAGGTGCGACTGCTGCGCCGTGGGCGCGAACATCTCCAGCAGCTGCTCGTAGTCGCCGCCGAGCGCGTCGACCGGGGTGACCTCCAGGCCGCACAGCTGCAGGAGGTGGGCGCGGCGCAGGAAGTGGAGCGCGTCGTAGTCGAAACCGGCGACGGGCGCCACGTCCCCCGACAGGCCGGGCACGTAGCCGTAGACGGGCACCGGCGGCAGCCCGGCCGCGCTCAGCGCCCTGTCGTACACCGCGAGTTCCTCGGCGAAGGGGTTTCCGGGACTGTGGCACAGCACGTCCACGAGCGGTACCAGCCAGAGGTCACAGGCCAACGGGGCTCTCCTTCGCGGGACGGACGGCGGGCGGAGGGGCGGCCGGCCCGCACCGGCGGCGGTCACCGGCCGGAACAGCGTAGTGCCGTTCGGCCGAGCTTTTCGACGAGTGCGGCGGCGTACTCGTTGGAGGAGGCGACGATGCGTCCGGCCGCCTCGGCGTCCCCGCGCTCGACCGCGTCGACCAGCTCGCGGTACTGCGCCCACAGCGAGTCCCGCAGCCCGGGGTGCCCGCGCAGGTGGGGCACCACGAAGACCCAGCACTGCACGCGCAGCCGGTCGAGGAACTCCGCTATGTAGGGGTTGCCGACCAGGTCCCCCAGCTCGCGCCAGAAGCGCAGGTCGTAGCCGATGAGCACGTCCAGATCGCCGGCCAGGGCGGCCCGCTCGGCGGCCTCGGCGCGGCGGCGGACGGAGACCAGCCGCTCGTCGTCCGGGTCGGGGGGCGTGACGGGGGACGCGGCGCGGGCGAAGACGGACTCGGTGACCAGGGCGCGGGCCTCCACCATGGCCCGGTAGTCGTCGGGGGTGAAGACGTGGACGCGGAAGCCGCGGTGCTGCTCCACGTCCAGCAGGCCCTGCGCGGACAGGTCGACGAGGGCCTCGCGCACCGGCGTGGCGGAGACGCCGTACTGCTCGGCGATCTCCTTGACGGTGAAGCCCCTGCCCGCCGGGAGCCGCCCGGAGAGCACCTCGTCGCGCAGCGCGTCCGCGATCTGCGCGCGCAGCGTACTGCGCCGGATCACGGCCTCCTCCTCGCGGCCCGGACCGTCCGGGCGCCGGCTCTGCCGCTCATCCGTGCTCCGCCTCCCGGTCCTGCGTCTGGCGGCCGGTGCCTCCCGGCCCGTCTCCCCGGCCTCCGGCACCGGCCGGTTTCCGGGGGTAGCCTAACCCGGCGAACATTGACAGCATCCTGACTAAATGACAGGATGTTGTCATAGATGCCGGGTCCGGCCCGAGGAGGAGCCATGGGAAGCAAGACCCTGCACGTCGCCGTCTACGACACCTTCGCCGACTGGGAGGCCGCCTACGCGGCCACCGCGACGGCCGGCGCCGGATACCGGGTGGTGTACGTCGGCGAGAGCGGCGAGCCGGTGGTCAGCATGGGCGGCATGCGCGTCGAGCCCCACCTGTCCATCGCCGAACTGCGCCCCGAGGACAGCGCGATGCTCGTCCTGCCGGGAGCGGACGCCTGGGAGACCGTCCTCCCGCCCTTCGCCGCGGCGGCCCGCCGCTTCCTGTCCGCCGGGGTACCGGTCGCGGCGATCTGCGGCGCCGTGACCGGCCTGGCCCGGGAGGGGCTCCTGGACGACCGGCCGCACACCGGCGCGGCCGCCGGGGTGCTGGCCGCCACCGGCTACCGGGGCGGCGCCCACTACCGCGAGGCCGACGCGGTGACCGACGGGGACCTGATCACCGCCGGCCCGACCGAGCCGGTGGCGTTCGCCCGCGAGATCATGGCCCGGCTGGAGGTCTACCCGCCCGAGGTGCTGGACGCCTGGTTCCGGCTCTTCCGGCACTCCGACGCGGCCGCGTACGAGGTGCTGGCCTCCCACGACGCCGGTGCCGGGGACGGGCGGGACGGCGGGGCGGCATGAGCGCTCCCGACCTGCTGTCGGGGACGGCGCTGGCCGTCTTCCGGCTCAACGGCCAGTTCCTCTCCGCGGCCGAGCGGCTGGCCCGGCCCGCCGGACTGACCGCCGCGTGGTGGCAGGTGCTGGGCGCGGTGCTGCGCGAGCCGCTGCCGGTCTCCGGGGTGGCCCGGGCCATGGGCGTCACCCGGCAGAGCGTGCAGCGGGTGGCGGACCTGCTGGTCGAGCGGGGGCTCGCGGCCTACGAGCCCAACCCCGCACACCGCCGCGCCAAGCTGCTCGCGCCCACGCGGGAGGGGCGCGCGGCGATCGCCCTGATCGGCCCCGGCCACGCGGAGTTCGCCGCCCGGCTCGGCGAGGCGCTGGGCGGCGAGGAGGAGTTCGCCCGGGTGCGCGACGCACTGGAGCGGCTGTCGGCGGCCCTGGACTCGCTGGACGCCCCGGTGGCACCGGGCGGGACGCCGAAGGCGTGAGCCGAGGGCGCGCTCCGGAGGAGGAACGCAGGCGGGGGCGCGCCGTCGCAGCACGGCACGCCCCCGCCCGTCGTCCGGCCCCGCCCCGGCCGGAGCCGGGGCGCGGGGATCAGAGGAACGAGTTGATCTGGATCGTCTCGTCGCGGCCCGGACCGACGCCGATCGCGGAGATCGGCGCGCCGGACATCTCCTCCAGCGCCTTCACGTAGGCCTGCGCGTTCTTCGGCAGCTCCTCGAAGGTCTTGGCCCGGGAGATGTCCTCCGACCAGCCCGGCAGCATCTCGTAGACCGGCTTGGCGTGGTGGAAGTCCGTCTGGCTGTACGGCAGCTCGTCCACCCGCCGGCCGTCGACCTCGTACGCCACGCACACCGGGATCTGCTCCCAGCCGGTGAGGACGTCGAGCTTGGTGAGGAAGAAGTCGGTGAGGCCGTTGACGCGGGTGGCGTACCGGGCGATCACGGCGTCGAACCAGCCGCAGCGCCGGTCGCGGCCGGTGGTGACGCCGCGCTCGCCGCCGATGGTGCGCAGCTTCTCCCCGTCCTCGTCGAACAGCTCGGTCGGGAACGGGCCGGCGCCCACCCGCGTGGTGTACGCCTTGAGGATGCCGATGACGCGGTTGATCCTGGTCGGCCCCACGCCCGAGCCCGTGCAGGCACCGCCCGCGGTCGGGTTGGAGGAGGTCACGAAGGGGTACGTGCCGTGGTCCACGTCCAGCAGCGTGCCCTGGCCGCCCTCGAAGAGGACGACCTTGTCCTGGTCGAGCGCCTCGTTGAGGAGCAGCGTGGTGTCGCAGACGTAGTCGCGCAGCTTGTCCGCGTAGCCCAGCAGCTCCTCGACGACCTGGTCGGCGAGGATGGCGCGGCGGTTGTAGAGCTTGGCGAGGACCTGGTTCTTCTGGTCGAGGGCCGCCTCGACCTTCTGCCGCAGGATCGACTCGTCGAAGAGGTCCTGGACGCGGATGCCCACCCGGTTGATCTTGTCGGCGTACGTCGGGCCGATGCCGCGCCCGGTGGTGCCGATCTTCCGCTTCCCCAGGAAGCGCTCGGTCACCTTGTCCATCGTCGTGTGGTACGGCGTGATCAGGTGCGCGTTGCCGCTGATCAGCAGCTTGGACGTGTCGACGCCGCGCTGGGCGAGCCCGTCCAGCTCGGAGAGCAGGACGGCCGGGTCCACCACGACGCCGTTGCCGATCACCGGGACGCACTCCGGGGAGAGGATGCCGGAGGGGAGGAGGTGGAGCGCGTACTTCTGGTCGCCGACGACGACCGTGTGGCCGGCGTTGTTGCCGCCCTGGTAGCGCACCACGTAGTCCACCGAGCCACCGAGCAGGTCGGTGGCCTTCCCCTTGCCCTCATCACCCCACTGAGCCCCGAGCAGCACAAGTGCGGGCACAGGCGTACACCCCTTCCGGTCGGGGCATGTCCAACGTGCGTGTCGGCCGTACGCCGGCCGCGCTGGCCAAGAAACGTCGGACCGGTGCCCCGAATCGACGAAGCCCCTGGCGCAACAGCGGCAGGGGCTCTTGCACCGAGAGATTACCGGACTCCTCCGACGGGAGGCGAACGCGGCGGCCCGGCCGCGCCCCGGCCGGTCCCCGTCCGGACCCGCCGCCCGTCCCGATCCGCCGCCCGCCCCTCTCTCCCTTCCCCTCCCTCCCCTCCGACCACCGACGAGATCCGGCCATCTCCCGGCCACCTCCGATCCACCCCGCCGGCCCCGGCCGGCCGCTCCACCGCTCCACCGTTCCACCGCCACCCCCCCACGCCACCCGCCTCGCGCCGCTCCGGCCCGAACCGCCGGAGCGGCGCGACGACCCGTAGGAAGGACCGAGGTGCCGGTTCCGCATCCGCTGCTCGTGCTCGTCGACCCCCAGGCCCGCCATGCGGACGGCGAGTCCGTACGGATCGCCCGGGACGTCCTCTCGGCGGGAGCCCCGGGAGTGAAGGTGTGCCTGCCCGAGGGCCCGGAGGAGACCGCGCGGGCACTGGCCCGCCGGGGCCGCCGCCGCCCGGTGCTGATCGGTGACGACCGCGCCCTGCTGCGGGCGGTGCGGCTGCTGCACCTGGAGCGCGGGCTCGCGGACTGCGCGCTGGCGGTGGTGCCGGTGGGAGGGCCCGGATCGGTGGTGCTGGCCGGACGGCTGGGGCTGCCGCTGGACGCGGTGCGGGCGGCGCGGACCGTGCTGGAGGGCCGTGAGCGCCGCTTCGACCTGCTGATAGACGACAGCGGCGGGGTGGTGCTGGGGGGCCTGCGCATCCCACCGGTGCGGGAGGGGGAGCGCGACGCCCGGGAGGAGCCGGGGGACCGCGGGGAGGGGGCGCGCGGCCCACTGGACCGCTACCGCTCCCTCGTCCGCACCCTGGCCCGGCCGCCGGCCCCGGACCCGGGGCCGGCGCGGCTGCGCGTGGAGGCCGACGGGGTGGTGCTGGCCGACCTGGACCGCCCGGTGGACCGGGTCTCGCTCAGCCCCGGCGACGGCGGCCTGGCGGACGTGGTGGTGCGGCAGCGGTCGGCGGACGGTCCGCTGCGGGTGCGGGCGCGGACGGTGACGGTGTCCGGGCCGCACTTCCGCTACCGGGCCGACGCGGTGGTCTCCGGCCCCGTCCTCACCCGCACCTGGACGGCCCACCCCTCGGCGCTGTGCCTGACCGTTCCGGCCGATCCGCCCGCGCCGCCCGTCCTCCCGCAGCGCCAGGCACCGCCCGGTTCCTGACGGCCCGCCTACCGGGCCGGACGGGGGTCACGCGGAGGCCGCGGGCCTCCTCCGGTCCTCGCCCCCGCCGATCCCCGCGGCCTCCCGGTGGGCGTACCAGCGCTCCATCATCCGGGACAGCTCGCCGCGCATGAAGGCGAAGAACTCCGCCGTCTCGGCGAGCCGCCGGCCCGCCCGGCTGTCGGGGCCGACGGCCTCGATGCCCTGCCCGAAGGTGGCGGCCCAGCGCCCCAGCAACGCGTCGCGGTCGGCGATCGCCTCGTACCAGGTGTCCGCGTGCACGCGGTAGCGCTCGCGGCGCGATCCGGGCTCCCGCTCCCGGGTCACCAGGTGCACCTGGGAGAGGTACCGGACGGCGCCGGAGACGGCGGCCGGGCTGATGCGCAGGCGCTCGGACAACTCGGCGGAGCCGAGCACGCCGGAGTCCTCCGCCAGCAGGCAGGCGAACACCCGCGAGGCCATGCGCTGCATGCCCGCCCCGGCCAGCTCCGCGGCGAAGCGCTCCACGAAGTCGGAGACCTCCGGAGGGTAGGGGTCCGCGCCCGTACCGTCCTCGTCCCCCGGCTTGTTCGACTGTTCGTTCACCACGCGACCATCCTCCCAGGATCCGGGGGCCGGGCCGTCCGGGTGTTTTCCAACTTCACAAATTTCTGAAAGAAGCGTACGTTCATCACCATGACGCAGGCAACCACCGCCATCTCGGTCTCCGGCCTGGTGAAGACCTTCGGCCGGACCCGCGCACTCGACGGTCTCGACCTGGAGGTCGAGACCGGAGAGGTCCACGGCTTCCTCGGCCCCAACGGCGCGGGGAAGTCCACCACCATCCGCGTCCTGCTCGGACTGCTGCGCGCCGACGGCGGCACCGCCCGCCTGCTGGGCGGCGACCCGTGGCGCGACGCCGTCGGGCTCCACCGGCGCCTGGCGTACGTACCCGGCGACGTCACCCTGTGGCGCAACCTCTCCGGCGGCGAGGTCATCGACCTCTACGGGCGGCTGCGCGGCGGCCTCGACCGCCGCCGCCGCGACGAGCTGCTGGAGCGCTTCGAACTGGACCCCACCAAGAAGGGCCGCACCTACTCCAAGGGCAACCGGCAGAAGGTGGCCCTGGTCGCCGCCTTCGCCTCCGACGTGGAGCTGCTCGTCCTGGACGAGCCGACCTCCGGCCTCGACCCGCTGATGGAGGGCGTCTTCCGGGAGTGCGTCGCCGAGGAGCGCGCCCGCGGCCGCACGGTGCTGCTGTCCAGCCACATCCTCAGCGAGGTCGAGGCGCTGTGCGACCGGGTCAGCATCATCCGCCGGGGCGTCACCGTCGAGAGCGGCTCGCTGGCCGACCTGCGGCACCTGACGCGCACCTCCGTCACCGCCGAACTGGCCGCGGAGCCCGACGGGCTCTCGGGCCTGCCGGGCGTCCACGACCTGTCGGTGCAGGGCAGGCGGGTGCGGCTCCAGGTGGACACCGACAAGCTGGACGCTGTGCTGCGGCGGCTGACCGAGTCCGGCGTGCGCAGCCTGACCAGCACCCCGCCCACCCTGGAGGAGCTGTTCCTGCGGCACTACCGGGACGGCGGGGACGCCGGCGCCCCGGAGGGCGACGCGGCCCTCACCGCCTCCGGCGGCAGGGACGGCGGAGAGGTCGTGGCGCCGTGACCGCCCTGGCCCCGCCGCGGACCGCCGCGGACCGCACCGGCGCCTCCCGGCACGACCTGGCCGGCACGGGCGCGCTGCTGCGGCTGGCGCTGCGCCGCGACCGCGTGCTGATCCCGGTGTGGGTGCTGGTGCTGGCCCTGCTCGCCGTGCAGAACGCCGCCGCCGTCGAGCAGTTCTACCCCACCGCCGCCGAACGGGCCGAACTGGCCGCCTCGATGAACGCCAACACCTCGATGCGCGCCCTGTACGGCCCGGCGTTCAGCAGCTCGCTCGGCGGCCTGGCCGTCTGGGAGATGCTCACCCTCGGCAGTGTGCTCGCCGCCCTCATGAGCATGATCGTCGTGGTGCGGCACACCCGCGAGGAGGAGGAGACCGGCCGCCAGGAGATGCTCTCCTCCGCGATGGTCGGCCGCCGCGCACCGCTCACCTCCGCGCTGCTGGCCGCCGTCGTCGCCAACGCCGCGGTCGCCGCCCTGGTCGCCCTCGGCCTGCTGGGCTCCGGACTGCCCGCCGCCGGTTCGCTGGCCGCCGGGCTCGCCCTGGGCGGCACCGGACTGGTCTTCGCCGCCGTCGCCGCGCTGGCCGCCCAGCTCACCGAGAGCGCCCGGCTCGCCAAGGGGCTGACCGGCGCGGCGCTCGGCGCGGCGTTCGTGCTGCGCGCCGCCGGGGACGCCGACCGGGCCGACGGCTCCTCGCCGCTGGCCTGGGCCTCCCCGCTGGCCTGGGCGCGCAACCTGCGGCCGTACGCCGACGAGAGGTTCTGGGTGCTGCTGCCGATGGCCGCCCTGGCGGTGGCGGGCGCGGCCGCCGCGTACGCACTGGCCGGACGGCGCGACATCGGCGCCGGCCTGCTGGCCGCCCGTCCCGGGCCGGCCGCCGGCCGGATCGGCGGCCCCCACGGGCTGGCCTGGCGGCTCCAGCGCGGCTCGCTGCTGGGGTGGGGGACCGGGCTGGCACTGGCCGGGCTGGTCTTCGGCGGGATGGCCGAGGGAGCGGGCGACCTGCTCGGCGACAACCAGCAGAGCCGCGAGATCATCGAGCGGATGGGCGGCGCCCAGGGCATCACCGACGCCTTCCTGGCCGCCATGGCCGGACTGTTCGGCATGATCACGGCCATCCAGGCGGCGGGCGCGGTGCTGCGGATGCGCGGCGAGGAGACCTCCGGACGCGCCGAACCGGTGCTCGCCGGTGCCGTGCACCGGCTGCGCTGGGCCGCCGGGCACCTGCTCGTCGCCTTCGCCGGATCGGCCGCCCTGCTCGCCGTCTGCGGCCTGGCCATGGGCACGGGCTACGGTCTGGCGGCGGGCGAGCCGGGCGCCGTGTGGCGGGTCACCGGCGGTGTGCTCGCGCAGGTGCCCGCCGTGTGGGCGCTCGCCGGTGCGACGGTGCTGCTCTTCGGGGTCCTGCCCGGCGCGACCGGGGCCGCGTGGGGGCTGGTGGGCGGCGCGCTCGTCCTGGGCTGGCTCGGCCCGGCGCTCGACCTGCCGCAGCCGGTCATGAACCTCACGCCCTTCACCCACCTGCCGAAGCTGCCGGGAGGGGACCCGGCCGCGGCGCCGTACCTGTGGCTGCTGCTGGTGGCCGCCGCCGCGACGGCCGCCGGGCTGGCCGCGTTCCGCCGCCGCGACGTGGGCTGACGGAAGCGGGGCCGGCGGGCGGCGGCCGGGGCGGGCGCATTCCGCCGTACGGCGCAGCTGCGTCACCCCGGCCGCCGCCCGGGGATGCGGGACGGCGGGGACACTGCTCGCATGGGGGACGGCGTACAGACGTGCACCCGAGCGTCAGGAGGTCGCCCCCATGCAGTCCCCGCTCCCCCGGCGGTCCGCACCCCTGGCCCCGCCCCCGCGAGGCGTGCCGCCCTCCGCACCGCACCCGTGGGACCGGTGCGCCCCGGAGGGCCCGCGGACCGCCCGGGACGCGCACGGCCGGGTCCGCGCCCTGGCCGCCGGCACGGCCGCCGCGGTCCTGGTGCTGGCCGCCGCCACCACCGCCACCGCGGCGGACGGCGCCGGGACGGGCCCCGCCGACGGCGGGATCACCCTCAGCCCGGACGGCGGCGCAGGGGGCGCCTCCGTCGGCGTCCGGGCCGTGTGCGCGCCGGGCGGACGGGGCGGCGTCGTCTCCTCGCCCGCCTTCGAGCGGACCGTCGGACTGCACCGCGCCGAGGGCGGACCGGCCCGGGAGAGACGGGCCGTCGCGACCGTGCGGCCGGATCTGGACGCCGGCCGCAGCTATCCGGTGGTCGCCGTCTGCGGCACCGGGGAGATGCTCTCCACGTCCTTCGTCCACACCGGTGTCCGGGCCTCCGCGCGGGCCGGGGCCGTGGACCTCCTGCCCCCGGCACCGGTCGTCGGCGGCGGCGTCGCGCTGGCCGCCCTGGCGGGCGGGCTGCTGGTGCTGCGCCGCGCCGGACGGCGCCGGGAACGGGAGCGGCTGGCCGCCTGGGTGCGCCGGGTCCGCACCGCCGAGGCCGAGCAGGAGGCCGAGCGGGGCAGCACGCGGATGTGAGCGGCCCGGCCCGGCGGCAGCGGTCCCGCCGCCGGGACCGCTGCCGCCGTCAGCGCCCGGCCTTGATGCGGTCCTCCTGGAGGGAGGTCAGCCGCAGCGCCACCAGGATCGCCAGGACGGCGGCCGGAACGGTCAGCAGGTCCGTGAAGAGGGAGAGGGCCACGGTGCCCTCGGCGTCGCCCACGGTGCCGGCCTCGTACCAGACCTCGCTGTTGACCCACCAGCCCAGGAACACCGTCAGCCACAGCGTCCACCAGCCGTTGAGCAGACCGCGGTTGCTGCTCCTGCGGGGGCCGTACCAGGCGGCGTGGGAGGAGGCGGGATCGCTGTGGTCGCAGACGTCGTTCATGATCTGCTTGGGCATGAAGAAGCAGACGACCGGCACGAACCAGGCACCGATCGCCCACCCCGGGTGGTACCGCACCCGCCCCGGCGCGAACACCTCGGCGTTCGCGCGGATCCGCCAGAACCACGCCACCCACAGCGCGACCGAGGGCAGGAAGAACAGCATGTTGAGGACCAGCATCACATCGGTGGTGGTGGTCATCGCGTCGATGTCGAGGCCGCTGGCCTCCAAAGTGGCCGAGCCCCCCGAGAAGCCGGACGAGGAGACCTCGTCCAGGTCGTTGGAGATCCCGAGGTCGACGAAGAACTTCACGCCCGTGCACAGCAGCAGCGCGCTCAGCGCGGCGCACAGTGCGAGCGACAGGCCGCGCGCCGAGCGGGCGACGCGCGTCCCGGCCCCGTTCGCGGCCGGGTAGGGCCCGGTGGCCGGGGGCGGGGGCGTGGAGTGCCAGGGCTGCGTGTGCGGCGCGGGCCGCTGGTAGGGCCCGGCGGCCGGCGTCGGCCCCGTGGGACCCGGATGCCCGGAGGGACCCGCGTGGTACGCCGGCTGCGGCGGGACGGTCGGGGGCGCGAAGGGCGCGTACCCCGACGGGCCCGGTCCGGGCGGCGGGGTGCCCGGCACGGCGGGCGGCGGCGTGGCGGGCGCCGCCGGCGCGGACGGCCCGGCGGCGGCCCCGGCCGGGTGCGGGGCGAAGGCCGCGGCGTCCGGGTCCTCGCTGTCCAGGAGCTGCACGGCGTGGCGGCCGAGCTGGGCCAGCACCTCGCCGGGCAGCCACGTCCCGCCGCCCTGCGGCGCGTGCTCCCTCACCCGGGCGGCCAGGTCGTCCAGCGGGGGCCGGGCGGCGGCGTCCTTGACCAGGCAGTCCCGCACCAGGGCGCGCAGCGGCCCGGACAGGCCGGTCAGGTCGGGCTCCTCCTGGGCGATGCGGAACAGCAGCGCGTGGAAGCCGCTGTCGGCCGTGCCGAACGGCAGCCGCCCGGTGGCGGCGTAGGCGAGCACCGCGCCCAGGCAGAAGATGTCGCTGGCCGGGGTGACCCGCTCGCCGCGCACCTGCTCGGGGGACATGAAGCCCGGGGAGCCGATGACCGCGCCGGTCTGCGTCAGCCCGCTGGAGGTGACCGAGTCCAGGGCGCGGGCGATGCCGAAGTCGATCACCTTCGGGCCGTCGATCGTCACCAGCACGTTCGACGGCTTCAGGTCGCGGTGGACCAGCCCGGCCCCGTGGATCGCCCGCAGGGCCTCCACCAGTCCGGCGGCCAGCGCGTACACCGAGTGCTCGGGCAGCGGGCCGTAGTCGGTGTCCACCACCGCCTGGAGGGAGGGACCGGCGATGTAGCCGGTGGCCACCCACGGCGTGGCGGCCTCGGTGTCGGCGTCCAGCACCGGCGCCGTCCACGCGCCGCCCACCCGCCGCGCGGCGGTGACCTCCTTGGCGAAGCGCTCCCGGAAGTCCGGCCGGCGGGCCAGCTCCTCCTGGACCACCTTCACCGCGACCGTGCGGCCGCGCTCGGAACGGGCCAGGTAGACCCGTCCCATCCCGCCGGCCCCGAGTCTGCCCAGCAGTCTGTACGCGCCCACCCAGCGCGGATCCTCGGCCCCCAGTGGCTCCATCGCGCGCGGCTCCTCCCCGTTCACCTCGTCCGTCGAGGATAGAGGTGCGCACGCGCCCCGGGGGCGGCGGCGACCGTTCCGTGACCGGTTCGACCGGCGACGGCGGCCCCGGGGCGGCCGGACCGGGCCGCGCCGGAGCCCTCGGCCCCGCCCCGCCCGCCGGCCGGTCAGCCGCCCGGGGTGACCAGTCCCGACTCGTAGGCGAAGACGGCGGCCTGGGTGCGGTCGCGCAGCCCCAGCTTGACCAGCACCCGGCTGACGTGGGTCTTCACCGTGGACTCGGCGACGACGAGCCGGCCGGCGATCTCGCCGTTGGACAGGCCCTGGGCGACCAGCGCCAGCACCTGCGTCTCCCGCTCGGTCAGGTCCCCGATGCGCTCCTTCAGCGGGGCGCGCGGCCCGGCGGCCGAGGCCAGGCGGGAGAACTCCGCGATCAGCCGCCGGGTGACCGCCGGCGCGAGCAGCGCGTCGCCGCCCGCCACCGTCCGCACCCCGTCGGCGAGTTGCCGGGCGGAGGCGTCCTTGAGCAGGAAGCCGCTCGCCCCGGCCCGCAGCGCCTGGTAGACGTACTCGTCCAGGTCGTAGGTGGTCAGGATCAGCACCCGGGCGGCGGCGCCGGAGGCGCAGATCTCGCGGGTGGCCTCCAGGCCGTTGAGCTGCGGCATCCGGATGTCCATCAAGACCACGTCCGGGGCGAGTTCGGCGACCTTCTCCACGGCCTCGCGCCCGTCGACCGCCTCCCCCACCACCTCGATGCCGGGCTGGGCGTTCAGCAGGACGGAGAAGCCCTCCCGGACCATCATCTGGTCGTCGACGATCACCACCCGGATCACGCGGGCTCCCCGTCCGCCCCCACCGGCTCCGCCTGCTCCACCGGCAGGAACGCCTCCACGGCGAACCCGCCGTCCTCGGTCGCCTCCGCCACCAGCTCGCCGCCGAGCATCGCCGCGCGCTCCCGCATCCCCAGCAGCCCGTGCCCGGCCCCCTGGGACGCCTTCGCCGGCCCGTCGGGCGGGCCGTTGACGATCCGCAGGCCGAGCCCGACCGGCACGTACCCCAGCTCGACGCGGGCGCCCGCGCCGGGCGCGTGGCGCAGGGTGTTGCTCAGCGCCTCCTGCACGATGCGGTACGCGGACAGCTCCACGCCCTGCGGCAGCGGCCGGGCGCGCCCGGTGGTCACCGACTCCACCTCCAGCCCGGCGCGGCGCACGTTCTCCAGCAGGTCGTCGAGGTCGGCGAGGGTGGGCTGCGGCGCCTCCGGCCCCCACCCGTCCAGGTCGCCCGGCAGGTCGGCCCGCACGACCCCCAGGACGCGGCGCAGCTCGGTCAGGGCGGTGACGGCGTTCTCCCGGATGCCGGCCAGGGCCGCCACCAGCTCCTCGGGCGGGTCCTGCACCCGGTAGGGGGCGGCCTCCGCCTGGATGGCGACGACCGACATGTGGTGGGCGACCACGTCGTGCAGCTCGCGGGCGATGGTGGTGCGCTCCTCCAGGAGCGTGCGCCGGGAGCGCTCCTCCTCCACCACCGCCACCTGCTCGACGACCTGCCGGCGCGAATCGCGCCAGCCGCGCACGGCGAGCAGCAGGGTGAGGGCGATGCCGGAGACCACCGCCATGGCGAAGGCGACCCCCGACCCGCGGTGGGGGTCCGCCGCGGCGACGAGTCCGCCGACCAGGGCGGTCAGCAGCCACATGTGGGCCGACACCCGGGGGCGGGTGCGGGCGGCGACGACCAGCATCACCGTCAGGTGCGCGACGAAGGAGACACCCGTCCAGGGCCAGGCGTTCCAGGCGGAGTCGGCGACCGCCGCCGTGAACACCATGCCGCCGAGCGACAGCCAGAAGGCCCCGACCGGCCGGAAGACCATCACGACCAGGGGCACCCCGAGGAACAGGGCCCGCACCGGGCCGCCGTCGCCGGGGAAGGACTTGGCGACCTCGACGAACATCAGCAGCAGCGCCAGCCCCACGGCGGCCAGCTGCGGCAGCCGGCGGACCGGACCGCGCACGAGCGCGGGCAGCCGGCGCAGCAGGACGTGGTCCTCCGGCACCGGTGGCAGCGGCCGGAACGCGAAGGCCCCGGCCACCAGGTCCGCGCGCAGGCAGCGCAGGGCGTCGCGGGCCATCCGCAGCTCGGTGGGCTGCCGGGAACCGCCGGTCACGGTGGTCTTCGTCGTGTCGGTCACGGGAACGACCCTAGGGACCGCGGGCGCACCCGTCGTCCGCCCCCGGTCGCATCCTCCCCCGTCCCCCTCAGGTACTACGCGCGCCGAGTCAGCTCCGCCGCGAACCGCCCGAAGGCGGCCGTGCCGGGGGTGACGGCCGCGTAGTGGCCGGTGCCGGGCAGCTCGACCAGCCGGGCGCCGCGTGCGGCGGCGTAGCGGCGGGACAGCTCCACGGGCACGTCCGCGTCCTCGGTGCCGTGGAGCAGCACCGTGCGGACGCCCGCCTCCTCCGGCGGCGGCAGCAGCATCGGGTCGGTCTCGGGCAACCGGTCCGCGACCCGGTCCGCCCCGCCCAGCAGTCCGGCGACCGCGCCGCCGCTCAGTCGCAGCTCGTGGGCGCGGGCGAGGTCGGCGACCGGGGCGACGGCGACGACCGTCCCCGCGACCAGTCCGCGGGCGGCCGCCCACAGCGCCAAGTGGCCGCCCGCCGAGTGGCCGGCCACCGCCCGCACCTCCCCGAGCCCGGCCAGGTGCGCCAGGGCGGCGGCGACGTCCTCGAAGGTGCCGGGCCAGCCGCCGCCTCCGCCCACGCGCCGGTACTCCACCAGCGCCACCCGCAGTCCGTGGGCCTCTGCCAGGGCGGCGGCCGGCGGGGACAGGTGGGCGCGGTCGTACGCCTCCCGCCAGAAGCCGCCGTGCAGGACGGCCACCAGGGGCCCGTCCGGAGGGCCGTACAGGTCGACCACCTGCGAGGGGTGGGGCCCGTACCGCTCCGTGGCGGGCGGCGCCACCGGGGCCAGGCCCAGCAGCGCCGCCTCCTCCGCCGCGTTGACGGACCCCTCGGTCATGCGGCGCGTTCCGCCAGCACCTCGCCCAGGACGCGGGCGGCCCGCTCGGCGTCGGCGAACGAGGTGTACAGCGGGGTGAAGCCGAAGCGCAGCACGTCCGGGCGGCGGAAGTCGCCCACCACGCCGCGCGCGATCAGCTCGGCCATCACCTCGTCGGCGTCCGGGCAGCGCAGCGCGATCTGGCTGCCGCGCCGGGCGTGCTCGGCCGGGGTGACGCACTCCACCCGCCCGGCCGGGGCGTACGCCTCGACACAGCGCAGGAAGAAGTCCGTCAGGGCCAGGCTCTTGGCGCGCACGGCCGCGATGTCCACGCCGTCCCAGACCGTCAGGGCCTCCTCCAGCGCCAGCAGGGAGAGGATGTCCGGCGTGCCGACCCGGCCGCGCACCGCGCCGTCGGCGGGCTCGTACGCCGGGCTCATGCCGAACGGGTCGGCGTGGGAGTTCCAGCCGGGCAGCGGCGAGTCGAAGCGCTGCTGGAGGTCGCCGCGGACGTACAGGTACGCGGGGGAGCCCGGACCGCCGTTGAGGTACTTGTAGGTGCAGCCCACCGCCAGGTCCACGCCGTGCTCGTCCAGGCCGACCGGGAGGGCGCCGGCGCTGTGGCACAGGTCCCACACGGCGTACGCCCCGGCCTCGTGGACGGCGGCGGTGATGCCGGGCAGGTCGTGCAGCTCGCCGGTGCGGTAGTCGACGTGGTTGACCAGCACGGCGGCGGTGCGCGGCCCGACCGAACCGGGGATGCCCTCGGCGGGCAGGGCGCGGACGGCGGCGCCGGTCAGCCGGGCGGCGGAGGCGGCGATGTAGCCGTCGGTGGGGAAGGTGGTCTCGTCGACCAGGAGGTCGGTGCGGGCCGGATTGTCCTCCCGGGCCATCCGGACGGCGGCGACGACGGCCTTCAGCACGTTGACACTGGTGGAGTCGCCCACCACGATCCGTCCCGGCGCGGCGCCGACCAGCGGGGCGATCCGGTCGCCGACCCGCTCGGGCGCGGTCCACCAGCCGGACTCCGTCCAGGAGCGGATGCGCAGCCTCCCCCATTCGCGCTCCACCACGTCGGCGACGCGGGCGGGCACGCTGCGGGGCAGCGCGCCCAGGGAGTTGCCGTCGAGGTAGACGACGGTCTCGCCGTTCTCGTCCTCCAGGACGAAGTCGGCGCGGCGGGCGGCCAGTCCGTCGGCGGCGTCGAGCTTCGCCGCCTGCTCGCGCAGTGCGGTGCCTTCCGTGTTCCCCGTGGTCTCAGACATGGCTGCGGGCCGTCCACAGCTCGGGGAAGACGTTCTTACGGGCCCGCTTCTCCAGCCAGGCCACCCCGGCGGAGCCGCCGGTGCCCGGCTTGGAGCCCATCGCGCGGCGGGTGGCGACCAGGTGGTCGTTGCGCCACCGCCAGACCTGCTCGGCCACCTCGGTCAGCGCCTCGCCCAGCCGCGCCGGCTCGCTGTCGGGGTCGCCGGAGTAGATCCGGGCCCAGACCGCCTCGACGCGCTCGTCGGGTTCGTAGCGCCGGGAGACGTCCCGCTCCAGCACCTCGGCGGGGACGTCCTCGCCGCGGCGGGCGAGGTAGCGCAGCACCTCGTCGTACAGGCTCGGCTCGTGCAGGGCCTTCTCCAGTTCGTCGTGGACGCGCGGGGCGCCGCGGTGCGGGACGAGCATCGACGCGGACTTCTCGCCCAGCAGGAACTCCAGGCGCCGGTACATCGCGGACTGGAAGCCGGAGCCCTCGCCGAGGGCGCCGCGGTAGGCGTTGAACTGCGCCGGGGTGAGGTGGGCCAGCGGCTCCCAGGAGGCGTTGAGGGAGTGCATCTCGTGGACGGAGCGCCGCAGGGCGGCCAGCGCGGTGCGCAGGTCGTCCTCGCGCAGCGCCCGGCAGGCGACCGTCCACTCGTGGACGATCACGGTGAACCACAACTCCATGACCTGCGTGGTCACCAGGAAGGCCATCTCCCCGGGGTCGTCGGAGAGGGGGTGCTGGAGGTGGGTGAGGACGTCCGCCTTGACGTAGTCCTCGTACGGCGTGGTGCCCGCGAAGTCGAGGTGGGGCTCCTCGGGGACGGTGTCGGTCCCGGGGCCGTTCCCCGACGGCTGGGGTGTCTGTGCTGCGGACATGCGTGGTTCTCCTTGCGCGCTCGCCCGGGGTCGCCGGGCCTCCTCAGCAGATCATCGGTTCGAGGCCCGGCGACGGCAAGGGCGGGACGGGAAGCCGTCAGGAGAGCGTGGCCGCCGCGGTGGGCGAACTCTCCTTCAGGAAGGCGGTGCAGCGCTCGTACTCCTCCTCCTCGCCGATGGCCTTCGCGGCGCGGGCGAGGGCGTGCAGGGCGCGCAGGAAGCCCCGGTTCGGCTCGTGCTCGAACGGGACGGGGCCGTGGCCCTTCCAGCCGTTGCGGCGCAGGGCGTCCAGGCCCCGGTGGTAGCCGGTGCGGGCGTACGCGTACGACTCCACGTGGCGCCCCGCGGCGAAGGCGTCGTCCGCGAGCTGGGCCCAGGCCAGGGAGGAGGCCGGGTACTTCGCGGCGACCTCGGCGGGCGCGGTGCCCGCGGCGAGCAGTTCGCGGGGCTCGGGGTCGTCGGGGAGGCGGGTCGGGGGCGGTCCCCCGAGCAGGTTCTCGTGAATGGCCATGGCCCCAGTCTGCCTGGTCCCCGGTGGCGCGCGGCGACGTGCCGCGACATGCCGGCGGGCCCGGCGCCGTCGCGCCGGGCCCGTCGGACGGGGTGCCGTGCGAAGGGGCGGCGGGAGACTCCCGCCGCCCCGGCGGCTCACTTCAGGCGGGTGCCGGTGGAGCGCAGGTCGGCACAGGCCTTGACCACGCGCTCGGCCATGCCCTTCTCGGCCAGCTTGCCCCAGCTGCGGGGGTCGTAGGTCTTCTTGTTGCCGACCTCGCCGTCCACCTTCAGCACGCCGTCGTAGTTGCGGAACATGTGGTCCACCACCGGGCGGGTGAACGCGTACTGGGTGTCGGTGTCGAGGTTCATCTTCACCACGCCGTTGTCCAGCGCGGTGGCGATCTCCTGCTCGGTGGAGCCGGAGCCGCCGTGGAAGACGAAGTCGAACGGGCTCTGCTTGCCGAACTTGGCGGCCACGCCCTCCTGGAGGTCCTTCAGCAGCTCGGGGCGGAGCACGACGTTGCCCGGCTTGTAGACGCCGTGGACGTTGCCGAAGGAGGCGGCCAGCAGGTAGCGGCCCTTCTCGCCCAGGCCCAGCGCCTCGGCGGTGCGGATGGCGTCCTCGACGGTGGTGTACAGCTCGTCGTTGATCTCGTGGCTGACGCCGTCCTCCTCGCCGCCGGTCGGGGTGATCTCGACCTCAAGGATGATCTTCGCGGCCTTGGCGGCGGCCAGCAGCTCCTGGGCGATCTCCAGGTTGTCGGCCAGGGTCTCGGCCGAACCGTCCCACATGTGGGACTGGAAGAGCGGGCTCAGACCCGACTCGACGCGCTTGCGGGAGAGCTCCAGCAGCGGCCGGACGTAGCCGTCCAGCTTGTCCTTGGGGCAGTGGTCGGTGTGCAGGGCGATGTTGACCGGGTACTTCTCCGCGACGATGTGCGCGAACTCGGCGAGCGCCACCGCACCGGTCACCATGTCCTTGTTGTACTGGCCGCCCAGGAACTCGGCGCCGCCCGTGGAGATCTGGATGATGCCGTCGCTCTCGGCCTCCGCGAAACCGCGCAGCGCCGCGTGGAGCGTCTGCGACGAGGTCACGTTGATGGCGGGGTAGGCGAACTTGCCTGCCTTCGCCCGGTCGAGCATCTCGTTGTAGACCTCGGGGGTTGCGATGGGCATCTGTCCGCTCCTTGGGGTGCGAAAGCTGTTCGGCTCTGGTGTGGGTCAACGGAACGACGTCATCGTCGACCCCATCCTTCCAGACGGGCGTGGAAGCTCCACCCTCGCGTCCGGGCGGACGGCCGCGCCGCGGTCGGCCGCCCGGGGCGGGCCGGACGGCCGGCGCACCGCGCCGCGGCGGAGCGGGCCCAGCACACCCCCGACCGGGTCACGGAGGGTCACCGTTTCACGTGAAACAGTGAGCCACCCGGCCTCCCCCGGTTGCCCGCCCGGCGGGGCGGGTCACTCCAGGCCCAGGTCCTGGAGCCCGTAGGCCTGGTAGTAGGGGAGCCCGGCCCGCTCGATCGCCGGGGCGGCACCGCGCTCGACGATGACGGCCACGCCCACGACCTCCGCACCGGCCTCCCGCAGCGCCTCGACCGCGGTGAGGACCGAACCGCCCGTGGTGGAGGTGTCCTCGACCGCCAGCACCCGGCGTCCGGCCACGTCCGGTCCCTCGATGCGGCGCTGGAGGCCGTGGGCCTTGCCCGCCTTGCGGACGACGAAGGCGTCCAGCTTCCGGCCGCGCGCGGCGGCGGCGTGCAGCATCGCCGCGGCGACCGGGTCGGCGCCGAGGGTCAGACCGCCCACCGCGTCGTACTCGACGTCGGCGGTCAGGTCGAGCAGCACCTGCCCGACCAGCGGGGCCGCCTCGGCGTCCAGGGTGATCCGGCGGAGGTCGACGTAGTAGTCGGCCTCCTTGCCGGAGGAGAGGGTCACCCTGCCGTGGACCACGGCCTTGTCCTTGATCTGCTGCAGCAGCTTCTCGCGCGCGTCGCTCATGCCGACGAGCCTAAGCCAGGCCCCCGGCCCGCTCTCCGCGCGGCCTTCGGTCCGGTCCCGGCCCGGTCCCGGTCCGCCCTCAGTCCGGGCGCCGCCACGACCAGGTGGTGGACACCTCCAGCGGATCGATGGGCGTGACCAGGCGGGGGTGGCTGTTGAGCCCGTCGGGCGGACCGGTCTGCGGCTCGACGCAGACGGCCTCGGCCTGCTCGTCGTAGACCACCACCCACTCGGCGCGGCTGGTGACCTTCAGCTCCAGCTCACCGGGCCAGGTCAGCGTCACGTCCACCCCGTCCGGCATGCCGAAGCAGTCGTCCCACGGGCCCGGCCGGGGCTCCACCCGGCGACCGGTGGGGAGGTGGTCCTCCCCGCGCTCCTCCTGCCAGGCGGGGGAGAAGTCCAGCTCGACGTCCCGGCCGCCGCGCCCCAGGTTCCGCAGGAACCAGGGATGCCAGCCGGCCTGGGCCGGGAAGGAGTCGCCGATGGTCTCCACGCCGAGGGTGAGGGTCAACCCGCTGCCGTCCTCGGCCAGTTCGACCACCTGGGTCACGCGGCCGGGCCAGGGCCACGGGTCGGTGAGGTCGCGGTAGAAGGACGCGGTCCGCTCGTCGCTGCGGGCCGTCCGCCAGGGGACGTTGCGCACGGTGCCGTGGATGGCGTGCTCCCCGGCGGTCACGGGGAGCTGGTAGCGCTCACCGCCGTTGAGGAAGCGCCCCTGGCGGGTCCGGCCGCACCAGGGGGCCATCACGAACGAGCCGTACCTCTCGCCCTGCCTCAGCACCTCCGTGCCGCCGATGCGCAAGGAGGAGATCCGGCAGCCGTTCTCGGGGTCGACGGTCACCTCGGCGTCGCCGGCCCGCAGCCGCACTCCGCTGTCTGTGTCATGGGCCTCTTGGACAGTCACCCCATGACCTTAACCGCGGACGTCACGGCGGACCCGGCAACCGGCGGCCGTGCGGGCGACGCCTCCGGGTGCGGCGGGGCCCGCGGCACCCGGGACGGGACGCGGCGCCCGGGTCAGCGGCGGCGGCGCAGCACCCGTCCCACGACGACGGCCGAGGCCAGCACCAGCGCGGCGGCCGGGGCGGCCCAGCGCAGCACGGCCGCGGCGGGGTCGTCCCCCGCGGGCGGGGGCACGGGGGCGTAGCGGCCGCGGGGCGGCGCGTGGTCCACCTCCTCGGCGCTGCGGCCGATCATCGTCCGGCGGGCGTGGGCCGCCTCGGCCTCGGCGGGCTCCACCGGCTCCCCGTCCAGGTCGTCGTCCAGGCCCTCCAGACCGTCCAGGCCACCGAGACCGTCGAGGCCGCCGGGACCGTCCAGGCCGCCGAGACCGTCGAGGCCGTCCGCGAGTTCCCCGTGCACGACGGCCTCCGCGTCCTCCCCGCCGGTGCCGCCGCGCTCGTCGCCGGACTCCTCCGCGTCCTGCCCGGCGGTCCTGCCCCTGGCGTCCGCCGAGGCGGGGGTGTCGGGTGCGGGGATGCCCGGGATGACGGGCTCGTTGTCGTCGGGCTCACCGATCCCGCCGGGTGCGGCGGACGCGCCGCCGGCGTCCGCCGGGCCGACCGGGTCGGCCGCCATCCCGGCGGCCAGCTCCCCGCCGAAGCGGTCCAGCAGACGGCGGCCCGCGGCGGTCCGCTGCTTCTCGTCGAACTCGGTGATCCGCCCGTCGCCGCGCAGCCCGGCGGTGCACACCAAGGTGGTGCCGTCGCCGTCGTCCGCCGGCCGCGGCAGCACCGTCAGGGTCAGCTCCACCGAGCCGCCGCCCCGCGCCTCGGCGCCCTCGCCCCGCACGGTGTACGCCCGCTCCGCGCCGTCCCCGTCGCCCGGGCCGGAATCCCGCGGGACCAGGCGGAGGCTGCCGCGGTAGGTGATGCTGGAGCCGCCGATCCGCACCCGCAGTCTCCCGCGGAGCACCGCGCCGCCCCCGGGCCCCTCGCCCGGTTCCGGCCGCCCGTCGGGCTGGAGCCCCGGAACGCAGCGCGCGATCCGCTCCGGGTCGGCGAGCGCCGCCCGTACGGCTCCGACGGCGAACGGAACGTACACCTCATGCTCCATGGGGCGGAGCCTACCCAGTACCTCCTCCGCGAGTACCCGGTCGGGCGGACATCGGCACGTCGCGGCTCCGGTGCGCCGGGACCCGCGCCGCGTCCGCCCTCCCCGCCCGCCCCGGCGGTTCAGTACCGGTAGTGCGGGTGCATCAGCGTGGAGGCGGGCAGCCCGGTGATCCGGCCCCGGCGGGCCCGCTCGGCGGAGCGGCGCAGCTCCTCCGGGCCGAAGGCGCGGAGGACCGGGCCGTCCGGGTCCAGGCCGAGGCGCGGTCCGGCGCCGTGCGAGGCCAGGACGAACCCCCAGTGGCCGGACCGCTCCGGGCCGGCCCCGGCCTGCCACCGCGCGCGGCCCGTCACGGCCGGGAAGCCGGACAGCCGCCCCCGCACCACGTAGGGCGCGGTGTGCAGGCCCGCGGCCCGCAGGGTGGCCTCCACCGTCCAGTAGGCGCGCGACCGCTCTCCGGCCGGTCCCGCGTGCACCACCAGCCGGCCCCGCTCGGCGAGCGCCTGTCCGGCCAGGCCGAAGAACTCCCTGGAGTACAGGCGGCTGTTGGCCAGGTCGCCGGGGTCGGGCAGGTCGGAGACGATCACGTCGTAGGGCCGCCGCCCGGAGCCGGGCCAGGCCCGCAGCCAGTCGAAGGCGTCACCGGTCTCCAGCCGTACCCGCGGATCGTCCAGCACCCGCCGGTTGACGCGGCTGAGCACCGGGTCGGTGCGGGCCAGCTCGACCAGGCCCGGGTCGAGCTCCACCACGGTCACCGCGTCGACCTCCGGGTGGCGCAGCACCTCGCGCAGCGCGAAGCCGTCGCCGCCGCCCAGCACCAGCACCCTGCTCCGCGGCGCCTCCGCCATCGCGGGGTGGACGAGCGCCTCGTGGTAGCGCCGTTCGTCCGCGCCGCACACCCGCAGCCGGCCGTCCAGGAAGACCCCGAAGCCGTCCTTCCACCCGGACGCGCCGGAGTGGGGGCCGTCCCCCGTGAGCACGATCTCGTGGACGCCGGTGGTCACCACCGCCCGCACCTCGCCGCCGTACACCGCCTGCCGTGCGGCCCGCTCGAAGGAGTCGGCGACGGCGGTGCAGACGATCAGCAGGGCCATCACCAGGCCGTTGACGAGCACCAGCAGGCGGCGCGAGCGCCGGGAGAGGTCGCCGCGGAACAGCCACAGCACCAGCGCACCGCCCGCGGCGGCGTTCACCATGCCGACCGCCAGGGCGCCCGTGAGCTGGCCCAGCAGCGGCAGCAGCAGGAACGGGAAGGCGAGCCCGCCGACGAGGGCCCCCACGTAGTCGGCGGCGAACAGGTCGGCCACCGCACCGCCCGCGTCCTGCTGCCGGATGCGCTGGATGAGGACCATCAGCAGCGGCATCTCCGCGCCGATGAGCACCCCGATGACCACCGAGAAGGCGATCAGCACGGTCTGGGAGCCGCCGATCCAGGCGAAGTAGGCGTACAGGGCCATCGCCGAGCAGCCGCCGAAGAGCGCCAGCAGCGCCTCGACGATCCCGAACCCGGCCGCCGCCCGGGTGCACAGCCGTTTGGCGAGCAGCGACCCCAGACCCATGGCGAAGACCATCACCGACAGCACCACGGAGGTGCGGGTGACGGAGTCGCCGGCCAGGTACGAGCCGAGCGCGACGAGTTCGAGTTCGTAGACCAGGCCGCAGGCGGCGCAGAGGAAGACGGCGACGAGGACGAGGAACCGGCCGACCCCGGCCGGCACGGGCAGCCGCGCCGGCTCCCGCGCCTGACCTCGTTCCCGCGCGTGCGCCTGCCCCCGTGCCTGCTCCGGGGACGGGGCAGGCACGGGTTCCGACCCGGTCGGTCTCGCCGGTACGGAAGCGGGCGTTTCGATCATGTCGGGAACGCTACGGGACCCCAAACCCCGCGCTTATCACCCACATGGGTGCGATGCGTCGCACGGGTGGGCGGTTCGGCGTCCGGTCCGTACCGCGGCCGCCGGCGCTCGGTGCCCGCAGCGGGCCGGGCGCCGGGCCGCGCGCCGCCGGCCCTCACACCGCCGCCGGCGCCAGCCGGGGCTCCGGCTCCCTGATCCGGCTGCCGACCCTGGTGTGCGTCACGACGAGCCGCTTCTCCTGCGGGTACGCGTGCCAGGTCCGCCAGTGCACCTGTCCGCCGCACCGCTGGACCAGCAGGGCCGTGAAGGCGTGCGGACTGCCCGGGAAGGTCCCGGCCAGGCCGTGCGGGTGGTCCGCGACGAGCGCGAGCAGTTCCTGGGCGCGCCCCGCGAAGGAGCCGCCCGAGAGCTTCTCGACGCGCGCCGCGAACGCGTACTCCCAGTCGTCGATCCGCTTGGACACCCCCAGCGGCAGCGGTGTCCTGCTGCCGGGGATGCATGCCACGGTCTCGGAGCAGGAGGGGCCGCCCTCCTGCTCCAGCAGCACCTGGTGCGAGGCGCCGAGCAGTCTGAGCTGGACCCTCGCACCGGGCAGCGCGAGGTCCAGCTTCGCCAGGGCCGGCATGGGCCCGCGCCCGAGTGCCCAGGCGAGGTCACCGGCGCGGGTGTCGGTGTACGGGGTGTTCAAAACGGTGAGCATGGGTCGGCTCCGCAACGCAGTGAGGGCAGCCGGCTCACCCCCGGATCGAGGCACCCCCGCCGGGGAGCGGAGGAGGTGTCTGTCGCCGGCTCGTGCCCCCGTGGGTCCGGGTACACCAGCCACCGAACCACGGAACACACAGGGCCTACCGGCTTTTTACCCGACTTCGTCGTTTTTCCATACCAGCGGGGGCCTGTCAGCTCATATGTTCCCCTCGTACACCGCAACCGCCGTACGGGTGAACAACCTCAGTCCCCACCTCCCCCACCGCACGACGAGCCCCCGTCCGAACCGCCGTCGAAGGCGCCGAACCATCCGCCCGACGACTCCGAACCGCCGCCTCCGGCGCCGCCCTGCCCCGCCGACCGCTTCTTCGAGGCCCCGCCCCTCACCGACACCGTCACGATCACCAGGACCAGTGCCACCACCGCGCAACCGATGACGAACCCCGCCATGGCCTCCCCCTTCGCTCGTACTCCCCCGTGTGGGGCCTGGGGCCACGATGCCCCTGCTCCCCGCGCGCCAAAGCGGAGTTGAGGAACTCCAGAGGTTGGCGGCACGAGGGGCCGCCCGCGGCTCCCCGGCCGCGGGCTGCGAGGTTGAGGAACCCCCCCGTCCGGGCGGAGGATGTCCGCCATGACAGCCACCGGACGACCGCCGCTCAACCGCCGCCTCGCCGAGTTCGGCACCACCGTCTTCGCCGAGATGTCGGCGCTGGCAACAGCGACGGGCGCGATCAACCTGGGCCAGGGCTTCCCGGACACGGACGGGCCGGAGTCAGTACGGGAAGCGGCCGTACAAGCGCTACGGGACGGGCGCGGCAACCAGTACCCGCCGGGACCCGGCATTCCGGAGCTGCGCCAGGCGATCGCCGACCACCAGCGACGCTTCTATGACCTGAGCTTCGACCCCGACACGGAAGTCCTGGTCACCGCCGGCGCCACCGAGGCCATCGCCGCCGCCCTGCTGGCCCTGGTGGAGCCCGGGGACGAGGTGATCGCCCTGGAGCCGTACTACGACTCCTACGCCGCCTGCATCGCCATGGCCGGCGGCACCCGCGTCCCCGTCACCCTGCACCCCGGCACCGACGGCGGGCGCCCCGTCTACCGCCTGGACCCGGACGAGCTGCGCGCCGCCGTCACCCCCCGCACCCGGCTGATCCTGCTCAACACCCCGCACAACCCCACCGGCACCGTCCTCACCCGCGAGGAGCTGGCCGCGATCGCCGCCCTCGCCGTCGAGCGCGACCTGCTGGTCGTCACCGACGAGGTCTACGAGCACCTGGTCTTCGACGGCGAGCACGTCCCCGTCGCCTCCCTGCCCGGGATGCGCGGGCGCACGGTGACGATCTCCAGCGCCGGCAAGACGTTCTCGTTCACCGGCTGGAAGGTCGGCTGGGTGACGGGCGCACCGGAGCTGGTGGCGGCGGTACGGTCGGCCAAGCAGTACCTGACGTACGTCTCGGCGGGGCCCTTCCAGTACGCGGTCGCCGAGGCCCTCGCCCTGCCCGACGAGTACTACACGGCGCTGCGCGAGGACCTGCGCGCCAAGCGGGACCTGCTGGCCGCCGGTCTGGAGGCGGCGGGCTTCACCGTCTACCGCCCCGCGGGCACGTACTTCGTCACCACCGACATCCGCCCGCTGGGCGAGAAGGACGGCGTCGCCTTCTGCCGCGCCCTGCCCGAGCGGTGCGGCGTCGTCGCCGTCCCCAACGCGGTCTTCTACGACCGCGCGGAGGAGGGCGCGCACTTCGTCCGCTTCGCGTTCTGCAAGCACACCGCCAAGTTGCGCGAAGCCATCGAAAGGCTGTCTGGCCTGCGGAAACACCTCTGACGGCAGGGGCCGCAGCCCTACTCCTCAGCGGACAGCGACCGGTCCGCCACGTAGTACCCGCGCCCGCTGACCACATACACCAGTCCATCCGCCCGCAGGCGGGCCAGCGCACGGGTAGCCGTGGACTGCGACACGTCGAACTCTGCTGCCAGCGCCACCGTGCCCGGCAAGCGTTCCCCAGCGCGATAGGCGCCGTCCTCAATACGACGGCGAATCTCGGCGGCAACCTGGGGCCAGTGCGGCAAAGCCCTGTCGATCTTCACTTAGTCAGCGTGCGACGGATTTACCTCTCTAGCTATCGAGGTAGTGACCTAGTCAGGTAGTCTGCGAGTCCGGTAGATGCCGGAAACACAAGCGCCCCAGGGCGGCCGGGCTAGGGCCTGTCCCTGGGGCTGACCGAAGAACGGAGCTTCGGCTGTGCGAACCATACTCGCTGCCCTTTGGGCGTGGCTCATGCCTGCCGCCGGAAAGCGCCGCGCCACCGAACCGCCGCGCTGCCCCGCCGGCGCCCCTCGCCGGAGGCTGGTGACGACTGACCGCGCCGTGCCACTCGGAACACCCGACTGCGACGAACCGCCGTTGGTCCCGGCGTTCATC
The DNA here is from genome assembly GCF_042681365.1 of Streptomyces desertarenae. Lineage (NCBI taxonomy): Bacteria > Bacillati > Actinomycetota > Actinomycetes > Kitasatosporales > Streptomycetaceae > Streptomyces > Streptomyces desertarenae. The sequence goes on along the minus strand of NZ_JBHUFU010000018.1, from coordinate 49,594 downwards.
CGTGCGTGGGAGCAAGAGGAACGGCGGCGGGCGCTCGATGCCGCGCTGGACGGGGTGGACCTCGGACCGGACGTGATCCACGGCGTCCGCGTAGGGGGTGCCCTGTGAGCACGGTTCGCGCGTCCTGGTGCCCGCCGGAGCACGGGCCGGCCGGCGAAGAAGTCGGGTTCGTCGGACAGAACAGCGGGCCGGGGGTCAGTGTCGTCGCCTGCCCCGACTGCGCAACGTGTCGGAAGCATCCGGCCGAGGAGGAGGAGTGACGACCGCCCCCGCTTACCACAGCGCCGATTGCCGGTTCGGCGGGCACGACACGTGCAGGGAGGGGAGACAACCCACAAGGCTCGTGGAGGGGCTGGTGTACCTCGTGTGCACGTGCCCTTGCCACACCGCGCTGGAGCGGCGCGAGGCGGCCATGAGAGCGGCGCGCGAGCAACAGCAGCGCTGACGGCGCGAGGGGCCCCGGTGGCGCAGTCGGCCGCCGGGGGTTTCCGTGCGCTGACGTCCTGGGCCGGACCCCGGGCGCGGCACGGCCCCGGACGCGTCCGGAGATCCGGTCGCACCCGGGGCCGTGGTGCCGGCGGGCCGGGGAGGTCAGCCCTCGCCGCCGTCGGAGTCGGAGTCGACGTCCTTGGCCAGGCCGAGCTGCTCGACGAGCCAGCGGTCGAACTCGACCGAGGCGCGCACCCAGCTCACCGTGCTGGAGACGAAGTGCTCCAGGGAGACGCCGACGCCGATCAGCATCTGGGCCTCACCGATGAGGCGGACGGTGCCGTCGTCGTGCGTGTGGCTGTAGACCTTCGGCCACAGCGTGCGGCGGTTCCAGTCGTCGATCAGCTCCAGCAGGCGGCTCTTCTCCTCGATCGCGTGCGGGCGGTCGTAGAACGTCCGGACGGAGAAGACCTGCTGCTCCTTCTCGCCCCGGAACATGAAGTAGGTGCGGAACTCCTCCCACGGCGCCGCGAGGTCACCCTCGTCGTCGACGACGTACTTCAGCTCCATCTGGTCCAGCAGCTGCTTGACCAGGTCCTGGTCGGGGACGATGGGCCCGGCGGGCCCCGTCGGCTGCTGCTTCTCGGGCTCCTGGCCCCCGAAGTTCGGGATCGAGGACGGGTCGATGCTCACCGTGGACTTCCCTTCATACGATTCCTGCCATCCTCCCCCACCCCGGCCCGGTCATGGCAAGCCCGGGATTCCTCCGTCGGCCGTCGGACTGACGCGATCGGCACGCGGACGGGGGAACCGCCCTCGTTCCCCGGAGGCGCCCGCCGGATGCGCGCACCGCCCGGGGCCGGACGGGCGTCCGGTCCCGGGCGGTGCGCGGCGGCGCACGGCGGCGCGGTCAGCCGCGCACCGGCTCGACGGCCAGGCCCTCCTTCTCGGGGTCGACGTCCACCCGGACGGTGTCGCCGTCGCGTACCTCGCCCGCCAGGATCCCCCGGGCGAGCCGGTCACCGATCGCCGTCTGCACCAGGCGGCGCAGCGGCCGGGCGCCGTAGGCCGGGTCGTTGCCCTCCACCGCCAGCCAGTCCAGCGCGCCGTCGGTGACGTCGAGGGCGAGCCGCCGGTCGGCCAGGCGCCGGGAGAGGGCGCCGATCTGGATCCGGGCGATCCGGCGCAGCTCCTCGCCGCTGAGCGCGGAGAAGATCACCAGGTCGTCCAGGCGGTTGAGGAACTCCGGGCGGAAGGCGGAGCGGACGGTCGCCATGACCTTCTCCCGCTTCTCCTCCTCCTTGGCCAGCGGGTCCATCAGGAACTGGCTGCCGAGGTTGGAGGTCAGGATGAGGATGGTGTTGCGGAAGTCCACCGTCCGGCCCTGCCCGTCGGTCAGCCGCCCGTCGTCGAGCACCTGGAGCAGGATGTCGAAGACCTCGTGGTGGGCCTTCTCCACCTCGTCCAGCAGCACCACGCTGTACGGGCGCCGCCGCACCGCCTCCGTGAGCTGGCCGCCCTCCTCGTAGCCGACGTAGCCGGGGGGCGCGCCGACCAGCCGGGCGACGGAGTGCTTCTCGCCGTACTCGCTCATGTCGATGCGGACCATGGCGCGCTCGTCGTCGAAGAGGAAGTCGGCGAGCGCCTTGGCCAGCTCCGTCTTGCCCACGCCCGTCGGGCCCAGGAACATGAACGATCCCGTGGGCCGGTCGGGGTCGGCGATGCCGGCGCGGGAGCGGCGCACGGCGTCGGAGACGGCGCGCACGGCCTCGTCCTGGCCGATCAGCCGCCGGCCCAGCTCCTCCTCCATGCGCAGCAGCTTCCTCGACTCGCCCTCCAGCAGCCGTCCGGCCGGGATGCCCGTCCAGGAGGCGACGACGTCGGCGATGTCGTCCGAACCGACCTCCTCCTTGACCATGGTGTCCCGGTCGTCGCGGCCGGCCTCCTCCTCGGCGGCCGAGGCCTCCTCCAGCTCGCGCTCCAGGGCCGGGATCTCCCCGTACAGCAGCTTGGAGGCGGTCTCGAAGTCACCGTCGCGCTGGGCGCGCTCGGCCCGGCCGCGCAGCTCGTCCAGCTTCTCCTTCAGCTCGCCGACGCGGTTGAGGCCCTGCTTCTCCTTCTCCCAGCGGGCGGTCAGGCCCCGCAGCTCCTCCTCGCGGTCGGCCAGCTCGCGGCGCAGCCGCTCCAGGCGCTCGCGGGAGGCCGCGTCCGTCTCGCCGGCCAGCGCCAGCTCCTCCATCTTCAGGCGGTCCACGGCGCGCTGGAGCTCGTCGATCTCCACGGGCGAGGAGTCGATCTCCATGCGCAGCCGGGAGGCGGCCTCGTCGACGAGGTCGATGGCCTTGTCCGGCAGGAAGCGGGAGGTGATGTAGCGGTCGGAGAGGGCGGCGGCGGCCACCAGCGCGCCGTCGGCGATCTGCACCTTGTGGTGGGCCTCGTAGCGGCCCTTGAGCCCGCGCAGGATCGCGATGGTGTCCTCGACGGTGGGCTCGGCCACCAGCACCTGCTGGAAGCGGCGCTCCAGCGCCGGGTCCTTCTCGATCCGCTCGCGGTACTCGTCCAGCGTGGTGGCGCCGACCATGCGCAGCTCGCCGCGGGCCAGCATCGGCTTGAGCATGTTGCCCGCGTCCATCGCCGAGTCGCCGCCGGCGCCCGCGCCCACGACGGTGTGGAGCTCGTCGATGAAGGTGACGACCCGGCCGTCGCTCTCCTTGATCTCCGACAGGACGGCCTTGAGGCGCTCCTCGAACTCGCCGCGGTACTTGGCGCCGGCCACCATCGCGCCCAGGTCCAGGGAGACCAGGCGCTTGTTCTTCAGGGACTCGGGGACGTCGCCCTTGACCATGCGCTGCGCCAGGCCCTCCACGACGGCGGTCTTGCCGACGCCGGGCTCGCCGATGAGCACCGGGTTGTTCTTGGTGCGCCGCGAGAGGACCTGCACCACGCGGCGGATCTCCTGGTCGCGGCCGATGACCGGGTCGAGCCGGCCCTCGCGGGCGGCGGCCGTCAGATCGGTGCCGAACTTCTCCAGCGCCTTGTACGTGCCCTCGGGGTCGGCGGTGGTGACGCGCCGGCCGCCGCGGCTGCGCTCGAAGGCGTCCAGCAGCCGGGTGGCGGTGGCGCCCTGCTGCTCCAGCAGGGCGCTCACCCGGCCGCCCTTGGCGGCGAGCCCGACGAGCAGGTGCTCGGTGGAGACGTAGGCGTCGCCCAGCTCCCCGGCGCGCCGCGAGGCGTCGGCGAGGACGGCCATCAGGTCGCGGTCGGGCTGCGGCCTGGCGACCGTGGAGCCCTGCACGCTGGGCAGCGTCCCCAGCAGCTGTTCGGCGCCGGAGCGCAGGGCCGCCTGGTCGGCCTCGACGGCCGCGAGCAGGTCCCGGATGTTCTCGTTGTCCTGGGCCTCCAGCAGGGCCAGGATCAGATGGGCCGGGGTGATGTCGGGGTGCCCGCCGGTGAGGGCGCGGTTGTTGGCCGCGCTGATCGCGTCCCGGCTCCTGTTCGTCAGCTCGGCGTCCACGGGTGCTCGCTCCTCCTCTGTCGCCCATTCTGCACAAAGCAGCATGCAGTAAGTTGAGTCTATTCCACTCAAGGACGGAACGGGAGGCGTCCCGGGGGTAGTTTCCGGGGCATGGAACGGCAGACCGGGCGGGAGAAGCCCCAGGACGGTACCCGGGACGGCGGCGCACCCGGCGGCGGCACGGAAGCGGTGGGGCGGGACGGCGGCACCGCGCGGCGCGGCCGGCGTGACCCGCGGCACCCGGAGGAGGCCTACCTCGCCTTCTGGCGCGAGCGGCACCTGTGCACCCTCACCACGCTCCGCCCGGACGGGACGCCGCACGTCGTGCCCGTCGGGGTGACGTACGACCCGCGGGCCGGGGTGGCGCGGGTCATCACCCGCCGCTCCAGCACCAAGGTCGCCAACGTGCTGGCCGCCGCGGACCGCCCCGGCGGCGCCCGGGTCGCCGTCTGCCAGGTGGACCGCCGGCGCTGGGCCACCCTGGAGGGCGCCGCGACCGTGCGCACCGACCCGGAGGCCGTGGCGGACGCCGAGGCCCGGTACGCCGAGCGCTACCGGCGCGTCCCGTCGCCCAATCCGGAGCGGGTGGTCATCGAGATCGCCGTGGACCGGGCGCTGGGCAGCGTCTGACCGGCCCGCCCGAAGCGGGCGGCGCACCCGCGGCACGGCACCGCCCCGCCCGGTCGCACAAGCGGGCGGGGCGGCGGTCCGGGGGGCGGGGCGCGGCGGGACCGTCGGCGGTCAGCGGCCCGCCGCCGCCAGCAGCTCCCGCGCCTGTGCGGGGAAGGGGCGGCCCAGCACCCGGCCGCGGTCGTCGCCGACGGAGACCACGGCCACCACCGTGCCGGACTGGTCCTGCGCGTCGTAGTCCTGGAGCCACGGGCCGCCGCTGGAACCCTGCGTCAGGTCGCAGGACTCCAGCAGCAGTCCGCCCACGTTCGGCTGCTGGGTGTCGCGCTCGGTCAGCAGGGTGGGGACGCCCGCGCAGTGGCCCAGCGTCTCGCCGTCGTACGGCTCCCCGGCCGGGTAGCCCAGGGCCAGCGTCCGCCGGGAGGGATCGACGGGCTCGAAGTCGACGCGGTTGGCGCCGACGGTCTCCTGGATCGTCCGCCCGTCCCGGCGCTCGACGGTCAGGAAGGCGTAGTCGTGCGGCAGGGCCTGGGGCAGCCTGCCGCTCTTCCAGGCGGGAGCCAGGTGCACCGACGTCACGCGCCAGCCGTCCCGGGCGGCGTTCGCGGTGCCGTTGCGGTCGTAGGCGGGGACGAACCAGGCCTGCTCCCAGCGGGGCTCCCCGGGGTTGTGGACGCAGTGCGCGGCGGTGACGACGACGCTCCCGTTGGGGGCGTCCACGACGGCTCCGGAGCAGGCGAGCAGCTGGCCGTCCGGGTAGCTGCCGACGAGTTTCCCGACCGTCCGCACCGTGCCGCCCGGCCACGGTGCCTGCACTCCCGCCCGGGCGGTGCCGCTCTGCTGCCCGGCCGCGGGGGCGTGCGCCGGGCCGGCCGCGGGGGCGTCCGGCGGGGCGGCGCCCAGCAGGGCGGCGGAGGTCGCGATGGTGACGAGTCCGGCTATGACAGCACGTATGTTGCCCATACCCACACGCTGCGCGCCGACGGCACGGGCAGGCCATCCGCACACCGCCGATCAGGTGGCGGACCGGCTCCGTCCGGGTGGCGGCCGGCGGGTCCGCACATACCGGGCGCCCACGCGCCGGAGGCGTACGCCCGGACGTGTGCCCCCGGACGGGTGTCCGCGCGCGGACCGCCGGAGCGCGCCGGGGCCCGGACGGCGGACCGCCCGGGCCCGGGAGACGTCCGCGGACCGGCCCCTGCGGGTCAGTCGGCGCCGCGCTGCGGCCGCCAGACCACCAGCGCGCTGGACTGCTGCACGTCCTGGTAGGGCACCAGGTCGCGGCGGTAGGAGGCGTGCACCTGCGCCTCGCGCTGGCGCATGGCCACCGCCGCGCCCTCGACCGCCTGCTGGAGTTCGGCGACCTTGGCCTGGAGGGCCGCGACCTGGTTCTCCAGCTCGATGATGCGCTTGATGCCCGCCAGGTTGATGCCCTCGTCCTGCGACAGCCGCTGCACCTGGCGCAGCATCTGGATGTCCCGGGCCGAGTAGCGCCGGCCGCGCCCGGCGGTGCGGTCGGGGGAGACGAGACCGAGCCGGTCGTACTGCCGCAGCGTCTGCGGGTGGAGCCCCGAGAGCTGTGCCGCCACGGAGATGACGTAGACCGGCGAGTCGTCCGTCAGCTCGTAGGGGTTGGCGCGCCCCCGTCCCGGGCCCTGTCGTCCGCGGCCGTAGCCGTCCATATCGGTCATTCTCCCTTCGCGGCCTCGAACAGCGCCGCCCGCGGGTCCTCGCCCGCGGTCGCCTCACGGTAGGACTCCAGCAGATCCCGTGCCTTGTCGTCCAGACCCTTCGGGACCGCCACCTCTATGGTGACCAGCAGGTCGCCCCGGGTGCCGTCCTTGCGCACCGCGCCCTTGCCGCGGGCGCGCATCGTCCGGCCGCTCGGAGTGCCGGCCGGCAGCCTGAGGGTGACCGGCGGGCCGCCCAGGGTGGGCACCTTGATCTCGCCGCCGAGCGCCGCCTCCGGGAAGGTGACGGGCACGGTGACCGTCAGGTTGTCGCCCTTGCGGCCGAAGACCGGGTGGGGCTCGACGTGGACCACCACGTACAGGTCTCCGTTCGGTCCTCCGCGCTCGCCCGGCGCGCCCTTGCCGCGCAACCGGATCCGCTGGCCGTCCGAGACGCCCGCCGGGATGCGGACCTGCATCGTGCGCGAGCTGGTCGCCCGGCCGCTGCCCTTGCAGACGTCGCACGGGTTCTCGGCGATCAGGCCCCGGCCCTTGCAGTCCACGCACGGGTCGGTGAGCGAGAAGCCGCCCCCGCCGCCGCGGCTGACCTGGCCGGTGCCCACGCAGGTCGGGCAGACCCGCGGGGTGCCGTTCCTGTCACCGGTGCCCGAACACGCCTTGCACGCCGCCGAGCTGGACATCCGCAGCGGGACCGTGGCCCCGTCCGCCGCCTCGGTGAAGCTGAGCGTCACCTCGGACTCGATGTCCTGGCCGCGGCGCGGCTGGGTGCGCGCACCGGGCCCCCGGCCGCCGAACAGGCCGCCGAAGACGTCGCCGAGGCCGCCGCCGAAGCCGCCCGCGCCGCCGCCTCCGCCCTGGGCGCCCCCGAAGAGGTCGCCCAGGTCGAAGTTGAAGCCGCCGGGGCCGCCCGCCGGGCCGGGGCGGAAGCCGCCGGCGCCGAACAGGGCGCGCGCCTCGTCGTACTCCTTGCGGCGCTTGGGGTCACCGAGGACGTCGGCGGCCTCGGAGATCTCCTTGAAGCGCTCCTCGGCCCGCGCGTCGCCCTTGTTGGCGTCCGGGTGGTACTCGCGGGCGAGCTTCCGGTACGCCTTCTTGATCTCCGCCTCGGTGGCGTCCTTGGGGACGCCGAGGATCTTGTAGTAGTCCTTCTCCACGAAGTCCTTCGTACTCATCCCCGGCGTCCCTCCTCTCGGTCTTCCCTCGCGTCAGCCCTGCTCCGGGCCACCGCTCTCCTCATCAGCTGCCGTCTCCGCCTGCTGGTCCCCGTCGCCCTTGGCGGGCTGGGCGCCGGGCTGCGGCTCGGCGACCCCGACCCGCGCGGGGCGGATCGTGCGCTCGCCGATGCGATACCCGGGCTGGAGGATCTGCACGCACGTCGTCTCGGTGACGTCGGGCGAGTACGAGTGCATCAGGGCCTCGTGCACCGTCGGGTCGAAGGGCTCGCCCTCCTTGCCGAACTGCTGCAGGCCCATCTTGGCCACGACCGTCTCCAGCGACTCGGCCACCGACTTGAAGCCGCCGACCAGCTCGCCGTGGTCCCGCGCGCGGCCGATGTCGTCCAGCACCGGAAGCAGCTCGGTGAGCACGTTGGCCACCGCGATCTCCTTGACCGCCACCCGGTCCCTCTCGACCCGGCGGCGGTAGTTGGAGAACTCCGCCTGGAGCCGCTGGAGGTCCTGGGTGCGCTCGTTGAGCGCGGTGCGCGCCTGGTCGAGCTGCGCGGTCAGCGCGGTCCGCTCGGCATCCCCGGCCGGGGCCTCCGGGCCCGCCTCGTCGGCGGGACCGGAGGTCTGCGCGGCGTCACCGGACTGCTGCTCGGGCTGCTGCCCGCCGTGCTCCGCGGAGTCGGTGGGGACGTCGGGCTCCTGCTCGAAACCCGGGGTCTCCTCCGTCACGCTGCATCACCCTTGTTCGACTTGTCGTCGTCGACGATCTCGGCGTCCACCACGTCGTCGTCGCCGTCGGCCCTGGCGCCGGAGGCGCCGGCGGCACCGCCCGCGGCCTGCTGGCCCTGGGCGTCGGCGTACAGCGCCTGGCCCAGCTTCTGGCTGGTGGAGGCGACCTTCTCCGACGCCTCGCGGATCGCGGCGGTGTCCTCTCCCTTGAGCTTCTCCTTCAGGTCGGCCACCGCGGCTTCGACCTCGCTCTTCACGTCACCGGGAACCTTCTCCTCGTTGTCCTTGAGGAACTTCTCGGTGGTGTAGACGAGCTGCTCGGCCTGGTTGCGCGTCTCGGCGGCCTCGCGGCGGCGGTGGTCCTCCTCCGCGTACTGCTCGGCCTCGCGCATCATGCGCTCGATGTCGTCCTTGGGGAGGGCCGAGCCGCCGGTGACGGTCATGCGCTGCTCCTTGCCGGTACCGAGGTCCTTGGCGGAGACGTGCATGATGCCGTTGGCGTCGATGTCGAAGGTGACCTCGATCTGCGGGACGCCGCGCGGCGCCGGGGGCAGGCCGGTCAGCTCGAACATGCCGAGCTTCTTGTTGTACGCGGCGATCTCGCGCTCGCCCTGGTAGACCTGGATCTGCACCGACGGCTGGTTGTCCTCGGCGGTGGTGAAGATCTCCGAGCGCTTGGTCGGGATCGTGGTGTTGCGCTCGATCAGCTTGGTCATGATGCCGCCCTTGGTCTCGATGCCGAGGGACAGCGGGGTGACGTCCAGCAGCAGGACGTCCTTGACCTCGCCCTTGAGCACGCCGGCCTGGAGGGAGGCGCCGATGGCGACGACCTCGTCCGGGTTGACGCCCTTGTTGGCCTCCTTGCCGCCGGTCAGCTCCTTGACGAGCTCGGCGACGGCGGGCATGCGGGTGGAGCCGCCCACGAGGACCACGTGGTCGATCTCGGAGAGCTGGATGCCGGCGTCCTTGATCACGTTGTTGAACGGGATCTTGCAGCGCTCCAGCAGGTCCTGGGTCAGCTGCTGGAACTGGGCCCGGGTGAGCTTCTCGTCCATGTGCAGCGGGCCCTCGGCCGACGCCGTGATGTAGGGCAGGTTGATGGTGGTCTCGGTCGAGCTGGAGAGCTCGATCTTCGCCTTCTCCGCCGCCTCGCGCAGGCGCTGGAGGGCCATCTTGTCCTTGGACAGGTCCACGCCGTGGGCGTTCTGGAACTGCTTGACCAGGTAGTCGACGATCCGCTGGTCCCAGTCGTCGCCGCCGAGGTGGTTGTCGCCGTTGGTGGCCTTCACCTCGACGACGCCGTCGCCGATCTCCAGCAGCGAGACGTCGAACGTACCGCCGCCGAGGTCGAAGACCAGGATGGTCTGGTCCTCCTTCTCCAGGCCGTAGGCCAGGGCGGCGGCGGTGGGCTCGTTCACGATGCGCAGGACGTTGAGGCCCGCGATCTCGCCGGCCTCCTTGGTGGCCTGGCGCTCGTGGTCGTTGAAGTACGCCGGGACGGTGATCACGGCGTCGGTGACCTTCTCGCCCAGGTAGGCCTCGGCGTCGCGCTTGAGCTTCTGCAGCACGAAGGCGCTGATCTGCTGGGGGTTGAAGTCCTTGCCGTCCAGGTTGATCTTCCAGTCGGTGCCCATGTGGCGCTTGACCGACCGGATCGTCCTGTCCACGTTGGTGACGGCCTGGCGCTTGGCCACCTCGCCGACCAGCACCTCGCCGTTCTTCGCGAAGGCCACAACGGACGGCGTGGTCCTGGCGCCCTCGGCGTTGGTGATGACGGTGGGCTCACCGCCTTCGAGAACACTGACGACGGAGTTCGTCGTACCCAGGTCGATGCCGACCGCACGTGCCATTTCGGGTTCCTCCAGCCATGCCTTGAGTAGATCCGGCTCAAGAGTGCCGCAGGAGCAGGGCCAGCGTCAAGAGAGGTGAGTCGCCCTGGCTCAAGTCTCCTCCCGCACAACGGCTCATGGGCGGACGCCCGCCCCCGGCCTCCCGGTCAACTCCCCCCGGCCGCCGGGCCGCTGGGCCTCACCGGTGCGGTCCGGCAGCCTCCCGCGGCTCCCGCGGTCCCGGGCGGCCGCGGCCGCCCCACCGCTCCCCCGGACGGGCTCGAACTCGACGACGAGGACGGCCGCGTCGTCGCGCAGCCCCCGCCCGGTGTGCCGGTCCACGGCCTCCAGCAGCAGCTGCGGCAACCGGTCCACCGGCGCTCCGCCCAGCTCGGAGAGGGTGGGGGCCAGCGGGAAGAAGCGGCCGTCCTCGTCGCGCGCCTCGTCGATCCCGTCGGTGTAGAGCACCAGCCGGTCGCCGGGGCCGCACCGGGGGTGGGAGGTCTGGCCCCAGCCGTCGGCCCGGTCCTCGGTGAAGCGGTGCACCAGGCCCAGCGGCGGCAGCGGCTCCACCTCCAGCGGCAGGCAGCCGGCGGGGGTGAGCAGCAGGGGCGGGGGATGCCCCAGGTCCACGACGCGCATCCCGGTGGCGTCGATCTCCATCAGCACGGCGGTGACGAACAGCTCCTCCCCCTCCTCGCCCCCCATGTCCTCCGCGCACCGGGCCACCGCGCGCGAGCAGCGGCCCGCCACCGTCGTCAGCGCCTCCTCGTAGTGGGCCGCCTCCCGGAAGGCGCCCAGCACCACGGCGGCCGTGCGGATGGCGGGCAGGCCCTTGCCCCGCACGTCGCCGACGATCAGCCGGGTGCGGTCGCGGCCGGCCACGACCTCGTACAGGTCACCGCCGATCAGCGTGTCGGTCTCGGCGGCGCTGTAGCCGGCCGCCAGCCGCAGCCCGTGCGCGCGCGGCGGCACCGGGGAGAGCAGGGCCAGCTGGGCGGCCTCGGCCACCTGCCTGATCCGCACCAGCTGCCCCTCGCGCCGCTGCCGGGCCGTGCTCGCCACCAGCGCGGCGAGGCCCACCACGGCCAGTGAGACCAGGACGGTCGGGGCGTTGCCGTCGTCGCTCCCCCGGCCCGGGCCGGGCAGGGTCAGGGCGCCCACGGCCAGGGCGGCGGCGGTGACGGCCAGCACGTCGCGGGAGCGCCCACGGATGGCGGCGAGGGCGGGCACCGGGGAGAGCAGCGGACCGGCGCGGACCACGTGCCCGCCGAGCCCGTCGGCGAGCTGGACGGCGGCCACCGCCACGACGAGCAGCCAGGGCAGGAGCAGCCAGATCCACCTCCACCCCCACAGCCGCCCCCACAGCCGCTCCCAGGAGGCCGGGGCGGCGCGGGCGGGCCCTGCGCGCAGAGGGCGCATGGGGGGACTTCCTCTCCCTGCCGCGAGAACCGAACTCATCCCTTTTTACAGCATTTCTCAGCAATTAAGCAGATGCGAGGGTCTATAGGATGGACTCCCCCGCCTCCCCCGCGTCCGCCCCGGGCCCCCGCGGCCCCGCTCCGGACGCCCGGGGAAGGCCCGGGGACGGCCCGCCCGGCAAGGGTCGCCTCAGCGACGCAGATCACCGTGTGAGTGGCTACAGACGGCCGCTGTCAGTGGGTAGTCTCGTACAGATCGGATAAGTTACCGCTTAGTAAGCTTGCAGCAGCAGGCACCGCCCCCGCAGGTTCGAGGAGCCGTCATGCAACTCGCCGCGATCGTCGTCTCGCTGGTACTCACCGCGGTCGGCGTTGCGCTCTTGGCCCGCGCCGTCGCGCAGATCTACCGGTTCGTGAGGCTCGGCCAGCCGGTGCCGGCGGGCAGCCGCACCGACGACCCGAAGCAGCGGACGATCACCCTGGTCAAGGAGTTCCTCGGCCACACCCGGATGAACCGGTGGGGGATCGTCGGCTTCGCGCACTGGTTCGTCGCGATCGGCTTCCTGACCCTCCCGCCGACGCTGGCCCAGGCCTACGGGCAGCTCTTCCGAGCCGACTGGACCCTCCCGGTCCTCGGCGGCTTCCTGCCGTTCGAGATGTACATCGAGTTCATCGGCCTGGCCACGGTCCTCGGCATCCTCGTGCTGATGGCGATCCGGCTGCTCAACCTGCCCACCCGCCCCGGCCGCAAGTCCCGCTTCGCCGGCTCGACCGCCTGGCAGGCCTACTTCGTCGAGTACGTCATCCTCACCATCGGCCTGGCGATCCTGGTGCTGCGCGGCCTGGAGGGCGCGATCCACCACGTCGACGGCTACGAGGCGGCGTACTTCGTCTCCTACCCCCTGGTCGCGGCCTTCGACGGGCTGGACGCCGGCACCCTGCAGAACCTGGTCTACCTCACCGCGATGGTCAAGATCGGCACCTCGATGATCTGGATGATCACGGTGTCGCTCAACACCGCCATGGGCATCGCCTGGCACCGCTTCCTGGCGTTCCCCAACATCTGGTTCAAGCGCCGGGCCGACGGCGAGGTGGCGCTCGGCCCCCTCCAGCCGATGACGTCGGGCGGCAAGCCGATCGACTTCGAGGACCCGGGCGAGGACGACGTCTTCGGCGTCTCCCAGGTCGAGCAGTTCTCCTGGAAGGGCATCCTCGACTTCTCCACCTGCACCGAGTGCGGCCGCTGCCAGTCGCAGTGCCCCGCCTGGAACACCGGCAAGCCGCTCTCCCCGAAGCTGCTGATCATGTCGCTGCGCGACCACGCGCACGCCAAGGCCCCCTACCTGCTCGCCGGCGGCGGCAAGACCGCGGAGGGCGAGGAGAAGGCCGGCGAGGAGCAGCTGAGGGACGTCCCCGCCGCCGCCCTGGCGGAGGCCGAGCGCCCGCTGGTCGGCACGCTGGAGGAGAACGGCGTCATCGACCCGGACGTGCTGTGGTCCTGCACCACCTGCGGCGCCTGCGTCGAGCAGTGCCCCGTCGACATCGAGCACGTCGACCACATCGTCGACATGCGCCGCTACCAGGTGATGATCGAGTCCTCGTTCCCGTCCGAGGCGGGCACGATGCTGAAGAACCTGGAGAAGAAGGGCAACCCCTGGGGCCTGGCCAAGAAGCAGCGCCTGGAGTGGACCAAGGAGGTCGACTTCGAGGTGCCGGTCGTCGGCAGGGACATCGAGGACCTGTCCGAGGTCGACTACCTGTACTGGGTCGGCTGCGCCGGCGCCCTGGAGGACCGCGCCAAGAAGACCACCAAGGCCTTCGCCGAGCTGCTGCACATCGCGGGCGTGAAGTTCGCGATCATGGGCGGCGACGAGAAGTGCACCGGTGACTCCGCCCGCCGGCTGGGCAACGAGTTCCTCTTCCAGCAGCTCGGCCAGGAGAACGTGGCCATGCTGAACATGGCCTTCGGCGAGGACGAGGACGAGGGCGTCACCGTCGAGCGGTCCAAGAAGAAGATCGTCGCGACCTGCCCGCACTGCTTCAACACGATCGCCAACGAGTACCCGCAGCTCGGCGGGCACTACGAGGTCGTCCACCACACCCAGCTGCTCCAGCACCTCGTCGACGAGGGGAAGCTGGTGCCGGTCACGCCGGTCGAGGGCCTGATCACCTACCACGACCCGTGCTACCTGGGCCGCCACAACAAGGTCTACACCCCGCCGCGCGAGATCATCGGCCGCGTGCCGGGCCTGCGCAACGAGGAGATGCACCGCCACAAGGAGCGGGGCTTCTGCTGCGGCGCCGGCGGCGCGCGGATGTGGATGGAGGAGCGCATCGGCAAGCGCATCAACACCGAGCGCGTGGACGAGGCCCTCTCCCTCAACCCGGACATCGTCTCCACCGCCTGCCCGTTCTGCCTGGTGATGCTGACCGACTCGGTCAACGGCAAGAAGAACGAGGGCACGGCCAAGGAGAACATCCAGGTGGTGGACGTGGCCCAGCTCCTGCTGGAGTCGGTCAGGACCCCCGCCGAGCCGGAGGGCACCGCCGGCGCGGAGTCCGCCCCCGAGCCCGAGCCCGCCCGGTAGCCGCGGACGGCTCCCCGCACACCGGCGACGGCCGGCCCCGGAGGCGGGGCCGGCCGTCGCCGTGTGCGGCCCCGCCGCCCGCCCCCGGCCGCACGCACCGGGCATAGGGGAAAGATCAGGAGGCTTCTCCGGGCCGTACAACCCCCGCGCCGCCCCGCCGGTCTCCTGTACGCCACCACAGCGTGAATCCACGGCCAACTCCAGGTGAAGCGCGTGGCCGACGTCCCTCCCGCGGGCGCCAGCGGGCGCCCCCCCCCGGTGCAACAGAAGGGTTTTCCGCGTGCCCCAGCGCTTCCGCACATCCCTGGCCGCCGCCACCGTCGCCGCCCTGGCCGGCGGCCTGCTGGCCGCCACCGCCGCCCCGGCCGCCGCCGAGGGGGACCGGCCGGTCTCCGACTTCAACGGCGACGGCTACCGCGACCTCGCCGTCTCGGTGCCCGGCGCCTCCGTGGACGGCCGGGAGGCCGCGGGCCAGATCGTCGTCCTGTACGGCTCCGCCCAGGGCATCACCACCACCTCCAAGCGGGCCGTCATCAGCCAGAACAGCTCCGGCATCCCCGGCGTCGCCGAGGCCGGCGACCAGTTCGGCCTCGACCTCGCCGGAGCCGACTTCGACGGCGACGGCTACACCGACCTCGCCACCGGCACCCCGTCCGAGAAGATGGGCGACGACGTCGACGGCGGCATGGTGCAGATCATCTGGGGTTCCCCCTCCGGCCTGACCTGGGCCACCACCGTCACCGACCCCGCCCCCTACTCCCACGACCGCTTCGGCGCCGTGCTGGAGGCCGGCGACTTCGACGGCGACGACCGGCCCGACCTGGCGATCGGCACCAACTCCTCGCTCATCCGCGTCCACCGCGGCGGCTTCGGCCGGACCGAGGGCCAGACCGGCGGCGTCTACGGCGTCCGCCCCGCCATCCTCGGCGGTGAGGGCGCCGGCCCGAAGAACCTCCACGCCGGCGACGTCAACGGCGACGACATCGCCGACCTCGTCGTGGACGGCTACGAGAGCGAGACCAGTGACGGCGAGTACCACTGGAACGCCAACTACTACGTGCCCGGCTCCGCCTCCGGCCTGACCGCAGGCGGCCAGCACAAGCTCCCCGCCGGCCTCATCACCGACATCGGCGACCTCGACGGCGACGGCTACGGCGACATCGTCATCGGTCTGGCCTTCGACCCGGACAGCGGCGTCCCCGGCAGCCGCAACGGCGGCCTGGTCAACGTCATCCACGGCTCCGCCTCCGGCCCCACCGGCGACCGGGAGGCCTTCACCCAGGACTCCCCCGGCGTCCCCGGCGGCTCGGAGTGGGGCGACGGCTTCGGCTCCGAACTGGACCTGGGCGACGTCAACGGGGACGGCCACCTCGACCTCGCCGTCGGCGCCCCCGGCGAGACCCTGGGATCGGCCGAGTCCGCCGGTGCGGTCGTCGTGCTGTACGGCGCGGCGGACGGCTCCGGCATCACCGGCTCCGGCTCCCGGTTCGTCGAGCAGAACTCCCCCGGCGTCCCCGGGGCCAACGAGTCCGGCGACTGGTTCGGCTCCGACCTCCACCTCGCGGACCTGAACGGCGACGGCAACGCCGACCTGACCGTCGGCTCGGCCGGTGAGGACCAGCAGGACGGCGCGGTCACCGCCCTCCGCTCCGACGGGACGGGGACCGGCTTCGCCGGCGGGCACTTCCTGTCCGCCGGAACCGTCGGGATCTCCAGGGCGGGCACCCCGCGCTTCGGCATCAACTTCGAGGGCTGACCCGCACGGCGCACGCGGAACGGGCGCGGGGCCCGGCCGGTCCGGCCGGGCCCCGCGCCCGTTCCGGCGGAGCAGGCCCCGCCCCGCCGTACAGCCCTCCGCACCACCCCCTTCCGGTTGTCCCCACTCCCGGCCGGGGGCAGGCACCACCGGGTCCCCCTAGGAGATGTCACATCTCGGCGGCAAAGCCCCCTCCGCGCCCCGGCCCGCGGCACCGCACCCCGCCGGACGCGGTACGTTCGAGGACGTGGCTGGATTCAGGATGGGACGCGGCCGGGACCCCCGGAACGCACAGCAGCATGGGCAGTACCCCCCGCAGCAGGCGCCCGGTCCGTACGGGCAGCCGCCGTACGGGCCCTCCGGGCAGCCCGGCCCCGGCGGAGGCCCGACACGCCCCGGGCAGCCCCCGTGGCGCCAGGGCGGCGACGGGCACGGCGAGCCGGAGTACTTCGGCGATCCCGGCCACGGCGGCCGCGGGTACCCGGGGCACGGGCACCCCGCCGGGCGCGACCCGTACGCCGACAACCCCGGGCACACCCAGGTCTTCAGCCTCGGCGAGGCCCCCGACCACGGCGCTCCGGCCCCCTCCCGTCCGGGCGGGGACGGCTACGGCGACGGCAGCACCTACGGCGCCGGGCAGCCGGCCCCCGCGGGACCGCGGCTGCACTGGAAGCAGCTGCTGAGCGGGATCGTGCTGCGGCCCGACGCCACCTTCTGGCAGATGCGCGACCACTCGGTGTGGGGCCCCGCGCTGATCGTCACCTTCGTCTACGGCCTGCTCGCCGTCTTCGGCTTCGGCGAGGCCCGCGAGGACGCGATCAACTCCACCCTCTCCAACGCCATCCCGTACGTGCTGGTCACCGGCTTGGCCGTGGTGGTGTCCGCCCTGCTGATGGGCGTGGTCACCCACACCCTGGCCCGCCAGTTCGGCGGCAACGGCCTGTGGGCCCCGACGACCGGCCTGTCGATGCTGATCATGTCGATCACGGACGCCCCGCGGCTGCTGCTGGCGATGTTCCTGGGCGGCGGCGCCTCGGCGGTGCAGGTCGTGGGCTGGATCACCTGGCTCGCGGCGGGGGCGCTGCTGACGATGATGGTCCGCCGCTCCCACGAGCTGCCCTGGCCCAAGGCGCTGGGCGCCTCCGCCGTCCAACTGGTGGCGCTGCTGGCGCTGTTCAAGCTCGGCACGCTGTAGACCGCCGGGGGGCCGGGGCCCCGCCCCGCACCCCGCACACGCGGGAGCCCCGCGGTCCGGGACGACCGGACCGCGGGGCTCCCGCGTGCACGCACCGTCCGACGGCCGCCCTCAGGCGTCGAGGACCTGGCCGTCCCTGCGCACCACCGGCGGCTCCACGGACCACGGGAAGTTGATCCAGCGGTCCGTGTACTTCCACACGTACTCGCACTTCACCAGCGACTGCGGCTTCTCGTAGACCACCGCGGACCGCACCTCGGCCACGTGCTCGGAGCAGAAGTCGTGCACCAGCTTCAGCGTCTTGCCGGTGTCGGCGACGTCGTCGGCGACCAGGACCCTCTTCTCGCTCAGGTCCACGACGTTCGGCACCGGCGGGAGCATCACGGGCATGTCGAGCGTCTCGCCCACGCCGGTGTAGAACTCCACGTTCATCACGTGCAGGTTCTTCACGTCGAGGGCGTAGCCGAGCCCGCCCGCGACGAACAGCCCGCCGCGTGCGATGGACAGGATCATGTCCGGTTCGTACCCGTCGTCCGCGACGGCCTGCGCCAGCTCCCGGATGGCCTGCCCGAACAGCTCGTAGGTCAGGTTCTCCCGCTCTTCGCCCGTGGCACCCATGTGCGTCCCTCTCCTCGCTCAGACCTGCGTGCGGTGGAAGTTCAGGTAGGAGCGCGAGGGCGTCGGCCCGCGCTGCCCCTGGTACCGGGAGCCGTAGCGGGCGGAGCCGTACGGGTGCTCGGCGGGGGAGGTCAGCCGGAACATGCACAGCTGACCGATCTTCATCCCGGGCCAGAGCTTGATGGGCAGCGTCGCCACGTTCGACAGCTCCAGCGTCACGTGCCCGGAGAAGCCGGGGTCGATGAACCCGGCCGTGGAGTGCGTCAGCAGGCCCAGCCGTCCCAGCGAGCTCTTGCCCTCCAGGCGGGAGGCGATGTCGTCGGGGAGCGTGACGACCTCGTACGTCGAGGCCAGCACGAACTCGCCCGGATGCAGGATGAACGGCTCGTCCCCCTCGGGCTCGACCAGCCGGGTCAGGTCCGGCTGCTCGGTCGCGGGGTCGATGTGGGGGTAGCGGTGGTTCTCGAAGACCCGGAAGAAGCGGTCCAGTCGCACGTCGATGCTGGACGGCTGCACCATCGCCGGGTCGTACGGATCGATCCTCACTCGCCCGGCGTCGACCTCGGCGCGGATGTCCTTGTCTGAGAGAAGCACGCACCGAGGGTACAGACCGCGGGCCCGGCGCCTGCGCACCGGGCCCGCGTGCCCGCTCCCGCCCCGGCTGCCGCACCGTCCGGCGCGGACAGCCGCCTCCGTTCCGCTCAGCTCCTCACGGCCGGCGCGCCCGCGCCCCTCCGGGCCACCGGGACGGCGTGCCGCAGCCGCGCGCACCGCGGGCACCGCAGCAGCCGGCCGGGGCCGATCCGGGTGGCGCCGAGGTTCTGCATCGGGAACGTCGAGGTGCTGAACACATGCCCTTCGGCACACTGAACGACGGTGGACTCCATCGCCTGCCTCTCCCCAGTACGTGAACGACAAAAGCCACATTAGGGGATGATCCGGTCCGGTCGCCTCCCGGCGCTCCGGTCCCACCGTACGCCCCAACTCCCCTCCCCCGCTTCCCGATGACACGCCCGTCATGCAGGTGCCGGACGCCGGATCGGACGCGCGTGCGGGAACGACGAAAAGACCCCGCGGCTGTGCGCCGGGGGCCGGTGATGGGGTACAGTGTGCGTCGATGAGCGGCGTGATCGTTCGCTCCTCGCGGGCGTAGTTTAATGGTAGAACATGAGCTTCCCAAGCTCAGAGCGCGGGTTCGATTCCCGTCGCCCGCTCCAGCGGAAAGCCCCAGGCCAGCGGCCCGGGGCTTCCTTGTTGTCTAGACCGGTCTATGCACCGCGCACCACCTCCGCACCACTCGGCCCCTCCTCCGGCCCGTCTCCGCCGGCCTTCAGCTCGCGCCGGACGCGGTCGTCCAGTCCATGCGCGATCTCACGCTGCCGTTCCAGTGACGAGTGCTGGTAGATCAGTGCCGCCCGTACGGACGACTGCCCCATCCGCACCATGAGGTCCTTCAGGGTGGCTCCCGTCTCCGCCGCGAGCTGGTTGCCCGTGTGCCGCAGGTCGTGGAACCGGAAGCCCTCCGGCATCCCGACCGCCGTGCGCGCCCTGCACCACGTGCGGCCGAACGTGGAGCGGCGGAACAACCCGCCCTGCGGGCCGACGAACAGCAAGCCGTCCGGCTCCTTCTGCGCGAACCACTCGATGTGCCGCCGCAGGTCCTTGTGCAGGAAGCCGGGCAGGATCAGCGTGCGCTTACCCGCCGCCGACTTGGGATCGCCGGTCGCCCGCCGGCCACTGGTCAGCTCGGGTGCGGCCTGGCGGATGCGCAGGGTCCCCGCCTCCAGGTCCACGTCGTTGCGCCGCAGTGCCGCCAGTTCTTCCGGGCGCAGCGTGGCGACCGCACCCAGAGGCGGCGGTTGAACCGTCACTGACATCACTCCGGCCCTACTGGCGACCAGGTTCAACAAGTACCCGTTCACGATCACCGGCAGGCGCCCCACGCCGGTGGCTCCGCACCATGGCCCTCCCACGCTCCATCGTGCTGGGTCCTGCCTCGGCTTCCACGCCATAAGGCCGGTGAGGCCGATCGGGGTCGCGTACCGCGGACGCGACGGACTCCGCGCAGGAACGGCGTGTCTTCCACGACGGGGACCACCCCGTCGCCGCGTAACCGTCCAGATGGCCTGGCACTGGTGGGCGCTCACTGGCGGACTTGGGGCCCGCTAAGGTGGCCACGCTTGTGGCCCTCCCAGGCCGCCCGCTCCTCGCGTCAAGCAAGGAGTTCCCCAGCTGTGGCGGGGGTGGCCCCTGGGAAGAGAAGCCGTCCAGGCGGCGTTCGAAGTGCTCCCCGCAGCTGCGGGGCTGGTAGCGCGACAGTCGTTGAAAGTTGACCACGGCAGAAGGGAGATGGTTGACCGGGACCGAAGGGAGGACGAACTGGGAAGAGGATCCGTCACCCCATCTCAGCAACAAGCACACCGAGAGGCGGCACTCTGCTACGCTCCTGCCGACGGTCCGTCAGATAACAGCTCTGACAAACGAAAGCCGGGCCCGCGTCACTTCTCGCTGCCACGAGAAAGACGGGCCCGGCATGTTCCATTAGGGTCTCAACCAAGGAACGAGGTAATCGTACCCGTGGTGCTTACTCATCTGCCCGAGCCTCTCGGCTATGGCCTGCTCGTGGCGCTTCTCACCGCCTACCCCTCGACCCCCTCCCCGTACGCGCCCTGGGTCTGGGGCGCCGTCGCGGTGGTGATCGTGGTGCTGGCTCAGCCGAAGCGGCTGAAGCACCGGGCCTGACATGCGGTGGGGGGTCCGGCGTCGGCCGAAGCCGACGCCGGACCCCCCACCGCACCTGTGTTCGCCGGAGACCCACTTATCACCTCGCCTCGCGCCATCAGGGCGTTTCGCAGTAACGCATCCTCAGGGGGCTTCAGGCATGTTCCATGCATCCGTGATCCCGGATCCCATCGAAGGCGAGGCTCCGTTCAGTCGCCTGTCCCCAGCAACGCGAACGGCATGGGCAAAGCACGACCGAAAGACGGAAGGCTGGCTTCCACTCTGGCGGCACATGGCGGACAGCGGGGCTGTCGCCGAGAAGCTGTGGGAGCACTGGGTACCTCGTTCGGTCAGGGGATTGGTGGCCGAGACGCTGCCCGCCGGGGAGACGGATGCCCGTAAACTCATAAAATTCCTGGCAGCAGTGCACGATGTAGGCAAATCGACCCCCGCCTTCTCATGTCAGGTCGAAACGTTGGCCACGCGCATGCGGGACACCGGGCTCGACATGCCCACGGCCAAGGAATACGGGTTGGACCGGCGGTTGGCGCCTCACGGGTTGGCCGGGCAACTGTTGCTACAGGAGTGGATGGCCGAACGGTTCGGGCTCGGAGGCCGAGCCTCCGGACAGTTTGCCGTCGTGGCAGGTGGCCATCACGGGACGCCTCCCGACCATCAGCAGATACACGATCTCCAGCTCCGCCCGCATCTGCTGCGACACCCAGGGCCAAGCGAGGAAGTATGGCGCGGAGTCCAGTACGAGTTGATGGACGGCTGCGCCGATCTGGCAAAGGTGGCAGAACGGCTGCCGGAGTGGGGGACGGTGCGGCTGCCTCAGCCCGTGCAGGTGATCCTGACGGCTCTGGTGATCATGTCCGACTGGATCGCCAGTGCACCGGAGCTCTTCCCGTACGACCCCGAGACCTGGCAACCCGTCGGACCGGTCGGCGAACGGCGTCGGCTGCGGGCTGCCTGGGACGGACTGGACCTGCCGAAATCCTGGGTGCCCCAGGTACCGCAGGGGTCGGCGCAGGAACTGTTCGCGGAGCGATTCCCGAGGTTGGGAGGCGCATCGGTACGGCCGGTCCAGTCGGAGGCGGTACGGATGGCGCGATCCATGCCGACGGCCGGATTGCTGATGATCGAGGCTCCCATGGGAGAGGGGAAGACCGAGGCGGCACTCGCGGCAGCAGAGGTCCTCGCGGCGCGGACGGGTGCCGGGGGCGTGCTGGTGGCGCTGCCCACGCGGGCCACGGGTGACGCCATGTTCTCCCGGCTGCTGGCTTGGCTGGACCGGTTGCCGCAGGGCGACGGAGGGTCTCGTTCCGTCGTCCTGGCGCACGCCAAGGCAGCGCTCAACGACCTCTGGGCAGGATTGCTGCGGCAGGGACACCGGTCCATCGCCGCCGTCGATCCGGATGGCGGGGAGCGGGTCGGTGAAGTGCGGACGGTGCGGGCCCAACCGGCCGGGCTCCATGCTCACCAGTGGCTGCGGGGACGGAAGAAGCAGCTACTGGCCTCGTTCGCGGTGGGCACCATCGATCAGGTGCTGTTCGCCGGGCTGAAGAGCCGACACCTGGCGCTGCGGCATCTGGCAGTGGCGAGCAAGGTCGTCGTCATCGACGAGGTGCACGCCTACGACGCGTACATGGGGCGGTACCTGGATCGGGTGCTGGAGTGGCTGGCGGCGTACCGGGTGCCGGTCGTGCTGCTCTCCGCGACCCTCCCGGCCGAGCGCAGGCGCAGCCTGGCCGCCGCATACGCAGGTCCGGCGGGAGCGGATGTGGAGACGGCCGCAGACGCCTACCCTCTGATCACCGCCGTCGCCCCGGGCCGTCCAGCTCTCACCGCACGGTCCGCGCCCGCCTCGGGACGCCGTACGGATGTGCTGTTGGAACGGCTGGACGATGACGTGACGGTACTGGCCGACCGACTGGCGGAGGAACTGGCCGATGGGGGCTGCGCCTTGGTCGTCCGCAACACGGTCGGCCGCGTGCTGGAGGCCGCCGAAGTCCTGCGGAAGCGGTTCGGGGATAAAGCGGTGACGGTGGCGCACTCGCGGTTCCTGGCCGCCGACCGAGCCGCGAAGGATGCCGATCTGCTGCGGCGGTTCGGTCCGGAAGGTGACCGGCGGCCCGACCGGCACGTGGTGGTGGCCAGCCAGGTGGTGGAGCAGTCCCTCGACATCGACTTCGATCTGCTGGTCACCGATCTCGCGCCGGTGGACCTGGTACTGCAGCGGATGGGGCGGCTGCATCGGCACCCGCGGCGACGGCCCCCGCGCCTGGCCCGGGCCCGCTGCCTGGTGACCGGTGTGGACTGGCAGGCCACGCCGCCGTGGCCCGTCAATGGATCGCGGGCCGTGTACTCGGGCGAGTACACGCTACTGCGATCACTGGCCGTGCTCGACCCGTACTTGAGCGGGAAGCCCTTGCAACTCCCCGACGACATCAGCCCTCTGGTACAGAGCGCCTACGGCGAGGGCCAGGTCGGACCGGACACATGGGCGCAGAAGCTGGGCGAGGCGCAGACGAATCACCTGGCGCTGCTCGCGGAGAAGCGGGAGAAGGCGGAGGGGTTCCTGCTCGGTCCGGTACGGCGGCCAGGGCGGCCGGTGTACGGGTGGCTGGAGGCACACGCCGGAGACGCGGACGACAGCCGCGCGGGCCGCGCCCAGGTGCGGGACAGCGGAGAGACCCTGGAGGTACTGGTCGTCCAGCGGCAAGCCGACGGACGGCTGACCACCGTGCCGTGGCTGGACGGTGGTAGGGAGGGTGGGCGGGGCAGCCTGGAACTGCCCACCGACTTCCCGCCGAGCCGACGTGCGGCCGAGGCGGTGGCCGCGAGCGCCCTGACGCTGCCGGGGCGCTTCAGCAAGCCCTGGCTGATCGACCGCACCATCGACGAGTTGGAGCGTTTTCTGGTGCCGGCCTGGCAGGTGAAGGAGTGCCCATGGCTGGCGGGGGAGCTGTTGCTCGTTCTCGATGCGCGTTGTCAGACCCGTCTGTCAGGCTTCGACCTCACGTACAGCCCGACCGACGGACTACGGGTGACGTCCCCGGACGTGCCTGCAAACAGTCCCGGTGCGTCCAGGGGCGAGACAAGCACATCCGAAAGCGGGTCTGGTCGGGAGGAAGGCGGTCAGAGTGAGCAGAGCACGTGCGACCAGGAATCTCCGGCGGTTACGTCCGTTGACCGTGTCCCCGTGTCCGAGGAGCACGCGGGGGGAAACCCGATGAGTACGGAGTCCTCGACAGCCTCCGGACCGCCGTCCTTCGATCTGGTCTCCACGCCGTGGTTGCCCGTGCAACACCTGGACGGGACGGTCGAGGAGGTGTCCCTGCTCGACCTCTTCACGCAAGCCGACGGCCTGCGGCGGCTGGTGGGTGATCTGCCCACTCAGGAGATGGCCCTGCTGCGGCTGCTGCTCGCGATTCTGTACGACGCCCTGGACGGCCCCGCCGAAATCGAGGACTGGGAGGACCTCTGGCTTTCGGCCGATCCTTTCTCCGCCGTTCCCGCCTATCTCAACCGTCACCGGGATCGCTTCGATCTGTTCCATGCCGAGCAGCCGTTCTACCAGGTGGCAGGGCTGCGTACCGCGAAGGACGAACTGGCACCGCTCAGCCGGATCGTCGCCGACGTGCCTGTGGGCAGTGCCTTTTTCTCCATGCGGCGTCCGGGAGTCGACCGTCTGCCCTACGCGGAGGCCGCCCGATGGTTGGTGCACATCCACGCCTACGACACTTCCGGCATCAAATCCGCGATGGTCGGCGACGAGGCGCGGGCCAAATCGGGAAAGGTCTATCCCCTGGGTGTGGGATCGCTGGGAAATCTGGGAGGCATCTTCGCGGAAGGCACCACGCTGCGGGAGACTCTGCTGCTCAACCTCATCGCCTTCGAAGAAGTACACGGAGAGCCCGAAGACGGCAGTGGCCGTGTTCCTGAGGACCGGCCCGTGTGGCGGCGCCCTCCGCTGGGGCCCGGGCCGTGCGAGAACGGCTCCGGGGTACGCCGGCCCAGTGGTCTGCGAGACCTGTACACCTGGCAGTCCAGGAGAGTCCGGTTGCATCCCGAGAACGGCGCGGTGACCGGAGTGGTCCTCGGATACGGCGATCCGCTCGCCCTGTCCGCCCCATGGAAGCTGGAGCCGATGTCGGGCTGGCGTCGCAGCCCGGCGCAGGAGAAGAAGCAGGGCCGGGCTCCGGTGTACACGCCGCGCCGACACGATCCGAGCCAGGCGGCCTGGCGCGGACTGGGCGCCCTGCTGCCGGCTCGGCAGCAGGCGACGGACATCGGGAGACGCGGCGAGGCCGCCGCCACCCTGCGCCCCGGTGTGGCCAGGTGGTTCACCCAGGTGATCACCTCCAGCGAGATCAACCCGGGCACACTGGTCCGGCTGCGACTGGTCGGAGCGGTGTACGGCACCCAGCAGTCCGTGGTGGACGAGATCGTGGACGACTCCGTGGTCCTGCCGGTGATCACCCTGCACGAGGGGAACCCGGTGTACGGTGCCGCGGCCGTGGATGCGGTCAACGAGGCGGAGCTGGCCGTGGCGGCCCTGGGCCAGCTCGCCGGAAACCTTGCCCGGGCCGCCGGCACGGACCCCGGCTCGTCCGTCGCCGCCGCCCGCGACCTGGGGTTCGGGACGCTGGACGGCCCATACCGGGCATGGCTCAAGGAACTGCTGTCCTATCCCGATCTGGCCACGGCACGACAGGAGTGGCGGAGCACGGTGCGCCGGCACGTTCTGCGGCTCGGTCGTCAACTTCTCGCTTCCGCAGGGCCCGCGGCCGACGAGGGACGGCTGACCGACATTCCCGGCCTCGGTGTCCGCTTGATGGACGCCGGCCGCGCCAGCGACTGGTTCATCAAGCGGCTGAGCAAGGTGCTGGGCCCGGCCGCGGGGCGGCCCGGCGCCGGAGTCCCGATCCCGCAGCACCAGGCCGGTCCCGGAGCCGTCCGCGACAACCGTACGGGGAGCGCATCATGACCACGAGTACGCGGCACGCCGAGGACAGGGACGGCTCCACTCGGCCCGAGAGCGACGGTCGGCGCAGGTACTCCCTCTCCCGGCGGGCCACGCTTCGCACCGTCACCCGGCTGCAGGCGGGATACCGGCAGGACGTTCCGGCAGCGGTGGCGGCGGTGGCCAGACTGCGGCGCGAGGCCGGACGGGACGCGTACGCGTCACCCACCGGCTGGGGCCTCGACGACCTGGAGGCACTGACCGAGATCCGGGAACAGGAGCGCCGACAGGAGCAGGAGCGCCGAGAGGGCCGGGAGGCCGCGCCGAGGTACTTCTCGCCGACCGCGCGGAGGAGGAACGAGCAGCGTGCGGAGCGTGAGGAGAGGGCGGTCCATCTCGCGGTGACCCTCTGGGCGCTGCACCAGCAGTCCCTGCGTGACGAACCGATGCACGTACCCGGCTGGTCCCTCGGCCGTGCGGTACGACGGCTGGCCCATGGAAAGACCGGTACGCAGGACCCCGCTCGGAGTCACGACGCCGAGGTGGGTTCGGACGGCGGCGAGGCGCAGGAGCCCGAGCCGGTCGAAGAAGTCAGCGCGACCATCCGCAAACGCTTCGTGCGGATCGGGACCTCAACCGACGTCGACACCCTGAGCGGCCGACTGCGTGAAATGGTGCTGCTGCTCCGCGCCTCGCGGATCCCCCTGGACTACGGGCTCCTCGCCGACCAGATCTGTCGCTGGCAGGACGAGGACCACCAGGACGACATCCGACGCGCCTGGGGACGTGAGTTCCATCTCACGTACGGAAGGACCGAAGCGGACGGCGATGACGGTGGCAGCACGCCTCCCTCGGACAGCGGCCGACCGGACTTCACGAGCGACGACGCGGGCGACTAGCGCGTCCCCACCCTTCCGCCGTCCATGCCTCAGTGCTTGGGCCCGGCGTCCTGCATGTCAACGAGCCCAGACAAGGCCGCGAGAAGAACGGAACCACGGTGACCCGAACCATCCTCGATATCCACATCCTCCAGACCGTCCCGCCGAGCAATCTGAACCGCGACGACACCGGCACCCCGAAGTCGGCGTACTTCGGGGGCGTCCGACGGGCGCGGGTCTCCAGCCAGGCGTGGAAACGCGCCACCCGGAAAGCCTTCAACACCCTTCTGCCTTCCGAGGAACTCGGCGTCCGGACGAAGAAGGTGGCCGAGGCGCTGGCCGAGCGGATCGTCGCCAGGGACGCGTCGCTGGAACCGGTGGCGGTCCAGCTCGCCGCCGAGATGGTGAAGGCCGCGACCGGTTCAACGGTCGAAGTACCCAAGCGCAAGGCGAAGAACGACGAGAACGGCTCCGCCGCACCCGAGTCCCCGTACCTGATGTTCCTGAGCAGGAGGCAACTGGACGCCCTCGCCGCGCTGGCCGTCGCGGGCAGTGGCCCCGGCGGTGACGTGAAGGCGCTCAAGGAGCATCTCAAGGACAGGGAGAACAAGACCAGGGCCCGGCAGGCCGTCGACACCCGGCACTCGGTGGACATCGCGCTCTTCGGGCGAATGGTCGCGGACTCCGCCGACCTCAACGTGGAGGCGGCGACGCAGGTGGCCCATGCCATCAGCGTGCATAAGTCGGACATCGAGTCCGACTACTACACCGCGGTGGACGACCGCAGCCCCGACGACGAGTCCGGCGCCGGAATGATCGGCACCATCGACTTCAACTCCGCGACCCTCTACCGGTACGCCGCCGTGGACGTCGACGAACTGCAGCGTAACCTCGGCCTCGGTCTCCGAGAGGACGAGTCGCCGAGCACGCCCGTGGAGAGGGCGGTCAGTGCCTTTCTCGAAGCCTTCATCACCTCCCTCCCGACCGGGAAGATCAACACGTTCGGCAACCACACCCTGCCCTCCGCGGTGATCGTGAAGCTGCGCGACCGCTGGCCGGTCAGCTTCGTCGGCGCCTTCGAGGAGCCGGTGCCGAAAAGCCCGGCAGGCGGATTCCTGCGGGAGAGCTGCCGGCGGCTCGCGTCCTACGTACCAGACCTGGAGCGGCAGTACGGTCTGGTGTCGAAGGACCAGAGCTGGGTCTTCCGCGTCGGCGAGGAAACGGAGGCACTCGCACCGCTCGGCTCCGAGGTGTCCCTGGATGCCTTGGTGCGGGAGGTCAGGGACGTGGTGGCGCAGCGGCTGGGGTCCGGCACATGACGGTGCTGCTGCTGCGGCTCGCGGGTCCCCTCCAGTCCTGGGGCTCGGCCGCCCGCTTCGCCCGTCGCAGTACGGAGAACGCGCCCACCAAGAGCGGAGTGCTCGGCCTGCTGGCCGCCGCCCAGGGCCGCCCGCGGGACGCGGACCTCTCGGACCTGGCGACGCTGCGGTTCGGCGTACGGATCGACCAGCCCGGCTCGCGTCTGCGGGACTTCCACACCGCCCATCACGCCGATTCCGGCAAGGCGATGCCGCTGTCCGAGCGGTTCTACCTCGCCGACGCGGTGTTCGTCGCCGGAGTGGAAGGAGACGCGGAGCTGATCCGGTGCCTGCATCAGGCCCTGCTCGCACCGCGCTTCCTGCCATATCTCGGCCGCCGCTCCTGTCCGCCGTCCCGGCCCATCGAGATGGGACCGCCTCTGGAGGGGACCTCTCTGGAGGACGCCTTGCGCAACGCCGAGTGGCAGGCGTCCACGTGGTACGTCAGGCAACTGGAACGAGCGGTGATGAGCGGGAACGATCCGGCTGGTCCCGAGTCGCTGGACCTGCTGCTCGACTGCCCACAGGCCGAGACTCCGCACCTGTCCCTCCGGGACACGCCGATCAGCTTCGACCCGCGCCACCGGCAGTACGAACTGCGGGGCATCCGCACTGAACGGACCACCGCTCCGCCGCGCCATGATCCGACCGCCGCCCTCCGCCCCGCCGGTCCGCCCACAAGTACCACGGCAGAGAGCTTCCCAAGGACCCCCTGATGTACCTGACCCGTTTCCGCATCAACACCGCCCGCACCGAGGCTCGCCGGCTCCTCGGGTCACCGCACCTCCTACACGGCGCCGTGAACATGGCCTTCCCCGACCTCCCACCCCGGGACGGCCAAGGACCGCGTGTCCTGTGGCGGGTGGACCGCACCTCTTCAGGGCGGGCCGATCTGTTCGTGGTCAGCCCCGTCCGGCCCGATCTGACCCACCTCGTCGAACAAGCGGGTTGGCCCACCCTGGAGGAGCCTGGATGGACCACGTTCGCCTACGGGGAGTTCCTGGACGGTCTCGCGGTGGGCGACACCTGGGGCTTCCGACTTACGGCGAACCCGGTACACCACATCCGCAAACCGGGGGATCCCGAGGGGTCCCGGACGAAACGGACCGCGCATCTGACCCGGCGGCACCAACTGGGCTGGCTGCTGCAGCGGCAGGAACGGGCCGGCTTCGAAGTGACACGGAAGCCCGCCGACCGGCGGCTGACCGAGCATGGCGATGAGCACGAGGTGATCGTGCACGACCAGTTGCCGCTCCAGTTCCGCAAGCGCGAGACAGCGGGCTTGCGACACGATGTCCGCTTCGTCCGGGTCACCTTCGACGGCCGACTGCGGATCACCGACATCCACGCCTTTCGCCGCACCCTCACTCACGGGCTGGGCAAGGCCAAGGCATACGGCTGCGGTCTGATGACCCTCGCCCCGGTGCGGTGAGCGATGAGTACCGTCAGCCGCCGAAGCGCCTCCTCACCCCGCGAACTCACCCGAGTCGGTGACCGGCTCTCCTTCGTCTACCTGGAGCGGTGCACCGTGCATCGCGATGACAACGCGATCACCGCCACCGACGCCGACGGGGTCACCCACATCCCGTCCGCCACCATCGGGACCCTACTCCTCGGTCCGGGCACCCGGGTGACTCACCAGGCCATGTCCGTCCTCGGCGAATGTGGAGCCGGGGTGGTGTGGGTGGGCGAGCACGGGGTGCGCTTCTACGCAGGCGGGCGGGCCCTGACCCGTTCCTCGGGGTTGGTCGAAGCGCAGGCCGCGGCATGGGCGAACCGACGTACCCGGCTGGAGGTGGCCCGGGCCATGTACCGCCTGCGCTTCCCGGACGAGGACCCTGCCGGCCGCACCCGCCAAGAACTCCTGAGCATGGAGGGCCGCCGCCTCAAGGATTGCTACCGCCGCGAGTCGACCCGTACGGGCGTCCCCTGGCGTCGCCGCGAATACCATCCCGGCGACTTCTCCGCCGGGGACGCGCCGAACCAGGGGGTGACGGCGGCCGCACAGTGCATGTACGGCGTCGCGCACGCCGTTGTCACAGCCCTCGGTTGCTCACCGGGACTGGGCTTCGTCCACTCAGGACACGAGCGGTCCTTCGTCCTGGACGTGGCTGATCTGTACAAGACCGACGTGGCGATACCGGCAGCATTCGACGCGGCAGCAGAGGGTACGGAGGATGTGGCGACACGTACCCGGAGGGCCCTGCGGGACCGCATCAACCAAACCGGCCTCCTCGACCGTTGCGTACGGGACATCAAGGACCTGCTCGGCTACGACGGCACCCGTGAGACGGCGGATACCCAGGACCACGTGACACTGCAGTCCGACGGAGACCTCCACGTCGAAAGCGGGCGCAACTACGGGGAAGAACCCATCTGGTGACCGTCATCATTCTCGCCAACTGCCCTGCCGGACTTCGTGGGTTCCTTACCCGCTGGCTGCTCGAAATCTCCCCCGGAGTCTTTCTGGGCTCTCCCTCAGCCCGTGTGCGAGACGTGTTGTGGGCTGAAGTCCGCCAATACTCGGGGCAAGGACGCGCCCTGCTCGCGTACCAGACCAACAACGAGCAGGGCTTCACATTCGAGAGCCATGACCACGCCTGGCACCCTGTCGACCACGAGGGCCTAACCTTGATCCATCGCCCAAACCTTACGAACCCTCGCGAAGGAACCCGCACATCACAAAGTCCACGCCAGGGCTGGAGCAAGGCAGCCAAGAGGCGGCGCTTCGGAGGGCGGTAACGGATGAGATTTCACAACAAAGCTCTACATCACAAAAATCCAAAAACGCACACTATGTCGGATTCCGTAATAGTAAGTAAAAACAAGTACTCCATGGTGTAAAGCCGCTGGTCAGCGCCTGTGGTCCCCGCGCCTGCGGGGGTGGTCCCCGGCCCTCACGCATCGCTTCGATGCACTTGAGGTGGTCCCCGCGCCTGCGGGGGTGGTCCCCGGGCCGTCCGCACGCTCAAGGCCGAGGGTCTGGTGGTCCCCGCGCCTGCGGGGGTGGTCCCAGCCCCACTGGGCGAAAACCTCCCCGACCCTGGTGGTCCCCGCGCCTGCGGGGGTGGTCCCGACGTGTCGTGGGTGCTGCGCAACGGCAACCAGTGGTCCCCGCGCCTGCGGGGGTGGTCCCCGGGCGATGAGCTGGTCCTTGGTGGTGTCCTCGTGGTCCCCGCGCCTGCGGGGGTGGTCCCAGGTTCCACACCCAGGACGCAAAGGACTTGATGTGGTCCCCGCGCCTGCGGGGGTGGTCCCACCGGGGCCAGGGTCGGCACGCGGATCGTGGAGTGGTCCCCGCGCCTGCGGGGGTGGTCCCTCATTGCGGAGATCGACGGGGAGCCCGTGGAGGTGGTCCCCGCGCCTGCGGGGGTGGTCCCTCCCCCGGCGGCCGGGCCCGCGGCCGGGGACAGTGGTCCCCGCGCCTGCGGGGGTGGTCCCCCGTCCTCGATCAGCCACCGCGCCACGTCGGTGTGGTCCCCGCGCCTGCGGGGGTGGTCCCTTCTTCGTGGCGCTGCCGGGCCGGATCGTCGCGTGGTCCCCGCGCCTGCGGGGGTGGTCCCCGAGGACGTCCAGGGCCACCAGGTAGTCCCCAGTGGTCCCCGCGCCTGCGGGGGTGGTCCCGCAAAGTGGAGGAGTGCCGCCCGCCGGTTTACGTGGTCCCCGCGCCTGCGGGGGTGGTCCCGTCATGGTGCCGGTCTGCATCCATGACCCGTCGTGGTCCCCGCGCCTGCGGGGGTGGTCCCTGTCGACGCGCCAACCCCGCGGACGTGGGCGAGTGGTCCCCGCGCCTGCGGGGGTGGTCCCGCCCTGTGGTGCTGCCTGCCTGGCATCACCGTGTGGTCCCCGCGCCTGCGGGGGTGGTCCCCGCGCCCGACATAACCGGAAGACATGCGCAGGGTGGTCCCCGCGCCTGCGGGGGTGGTCCCGCCGCGCAGCGCGCCGGCCGCACGCCGGAGCCGTGGTCCCCGCGCCTGCGGGGGTGGTCCAAAGTTCCAGATCCACTGGGCGATGCTCTTGATGTGGTCCCCGCGCCTGCGGGGGTGGTCCCAGGGCCCGCAGTCGGGCCCGGATCTCGGGGGAGTGGTCCCCGCGCCTGCGGGGGTGGTCCCCATCTGGGAGCGCGGGCGCGCGATGAACACCTGTGGTCCCCGCGCCTGCGGGGGTGGTCCCACAGATGCGATTCTGTGCTGCGTACAGCGAGTGTGGTCCCCGCGCCTGCGGGGGTGGTCCCAGGGAGCCGATGTCGCCCTGCTTGCGGATCTCGTGGTCCCCGCGCCTGCGGGGGTGGTCCCCGGACGCGCCGGGCGGCGCGGTCCAGCCGACGGTGGTCCCCGCGCCTGCGGGGGTGGTCCCGTCCGCGGGATGCTGCGCCACAACCCGGAGGGGTGGTCCCCGCGCCTGCGGGGGTGGTCCCTTCCTCCGCGGCGCGGCCTCGCAGGTGGGCGTGTGGTCCCCGCGCCTGCGGGGGTGGTCCCTGACCGTCGTCCCCTCCCCGACGTATGCGGCGGTGGTCCCCGCGCCTGCGGGGGTGGTCCAGACCGCGCCGCGAGGATGGTTCGCCGACCAGTGGTCCCCGCGCCTGCGGGGGTGGTCCCCGGGCCCATGGGAGCAGGCGACCGCGCAGCAGGTGGTCCCCGCGCCTGCGGGGGTGGTCCCTCCAGCAGGGAGAAGCTCCCACGCATCCCCGGGTGGTCCCCGCGCCTGCGGGGGTGGTCCCTCTACGACGCTGGAATGCGTCTGTCCGATCCGGTGGTCCCCGCGCCTGCGGGGGTGGTCCCCGCCGTGGCCCGGATCTCCCCCGACTCTCGTTGTGGTCCCCGCGCCTGCGGGGGTGGTCCCGCCAACGCCGGAGAACACGGGCCGCTGGCCGAGTGGTCCCCGCGCCTGCGGGGGTGGTCCCGCCAGGGCGGCGGCCAGGGCGACGAGGAACAAGTGGTCCCCGCGCCTGCGGGGGTGGTCCCAGTCGAAAACGAAGCCGTTGTCCTCGCCGCACGTGGTCCCCGCGCCTGCGGGGGTGGTCCCGCGGAGTACGAGCTGCCCCTTCTTCACGACCGGTGGTCCCCGCGCCTGCGGGGGTGGTCCCGGGTCCAGGACCAGCTCACCGCGGCGGCTGGAGTGGTCCCCGCGCCTGCGGGGGTGGTCCCCTCCTCGCCGGAGCCGGCGGTGGGGGCCGCGGGTGGTCCCCGCGCCTGCGGGGGTGGTCCCCAAGCGCGTCCACCCCGCAGGAGCGGGAAAGCGTGGTCCCCGCGCCTGCGGGGGTGGTCCCTCCCGACACGGGGGCCCCTGGGGTGATCCCTTGTGGTCCCCGCGCCTGCGGGGGTGGTCCTGCCGAATGGACGGCCCGCGCGGTCGACCGACTGTGGTCCCCGCGCCTGCGGGGGTGGTCCCTGGTCCATGTCGAAGGCGGGGCCGTCCGGCCGGTGGTCCCCGCGCCTGCGGGGGTGGTCCCAGCGGCATGTCGTCCTCCTCAGGGATGGTGGTGTGGTCCCCGCGCCTGCGGGGGTGGTCCCGCACAGACGTGTTCTGGCGGTGCGCTCGGCATGTGGTCCCCGCGCCTGCGGGGGTGGTCCCGCGGCGGCCATGTACGCGGCGTTCCAGCGGGAGTGGTCCCCGCGCCTGCGGGGGTGGTCCCCGGGCGAGCGCCGGGGTGCGGCACTTCAGTGCGTGGTCCCCGCGCCTGCGGGGGTGGTCCCGGTCGGGGGCCTTCCTCCGGGCCCTGCGGAATGTGGTCCCCGCGCCTGCGGGGGTGGTCCCTCGGCCATGCACTTCATGCAGCCGCACGTCTTGTGGTCCCCGCGCCTGCGGGGGTGGTCCCGCTTCCCGCACCTCCACGACCTGCTTGGACTGGTGGTCCCCGCGCCTGCGGGGGTGGTCCCACCGGCACCGGCGACACCGAAACGTGGGAGCTGTGGTCCCCGCGCCTGCGGGGGTGGTCCCGGTGTTCAGGGAGATGCCGCGCATGTCCGCCAGTGGTCCCCGCGCCTGCGG
>NZ_JBHUFU010000018.1:0-16015 GCF_042681365.1 Streptomyces desertarenae | reverse complement strand
CTGCGGGGGTGGTCCCCGCCTGGATGTACCCGGACGGAGTCCGTGCCGGTGGTCCCCGCGCCTGCGGGGGTGGTCCCCTCCGCGCCTGCCAGGCCAGCCCCGACCTCGCGTGGTCCCCGCGCCTGCGGGGGTGGTCCCCAGGCTGCGGCCCTGGCGGCAGCCGAGCCCAAGTGGTCCCCGCGCCTGCGGGGGTGGTCCCGGGACGGCCGTCCGGGGTGTCGTCCAGGTCAGGTGGTCCCCGCGCCTGCGGGGGTGGTCCCACGGCCCGACCGGCTCCGGCGGCTCCCGCACCGTGGTCCCCGCGCCTGCGGGGGTGGTCCCTCTTCAAGAACGTCGCGCCGATGGTGCAGCCAGTGGTCCCCGCGCCTGCGGGGGTGGTCCCCGCGATATGGCTCGCACGCCTCGAAGCGGCCGGTGGTCCCCGCGCCTGCGGGGGTGGTCCCTGCTCGACGTTGGCCAGCACGTCGGCGGCCAGGTGGTCCCCGCGCCTGCGGGGGTGGTCCCGCTGCGGTGATGGCCTCGGCGATGCTGGCGGAGTGGTCCCCGCGCCTGCGGGGGTGGTCCCTTCCGGAACGCGCGCTCGGCGATGCCGAGGTTGTGGTCCCCGCGCCTGCGGGGGTGGTTCCCGCCATGCCACAGCGCCGCAGGCTCCGTCGCGTAGTTCCTACGTCTGCGGGGTTTGCAAGCCTCATGACTCAAACGGCTGGAGACAGCTCCGGTTCGGCTTGCGCTCGCGACGTCCGCCACCTGGCCGGGGACAGGAGGTGTGTACGCCGTACTGTGATTCACGGGTTCAGCGCACAGATGCCGAGGCGTACCCCATCTGTGCCCTTCAGCACGGCGAACAGCAATCACCACCGGCCTCAAGGGACCACTGCGACCAGCCCTTCCGAGAGACTTTCCCGCAGGTCAGAGCCCACATGAGCGCCGTAGGCGCCGGTGATTCCCAAGCTCAGAGCGCGGGTTCGATTCCCGTCGCCCGCTCCACACCGAAGGCCCAGGTCGGACGACCTGGGCCTTGCTGCTGCCCCCTGTCGGCCGCGCCCCCTTCGGGGCTCACCGGACCCTGCGCCGCTCCCCGCCCCGGAGCAGCGCCGCCCCGGCGGCCCGGTCCCCTCCCTCGGCGGCGGTCACGGCCGGATGCCGGTGACCTCGTACTCGAACAGGGCCTTGTTGCTGTTCCGCTTGCGGATGATCTCCACCTTGACGTCCTCGTACCCGAGCTCCCTGAGCATGGCCGCGTACCACTCCTGGACGGGCACCTCGTGCGTGTAGAAGGTGCTGTTGCCCACGATGTAGGAGACCGCTCCGCCGCGCTTCAGGGTGGGGGTGACGGCCTGGAAGTGGAGCCACATGTCGTGGTGGTACTTGTGCACGTAGGCCGACAGGAGCGGGCCGTTCCTGCCGCCGTCCTCCGCGATGCGGTCGCAGACCGCCCGCATGGCCTCGTCCACGGGGGTCCCGGTCTCGGGCTTCCAGGACTTCAGCTTCGACGTCGCCGTGCCCCACGTCCCGCCGATCGCCCGCCAGTCGAGGTCCCCCGCGTCACTGGCCAGGTCGAGGTAGCGGAGCCAGTACATGTAGGGCCGCAGCTCCCTGATGTAGGACATGCGGTTCACGTACGGCGGCGACGTCAGGACGAGGTCGGCCTCCTTCAGGGCCTTCACCCCCTCGCGTGAGTCCCCCTGGTGGATGCCGGCCGAGCCGAGCAGGTCGTACCGGGCCGACTCGACGACCGACGCCATCTCCTGGCCGAAGACGGCAAAGGTCTGCGTGGCGTCGTCGATGTCGAAGATGGCCGGCTCCCCGGCCCGGTCCTTGAAGGACATGGACTGGTGGTTGAACGCCGCGTTGGAACACGAGATGAGGGACCGGCACAGGGAGACCTCCAGCAGGTCCCTCACCTGCCCCTCGTACCGGTCGATGGAGGCCCTCAGGGCCTTCAGGGCGTGCAGCGCACCGGGGCTCCACCACTTCTCGATCCTGAAGATGTCCGGCTGCCACAGGTCGTCGTCCCGCCGGTGCGCGCGAGCCGCCGCCACGACGTCCCGGGCGGCGTCGACCGCCGCCAGGAGCGTCTTCGGGGAGTAGCGGCTGGTCTTCACCGTGCCCAGCCAGACGAGGAACGGGTTCACGTCCACGGACTGGCCGAAGTGGCCGAGTTCGGCGGCCGCGAGCGGGGTCGTCCCCGTCCCGGAGAACGGATCGGTGATCACGCTTCCCTCGGGCAGGTGGGAGATGCGGTCCCGTACCAGGCGGACGCCGTAGGCGGGTGTCAGCCGCAGCCAGCCGTGCCGCCCCGCCCCCATGTTGGCCCGGAAGGTCATGTGCTCGTTGCGGGCGGGGGCGGCGCGGTCCACCACGGTCGTCACTTGGCCTCCGGGAGAGCGGCGCGGACGCGCTCCGCGCCGGCACGGAGGGTCACTGTATTACGCTCGGTTTCCGGTCGCCGCAGCCGCCGCCGACGGCGGCCGTGCCCCCGGTCGGACCGGTGACCTCGATGACGTCGCCGGGCACGGACCGGTCGTGGAACCACCTGCCGTCCGCGGTGGACGTCCCCGTGCACCCGCGGCCGGTGCCGCCCCGCCCGAAGCGGCCCTCGCCCCCGTTCCACGGCGCGGCGTGGGTGCGGGGTCCGGAAGCGGAGGCGGGTACGCCCCGTCGCCCCGGGAGAGCGGCCGGAGCGCGGATCGGTCCGTCCGGGCCGGCGCGTTCCGGAGGGGAACGCGCCGGCCCGGGTCGGGTCAGCGGTGGAGCTGGTCCACCGCGGTGCGGGTGGTGGTTTTGAAGGCGTCCAGCGGGGCGTCCTCCAGGTCGCCCATCTGCCCCCACTGGACGTAGGTGACGGTGCGTCCGTCGCGGCCCACCGAGAACAGGGCGATGTCGGTGCTGCCCACCTGGAGGTCCCGGGTGTCCAGGCTGTAGACGTGGGCGCCGTCCTCCACCGCCAGCCTGCCGTGGTAGGCGCCGTCCGCCTCCGTCGTGGGGTACTGCCGTTCGACGCGGTCGGCACAGGCGGCGAGCGCCCGGCGCAGGCCGGCGGCGGTCTCGGCGGCCTTGGCGGCGGTCGGGGCGACCGTGGTGACCTGCAGGCCGCCGGTGTCCAGTTCGGTGTGGAAGACGCGGTGGGCGGTGCCCTTGGCCGGGAGGACCCCCGGCGCGCAGGGCACGTCCCCCTCGGGCAGTCCCCCCGTGACCGCCCCGGCCGTCCAGGGGGTGAGGGACGGCGGCAGCTGCGCGGCGTCGAGGAAGACCGGTCCGGTCCTCGCGGTGGCCGGGGCCGCGGCGGCCGGGGTGGGCGGGGCGGTGGCCAGGCCCAGGCCGGCGGCGGCCAGGGCGGCGGTGAGTGCGGTGCGGAGCGCGTGCATGGTCGGCATCTCCCGTTGCGGTGGTCGGCGCCCCCGGCGTGGTCGCCGGGGGTGCCGACCAGCTTCGGCGGGCGGCGCGGAGTGGGGCAACACGAACGCGGCACTGCGGGACGGCGGATCGTTCCACCCCCGCTGACCTGCGGTGACGCACCGGGGGTGGAACGCGTCCGCAGAACGGGGGCGGGGCCGCCGCGCCCCCGGGACCGTCGGTGCGATGGGGTAGGTTGCGGGGGAACGCACCGGTGGGGCAGGACCGATCCGACAGGGGGCAGGGCATGGCGCTGTTCGGGAACGCGCACACCGTCGATCCGGCCGCCGCGCAGCAGGAGTACGCGCGGCTGCTGGGGCAGGGGGAGCAGGTCCACGCCGCGTACCTGCTGATCCGCGACACCATCCTCTTCACCGACCGCCGGCTGATCCTCGTCGACAAGCAGGGGGTCACGGGCAAGAAGGTGGAGTACCACTCCATTCCGTACCGGAGCATCACGCACTTCGCGGTGGAGACGGCCGGGACCTTCGACCTCGACGCGGAGCTGAAGATCTGGCTCTCCGGCGGCGCCGCGCCGATCCGGAAGACCTTCACCAAGGGCGTGGACATCTACGAGGTGCAGGCCATCCTGACGCAGTTCGTGGCGGGGTAGGGGCGGACCGGGCCCGGCCGGCCGGCGGCGGGCGGCCTCAGCGGGGCAGCAGCGCCGCCATCAGGAGCAGGGAGCACAGGAACGCGGCGGCCAGGGCCGCCGCCGCGACCTGCCGGGCCCGCCGCCGGGAGGCGACCGGGACGGCCACGGGCCGCTCGTGGCCGGGGAAGACGTAGAAGACCCGGTCGGGGTCGGTGGCGACCTCGACCCGCAGCAGGGGCAGGTGGGCGAGTTCCACCCGTCTGGCCACCTCGCCCGGCCGGCGCTCCAGCAGGGGCCCGAGGGCCGCGCGGTGCCCGGGGGCGAGGCCGCCGGGCAGCGGGTCGCCCCCGCCGAGGACGGCGCGGCGCCAGGCCCCCGCCCGCCTGGCCCGGTGGCGGACGCGGAACGGCAGCCGCTCCCCGGGCAGGCGCACCTGCTCGTGGTGGGGCGCGTCCTCGACGACGCCCCGCGTCCAGGTGGTCCGCACGCCCTGTCCGCCGCAGGCCTCGTGGTCGTTCTTCCCCGACCCGCCGCAGTCCGGGCAGGGCAGGGAGCCCCTGCCGCGGCAGTCCGCGCACACCGTGCGGCTGCGGCCCCGGCCGCGGCAGTCGGGGCAGGCCGCCTCCGGCGCACCGCACAGGGCGCAGTCGGCCGGGGCGCCGCCGGCGTCCGCGGCCGCGCCCGCCCGGCGCTCCGGGGCGGGCCGGGCGCCGCGCCGCCGGCCGCTGCCCCCGCACTCGGTGCAGCCCTCCCTCCCCCGGCAGGCGGCGCACCGCACCCACGGCTCGCAGGAGATCCGCCCGCGCCCCGCACACATCGAGCAGGGGACCTTGCCGTTGCCGCAGAAGCAGCCGTGCCGGCGCACCGAGCCGTCCAGGACCAGCTCCCGCACCCGGCGGACGCGGGGGTCGTGCGGCGGGGGCACGGGGTGGTCCGCCAGGTTCCGGTAGACGGGCAGGCCGGAGAGGTCGGGCTGCCCCTCCTCCTCGGCGGACTCCTCCCTGCACTCCCGCAGGGAGCGGGTGACGCGGCAGTCGAGGACGGGGCACCGGGTGATCCGCACGGCGCCCAGCGCGCGCAGGTCCACCACGCCGCCGCGCGCCTCGATCAGCCGTCCGACGGCGGCCAGGGCGTCCCGCTCGGTCGGCTCTCCGGCCGTCCCTCCGGCCGACCGCTCCCCGGTGTGGTTCCCGGCCATGTCCGACCCCCTGCCGCAGGCGGTCGCGTCCGGCGCCCACCGGCCCCGGCACGCGGTTGGTGGCCGCACTGTAGCGGGAGGCCCCCGCCTCGGGGACGGAACGGCACGAACCGGTACGGACGAAACGTTCCCCCTTCCCCGTCCGGCCGCGGCGGGAGCGGGTCCGGCAGGCGGCTCACGGGCGGACGACGACGGTCCAGCCGGGGACGTAGGTGTCCTGCACGGGGTGGACGGGCCAGTCGCGCGCCCACCGCGGGGGCTCCGCGTCGCGCAGCACCAGGGCGTCGGCCCGCGTGCGGTTCCCCGGGCCGGCCGAGGAGCAGCCCGCCGTGTGGGCGATGGGGATCGCCGCACTGTTGCCCGTGACCAGGCACGGTGCGCGCACCCCCGCCTCGTGCAGGACCACCGCGATCCGCCGCCAGTCCTCCCGTGCCCGCTCCTGTATGCCCGCGTGGGTGTGCGCCAGGACGCCCTGGACGGCCAGGTGGCCGGCCAGCACCGCGACGAGGGCGGCGGCGGCCGTGCGCGAGCGGCGGGCCCGGTCCGCGGCGGCGAGCACCCCGAGGGCGGCGGGCACGGCGAGCAGGGCGTAGGCGGGCAGCAGGAAGCGCGGCGCCGCGTAGGGGACGAGGAGGAGGTACTGCGCCGCGGCGGCGAGCGCCACGGCCACCGCCGTCCACAGGGGCCCGGTGGCGGCACCGGCGCGGCGCGCGGACCGCAGGCCGAGCGCGGCGAGCAGCGGCAGCAGCAGCCACAGTCCCACCGCGGGCGGCCACACGCCGTCGCCCGCGCAGGGCCGGCACAGCAGCGGGCCGTCCAGGGCGGTGAACTGGTGGACGGCGGCGAGGACGGGCCGGATGCCGCCCTGGGTGTCGCTCGCCTCGGTGAGGCGTTCCCGTACCCCGCCGAACCGCAGCCGGGCCTCGACGACCCACGGCAGGGCCCCCGCCGCCAGGCCGCCCGCCACGGCCGCGATCCGGGCCGGGGCCCGGCCGCGCAGGGCGGGCAGCGCGACGGCGGCGGCCAGCAGCGGGACGGCGACGGCCGCGCCGTCGTTGGGCCGCATCAGCGTCACCACCGCCAGGCCCGCGACCACCCCGCCCCGGCACGGCCGCCGCAGCAGCAGGCACCCGGTGGCGCCCAGCGCGCCCATGGCCGTGTAGTGGTTGGGCATGGCGGAGTTCGCGTAGAAGAGGAACGTCCACACGGTGCCGTACAGCCCCGCGGCCACCCACACCGCCGACGGGCGCGGCACCACCCGCAGCCAGGGCCGGAAACCCAGGTAGAGCGCCGTGCCCGAGAGCACCAGCAGCCAGGCCCGCAGCAGCGGGGCGGAGTCGCTCCAGGCGGCGACGGGGGAGAGCAGCAGGGGGACGCCCCGGGTGCGCGGAGCGCTGAAGGGGGTGGCGGGTGCGTAGGGGTCGAAGCGGCTGGCGTAGACGCGCTCGTCCCAGCCGAGGGGGAGGGTGAGCGGCACCAGCACGGCGGCCAGGACGGTCAGGGCCGCGCACACGGCCGCCAGCCGGCGGGCGTCCCGGCGCAGGCTCCGCGGATCCCCGCCGTCCGGGAGGCCGGACCGGGAAGGGGGAGGACCGGGTTCCGCGGTCCCCCGCCCGGGTGTCGCCGAACCGCCCGTCACGGCCTCCACGTGGTCTCCCGTCCGCCTGTCCGCCCGTCCGCCCGTCCGTCGTGCGTTCCCGTCCGTTCTAACAGCGGACGCGCCCGGGCACCGCGGCGCGGACCGGTATGTCGGTCCGGTCGTATGAATGTCCCCACCCGTCCCGGGCCCGCCGCGGGACGCCGCGCCCGGCAACCGGCCCGCCCCCCGCCGGGGCCCGGGCCGGGCCTCCGGGGACCGGGCGACCCGGCCCGCCCGATACGTACGATTTGAAGTACGCTACGGCAGCGTCGCCATCCGGGTCGCCAGTCAGACCGGGTGACAGGACACCCGCCGATACCCTCGACCGGGTTCACCCGAGGAACGGAGTACGACGGTGGTGCGGATCGAGCTGGGTGCCGCAGTGGCCTTGGCCCGGGAGATCGCCGAGGAGACGCTGGCTCCGCGGGCCGCGGACGTGGACGCCGCGCAGCGGTGGCCGGAGGAGGGCGTCAGGGCGCTGCAGTCCCACCTGGGCGGGCTCGTGGTGCCCGAGCACTCCGGCGGCATGGGCCACGGGCTGCTGGCGGTGGCCCAGGTCGGCGAGGTGACGGGACGGGCGTGCGCGTCGACGTCCATCTGCTTCGGCATGCACCTGGTCGCCTCCGCGGTGATCGCCGCGAAGGCCGACGACCGGCAGAGCAAGCGGTACCTGGAGCCGATCGCGGCCGGGGAGCACCTGACGACCCTGGCGCTGTCGGAGCCGGGGACCGGCGAGTTCTGGCTGCCGCGGACCCGCATGGAGCGCAGCGGCTCGGACCGGCTGCGGCTGACCGGGGCCAAGAGCTTCGTCACCAACGGCGGCCACG
Organism: Streptomyces desertarenae; assembly: GCF_042681365.1. NCBI lineage: Bacteria > Bacillati > Actinomycetota > Actinomycetes > Kitasatosporales > Streptomycetaceae > Streptomyces > Streptomyces desertarenae. The sequence goes on along the minus strand of NZ_JBHUFU010000018.1, from coordinate 8,360 downwards.
CCGACTCCTACGTGGTCTCCACCGTCGCCGCCGACCCCGGGGCGCCGCCCGGCCAGTTCTCCTGCACGGTCGTGGACGCCGCCACGCCGGGCCTGGAGTGGGGCCCGCAGTGGCAGGGCTTCGGCATGCGCGGCAACTCCTCGCGCGGACTGGAGCTGGCCGGGGCCGAGATCCCCGACCTGTGCCTGCTGGGCGAGGAGGGCGACGAGATCTGGTACGTGTTCAACGTCGTCGCCCCCTACTTCCTGCTCGCCATGGCCGGCACCTACCTGGGCGTCGCCGCCGCGGCCCTGGAGGAGGCCCGCGCCCACCTGCTGCGGCGGCGTGCCCGCGGCGGCGGGCGCGCCCTGAGCACCCAGCCCGTCGTGCAGCACCGGCTGGGGACGATGTGGGCCCGCGTGGAGCGCACCCGGCAGCTGATCTACCACGCCGCCGTGGCGGCGGAGAGCGGTTCCCCGGAGGCGCTGCCCGCCCTGGCCTCGGCCAAGGCGGAGGTCGCGGACGCGGCCGAGGCGACCGTGGGCGACGCCCTGACCCTCGCCGGCGGCGTCGGCTACGGCGAGGACTCGACCCTGCACCGGCTGCTGCGCGACGCCCGCGCCGCCCACGTGATGTCCCCGGTCACCGACCTGCTGCGGGTGTGGACGGGGCGGGCCCTGCTCGACGAGCCCCTCCTGGAGGGATGACGGTGCCCACCACCGTCCCGGCCCCCCAGAGCGTCCGGATCCTGCTGGTGGACGTGCTCGCCGAGACCGCCGAGGACTTCGCGTCCACCTTCGGCTCGCGGATCGAGCTGGTGCACGTCACCGCCGCGGAGGTCGCGGAGCACACCGCGGGCACGCCCGGCGAGCGCCGGCCGACGGTCATGGTGGTCGGCCGGCGGGTGGCGGCGCCCGTGGGCCTGGTCCACTCCGTGCACCCCCACGCCTCGGACCTGGCCGTCGCCGTGGTCTCCACCTCCGCCACCGAGGCCAAGCTCGCCACCCTGCCGCTGCTCTTCCCCTCCGACCTGGTCCGCCGGGTACCGGACACCGAGGCCGACCGGCTGGTGTACGTGGCCCGCGACCTGGTGGACAGGCTGCTGCGGCGGCGCACCGACGCCGCGGTGCGGTCGGCGGCCCAGCGGCAGCTCGTCTCCGGCGCCGTGATCAGCCGCCAGCCCGGCGAGCACCTGCTGGGCGGGATGCTCTCCCAGGCCCCGATCGGCGCGCTCATGCTGGACGGCGACGACACGCTGGTCGCCTGGAACCGCAGGGCGGCCGAGGTGCTGGAGCTGACCGACCCCGGCTCGCTGCGGCGCCCGCTGTCCGAGCTGTTCCCGCCGGACGCGCGCCCCGCGCTGCGCCGGCACCTGGCCTCGGCCGAGGAGTACTCCTCCCCCGGCATCCCCGGCTCCTCCGGCCCCGACGTGGTCTTCGAGCGCAGCAGGCCCGACGGTACCGGGCAGGCCCTGCGCATCGCGCCCCAGCGGGTGCTCGACGCGCAGGGCCGCAAGCGCAGCCTGGTCCTGGTCGAGGACGTCACCGACCGCCTGCACGCGCAGCGCAAGCTCGCCGAGCGGACCGGCCACGCCCTGCTCAGCGCCGAGGTCGCCGCCGCCATGACGGCCCAGGGGTCGCTGGCCGAGCGCCTGCACCGCTGCGCGCGGGCCACCGCCGACCGGCTGGGCGCCGACCGCGCCTGCATATGGACCCTGACGCGGTCCGGGACGCCGGAGCCCGCCGCCTGCGCCGACCTCGAACGGCAGGACGGCGCCCCGCGCACCCACCCCGCGCACGCCGAGCAGGCCATCGTCGACCGGATCGTCGCCGAGCGCCGCCCCCACCTGGACATCACGCCCCCGCAGCCCGCCCTCCCGGCCCAGGGCGGGCAGGCCGGCGGCGCGGCCGACTCCCCCGGCCGGCCCCAGGGGTCGTTCGCCGGGTATCCGCTGGTCTCCGGCGGCGAGCTGATCGGCGTCCTGTCGCTCTCCACCCGCCTGGCGCTGCCCGCCTCGACGCTCTCCATCCTGGAGAACGTCGCCGACCAGGTGGCCGTCGGCATCCGGCAGGACCGGCTGCTGCGCCGCCTCCAGGACACCACCAAGGCGCTGGAGCACCCGCTGCTCCCGCCGCGCCTGCCCGAGCTGCCCGGCTTCGACCTGGCCGCCCGCTACCACCCCTTCGGCAGCGGCCTGCACATAGGCGGGGACTTCTACGACGCCTTCACCGCGCCCGACGGGCGGCACGTCCTGGCCCTGGGCGACGTCTGCGGCAAGGGGCCGGGGGCCGCCGCCATCACCGGCCTGGTCCGCCACACCCTGTGGGCGGCGGCCCAGCACACCACCGACCCCGACCACGTGCTGGAGCTGGTCAACAACGCCCTGCGCCGCCAGAACACCCCGTTCTGCACCCTGGTCTACGCCGTCCTCGACCCGCCGGGCGACGGTGCGGCGGGGGCCGGCCCGGTCCGGGTCCGGCTGGCCTCCGCGGGGCACCCGGCACCGCTGCTGCGCCGCGCGGACGGCGGTACCGAGCCGCTGGAGGTGCGCGGACCGCTGCTGGGCGTCCTGGACGAACTCAGCCATCCGGTCGTCGAACTGGAGCTGAAGCCGGGCGAGACGCTCGTCCTGTACACCGACGGCTTCACCGAGGGGGCGGGCGCGGAGGGCCGGCGGGAGCCGGAGGACCTCGCGGCCCTCGTCGCCCGGTTCCCCGCACCGCCGGACGGCGGGCGTCCGGCCGACGGCATGGTGGCGGCCCTCCTGGAGGACGCCCACGCCTGGTGGGGCGAGCGGCTCCGCGACGACCTGGCCGTCCTCGCCGTCACCGTCCTGCCCCGCTCCTGACGGCCCGCCGGGCGGGAGGAGCGCGGCGGGCCGTCAGGGGCGGGGTCGCAGGTTCGTGCCGTTGAGGCAGAGGGCGATGTTGCGGACCGCGGCGGTGAGTTCCTCGATCACCCGGGCCGCCTGCTCCGCGTCGTGGAAGGCGGGGCGGTCGGCGGCCAGGGAGGTGTTGAGGTCCTCGGTGAGGCGGCGCACCGCGTCCAGCCCCTCGGGGGGCACGGGGGGTGCGGCCGGTGCGGGGGCGGCCGGAGGCTCCTGGCTCGTGGGCAGGGCGGGCGGGGCGGGCGGGGCGGGCTGCGGTGCCGGGGCTGCCGGCGCGGACGCCGGGGCCGGCGCCTGGACCGGGCTCTGCGGCGGGGGCTGGATCTGAGGCCGGGCCTGGAGCTGGGCCTGCGGTGCGGGGGCGGCCGGGGGCGCGACGGGTTCCGGGGCCGGCGCGGGTGCCGGTTCGGTGGTCTCCGCCACCGGGGCCGGAGCCGGTGCGGGGGCCGCCGGAGCCGGTGCGGGGGCCTGGGCCTGCGCCGGAGCCGCCGGTGCGCACGCCGGCGCCTGGAACGGGAGGCCGGGGGCCTCCACGGCCGGGGCGCACTCGGCCCGCGGCTCGGCCGCACGGCCCGCGGGGGCGGCCTCCGGGGCATCCGCCCCCGTTCCCGCTCCCGTTCCCCCGCCCGTGCCGCCGCCCGCGACCGGGCTGTTCCAGCCCTTGACCGGCTTCGCGACGTCCGGCGAGAGCCTGGTCTGAGGCAGCAGGACGCTCTCGGTCGTGCCCGGCGACCACAGCGGTGCGGAGGGGTGCTGCGAGGTGGGCACGTGCTCGGCCTTCCACTGGAGCCGGTAGCACTCGACCTGGTCGGCGCAGGCGGCGCGGGCGTGGAAGACGGCGCTGCCCTCGCCCAGGTCCGGGTACCAGAGGTTGGGTCCGGGGAAGCGGATCGTGCGCATGCGGGGCTTGATGGGCTCGGCGCACCCGATGCAGCACCCGGCGGGCACGCACAGGCCCGCGCCCTCCTTCTGCGCCGCGGCGCGGGGGCCGATCTCCCCGCGGTACTCCCCCTTGCTGCACGGCGGCAGCTCGCCGCAGGTGCGGCAGACCGCGTAGTGCTCGGGCAGGACCTGCCAGCCGTGGCCGATGGGCGCGCACCAGTGCTTGGGCGCGGAGCGGGGGAAGTTCTCGTTGCGCAGGACGAGGACGACGGGCCGCTTGTAGAAGTCGGAGCGCTCGGGAGGCGGAACGTTCAGCCGCCCGTTCATCCGGCGCAGGTCCTCCGAGTGCCGCCACAGCTCGACGTGTTCGCGCCAGGCCTGCTCGTAGGAGAGGGGCCACGGATGGTCCCGGTACTCGTCGATCTCCAGGACCCGCCAGGGCTGCCGGTCGAAGACGACGACGTGGCCGCTCCGCAGGCGCAGGTACGCACCGTCGTCGCCTTCCTTCGGCCAGTCGATGCGGCCGACGCGGGTGGGCTGGTCGGGGAGCCCTTCGCGAACTTGCATGCCACGCTCCTCGGCAACGGGACAACCATGGTCATCATGGAGCAGTTTCTACCATTCTGAGGCATTTCGGACTTCCGATCGTTCAGACACGCGCACCGATGAACGTCCCGTCCGATCACCCGGTATGACCGTCCGTCAAATCCCGGCGCAGCCGGGAACCTTGGCGGCGGCCGCCTTGCGGGCGCGGAAGGGGGAACGGGCACGGCCCGCGGCGCCCCCGGACGCCGGTACGGTGCGGGCGGGGGCGTCCGCACCGCCCGCACCGTCCCCGGTCCGCGCGTGCCCGGCGTCAGGAGGCGGGCACCTCCTCGCGCGCACTCCCCCCGGCCCTCCGCACGGCCAGGGCAGCCCCCGCCGCGGCGAACGCCAGGGCCACCAGCAGCGCGCTGACCCACAGGGGGGAGCGGTAGCCGAGCCCCGCGCCGATGGCGGCGCCGCCCAGCAGGGGCCCGGCGGCCGCGCCCACGTTGAGCGCGGCGGTCGCGAACGAGCCGCCCAGGGAGGGCGCTTCGACGGCCGTGCGGAGCACCTGCGCGATCAGCGTGGACCCGACGGCGAAGGAGAGCGCCCCCTGGACGAGGACGAGCGGGAGCGCCACGACCGCGCTGCCCGCGGTGAGCGCGAACAGGAGCCAGCCGGCGAGCAGGGCCAGGCCGCCGGGGACCAGGAGCCGCATCGGCCGCGTGTCCGCCAGGCGGCCGCCGGCGGTCACACCGGCGAACGCCCCCAGGCCGAAGAGGGCCAGCAGCACCGGCACCCACCGCGTGCCGTATCCGCTGACGTCGGTGACCACCGGGGCCAGGTAGGTGAAGGTGCAGAAGGTCGCCCCGTTCACCAGCGCCGCCAGCAGCAGCGTCACCTGCAACCGGGGCCGGCGCAGCGCCCGCAGCTCCCGCCGTGCGCCGGGGGCGGCCGCGTCCGGTGCCGTGGCCGGGACCGACCGCAGGATCGCCACGACGGCCGGCACCGAGACGGCGGCCACCGCCCAGAACGCCGAGCGCCAGCCCCACAGTTGGCCGAGCACCGCTCCCGCGGGCACCCCCACGACGCACGCGAGGGTGACCCCGCCGAGCAGCACGGAGGTGGCCCGGCCCGTGGCGCGGGGACCGGCCATGGCGGCCGCCGTCGCCAGACCCACGGCCAGGAAGCCGGCGTTGGCCACCGCTCCGAGGACGCGCATGGCCAGCAGGACGCCGAAGCTGGTGGTGGTCGCGCCGACGACGTGCACGAGCAGGAAGACGGTCAGGAAGACCAGGAGCGCCCGCCGTCTGGGCCACCGCAGGCTGAGGACGGCCATCAGCGGCGCGCCGACGATCATCCCCGCGGCGAAGGCCGACGTCAGCGCTCCGGCGGCCGGTACGGACACGTGCAGGTCTGCGGCGATGTCCGGCACCAGACCGGACAGCATGAACTCGGACGTGCCCTGGGCGAAGACCGCCAGTCCGAGCATGTAGATGGCGAGGGGCATGGTGAACTCCAGCCGCGTCGTGGAGGGACGTTGGGGACGCGGCGAACCGCAGCGGGCCGCGGCCGGGGCACCGCGGGGAGCGGTCGTCCGGCCGGGCGCGCGGGACCACCGCGCGGGAATCCCGGGCCGGCGTCACGGGCGGGGCCGCTACTGCGGCGACGGTGACGCGGATCCGGGGAGGCAACCCGTGGCGACGGTGTCCCGGCGGCGGGCACGGCGAGGGAACGTGCCGGCTCGGATTCCTCGGAGCCTCGGCACGGCGGCGCGCTCAGCCACCGGACAACCGGTGGCTAGCGTCTGGACGCCTCGGGGCTGGACACGGGGCACACCGTAGCGGCGGCCCGGACGTCCCGTCCATCGGATTCGCGGCTTCCTCCGGCGGCGGGAGGCGGCGGGGGACGGCCGCTCGCCGTCCCGCCACCCGGTGCGCCCCTTGTGCGGCTGCGCCCCGGACCGCGGGGGGCACCGCCGCGCCGGTGGACCGGGCAAGCGGTACGGCGGCGGCCCGGGGCGGGGCGCCTGCCCCGCCCCGGGCCGCCCGGCCGGGCGGACGGTCTCCCGCCCGGGATGGCTCAGATGAGGCCCTGCGCCACCATGGCCTCCTCCACCAGCTCGAAGCCGGCGATGTTGGCGCCCGCCACGTAGTCGCCGGGGCGGCCGTAGCGCTCGGCCGTCTCGTGGCAGAGGCGGTGGATGTGCCGCATGATCTCCGTCAGCCGGGCCTCGGTGTGCTCGAAGGTCCACGAGTCGCGCGAGGCGTTCTGCTGCATCTCCAGCGCGCTGGTGGCCACGCCGCCCGCGTTGGCGGCCTTGCCGGGGCCGAACAGCACGCCGGCCTCCTGGAGCACCCGCACACCGCCCGGCGTGGTGGGCATGTTGGCGCCCTCGCCGACCGCCAGCACGCCGTTGCGCACCAGCGTCGCCGCGTCCTTGTCGTCCAGCTCGTTCTGGGTGGCCGACGGCAGGGCCACCTCGCAGGGCACGTCCCAGACCCGGCCGCCGGAGACGAAGTTCGCCCCGCTCCGCTCGGCGTACTGCGACAGCCGGCCGCGCTCGGCCAGCTTGACCTCCTTGAGCAGCTCCAGGTCGATGCCCTTCTCGTCCACCACGTAGCCGCCGGAGTCGGAGCAGGCGATCGGCACGGCGCCGAGCTGCCGCGCCTTCTCCATGGCGTGGATGGCGACGTTGCCGGAGCCGGAGACGATCACGCGCTTGCCCTCCAGGTCCTCGCCGCGCGTCCCCAGCATCTCGGCGGTGAAGACGACCAGGCCGTAGCCGGTGGCCTCGGCGCGCGCCTGCGAACCGCCCCACAGGACGCCCTTGCCGGTCAGGACGCCCGCCTCCCAGCGGTTGGTGATCCGGCGGTACTGGCCGAAGAGGTAGCCGATCTCGCGGGTGCCCACACCGATGTCGCCGGCCGGGACGTCGGTGTACTCGCCCAGGTGGCGGTAGAGCTCCGTCATGAAGGACTGGCAGAAGCGCATGACCTCGGCGTCCGACTTCCCCTTGGGGTCGAAGTCGCTGCCGCCCTTGCCGCCGCCGATCGGCATGCCGGTCAGGGCGTTCTTGAACGTCTGCTCGAAGCCGAGGAACTTGATGATCCCGAGGTTGACGGACGGGTGGAAGCGCAGACCGCCCTTGTACGGGCCCAGGGCGCTGTTGAACTCCACCCGGAAGCCGCGGTTGATGTGCGTCCGGCCGGAGTCGTCCTGCCACGGGACACGGAAGATGATCTGCCGCTCCGGCTCGCACAGCCGCTCGACGAGGGACTCGTCCAGCAGTTCGGGGCGCCGGGAGAAGACCGGCTCCAGCGACTCCAGGACCTCCCAGACGGCCTGGTGGAACTCCTTCTCACCGGGGTTGCGGTGCAGTATCCGGTCGTAGAGCTTCTCGATCACTCGTTCTCCTCAGAAGGTGCGGCTTCTCGTGGTCCGCCTCTGTCCCGTCGTCCCTTACGGAACCCGCACAAACACATGACGCCGAGCACCCCCATGGACAGGTGCTCGGCGTCTGCGTCGACGTGGCGGACTACCAGCGTGACACGCTTCGGCTCCGGTTTCCCCCCGGGGACGCCGGTTTCGGGCCGCGTTCCGGCCCCGGCGGGCCGGTCGTCCGACTTCGGTGACCGGATGGTGACGGTGTGCTTCCGGTGCGCGCGGACGGGTGCCGCCGCCCCGGGCGCGAACCGTACGGGGTGTGGCGTACGCCACACTGCCGGTTCCCGGCCCTCCCCCCGGGCGGTCCCGTGGGTTCACCGCGCGTGAGGCCCCTCGGAGCACCCGGTGCGATCCTGGCCCCCCTGAGACCTGGAAACCTGCCGTATCCGCGGTAGACATCCGAGTGTGCCAAAGATAGGATTTCCGCCGTAGCCGGTGACGCCCGAGGTGTACGGCGGAGCAGGTGCGAACCGCCGCGAGGAGCATCCGGAGGGAACCGGCGGAGTTGAGTTTCTCGGGGCCCTGGTGCCGTACGGCGCCAGGGCTCTTTCGGTGCGTCCGACGACAAGAGGTGCAGGTGCCTGCGAAGAACCGACCGAACACCGCCGACCGGCTCGATGACGACGACTTCCCCGCCTAC
>NZ_JBHUFU010000017.1:5000-107665 GCF_042681365.1 Streptomyces desertarenae | reverse complement strand
GGCGCCGACCGCCCGCCGGCCCGGGCCGCCGCCGCGCCCGGCGGACGGCCGCCGGGTCCGCGCCGCCGGGGCCGCGGGGTGGCCGCGGGCGTCGTAGGCTGGAACCCCCGGCCCGCGCGGCGTGTCGGGTCGTTCGTGTTGTCCGGGGCAGTCGCCTGCCTGTGTCGTCCGGCTTTCGGGATGGAACGCCACCACATGAGTCTCACCGGTCTTCTTGATGCGGTCGTAACCGATCCTGCGCTGACCGAGGCGGTGCGTGCCGCTGCCGACGGCAACCGGCACGAGGTGGACCTGGTCGGGCCGCCGGCGGCGCGCCCGTTCACGGTGGCGGCGCTGGCGCGGTCGGCGGGGCGCCCGGTGCTGGCGGTGACGGCGACGGGGCGCGAGGCGGAGGACCTGGCGGCGGCGCTGCGGTCGCTGATGCCGTCGGGGCACGAGGACGCGGTGGTGGAGTACCCCTCGTGGGAGACGCTGCCGCACGAGCGGCTGTCGCCGCGCTCGGACACGGTGGGGCGGCGCCTGGCGGTGCTGCGGCGGCTGGCCCACCCCCGGGCGGACGACCCGTCGGCGGGCCCGGTGAGCGTGGTGGTCGCTCCGGTGCGGTCGGTGCTCCAGCCGCAGGTCAAGGGGTTGGGGGACCTGGAGCCGGTGAGCCTGCGCGCGGGGCGGCAGGCGGAGCTGGGCGCCGTGGTGGACGCGCTGGGGGCCGCCGCGTACACCCGGGTGGAGCTGGTGGAGAAGCGCGGGGAGTTCGCCGTCCGCGGCGGCATCCTGGACGTCTTCCCGCCGACCGAGGAGCACCCGCTGCGGGTGGAGTTCTGGGGCGACGAGGTCGAGGAGATCCGCTACTTCAAGGTCGCCGACCAGCGGTCGCTGGAGGTGGCCGAGCACGGCCTGTGGGCTCCGCCGTGCCGCGAGCTGCTGCTGACGGACGAAGTGCGGGCGCGGGCGGCGGAGCTGGCCCGGGAGCACCCGGAGCTGGAGGAGCTGCTGGGGAAGATCGCCGAGGGCATCGCGGTGGAGGGCATGGAGTCCCTCGCCCCGGTCCTGGTGGACGACATGGAGCTGCTGCTGGACGTGCTGCCGGCGGGGAGCATGGCGGTGGTGTGCGACCCGGAGCGGGTGCGCACCCGGGCGGCGGACCTGGTGGCCACCTCGCAGGAGTTCCTGCAGGCGTCGTGGGCGGTGTCGGCGGGCGGGGGCGAGGCACCGATCGACGTGGCGGCGGCGTCGCTGCGGTCGCTGGCCGACGTGCGGGACCGGGCGCGCGAGCTGGGGATGATGTGGTGGTCGGTGAGCCCGTTCGCCGCGGACCTGGAGCTGGACGGGGACTCGCTGACGCTGGGGATGCGGGCCCCGGAGAGCTACCGGGGCGACACGGTGCGGGCGCTGGCGGACACCAAGGGGTGGCTGTCGGACGGCTGGCGGTGCGTGTACCTGACCGAGGGGCACGGCCCGGCGGCCCGCACGGTGGAGGTGCTGGGCGGCGAGGGGATCGCGGCGCGGCTGGTGCCGGAGCTGGACGGGATCGCGCCGTCGGTGGTGCACGTGTCGTGCGGGGCGGTGGAGAGCGGCTTCGTCGATCCGGGGCTGAAGCTGGCGGTGCTCACGGAGACGGACCTGACCGGCCAGCGCGCGGCCAGCCGGGACCTGGGGCGGATGCCGGCGCGCCGGCGGAAGACGATCGACCCGCTGACCCTCCAGGCGGGCGACTACATCGTGCACGAGCAGCACGGTGTGGGCCGGTACGTGGAGATGGTGCAGCGCACGGTGCAGGGCGCGACGCGCGAGTACCTGGTGGTGGAGTACGCCCCGGCGAAGCGGGGGCAGCCGGGGGACCGGCTGTTCGTGCCGACGGACCAGCTGGAGCAGATCACCAAGTACGTGGGCGGCGAGCAGCCGTCGCTGCACCGGCTGGGCGGCGCGGACTGGACGAAGACCAAGGCGCGGGCCAGGAAGGCGGTCAAGGAGATCGCCGCCGACCTGATCAAGCTGTACTCGGCGCGGATGGCGGCGCCGGGGCACGCCTTCGCGCCGGACACCCCCTGGCAGCGGGAGCTGGAGGACGCCTTCCCGTACGCCGAGACGCCGGACCAGCTCACCACGATCGCCGAGGTCAAGGCGGACATGGAGAAGTCGGTGCCGATGGACCGGCTGGTCTGCGGCGACGTCGGCTACGGCAAGACGGAGATCGCGGTGCGGGCGGCGTTCAAGGCGGTGCAGGACGGCAAGCAGGTGGCCGTGCTGGTGCCGACGACGCTGCTGGTGCAGCAGCACTTCGGGACGTTCTCGGAGCGGTACGCGCAGTTCCCGGTGAGGGTGCGGGCGCTGTCGCGGTTCCAGACGGACACCGAGGCGAAGGCGGTGCTGGAGGGGCTGCGGGACGGCAGCGTGGACGTCGTCATCGGCACCCACCGGCTGTTCTCGTCCGAGACGAAGTTCAAGGACCTCGGCCTGGTGATCGTGGACGAGGAGCAGCGCTTCGGCGTGGAGCACAAGGAGCAGCTGAAGAAGCTGCGGGCGAACGTGGACGTGCTGACGATGTCGGCGACGCCGATCCCGCGCACCCTGGAGATGGCGGTGACCGGCATCCGGGAGATGTCGACGATCACCACGCCGCCGGAGGAGCGGCACCCGGTGCTGACGTTCGTCGGCCCGTACGAGGAGCGGCAGATCGGCGCGGCGATCCGCCGCGAGCTGCTGCGCGAGGGCCAGGTGTTCTACATCCACAACCGGGTGGAGTCCATCGACCGGGCGGCGGCCCGGCTGCGGCAGATCGTCCCGGAGGCGCGGATCGCCACGGCGCACGGCCAGATGTCGGAGGCGGCGCTGGAGCAGGTGGTGGTGGACTTCTGGGAGAAGAAGTTCGACGTGCTGGTCTCCACGACGATCGTGGAGTCGGGCATCGACATCTCCAACGCCAACACGCTGATCGTGGAGCGGGGCGACACCTTCGGCCTCTCCCAGCTGCACCAGCTGCGCGGCCGGGTGGGCCGGGGCCGGGAGCGGGGCTACGCCTACTTCCTGTACCCGCCCGAGAAGCCGCTGACGGAGACCGCGCACGAGCGGCTGGCGACGATCGCGCAGCACACGGAGATGGGCGCGGGCATGTACGTGGCGATGAAGGACCTGGAGATCCGCGGGGCGGGCAACCTGCTGGGCGGGGAGCAGTCCGGCCACATCGCGGGCGTGGGCTTCGACCTGTACGTGCGGATGGTCGGCGAGGCGGTGGCCGACTACCGGGCGGCCCTGGAGTCCGGCGGCGAGGCGGCGGAGGAGCCCCCGCTGGAGGTGAAGGTCGAGCTTCCGGTGGACGCCCACGTGCCGCACGACTACGCGCCGGGGGAGCGGCTGCGGCTGCAGGCGTACCGGTCGATCGCGTCGGCGAACTCGGAGGAGGACATCGCGGCGGTCCGCGAGGAGCTGACCGACCGCTACGGCCCGCTGCCGGAGCCGGTGGAGAACCTGCTGCTGGTGGCGGGGCTGCGGATGCTGGCCCGGTCGTTCGGCGTCACCGACATCACGCTCCAGGGCTCGAACGTCCGGTTCGCGCCGGTGGAGCTGCGGGAGTCGCAGGAGCTGCGGCTGAAGCGGCTGTACCCGCGGTCGGTGGTGAAGGCGTCGTCGCGCCAGGTGCTGGTGCCGCGTCCGACGACGGCCCGGATCGGCGGGAAGCCGGTGGTGGGGCGCGAACTGCTGGCCTGGACGGGGGAGTTCCTCACCTCGGTGCTGGGCTGAGCGCGCCACGCGCTGCGGGCGGGGCGCCGGGCGGTGAGCGGGCGCGTGCCCGTGGGAGCGATCCCGTAGGGCGTGACCTGCCTCGATGTGGAAGGGCCGGTCCGGTGCCCCGGACCGGCCCGCCCGTAGGATCGGGCCATGGAACAGCGAGTACTGGGCAGGACGGGCCGCGAGGTGTCCGTCGTGGGGCTGGGCACCTGGCAGCTGGGTGCCGACTGGGGCCAGGTGCGCGAGGAGGACGCCCTGGCGGTGCTGGACGCGGCGGTGGAGTCGGGAGTGACGTTCTTCGACACCGCGGACGTGTACGGGGACGGCCGCAGCGAGCAGCTGATCGGCCGGTTCCTGAGGGAGCGCGGCGACGCCGACGTGTTCGTGGCGACGAAGATGGGCCGCCGGGTGGAGCAGCGCCCCGAGCACTACACCCTGGAGAACTTCCGGGCGTGGACGGACCGCTCCCGCACCAACCTGGGCGTGGAGACGCTGGACCTGGTGCAGCTGCACTGCCCGCCGACGCCGGTGTACTCCTCCGACGAGGTGTTCGACGCGCTGGACACGCTGGTGTCCGAGGGGCGGATCGCGGCGTACGCGGTGAGCGTGGAGACCTGCGCCGAGGCGCTGGAGGCGATCGCGCGTCCGGGCGTGGCGAGCGTGCAGATCATCCTGAACCCGTTCCGCCTCAAGCCGCTCCAGGAAGTGCTGCCGGCGGCGGCGAGGGCCGGGGTGGGCATCATCGCGCGGGTGCCGCTGGCGTCGGGCCTGCTGTCGGGCCGCTACACCCGCGAGACGGTGTTCTCCCCCGACGACCACCGCACCTTCAACCGGCGCGGTGAGGCGTTCGACCAGGGCGAGACGTTCTCCGGCGTGGACTACGCCACCGGCCTGGAGGCCGCCGCGGAGTTCGCCGGGCTGGCGCCCGAGGGCGCCACCGCGGCCCAGACGGCGCTGCGGTGGATCATCCAGCAGCCGGGTGTGACGTCGGTGATCCCCGGCGCGCGCAATCCGGAGCAGGCGCGGGCGAACGCCGCCGCGGCGGACCTGGCGCCGCTGCCGCCGGAGACGCTGCGCGCGGTGGAGGAGCTGTACGACCGGCGGATCCGGGCCCAGGTCCACCACCGCTGGTAGGGGAGCGGGGACGGCCGCCGGAAGGCACGGGGGCCGGTCCGGTGCGCGCGCCGCGCCGGACCGGCCCCCCGCCGCGTTCCCGGCACGTTCCCGCCGCGTCCCCGGTCCGGCCGATCGATCCCCTTTGCCGCCCTTACCCCATGTGCGTGAATGGTCACTCGCGCCCGTGGGTAGCCGGGACGACTCGTGGACAACCGACACGAGGAGACGTCGTGACCCGGAAGAACGTGTTCGTCATCGGACTGGACGAGGAGAACCTGCGGACCCTGCGCGCGGTGCCGCACGCGGCGGAGTACCGCTTCCACCCCCTGCTGAGCGTCGAGGAACTCCAGCACGGCGAGATCCCGGTGGCCGACCTGCTGGCCACGGCGGAGAAGGAGCTGGACGCCTTCGACGGCAGCATCGACGCCATCGTCGGCTACTGGGACTTCCCCGTCAGCACGCTGGTGCCGATCCTGGCCGAGCGCTACGGGACGCGCGCCACCAGCCTGGAGTCGGTGGTCAAGTGCGAGCACAAGTACTGGAGTCGGCTGGAGCAGCGGAAGGTCGTCGACGAGCACCCGCGCTTCGCGCTGGTGGACCTGGAGGGCGACCCCAGGCCGCCCGAAGGGCTGCGGTTCCCGATGTGGCTCAAGCCCGTCAAGTCCTACTCCTCCGAACTGGCCTTCGGCGTGAAGGACGAGGAGGAGTTCGCCGGCGCGGTCGCCGAGATACGCAAGGGCGTCTCCCGGATCGGCAAGCCCTTCGAGTTCGTCATGGAGCGCCTCGACCTGCCGCCGGAGGTCGCCGAGGCGGGCGGCCGGGCGTGCCTGGCCGAGGAGTCCCTGTCGGGCGTCCAGGCCGCCGTCGAGGGCTACGTGCACGACGGCGAGGTCACCGTCTACGGGGTGCTGGACTCCATCAACTACCCCGACACCTCCTGCTTCCTGCGCCACCAGTACCCCGCGGCGCTGCCCGACCCGGTGGTGCTGCGGCTGAAGGACGTCTCGAAGCGCGTGATCGAGCAGATCGGCATGGACTGGGCGACCTTCAGCATCGAGTACTTCTACGACGCCGCCAGGGACGAGATCAGCCTGCTGGAGATCAACCCGCGGCACTCGCAGTCGCACGCCGAGCTGTTCGAGTTCGTCGACGGCGTCCCCAACCACCACTGCATGCTCAGCCTGGCCCTGGGCCGCGACCCGGAACTGCCCTACCGCCGCGGCCCCTACGAGGTGGCCGCCAAGTGGTACCTCCGGCAGTTCACCGACGGCCTGGTGCGGCGGGTGCCCACCCCCGAGGAGGTCGAGCGCGTCGAGCGGGAGATCCCCGGCGTGCGGGTCACGGTCCAGGCCCGTGAGGGGCAGCGGCTCTCCGACCTGCCGGGCCAGGACAGCTACAGCTTCGAGCTGGCGCACATCTTCACCGGCGCCGGCAGCGAGGAGGAGATGCGCGCGAAGTACGACCGCTGCGTGGCCATGCTGCCGTTCGAGTTCGCCGGGGAGTGAGGTCCGCCGTGCGCCATGTGACGAACCTTCCGCACGCCGTCAAGGAGGAGGAGTACGTCCGCATCCCGGTCTCCGGCGGGATCCACCTGGCGGCCCGGATCTGGCGGCCGGTCTCCTCCGACACCGAGCCGGTGCCCGCGGTGCTGGAGTACATCCCCTACCGCAGGCGCGACCTGACCTCGGTGCGCGACTCCGTCCACCACCCCTACATCGCCGGGCACGGCTACGCCTGCGTGCGCGTGGACCTGCGCGGCACCGGCGACTCCGAGGGGGTGCTGCGCGACGAGTACCTGGAGGTGGAGCAGACCGACGCCGAGGACGTGCTGGCCTGGCTGGCCGAGCAGCCGTGGTGCGACGGGAGCACGGGGATGATGGGCATCTCCTGGGGGGCCTTCGCGGCCCTCCAGGTCGCCGCCCGCCGCCCGCCGAGCCTGAAGGCGATCGTCATCTCCTCCTTCACCGACGACCGGTACGCCGACGACATGCACTACATGGGCGGCTGCCTGCTGTCGGACAACCTGGCCGAGGCGGGCACGATGTTCGCCTACGGCACCTGCCCGCCCGACCCCGCGCTGGTCGGCGAGCGCTGGCGGGCGATGTGGCTGGAGCGGCTGGAGAACACCCGGCCGTGGGTCCTGGAGTGGCTGCGCCACCAGCGGCGCGACGCCTACTGGCGGCACGCCTCGGTCTGCGAGGACTACACGGCCGTCCAGGTGCCGGTGCTGGCCTCCAGCGGCTGGGCCGACGGCTACTCCAACGCCGTCACGCGCCTGCTGGAGCACCTGGACGTGCCCCGCAGGGGCCTGGTGGGCCCCTGGTCGCACAAGTACCCGCACCTGGGGGAGCCGGGCCCGGCCATCGGCTACCTCCAGGAGGTGGTGCGCTGGTGGGACCACTGGCTCAAGGGCGCCGACAACGGGGTGATGGACGGGCCGATGCTGCGGGCGTGGATGCAGGAGAGCGTCCCGCCGTCCACCTCCTACGAGGAGCGGCCCGGCCGCTGGGTGGGCGAGCCCTCCTGGCCGTCGCCGCACGTCACCCCCGTGGTGCACCCGCTGGGCCGGCACCGGATCGGCACCCCGGGCGAGCGGGGGGAGGGGATGGCGCGGGAGGAGGAGCTGACGGTGCAGTCGCCGCTGTCGGTCGGCCAGTTCGCCGGGAAGTGGGCCTCCTACAACGCCCCGCCGGACCTGCCCTACGACCAGCGCGAGGAGGACGGCGGCTCCCTGGTCTTCGAGACCGAGCCGCTGACCGAGCGGGTGGAGATCCTGGGCGCCCCCACCGTGGAACTGGAGCTGTCGGTGAGCGAGCCGGTGGCGATGGTGGCCGCCCGGCTGTCGGACGTGGCCCCCGACGGCCGCGCCACCCGCGTCACCTACGGGCTGCTCAACCTCACCCGGGCCGGCGGGGACGAGCCCGAGCCGCTGGTGCCGGGCCGCCGCTACCGGGCGACGGTGCAGCTCAACGGTGTGGCGCAGGCGTTCCCGGCCGGCCACCGCATCCGGCTGTCGCTGTCGACGTCGTACTGGCCGCTGGCCTGGCCGCCGCCGCGGCCGGTGCTGACGACGGTGTACGTGCCCGCCAGCACCCTGACGCTGCCGGTGCGGCCGACGACCGAGCCGGACGGGGTGACCGGGGCGCCGTTCGGCGAGCCGGAGGGCGCCGAGCCGATCCGCACCTCCCAGCTCGCCGCGCCCGAGCAGCGCTGGGAGGTCTCCCGCGACCTGATCGGCTACCGGTCGGCGCTGGAGATCGTCAAGGACGGCGGGACGGTCCGCTTCGAGGACATCGGCCTGGACGCCCGCCGCCGCGCCTACGAGCGCTACGAGTCGGTGGCCGACGACTTCACCTCGGCACGGGGCGAGTCGGAGTGGACCATGGAGTTCACCCGCGGCGACTGGAGCGTCCGGACCGTGACCCGCACGGTCCTGCGGTGCACCGGGGAGGAGTTCGCGGTGCACGCGACACTGGACGGCTACGAGGGCGGGGACCGGGTGTTCTCCCGCACGTGGAACGAGCGGCTCCCCCGCGACCTGGTCTGACGGACCGGCACCCCGGTGGGCCCGCGCCGCCGCGCGGGCCCACCGCCGCGCCGGGCGCCCGCCCGGGGCCCCCGTCCCGCCCTTCCGGTGCCACCGACCGTACGCCCAGAGTTCACCCGCGCGTCCCCCGCAGGGCGCCCGCGGTGATCGTCGCGGGGCTACCCTCCACCGCAGACCGGCCGTGGCCCCGCGGTCCGCCCGGTCCGCCGACCTGTCCGTAGCGTCTGGAAACCACGTGCCGAAGCTCTCAGTCATCGTCCCCTTCCACAACGTCCAGGACTACGCGCAGGACACCCTGCGCAGCCTCGCGGCCAACGCGCGGCCGGGGACGGAGTTCATCCTGGTCGACGACTGCTCCACGGACGCCACCTCGGAGATCCTCGACCGGGCGGTCCGCGACCTGCCGCGCGCCAGGCTGCTGCGGCACGAGGAGAACCGGGGCATCGCCCAGGCCCGCAACACCGGCATCGAGGCCGCCGAGGGCGACTACCTGACCTTCCTGGACGGCGACGACTGGTACGCCCCCGGCCACCTGGACGACCTGGTGCGCTCCATCGAGGAGCTGGGCTGCGACTTCGTCCGCACCGACCACGTGCAGTGCACCGGGCGCGACCGCCGGATCAAGCGGGCGCCCGCACGGCGGCGGGACGCCGTGCTGGAGACCCGGGACGCCATCGCGCCGCCCGAGATGGAGACGATGGTCGACTACCCCTTCGTCTGGGCCGGGATCTACCGCCGCGAGCTGTTCGACACCGCCGCGGGACCGTCGGACGGGGCAGGGATGCGGTTCGTCACCCACCTGCGCACCGCCGAGGACCGGGTCTTCACCTGGCAGCTCCACCTGCGGGCCAAGACGTTCGCCACCGTCGGCCTGCTCGGGATCTTCTACCGGCGCGGGGTGGCCACCTCCCTGACCCAGATCCGCGACGCCCGGCAGCTGGACTTCATACCGGCCCACGACCTGATCCTGGCCGAGGTCGCCGCCGACCGGGAAGCCGAGCGCTTCCTGCCCAAGATCGTGCGGACCTACTGCGCCATGATCGCCTTCCACGCGGCCGGGGCGCACCGCTACGAGCCCTCCGCCGCGCGGCGGCTGAAGCACGAGTCGGCCGCGGCGCTGCGCCGGATGCCGCGCGGGGTGCTGGAGGACACCCTGCGCTCCATGGACCACGAACGCGCCAGGACGCTCCGGCGGCTGCTGGGCGCGGCGGCACGGAAGGCTGCCTGAGATGCCCGACACGGTGAGGACGACCGCCCGCGAGAACCCGGGCCCCCCGGCCGCCGGCGGGCCCGGCGGACGCACTCGCGTCCAGCTCTTCGAGGTCTCCACCCTCTACGGCGCCGCCACGCTCGCCGCCGCCCTGGACGCCGGCCTGTTCGGGCCCCGGAGCGGCGTCCTGCGCGTGCTGCTGGTCTCCAACAACGCCGAGATCCCCGAGACGGCCTCCCGGCTGGACGGGATGCGCGGCTGGCACCGGCTGGCCGCCCGCTTCGACCGCGTGGTGGACTGGAACGACACCATCCGCCCCCACCACCCCAGCACCTGGAACCCGGCGGGGGGCGACGCCCCGCTGTGGGAGCGGATGCTCCGCGCGAGCTGGGAGCTGGGCGACGGGCCGATCGACCTGGTGGTGGAGTCCGTCCACGTCAGCCCGGCCAGGGCGCTGGCCACCGTCTTCGCCGACGCCTCCGTCCACGTCTACGCCGACGGCCTGATGAGCTACGGCCCCACCCGCGAGAAGCTGCCGCAGACCACCGCCTGCCGCATCCAGCGTCTGCTCCACCTCGACCTCGTGCCCGGTCTGAAGCCGCTGCTGCTCACCGAGTACGGCGTGCCGGCCGAGCTGGTGCCCAACGACGTCTTCCGGGCGGTCCTGGACGAACTCGACGACGCCTCCCCGGCGGACGGCGACGGGGACGGCCTGACCGGGCCGGACGGGGAGGGCGCGCCCACCGCCGTGCTGCTGGGCCAGTACCTGGCCGCCCTGGGCATCCTCACCGTGGACGAGGAGGAGGCCCTGCACGAGCGGATGCTGCGCGGCGCCGCCGCCGCCGGGCACCGCTGCGTCCTCTTCAAGCCCCACCCCACCGCGCCCGCGCGGTACTCGAAGGTGCTGGACAAGGCCGCCGCCGACACCGGGGTGCGGCTGGTGGTGCTCGACCGGCCGATGCTGGCCGAGACCGTCTTCCGCCGCTGCCGCCCGCAGCTGGTGGTGGGCTGCTTCTCCACCGCGATGCTCACCGCGTCCGCCCTGTACGGGGTGCCCATCGCGCGGGTGGGCACCGAACCGCTGCTGGACCGGCTGACCCCCTACCAGAACAGCAACCGCATCCCGCTGACCATCGTCGACGCCCTCGTGCCCGCCCTGGAGGCGCCGGAGGGCGGAGGGGCGGACGCGGAGGAGCCGCGCGGCGCGGTGGTCACCGACTCCCCGGAGGCGGTGCGCAGGATCGAGCCGCTGGTGAGGACCGTCGGCTACTGCATGCAGGCCGACCGGTACCCCGGTCTGCGCGCCGAGGCCGAGGCGTGGCTGAACGCCTCCTTCGGCGAGGACACCGCCCGCTACTTCAAGCGGCGCCGGCTGACCGCGCTGGGGCTCCCCGGCGGGCTGACCCCCGGCCTGGTCCGCCGGCTGCCGGGCAGCGACACCGCGCTGCGCGCCGCGCGCCGGGTCAAGCGGGCCGCCGCCCGCGGGCGCGGCAGGTAGGGACGGCGCGGCCCGCGCCCCCGGCCCGGGAAGGGGCCGGGGGAGCGGGCCGGAAGGCCGCGGCGGGGCCGGGGCCGTGGTCCGGCCCCGCCGCGGGGCGGGGGTGCGGTGCGCGGCGCCCGCGCACCGGCTAGCCCAGGTACTTGCGCAGTCCCAGCCGCCCCCACAGCAGGCTGGCGGCGAACGAGACCGCGACCGTCGCGGCCAGCAGCACCAGGAACAGCGCGCTCGCCGCCGGCCAGGACAGGTCGGCCGCCACCGCCGGCTCCACCAGCACCGAGATCACCATCACGTGCACCATGTAGGCCCCCAGCGAGGCGCCGGACAGCTTCCCCACCAGCGGGCGCCACCGCTCGGGCACCCGCACCCGGTTGAGCGCCAGCAGCAGGCCGCCGGTCATCACGGCGACCAGGAGGTGCGCGTTCGGGATCGCGTAGTGGACCTGCGTGTGGTACCAGAACACCCCGGCCATCGACAGCACGACCGGCACCGCCCACACCCACCGCCGCCGGGCGGGCACGCCGGCGGGGAGCGTGAACAGGAACGCGCCGACCACCGCGTACATCAGCTGGTAGACGCCGAAGCCCCAGCCGAAGTACGGCACGTCCCAGCCGGTCCACCGCTCCACGTCCCCGGTCAGGCTCGGCGCGCAGGCGAGCACCAGCAGCACCGCGCCCAGCCCCCACGGCCGCTTCCCGGCCCGCAGCAGCACCACGAAGGCCAGCGCGACGACGAGGGGGACGTAGGCGTACATGAACCACAGGTGGTACGCGGGCCGCACCGAGCCGAAGAGGGCCTCCACCGCGAGCCGGGACACGGGGCCGTCGTTGGTGCCCCACAGCCGGCCCCAGAGCAGGTAGAGGACCGTCCACACCAGCAGCGGCAGCGTGTTGCGCACGAGCCGGCGCCACATCCGGCGGCTGTCGCCCGGCGGCGCCCCGACCAGGACGGCCCAGCCGGCTATGGCGAAGTACATGGGCACCGCGAACGGGTTGAGGGCCTCCACGACGTGTCCGGTCCAGTACACGCCGGGCCCGTTCGCCTCCTCGCGCCCCACGGCGGCGAGGAACTCGCCGCCGATGTGGCCGAGGATCACCGCGAAGGAGCAGACGAGCCGCATCAGGTCGATGTCGTACCGGTGCTCCCGGGGCTTCTCCTGCCGGGGGGACCGGGTCTGCGCAGCGGCGGACGGCGCGGAGGGTGGCGCCGGAGGATCGTTTCGCCCGGAGCCCGGGCCGAGACCGGGACCGCTCTCCGGGACGTGCACGGCTGTTTCGTTGGACACGGGGCAACTCTTGGGCATCGGGGTGTACGGAACGGGAACGAGGGGCGAACACTGCCGGGCCCCGCCGTGCCGCCGCCTCCGGCGGCCCCCGCGGCCCTGCGGCCCTGCGGCCCCACCGCCTCCGGTGGTTCCGGCCCGGTCCCCGGTCCCGCCGCATCCTCCGGCCCCGCCCCCTCGTTTGCCGAAACAGCGCCGAAACGGTGGTGGGAGCCACGCGGACTGCCTAGCATCGATCACCGCCGGGACGGCCATGCACAGGTGTTCCCCCCGCACCGTCCACACCATCCGTTCCACCGCCGCACTCAGGAGGCTCTATGTTCCGCCGCAGGACCTCGCTCTCCCTCTCCGCCGCGGCAGCGCTGCTCGTCGGGGCGCCGCTGCTGACCGCCTGCGGCAGCGAAGCCCACCCCGGGGCGGCGGCCGTCGTCGGCGGCGAGCGGATCACGGTCTCCCAGGTGCAGGCGCAGGTACGGGCGGTGCGGAGCGCCCAGGACGGGGACGAGCAGAGCGCCGAGCTGATCAGGAACACCGGGCAGCTCACCCGCGGGACCCTCAGCACCCTCGTCTTCCAGCGGGTCCTGGAGAGGGCCGCCGAGGACGCCGGGGTGGAGGTCACCCGGCGCGACGTCCAGCGGGCGCGGGCGCGGGCCGAGCAGAACGCCGGCGGCGCCGAGCAGCTGGAGCGGATGATGCTCCAGCAGCGGGCCGTCGCCCCCGGGGAGATCGACGAGGCGGTGCGCGCCCAGGTCCTCGTCCAGAAGCTGGCCGAGAGGCTGGGCGCCGACCTGCGGACGCCCCAGGGCCAGCAGACCATGACCGAGGCGCTGGCCGAGGCGTCCCGCGCGATGGACGTGACGATCAACCCGCGCTACGGCGCCTGGGACGACCGGCAGATCACCCTGATCGACAGCGAGGAGCCGTGGATCAGGAACGTCTCCGGCCCCGGGCCGCAGCAGCCCGCCTGACGCCGGGGCCGGCCCGCACCGGCTCCCGGCGCCCCGGGGGCGCACCCGATGGGGGCGGGGCGCCGGTGCGGAGCCGCCCGCACGGCGCCCGCACGGCGCTCCGCGCCCATCGGTTACGTTCGGAGCGTGAACGCTTCTCCCGCCGCCCCGGCCCCCGCCACCGGCCGCATCGTCCTGCTCACCACCAGCCACCGCGTCGCGCCCGGACTGCTGTCCTGGCCCGCCTGGCAGGCGCTGCGCACCGCCGACCGCGTGCTGTGCGCCGACCCGGACCACCCGCAGCTGCCGTACCTGCGCGAGGCGGGCGTCACGGTGGAGACCGCCCGCCCCGCGGCCCGCGAACTGGTGGACCTGTGCGCGGACGGCGGCCGCACGGTGGTGGTGGTCGCGGGCGCCGAGGGCGAGCCCGAGCTGACCGACGGGCTCGCCCGGCTCGCCGGCTCCGGCCGCGGCGCGATGCCGGAGCTGGAGCTCCTCCCCGGCTCCTACGACCTGCCCGGCGCCCGCCTGCTGGACCTGGTGCGGGTCATGGACCGCATCCGCGCCGAGTGCCCCTGGAGCGGGACGCGCACCAGCGAGGACCTGGTGAAGTACGGCATCGAGGAGGTCTACGAGCTGGCGGAGGCCATCGAGGAGGGCGACCGCGAGGCCCTGCGCGAGGAGCTGGGCGACGTCCTGCTCCAGGTGGTCTTCCACGCCCGGATCGCCGAGGAGGACCCCGACGAGCCGTTCTCCGTCGACGACGTGGCCGGCACGATCGTGGAGAAGCTGATCCACCGCCACCCCCACGTCTTCGGCGACGAGACCGCCGAGACCCCCGAGGAGGTCAAGGCCCACTGGCTGCGCACCAAGGCGGCGGAGAAGCGGCGGGAGTCGGTGACCGAGGGCGTCCCGCTGGGGCAGCCGGCCCTCGCCCTGGCCGCGAAGCTGGCCGGCCGGGCCCGCACCGCGGGCATCGACGTGCCGCCCGCGGGGGAGGGCGTCGGCCGCGAACTGCTGGCCCTGGCCGCCCGGGCCGAGGCGGAGGGCACCGACCCGGAGACGGCGCTGCGGGCCGCGGCGCGCGCCTACCGCGACGCCATCCGCGCCGCCGAGGCCGCCGCCCGCGGCGCGGAGCCGGTGCGCCGGGCCGAGTGAGCGGCCCGGAGGGGGGTACCCGAAGACCATGAACGGCATCCACGCAGCGGAGCACATTCCCCTGGCGGCCTCCGACCTGGCGATCGGCATCGGACCGCTCGTCGCCGGGCTCCTGGTCGCGAGTCTGCTGGTCCTGGCCGTGGTGTACGGGCTGCGTCTGCTCAGGCGGGGCGATGAGGGGGTCTCCACGGCCTCCCCGCATCCCGAGAAGCCGATCGGCTACGAGGACGGCGTCCGCGACGACGACGCCATCCCCACCGACGGCCGGCGCCGGTACCCCCACGAGCTCCAGGAGCACGACGACACCCACCCGGTCGGACCCGACGACCGGCGCACCTGGGACCCGGGCAGCAGCGGCGGCTTCGGCTCCGGCGGCCCCGGCCACACCTGAGCCGGTCCGCCCCCGTCCCGCGCCCGGCACCGTCGAACCCGGGGCGCGGGGCGGCCGGTCCGTGCCCCCACGGCCGTCCCCGCGGCGGCCGCGGGGGCACACCGCGTGCCCTCCGGCCGCCGGACCGCGGCCCGGCTCCTCCCGGCTGGCGGCACCGGCCGGGACGCCCTCGCCGCCTCCGGCGTCCCCGTGAGCGGCCGGCCTGCCGGCCACCGCCCCGTCCCCGAGCGGGCAGCCCGCCGACACCGCCCCCGCCGCGCACGTCCCCGCCGCCGGGGCGCCGGACATCCCTTGACGGGATCCCCCGCCTCCCCGGAGATCCGCCGGCCGGCCCGGCCCCCCTCCCCGGCCCGGCCGTGCCCCGGGAGCGCCGCCGCCCGGATCCGCGGGACGCCCCGCCGTGCGGGGACGGGCACGGCGGGGCGTCCCGCGGATCCGGGCCGGGGGCCGGGCCTCAGCCCTCGAGGTCCCGGTTGAAGTCGCGCTCGCACTGCTCGCGCTCGGCCGCGGTGCCGGCCTTGTTCACGCACTCCTCGAAGTTCCCGAACTCCTCGGAGTTGAGGAACGAGACCCCCGCGGCGATGACGACCACGGACGCCACCAGCCCCAGGGCGCCCACCACGGCCCCCGCCAGCGCCATCCCGCCGTTGGTCGCCTCGCCCCGCTTCGCGCGCCGGCGGCCGGCGATGCCGAGCGCGATCGCGGCCAGGCCCAGCACGATGCCGCCGACGAGGGTCCAGAACAGCAGCAGGGCCGCCACACCGAGCACGAGGGCGGTGATGCCCAGCCCGTTGCGCGGCGGCCGCCCGCCGGCGGCGGGGCCCGACGGGACGGCGCCCGGGCCGTGGGCGCCGGAAGGGTCGTACTGCGGAGGATGCGAAGACACCGGGACGTCCTTTCGGTCGGGCGGGCGGCGGGCCGGCGGGCCGGCCGGCCCACGTCCCGTCCCGTCCGCCCGCACGGGGCAGCGGTGCGGAACCACGCTCTCTTCCGCACCGCCCGGACCGGCAACCCGCGCCCGCGCCGGGGGAGTTGCCGTGTCCAGCGGGTGCCCGGGCGCGGCGTGCCGAAACGGCGGGACTCAGGTGTCCCCGGTCCCCGCGGCACGGCCCCGGTCCGCCCGGCGGCCCCACCGCCGGCGGCGGGGCGGGTGGACGGCGCGGCCCAGCCGGCGGCCGAGCAGCAGGTAGCCCAGGAGGGCGCCGGTGGTGTTGAGGATGACGTCGTCGACGTCGAAGGCGCGGCCCGGGACGACGAACCCCTGCACCAGTTCCACCGCGGCCATCACCGCCGCGGTCAGCAGCACCACCCGCAGCAGTCCCCGGGTGCGGGGCAGGGCGACGGGCAGCAGCACGCCGAAGGGCACGCCCAGCGCGATGTTGCCGCCCAGCTGCTTGACGGTGTCGCGGAACGCGGGCTGGTCGAGGTAGGCGCGGATGGAGGCGCCCGGACGCAGGTTGCTGTGGGTCAGGGCCTCCGAGGCGTGGGAGGGGGTCAGGGTCAGCCGGGCGAGGACGACGGCGAAGAGCACCGTCGCGGCCAGGGCCGCCGCCATCACCAGGAACCGCACCACCGGCGAGCGGGGCGCGGGCGGCCCCTCGCGCACCGCCGCGTCCCTCCCGCCCGCTCCGGTGCCGCCCGCTCCGGTACCGGCACCCGTCCTCCCGGTGCCCCTCGACAGGAGACCGCGCCTCATCCGGTCCACCCCCAGGTCGTGTCCGTCCGCGGTGCGGGCGGTGCGCCGCCCGCACCGCGGACGTCGGATACCCGGGGTGAGGGGACGCATGCGGAAGGAGACCGCCGCGTCCCGCGCCCGCGGCGACCGGGGCCACCGCCCCGCGCCCCGCCCTTCGCCCCGCCGAACCGGCCGTCCGCGGCGCCTTCCGCGCCGGGAGGTTCCCTAGCATGGCGTCATGGTCGAGCACCCGGCTGACGCCGACACCCAGGCCCGAGGGACCGACGCGGCGGGCCGGACCCGCTCCACCTGGCTGGTGGTCCTCGCCGCGTGCGCCGGGCAGTTCCTCGTGGTGCTCGACGTCTCCGTGGTCAACGTGGCGCTGCCCGCCATGCGCACCGGCCTGGGCATGGACGCCGCGCAGCTCCAGTGGGTCGTCAACACCTACACGCTGACCTTCGCCGGCTTCATGCTGCTGGGCGGCCGGGCCGGGGACGTCTTCGGGCGCAAGCGGGTCTTCCTGGCCGGACTCGGCCTGTTCACCGCCGCCAGCCTCGCGGGCGGCCTGGCCGCGGAGCCCTGGCAGCTCCTCACCGCACGGGCCGTGCAGGGCGTGGGGGCGGCCGTCCTGGCGCCCTCCACCCTGACCCTGCTCACCACCTCCGTCCCCGAGGGACCGGCCCGCGCCCGCGCCATCGGCACCTGGACGGCGGTGGGCGCGGGCGGCGGCGCGGCGGGCGGCTTCGTCGGCGGGGTCCTCACCGACCTGCTCTCCTGGCGCTGGGTGCTGCTGGTCAACGTGCCCATCGGGGTGCTCGTCCTCCTCGTGGCGGTGCTCCGGCTGGGCGACGACCGCACCGCCCCCGGCGCGGACGGCGGCACCCCCGCCGAGAGGGGCGGGAGGATGGACGTGCCCGGCGCGGTGCTGGTCACGGCCGGGCTCGGCACGCTGGCGTACGGCATCGTGCAGACGGAGGCGGCCGGCTGGGGGGAGGCGGCGGCCCTGGTGCCGCTGCTGGGCGGGGTGGCGCTGCTGGGCCTCTTCATCGCGGTCGAGGCCCGGGCCGGGGCGCCGCTGATGCCGCTGCGGCTCTTCCGGCTGCCGTCGGTGCCGGCCGCCAACGCGGCGATGTTCGTCTGCGGCGCCGCACTGGTCTCCTCCTGGTACTTCGTCTCCCTGTACATGCAGAACGTCCTGCTGCTCACGCCCCTCCAGGCGGGTCTGGGCTTCCTGCCCCTCTCGCTGTCCGTCGTCGCCGGCTCCAAGCTCGCCCCCCGGCTGATGCACCTGCTGGGCGCCAGGAGCACCGCGCTGACGGGCGTGGCGCTGTCGGCGGCCGGCTTCCTCTGGTACGGGCTGGCCATGGGGGCGGACGGCTCCTACGCGGGCACCGTCCTGGGACCCGGCGCCACGGCGATGCTCGGCACCGGGCTGCTGGCCACCCCGCTGGCCTCCCTGGCCACCTCCGGCGCCCCCTACCGGGACGCGGGCGTGGTCTCGGCGATGGTGAACACCTCCCGGACCATGGGCGGCTCCCTGGGCCTGGCGGTGCTGTCCACGGTGGCGGCCGGCCGCATCACCGGCGACGCCCCCGAGGCCCTCGCCCCCGGCTACGCCCTGGCCTTCCGCACCGGTTCGGCCGTCCTGGCGGGCTGCCTGCTGCTGATCCTGCTGACGCTGCCGGGAGAGGGCCGCCGCTCGCCCCGGGCCCCCGCACGGTGACCGGGCGGAGGCCCGGGGCGAGCGGCGCGGCCCTCACCAGAGCCGGTCGCGGAACTCCTCCACGCACCGGCCGCGCTCGGTGGAATCGGAGGCGTCGCGCAGACAGGCGCGGAAGTCGTCCACCGCGTCGGAGCCGAGGAAGGCCGGCGACGCGGCGACCAGGGCGGCGGAGAGCACCAGGCCGACGAGTCCGGTGACCGCGCCGGTGAGGGCCATCCGGCCGTTGCCCGCCTCGCCCCGCGCGGCCCTGCGGTGGCCGACGAGGCCGAACACCACCGCCGGCACGCCCAGCACCACGCCGGGCAGGACGGTCCAGAACAGCACCAGGGCACTCAGCCCGAGGACCAGGGCGGCGATCCCCATCCCGTCGCGGGGCCGCGGCACGGGACCGCAGGGGCCCGGGCCCTGCGGGGGGCGGGGGCTCCGGTCCGGCGGGGGCGGGTGGGAGGACGAGGGCACGGTGACCTCCTTCCGGGCGGTTCGCCGCTTCCACCGCCCTGCGGTACCCGCGGCGCGGTGCGCCAACCGGCGCGTCCCGGGGGCGTCCGCCGGCCGGACAGGGGCCGCGTTAGCGTCGGGGTGTGCACGACGAGAGAACCACCGGGGGATCCCGCGGGGAGGACGCCGGCAAGCCACCGTCCCCGCCCGCCGCGTCCCCGCCCGCCCTGTTCACCCACGCCTTCGCCGCCGACCCCTATCCGGCGTACGCCTGGCTGCGCGAGCACGCGCCCGTGCACCGGACCGTGCTGCCCAGCGGGGTGGAGGCGTGGCTGGTGACGCGGTACGCCGACGCCCGCGAGACGCTGGCCGACCCGCGGCTGAGCAAGAACCCCCTCCACCACAGCGAGGCCGCGCACGGCAAGGGCAAGGTGGGCATCCCGGGCGAGCGCAGCGCCAACCTGATGACGCACCTGCTCAACATCGACCCGCCCGACCACACCCGGCTGCGGCGGCTGGTCTCCACGGCGTTCACGCCGCGCCGGGTGGCGGCCTTCGAACCGCGCGTGCGGGAGCTGGCCGACCGGCTGATCGACGGCTTCGCGGGGCGCGGCCGGGCCGACCTGATCCACGAGTTCGCGTTCCCGCTGCCCATCTACGCCATCTGCGACATGCTCGGCGTGCCGGCCGAGGACCAGGACGACTTCCGCGACTGGGCGGGCATGATGATCCGCCACGGCGGCGGGCCGCGCGGCGGGGTGGGCCGGGCGGTCAAGCGGATGCGCGCCTACCTGGCCGACCTGATCCACCGCAAACGCGGCGACCTGGGCGACGACCTGATCTCCGGGCTGATCCGGGCGAGCGACCACGGCGAGCACCTCACGGAGAACGAGGCCGCCGCGATGGCCTTCATCCTCCTGTTCGCCGGCTTCGAGACCACCGTCAACCTCATCGGCAACGGCACCTACGCGCTGCTGCGCAACCCCGGGCAGCGGCGGCTCCTGCAGGACGCGCTGGCCGCGGGGGACACCGGGCTGCTGCGGACGGCGGTGGAGGAACTGCTGCGCTACGACGGCCCGGTGGAACTGGCGACCTGGCGGTTCGCCACCGAGCCGCTGACGATCGGCGGGCAGCGGATCGGGACCGGCGAGCCGGTGCTGGTGGTGCTGGCCGCCGCCGACCGCGACCCCGACAGGTTCGGCGACCCCGACACGCTCGACCTCACGCGCCGTGACAACCCCCACCTCGGCTACGGCCACGGCATCCACTACTGCCTGGGCGCGCCGCTGGCCCGGCTGGAGGGGCGGACGGCTCTGTCGTCCCTGCTGGGACGCCTGCCCGACCTGCGGCTCGCGGCCGATCCGGCCGAACTGCGGTGGCGCGGCGGCCTCATCATGCGGGGGCTGCGGGAACTCCCGGTGGAGTTCGAACCGGTGCCCAGGTGACGCGCAGTCACCTGTGTGACCTGAGCGTGATCTGCGTGACACTGGCTTGTGATGATCGTACCGGGGCGCTACCTTCAGCCGTCAACTGCTCAACCCTGTTGGCTCCCCACGCACGAGAGGCCCCACACATGCTCTCCGGGAACGGTAGACACCGCCGCCCCCGCCAGGCTCCCGCCATCTTCGTCACCGCCGGCGTGACCGGCGCGGGAATCGCGATGCCCCTGCTCGGGGCGTCGGGCGCACAGGCGGCCGACCTCGACACCTGGGACAAGGTCGCGCAGTGCGAGAGCGGCGGGCTGTGGAGCGCCGACACCGGCAACGGCTACTACGGCGGCCTCCAACTCACCCAGGAGACCTGGGAGCAGTACGGCGGCACCGCCTACGCGGAGCGCCCCGACCTCGCCAGCCGCAGCCAGCAGATCGCGGTCGCCGAGAAGATCCTCGCCGACCAGGGGCCGGACGCCTGGCCCTCCTGCGGCATCAACGCCGGGCTGCGCCACGACACCACCGGCGAGGCGCCCGCCATCGACCCGGGCCTCCTGCTGCCTCCCGGAGGCGACGTCCGCGACGCCCCGTCGGACGGCTCCGGCGCCGCGGACGGCTCCGGCACGGAGAAGCCCGCGGCCGGGGCCGGCGAGGACGGGTCCGGCGCGGAGGAACCCGCGGACGGCGCCGGTGCGGAGGGCCCCGCGGACGGCGCCGGGAGCGGCGGGGACGGGGCCGCCGGAGGCTCCGGAGCGGACGGTGCCGGCGCGGACGGCGGTGCGGACGGCGGTGCGGACGCGGCGGATGACGGGGCGTCCGCCGGGGCCGGCCGGGCCGAGGAGACCGGCGGCGCCCCCCGCGAGGGCACCGGCAGGCACCGCGGCGAGCGCGACCCGGGCGAGCTGGAACAGGAGCGGCGGCAGGCGGAGGACGGCCGGGAGGACGGCCGCGGGACCGCGCAGGAGGAGCGCTCCGCGGAGGAGCGGCGCACCGACCGCTCCGCGCGCGCGGGCTTCGCGGGCGGCCTGGAACTCGGCGTACCGGAGCCGGAGTACCGGGTGCAGCCCGGCGACTCGCTGGTGTCGATCTCCCTCCGGCACGAGGTCGAGGGCGGCTGGAGCGAGCTGTACGAGAACAACCGCGAGGTGGTGGGCGAGGATCCGGACCTGATCCTGCCGGGCCAGGAACTCAGCCTCGGCTGAACCCGAAAGGGTGCCGCCGGATGACCCACCCGGCGTACCACGGCGTGTCCCTCCCGCCGGGCCTAACGTCACTCGCCTGACCTGCGGTGATTCATCACTATTGGAGCAACATGCCCTCTTGGTTGGGATCTGACGTGCTTTGAGGTGTGTGCCCCGGTGTGTTTACCGTCGTCTCGCTCGCGACCGCGAGTGCCACCGACCGCAGCGCCGAATCCTGCCGGCGGCCGGTGGGGTAGTCGTCGCGCCAGCGCCGATGGCAGGAGCGGGGGAACCAGGTAGGCGCCGCCGCGGACCGCGCACACGGAAGCGACCGTGCGCACGGAAAGCGGCGGCTTGGGGTGAAGCCGCACGGGACACCGCGTCCCCGCGGCCGGGTTGCTCACTGCCCGAACCCGACAGCTCACCTCGCAGGCGTCGGTGAGAGGGACGTCGATGCTGTTCACTGGCAAGGGTCACGACAGTCGTACCGTCCGAGCCGTCCGCGCCGCCGCCCTGACGGGCGCCGCCATCGCCGCCCCGGTGGCGGGCGCGCCGGGAGCTTCGGCGGCCCCCGTGGACACCTGGGAGCGGGTGGCCCGGTGCGAGTCCGGCGGCAACTGGTCGATCAACACCGGGAACGGCTACTACGGCGGGCTGCAGTTCTCGCAGTCCAGCTGGGAGGCCGCCGGCGGCACCCGGTACGCGCCGCGCGCGGACCTGGCCACCAGGGAGCAGCAGATCGCGGTGGCCGAGCGCCTGCTGGCCCTGCAGGGCCCGCGCGCCTGGGCCTGCGCGGACGAGGGCGGCCTCACCGCCGGCGGGCCGGCGGCGGACGTGGACCCCGGCGGCGCCGGGGAGCGGTCCGGGCAGCAGGAATCCCGTTCGCACCCCCCCGCCCGGCGGCCCCGGGCGCAGGAGCAGTCGCGGCCCGACGCGCAGCAGGCCGCGGGCGCCGAGAGGGCCGGTGCCGCCGGGAACGCCGAGTCCGCCGGGAACGCCGGGACCACCGCCGGGAAGGACGGGGCCACCGCCGGGAAGGACGGGAGCACCGAGGAGGCCGGGGGCACCTACACGGTGCGGTCCGGCGACACGCTCCGCGCCATCGCCGCCGCCCACGGCACCACCTGGCAGCAGGTGTACGAGGAGAACAGGGACGTCGTCGGCGACGACCCCAACCTGATCTTCCCCGGTCAGCAGCTCAGGGTCTGATCCCGCCACGTCCCGGTGCGGCACGCCGCCCCCTTCGGGGGAAGGCGCGCCGCACCGGGTTTATTCAACATGGAAACAAAATCCTTCAATCCCCTCTGAGCTGCGATTTCATCCACCGTTCCGCCGTATGGCACGGGCTGTCGGCAGGGGGGCGCGCACGGGCCGGATAGGCTCAGGGCACTGAGACCTCACACACATGCCCGACACACACGAAGGAGACCCTCGTGCCGTCCATCGACGTCGTAGTGGCCCGCGAGATCCTCGACTCGCGAGGCAACCCCACGGTCGAGGTCGAGGTCGGCCTCGACGACGGCAGCACCGGTCGTGCCGCCGTCCCGTCCGGTGCCTCGACCGGCGCCTTCGAGGCCATCGAGCTGCGCGACGGGGACAAGAGCCGCTACGGCGGCAAGGGCGTCGAGAAGGCCGTCCTCGCCGTGATCGAGCAGATCGGCCCGGAGCTGGTCGGCTACGACGCCACCGAGCAGCGCCTGATCGACCAGGCGATGTTCGACCTGGACGCCACCCCGGACAAGTCCTCGCTCGGCGCCAACGCCATCCTGGGCGTCTCGCTGGCCGTCGCCCACGCCGCCTCCGAGGCCTCGGACCTGCCGCTCTTCCGCTACCTCGGCGGCCCGAACGCGCACCTGCTGCCGGTGCCGATGATGAACATCCTCAACGGCGGCGCCCACGCGGACTCCAACGTCGACATCCAGGAGTTCATGATCGCCCCCATCGGCGCGGAGTCCTTCTCCGAGGCCCTGCGCTGGGGCACCGAGGTCTACCACACCCTCAAGAAGGTGCTGAAGGAGCGCGGTCTCTCCACCGGCCTGGGCGACGAGGGCGGCTTCGCCCCGGACCTGGGCTCCAACCGCGAGGCCCTCGACCTGATCCTGGAGGCCGTCAGGCAGGCCGGCTACACCCCCGGCCAGGACATCGCCCTCGCCCTGGACGTCGCCGCCACCGAGTTCCACAAGGACGGCCGCTACGTCTTCGAGGGCCAGGAGCGCACCGCCGCCGAGATGATCTCCTACTACGCCGAGCTGGTCGAGGCGTACCCGCTGGTCTCCATCGAGGACCCGCTGAACGAGGAGGACTGGGAGGGCTGGAAGGCCATCACCGCCGAGCTCGGCGACAAGGTCCAGCTCGTCGGCGACGACCTGTTCGTCACCAACCCCGAGCGGCTGGCCCGCGGCATCGAGGAGGGCGCCGGCAACGCCCTGCTGGTCAAGGTCAACCAGATCGGCTCCCTGACCGAGACCCTGGACGCCGTCGAGCTGGCCCAGCGCAACGGCTTCAAGTGCATGATGTCCCACCGCTCCGGCGAGACCGAGGACGTCACCATCGCCGACCTGGCCGTCGCCACCAACTGCGGCCAGATCAAGACCGGTGCCCCGGCCCGCTCCGAGCGCGTCGCCAAGTACAACCAGCTGCTGCGCATCGAGGAGATCCTCGACGACGCCGCGGTCTACGCCGGCCGCTCCGCCTTCCCGCGGTTCCGCCCCGCCGGCCGGTGAGCCGCCGGTAGGACCGGCCGCTCCACCGAGCGCCGCCGCAGCGTCCCCCGCCGCCGTCCCGTACGGTGGCGGGGGACGCTGCGGCACGACGGGCCGCGCGGAACGGCGACAGGGCGAACGGCAGGGGAGGCGAGGTGGCCGCGGACCGGGACAGGTTCTCCACCGCGACCAGGCTCAGGGCGCTGGGCACACAGGCGGCGGAGCGCGTCTACCGCGCGCAGAGCCGCCGGATGCGCAGCCCCCGCCGCAGCCGGCTCACCGGGCGGGCGGCGCTGCTCGTCCTCGTGCTGTGCTCGCTGGTGGTCGCCCTGGCCTACCCGACGCGCCAGTACCTCTCGCAGCGGGCGGAGATCGCCGAGCAGCGGCGCCTGGTCGAGGAGTTGCGGAAGCGGGTCGAGGACAAGCGCGACGAGAAGGCCCGCTGGCAGGATCCGGCCTACGTCGAGCGGATGGCCCGCGAGCACCTGCTGTACGTCCGCCCCGGCGAGGTCGGCTACCTGCTCCCCGAGGGCGCGGTCGGCCGCGGCGCGGACGGGGGCGCCGGCGGCGCGTCCCGCTCCGGGCGCCCCACCGCCCCCGGTCCCGCCGACCGCTCCTGGTACCGGCACCTGTGGGACGGCGTGGACGCGGCCGACCAGCACCCCTGAACCGGTGCCGCGCCCCGCGCGCCCGGCCCCCGACACCCTCGAAGCACCCTAGGACGCCATGGACACGCCCCCTCCCTCCACCGAACCCACCGAGCCCACCGACGCGGACGTCGAGGCGTTCAGGCAGCAGCTCGGCCGCCCGCCCCGCGGTCTGCGCGCCATCGCGCACCGCTGCCCGTGCGGGCTGCCCGACGTGGTGGAGACCGCGCCGCGGCTGGAGGACGGCACGCCCTTCCCGACGACGTACTACCTCACCTGCCCCCGCGCGGCCTCCGCCATCGGCACCCTGGAGGCCGAGGGCGTGATGAGGGAGATGACCGAGCGGCTGCGGACGGACCCGGAGCTGGCCGCCGCCTACCGCCGGGCGCACGAGGACTACATCGCCCGCCGCGACGCGATCGAGGTGCTGGAGGGCTTCCCCAGCGCGGGCGGGATGCCCGACCGGGTGAAGTGCCTGCACGTGCTGGTGGCCCACTCGCTGGCCGCCGGACCCGGCGTCAACCCGCTGGGGGACGAGGCGATCGGCATGCTGCCCGAGTGGTGGCGCAAGGGGCCGTGCGTGTGCCCGGGCGAGCCGGCCGGGGGGACCGACGGAGCCGGCGGGCCGGACGGGCGCGCCGGGGAACAGGAGGACGCGGAATGACGACACGGGTCGCCGCCGTCGACTGCGGCACCAATTCCATCCGGCTGCTCGTCGCCGACCTCGACCCGGCCGGCGGCGAGCCGGCCGAACTCGACCGCCGCATGCGGATCGTCCGCCTCGGGCAGGGCGTCGACCGCACCGGGCGGCTCGCCCCCGAGGCGCTGGAGCGGACCTTCGCGGCGTGCCGCGAGTACGCCGGGGTGCTCCGCGAACTGGGCGTCACCCCCGAGCACACGCGGTTCGTGGCCACCTCGGCCTCGCGCGACGCCGAGAACCGGGACGACTTCGTGCGCGGCGTGGTGGACATCCTGGGCGTGGAGCCGGAGGTCGTCACCGGCGACGAGGAGGCCCGGCTCTCCTTCACCGGCGCCACCCGCGAACTGGCCGGCCACGAGCACGTGCCCGGGCCCTACCTGGTGGTGGACATCGGCGGCGGTTCCACCGAGCTGGTGGTGGGCGACGACACGGTGCGGGCCGCCCGCAGCGTGGACGTCGGCTGCGTCCGGCTGACCGAGCGTCACCTGCTGCGCGACGGGAGGATCGCCGACCCCCCCACCGCCGGGCAGGTCGCCGCGATGAGGGCGGACGCCGACGCCGCGCTGGACCTGGCCGGGGAGACCGTCCCGCTGTCCGGGGCCCGGACGCTGGTGGGGCTGGCGGGCTCGGTCACCACCGTCGCCGGCATCGCGCTGGAGCTGCCCGCGTACGACTCCCGGGCCATCCACCACTCCCGGATCACCGCCGGGCAGGTCGCCGCCGTCACCGAGCGCCTGCTGACCTCCACGCACGAGGAGCGCGCCGCGCTCCCCGTGATGCACCCGGGCCGGGTGGACGTGATCGGCGCCGGCGCCCTCGTCCTGCTGGCGGTCATGGAGCGCACCGGGGCGCGGGAGGTCGTCGTCAGCGAGCACGACATCCTCGACGGCATCGCCTGGAGCGTGCTCGAGAGGGCGTGACGGGCGCGGGAACCACCCGGGCCCGTCCGCGCGCCGGACGGGCCCGGGTCCCCGGGGCGGTTCTCCGGGCGGTGGCGGACGCGCGCGCCGCGGGGGGTCCGCCCGCTGGTGGAAGGGGGTCCGGAGGGTGCGGACCGGGCGGAACACGCCGCTCCGCAGCCACCCGGCGAAAAGGTTCGTGAAGTTCTTCACAAGGAAAAGCGCGCAGGCGACCGAAGTTACGCGCCGGTAGCAGGGATTCCGGGGATCCGTGCACCGGGACGCCCCGCCCCCTCGGCGGCAGCCGGGTGCGCCCTTGGCGGGCCGTGGAATCCGCGACGGCTCCGCTGCGGGGGGAATGCCCCAGCTCACAAGGGGTGTGCAACGTGCCGTGAGGGTCCTGGGTTCCCCGCGGGGGGTGTGGCTCCGGTCACGGGTCGGCGGAGTGTAGCAGAAGCGGGTTGGGTGCTTGTGAAGACCCTCACGAGCCCTGCTCCGAACGGCGGGGGATACTCGATGGCATGAGCACCACGGAGCGTCCGCGAATCCTCGTAGTGGGTGGCGGGTACGTCGGTCTGTACGCAGCGCGCCGCATCCTCAAGAAGATGCGGTACGGCGAGGCGACCGTCACCGTCGTCGACCCGCGCTCGTACATGACGTACCAGCCCTTCCTGCCGGAAGCAGCCGCCGGCTCCATCTCCCCGCGCCACGTCGTCGTCCCGCTGCGGCGCGTGCTCCCCAAGGCGGAGGTCCTCACCGGGCGCGTCACCGGCATCGACCAGGACCGCAAGGTCGCCACGGTCGCGCCGCTGGTGGGCGACGCCTACGAGCTGCCCTTCGACTACCTGGTCGTCGCGCTCGGCGCCGTCTCCCGCACCTTCCCGATCCCCGGCCTGGCCGAGAACGGCATCGGCATGAAGGGCATCGAGGAGGCCATCGGCCTGCGCAACCACGTCCTGGAGCAGCTCGACAAGGCCGACTCCACGAACGACGAGGCCGTCCGCCGCCGGGCCCTGACCTTCGTCTTCGTCGGCGGCGGCTTCGCCGGTGCCGAGACCATCGGCGAGGTCGAGGACATGGCGCGCGACGCGTGCAAGTACTACACCAACGTCCGCCGCGAGGACATGCGCTTCATCCTCGTCGACGCCGCGGACAAGATCCTTCCCGAGGTCGGTCCCGAGCTCGGCAAGTGGGGCCTGGAGCACCTCCAGAAGCGGGGTGTCGAGGTCTACCTGTCCACGTCGATGGAGTCCTGCGTCGACGGCCACGTGGTGCTCAAGAACGGCCTCGAGGTGGACTCCGACACCATCGTGTGGACGGCCGGCGTCAAGCCGAACCCGGCACTGGCCCGCTACGGCCTGCCGCTCGGCCCCCGCGGCCACGTGGACACCGAGGCGACGCTCCAGGTCAAGGGCACCGACTACATCTGGGCCGCGGGCGACAACGCCCAGGTCCCGGACCTCGTCGGCCGCGAGGCGGGCAACGAGAACGCCTGGTGCCCGCCGAACGCGCAGCACGCCCTGCGCCAGGCCAAGGTGCTCGGCGACAACGTGATCTCGGGCATGCGGGGCTTCCCGCAGACCGAGTACCGCCACGCCAACAAGGGCGCGGTCGCCGGCCTCGGCCTCCACAAGGGCGTCGCGATGATCGTCCTGGGCAAGAGGATCAAGCTCAAGCTCAAGGGCCGCCTGGCCTGGTACATGCACCGCGGCTACCACGGCATGGCGGTGCCCACCTGGAACCGCAAGATCCGGGTCTTCGCCGACTGGACGCTCGGGATGTTCCTCAAGCGCGAGGTCGTCTCGCTCGGCGCCATGGAGAACCCCCGCGAGGAGTTCTACGAGGCGGCGGCCCCGGTCTCCGCGGCCGCCCAGGAGTCCCGCCAGAAGGCCAAGGCCTCCTGAGACGGGCGGCCCGACGGCCGCCGTCCGCACGCGGCTTCCCGCCCGCGCCGGCCCGCGCGACAGGGACACGCGAAGGGGCGCCCGCCCTCCCCACCCGGGGGGCGGGCGCCCCTTCGCGCGTCCCGGCCCCACCGGGCGACCGGGCCGGCGCAGGCATGGACGGCGGGCCTGCCGGGGGATGCATCGGTGGTGAGGAAGGAGCACCGGTTCCCACGGAAGGCGGACGAACATGGCCCAGGCCGCTGCACGGCTCGTCGGATCCATCGAGAGCGCGCTGGGAGTGCCCCTGCCCGTACGGGTGAGGGCGTGGGACGGCAGCCAGGCCGGCCCCCCGGGAGCGCCCACCGTCGTCGTACGGCACCGGCGCGCGCTGCGCCGGCTGCTGTGGAAACCGGGGGAACTCGGCCTGGCCCGTGCCTGGGTGGCCGGGGAGGTCGACGTCGAGGGCGATCTGTACGAGGCCCTGGAGCGGCTCGCCCCGCTGGTGTGGGAGCGGGACGGCGCGCCCGCCCCGCCCCGGGCGGAACGGCTCCGGCTCGGCCGTGAACTCCTCGCCCTCGCCGGGCCGCTGCCCCCGCCGCCCCCGCCGCGCGAGGAGGTCCGCGGCCGCACCGGGCTGCGCCACACCCTCCACCGCGACCGGCGCGCGATCAGCCACCACTACGACGTCGGCAACGAGTTCTACGCCCTGGTGCTCGGCCCGTCCATGGTCTACTCGTGCGCCTACTGGGACGGGGAGGGCGGCACCGCCACCACGCTGGAGGAGGCCCAGCGGGCCAAGCTCGACCTGGTCTGCCGCAAGCTGGGGCTGAGAGGCGGCACGCGGCTGCTGGACGTCGGGTGCGGCTGGGGCGCGCTGGCGGTGCACGCCGCCCGCGAGTACGGGGCGCGGGTCACCGGCGTCACGCTCTCCCGGGAGCAGGCCGGGTACGCCCGCAAGCGCGTCGCCGAGGCCGGGCTCACCGACCGCGTCGACATCCGCGTCCAGGACTACCGCCACGTCGACGACGGGCCCTACGACGCCATCGCCTCGGTCGGCATGGCCGAGCACGTCGGCGCGGTGCGCTACCGGCTGTACGCGGACCGGCTGTACGCCCTGCTGCGGCCCGGCGGGCGGCTGCTCAACCACCAGATCGCCCGGCGCCCCGAGGGGAGCGGGGAGACGCACCGGGCCGATCCGTTCATCGACGCCTACGTCTTCCCCGACGGCGAACTCGCTCCCGTGGGGCACACGGTGACGATCCTGGAGGAGGCCGGCTTCGAGGTGCGCGACCTGGAGTCCATCCGGGAGCACTACGCGCTGACCCTGCGCCGCTGGGTGGCCAACCTGGAGTCCGACCTGCCCGGCGCGGCGCGGCTGGCCGGCCCGGGCCGGGCCCGGGTGTGGCGGCTGTACATGGCCGCCTCGGCGCTCGCGTTCGAGCGCAACCGCATCGGCGTCAACCAGGTCCTGGCCGTGCGCACCCGGGACGGCGGCGCCTCCGGCCTCCCGCTGCGCACCCGCGACTGGCGGTAGGCGGCGGGGGCGGCGGGGGCGCTCCACGCGCGGGGGCCCGGACCGCCGGACGGTCCGGGCCCCGCACCGTGCCGGAGCACACCGGTCACTCGGTCTTGATGGCCTCCAGCATGTCGAGCCGGGCGGCCCGGCGCGCGGGCCACAGCGCGGCCAGCACGCCCACCAGCGCCGCCATGGCGAGGAAGACGCCCATCCGGCCCCAGGGCAGCACCAGTTCGTAGGTGGCCAGCGAGCCGGAGATCAGCTCGCCGGCGGCCCAGCCGAAGAAGACGCCCAGGCCGATGCCGAGCACCCCGCCGAACAGGGAGATCACCAGCGACTCCAGCCGGACCATCCGCTTGGTGCCGCGCCGGTCCAGGCCGATCGCGCGCAGCATCCCGATCTCCTGCGACCGCTCGAAGACCGACATGGCCAGGGTGTTGACCACGCCCAGCACCGCGACGATCACGGCCATGGCCAGCAGCCCGTAGAGCATGTTCAGCATCATCGTGAACATCCGGGCGATGGACTCGGACAGGTCCTCCTTGTCCTGGACGAGGATCGCCGGGTTGTCGCCGAGCGCCTCCTCCAGCGAGGACTTCACCGACTCGCTCGCCCCGCCGGCGGTCTTCAGCATCACCTGCATGCTGGTGACCTGCTCCAGGTGCGGGTCGAGGGTGGCGGTGTCGAGCATGATCCCGCGGATCATCTCGTTGCCCTCGTAGACGCCCGAGACGGTCAGCTCGCCGCGCTCGCCGTCCTCGTAGACCACCTCGAAGGAGGAGCCGGCCTTCCAGCCGTGCGCCTCGGCGGTGGCGGTGTCCACGATGACCCTCTCGCCGCCCAGGCCGGCGAACGATCCCTGGGTGAAGTCGAGTTCGAGCAGCTCGTCGAGGGCCTCGGCGTCGACGCCGGTGAGCGGCTCGTAGTCGCCGTCGATCCGGGACGCGGAGTTGCGCAGCGGGCTGAGGGCCGTGACCTGCTCCTCCTTCTCCAGGGCCCGTTCGACCTCGGGGGAGAGGGGGAGGTAGTTGGCCATCGAGACGGTGTAGTCGGCCTCGATCGCCTCCGTGGCCATCTTGTCGATGCCCTTCTGGACACTGCCCGCGATCACGGTCATGCCGGTGATCAGGGTGAGGCCGATCATCAGCGCGGCGGCGGTGGCGGCGGTGCGGCGCGGGTTGCGCACCGCGTTCTGCCGGGCCAGCTTGCCCGAGACCCCGAAGGCGCGCAGTACGGGCGCCGCCGCTCCGACGACCGGGCGGGACAGCAGCGGGGTCAGCACGAACACGCCGATCACCAGCAGCCCGGCGCCCGCGCCCATCGGCATCTCGCCGTCCTCCAGGCCGGTGGCGTACAGCACCAGCGCGATGC
The DNA here is from genome assembly GCF_042681365.1 of Streptomyces desertarenae. NCBI lineage: Bacteria > Bacillati > Actinomycetota > Actinomycetes > Kitasatosporales > Streptomycetaceae > Streptomyces > Streptomyces desertarenae. Next base: position 76,622 of record NZ_JBHUFU010000017.1, on the reverse strand, counting down.
CGGCACCGGACAGCAGGGCGCCGATGGTGTTGCGGACGAGCAGGCCGCGGGAGGTGGCGGGGGCGTGGACGCTGCCCATGGCGGCGACCGGCGGGACCTTGGCGGCGCGGCGGGCGGGCAGCCAGGCCGCGACGACGGTGACGCCGACGCCGACGACCAGGGAGGCGATCACGGTGGACGGCGCCACGACCAGCGGCCCGTCCGGCACGGTGGCGTCGAGGGAACCCATCAGCGACCGCATGCCGGCGCCGATCCCGATGCCCGCCAGCAGACCGACCAGCGCCGCGATCGCGCCGACGACCAGGGCCTCCACCAGCACCGAGCGGGTCACCTGGCGGCGGCTCGCGCCGACCGCGCGCAGCAGCGCCAGCTCCCTGGTGCGCTGGGCGACCAGCATGGTGAAGGTGTTGGCGATGATGAAGACGCCCACGAACAGCGCGATCCCGGCGAAGACCAGCAGCCCGGTGCGCATGCCGTCCATGCTCCGCTCGGTCATGCGGGCCTGCTCGTCGGCCAGCTCCGCGCCGGTGGTGGCGACGGTCTGCTCGGGCAGCACCTCCTCGACGCGCCGCTCCAGCTCCCGCTGGCCCACGCCGCCGGCGGCCGTCAGGACGATCTCGCTGTACCGGCCGGGCTGGGAGAACAGCTCCTGCGCGGTGGCGGTGTCGAACAGCACGAGGGTGCCGCCCGCGGCGACGCCGCCGTCGTCGGTGTCGAAGACGCCGACGACCCTCTCCTCACGGACCGGGCCGTTGACGGACATCCGCACGGTGTCGCCGACGCCGTAGCCGGTGCGCTCGGCGGTCCTCGCGTCCAGCGCGACCTCGCCGGAGCGCTGCGGGGCGCGGCCGTCCCGCAGGTCGTAGCGGGGGTCCCGCCCCGTTCCGTCCGGGCCGGTGTCGTAGTTGCCGCCCTGGGTGGACCAGCCCTGGCCGACCAGCCCGCCGTCCTTGTCGGCGAGGGCGGCGAAGCCGGAGACGGCCCCGGTGGCGGACTCGACGCCGGGCACCCGGCGCAGCCGCTCCAGCAGTTCCCGGGGGAGGTCGGGGACGCCGCCCGGGTCGATTTCCGACCGGTCGCCGGTGTGGCCGGGGCGGATGGCGACGTCGACGCCCTCGAAGCCCTTGGCGGAGCTCTTGGCGTAGGCGTCGGAGAGGGTGGAGGTGAAGACCAGGGTGCCGGAGACGAACGCCACGCCGAGCATGACGGCGAGCGTGGTCATCAGCAGTCTGGCCTTGTGCGCGAGCACGTTGCGCAGGGCGGTACGGAACATGGGTGTGGTGGTCCTGGGGTCGTTGGGCGGCGCGGCTTCGGGCGGCGCCGGGCGGACGGCGGGACGGTGGCCGGGCGGCGTGCCGGAGGCGGGCGGAGCCGCGTCCGGGCGCGGTCTCAGCTCGTGCGGCCCCGCGCGTCGAAGGCCTTCATCCGGTCGAGGACGCCCTCGGCGGTGGGGTCGGCCATGTCGTGGACGATCCGGCCGTCGGCGAGGAAGACGACCCGGTCGGCGTACGAGGCGGCCACCGGGTCGTGGGTCACCATCACGACCGTCTGGCCCAGCTCCCGCACCGAGTTGCGCAGGAAGCCCAGGACCTCGGCGCCGGCGCGGGAGTCGAGGTTGCCGGTGGGCTCGTCGCCGAAGATGATCTCGGGGCGGGCGGCCAGGGCGCGGGCGACCGCGACGCGCTGCTGCTGCCCGCCGGAGAGCTGGTTGGGCCGGTGCTTGAGCCGCCCGGACAGGCCGACGGTCTCCACGACCCTGTCCAGCCACTCCCGGTCCGGTTTCCGGCCGGCGATGTCCATCGGCAGCGTGATGTTCTCCAGGGCGTTGAGCGTCGGCAGCAGGTTGAACGCCTGGAAGATGAAGCCGATCTTGTCCCGGCGCAACTGCGTGAGCTTCTTCTCCTTCAGCGAGGACAGCTCGGTGCCGCCGATCCAGGCCGAGCCGCTCGTGAAGGAGTCCAGCCCCGCCATGCAGTGCATCAGCGTGGACTTGCCGGAGCCCGAGGGCCCCATGATCGCGGTGAACTGTCCCTGCCGGAACTCCACGGAGACCGCGTCCAGGGCGACCACCTTCGTCTCGCCCTGCCCGTAGACCTTGCTCAGGTCGACGGCACGGGCGGCCGCGGTGCCGGAGGACGCGGAGTGCGCGGTGGAGGCGGGGCGGGTGCTGGTGGTCACGGGAGGCTGCTCCTGTCACGGCTGCTTGACGGTTCCCGTCCATCGTCCGTGCGAAATCGGCCACCCGCGTCCGCCCCCGCTCCGGTCTTCGAGGGCGCCTGCGGAGGGAGGCGGGGGTCGCCCGTCATCCCTGAGGATGAGGCACCACCCTGATGCCGTCCCGTGGCTGGGCAGCGACTTTCCGTCATTCCTGGTGGCTCTGGGAGAGTGGCTGATCTGCTCCGAAGAGGGGCGCGCGCCGCTGATGCGGGATCAGTTGCCAATAAAATCAGACAACTTGAGCCCAGGACCCCGTTGCCCGGGCAGGCGCCCCCGATAGGCTCGTTGAGCGTCCTGGGGAGGGCCGTAGCCAGCCATACGGTCCGAGAGCCGGTGCCCGGATGGTGGAATGCAGACACGACGAGCTTAAACCTCGTTGGCCTACAGGCCGTGCCGGTTCGAATCCGGCTCCGGGCACGCCGGCGTCCCCCGGCCGGCGCCCCCGACGAGCTGCGGGGCCGCTGCACCGCCGCCGGCCGTCCCGGCCCGTCCCCTCCGGCCCGCCCCCCGGTCCCCGCGGGCGTCCCGCCCCGGCCGGATCCCGGCGCACCGGCACCGCCTCCGGCGGGTGTCGGCGGTCCGGCGCCGGGTACCGGAACAATCACGATTCCTTCCTTCGTTGTTGCCAGTGCACTACCGTGCGGTCTTTGCTAAAGCATTACTCTTGAGGAAGGGCCGCGCGGTGCGGCCATGGAGGAGTGAGATGAGGAGCAGCAACCCGGTCTTCTCGCGACGGGGATTCAGCCGAGACGGCGGCTACGCAGGCTTCGACGCCACGCAGCAGCCGCAGGCCGGGAACCCGTACGCGGCCAACCCGTACGCCACCGGCGCCCAGCCCGCCAACCCGTACGCCACCAACCCGTACGCCCAGCCTCAGACCGCCGGACAGCCCCAGGGCTTCCCGCCGGCCGCTCCCGCCCGCACGGACCGGATGACGATGGACGACGTCGTCGCCCGGACGGCGATGACGGTGGGGCTGGTCGTCGCCATGGCGACGGTCGCCTGGGTGACGGACCTGTCGCTCGGCCTGGCCCTCGGCGCGATGCTGATCGCGCTGGTCCTGGGCCTGGTGCAGTCCTTCAAGCGCAAGGCATCGCCCCCGCTGATCCTGGCCTACGCGGCCTTCGAGGGCCTCTTCCTCGGCGCGATCAGCAACTTCGTCGACAGCCGGATCGCCAGCGGCGCGGCGATGCAGGCCGTGCTGGGCACCATGGCGGTCTTCGCCGCCGTGCTGTTCATGTACAAGGCCCGCATCATCCGCGTCACGCGGCGCTTCTACCGCTTCGTGATGGCCGCCGCCATCGGCTTCGTGCTGCTGATGGGCATCAACCTGCTGTTCGCCGTCTTCGGCGGCGGTGACGGCCTCGGCTTCCGCAGCGGCGGCCTGGGCATCCTGTTCGGTGTCCTGGGCATCGTGCTCGGTGCCGCGTTCCTGGCGCTGGACTTCAAGCAGGTCGAGGACGGCGTCGCCTACGGGGCTCCGCGTGAGGAGTCCTGGCTGGCCGCCTTCGGTCTGACCCTGACCCTGGTCTGGATCTACCTGGAGTTCCTGCGCCTGGTCGCGATCCTGCAGAGCAGCGACTGACCGGCGGCTGAACGGCCGTCCCCTCCCGCCGGGGGCGGGACGGCGCGCAGAGCGGTGGAGGGCCCCGGGGCTTCGTGCCCCGGGGCCCTCCGGCGTGTGCGACGGCCGTCCCCGCGCGCGGGGCGGCCGGGGGCGGAGGAGGGGGCCGTTATCTGGGGTCGCCGGAAGGCTTCAGGCATGTGAGGCAGGTGCCTTCACCTCGTATGTGCCTCACACGTATCCGGGTGCTGTCGAGGCATGTTGGCCAGGTGAGCCACGGTGTGCCGCACCCGCTGCGGTGGAGGCCGTCGCGCTCGCCTCCACGCTGCATGCGGAAGGGGGAGCGACTCCCGGGGAAGGGCGGCCCGCCAGGTACGGCTGGGCGCCGATCTCCACTCCGTTCGCTCACGCACTGCTACAGCTTCGCAACACCTGGCGCACCGGCCGCCTGCCGCCCGTATCAACGTCCTCATGGCCACCACACCGTCCCGCCGCTCCGGCCGCGCCGCCCGTCTGCAGCGCGTCGCCCGCCGCCGCACCCGGACCGCGCCCCGCCGCGCGCCCGCCCCGATCGGCTCCCGCCCACCAAGGCGCCGCCGCCGCACCCCCGCGCCCACGCCCTCTACCCCGCAGCTGGTGGTCGCCGCACCGACGGACCGGTGGACGCGCCTTCAGCAGGCCGCGGGCACCCTGGCCGCCCTGGGCACCCTCGCCGTGATCGCCTTCACCTGGCTGTCGCTCCAGCAGGTCGACAACGAACAGGCCCTCATCCGCAACGAGCACGGCCTCACCCGCGAAGGGCAGGTCACCGACCGCTACAACGCCGCCGTCGGCAACATCGGCGACGACTCCCTGGAGGTGCGCCTGGGCGGCATCTACGCCCTGCAGCGCATCATGGAGGACTCCCCCCGCGACCAGCCCTCCATCATCAACGTCCTGTCCACCTACATCCGCAACCACGCCAAGAAACCCGAACAAGGAACAGACGGACCCACGGAGCCGACCAGCGACATCCAGGCGGCCCTCACCGCACTCGGCAGCCGGAACCCCACCCATGACAGCACCGCCCGCACAGACCTGCGCGGTGCGGACCTGCGCGGCGCGAAACTGTTCGACGTGGACCTGACCGACGCGAACCTGACCGACGCGAACTTGACCGGCGCGGTCCTGCGCGGCGCGAATCTGAGCTTCGCGGACCTGCCCGGCGCGGACCTGTTCGACGTGGACCTGTTCGGCGCGGACCTGTTCGGCGCGGACCTGTTCGACGTGGACCTGACCGGCGCGGACCTGTTCGGCGCGGACCTGACCGGCGCGAACCTGTCCGACGCGTACCTGTCCGACGCGTACCTGACCGGCGCGAACCTGTCCGACGCGTACCTGACCGACGCGAATCTGCCCGGCGCGGACCTGGACGGTGCGAACCTGACCGACGCGAATCTGAGCTTCGCGAACCTGGACGGCGCGGATCTGACCGGTGCGAACCTGTCCGACGCGGACCTGAGCTTCGCGAACCTGGACGGCGCGGACCTGGACGGTGCGAATCTGACCGGCGCGGACCTGGACGGCGCGTACCTGAACGGCGCGAAGAACCTGGAACGCGCGAACCTGAACGGCGCGAAGAACCTGGACGGCGCGTACCTGGACGGCGTGGAGTAGTGGTAGTGCACCGCCCCTTCGAACGTAACGACGGCATCCGGGCCATGGCCCCGGTGGGGTCGCCATCCAGGTAGTTCGGACAGGGGCCGGGAAGCGTCACGACCGTGACGCTTCCCGGCCCCTGCCTTACATGCCTGACAGGCGGATCACTGCCCTGACGCGCGCAAACACGCCTTTACCCCCAGATGACGGGCCGGGGTGCCGGGCCGGGTCCCTGGCGGCCCCGCGCAGGCTGCGCATAGGGTTGCGGGGTGCTCGACGTGACCCCCCTGCTGACCGCCGTGGACCGCTTCGCCGACCGGCTGCGCGCCATGCCGCAGAGCGCCCTGGTACGGGGCGCCGCGGCGGAGGGGCTGGGGCTGGCCCGGGAGCTGGCCGGCCGCGCCCAGCGGATCGAGTTCCCCGGCCGGGCGCCCGCCGAGCTGCCCGACGCGGGGATCTTCGCCGTCGGCGACCAGCTCGCCGTGGCCGGTCACGACCTGGCGGAGGCGCTGCGCACGGCCGGCGGCGCCCCCGGCGCGGGGCCGAAGGCGCTGGCGGAGGCCGTGGCGCTGGTGGAGGCCGCCGAGAGCCGGGCCCTCACAGCGAGGCGATGATCCGGTCGGCCAGGACGTAGACGCTCTCCCGGCCGCACTCGAAGGTCAGGGTGTAGGCCCCGGAGACCCCCGAACCGCCCAGCAGCACCGGCGCGGTGCCCGCGCGCAGCGCGGCGGCGAGCCGCTCGGCGGTCTCGCGGTGGCCGGGCGTCATGCAGACGGTGGTGCCGTCGGCGAAGACGTAGACATCCAGCGTGCCCAGCGGGCCGGGGCGCACGTCGGTCAGCGGGGTGCGGGAATCGGCCAGCTCCGACAGGCGCCGGTGGGTCTCCTCGTGGTCCGCGGGCGGCGGCGCGGGGGCGACGGGCTCGCCCCTGAGGTCGTAACCGGACTGCGAGGGGTGGCGGCGGCGGGCGGCGGCCAGTTCGGGGGAGTCGTCCGCGGTCCCCTCAGCCCCGCGGGCCGGGTCCGCGGGGGGAGCCTCGCCGGGGGCGCCCGTACCGGGCTCCCCGGCCGCTCCGGGCGCGCCGCCGGCCTCCGCGCCGGTCTCCCGGGGCGCGGCGGTCCGCGGCAGGTCCCGGTCCGACGGGCGCGGCACGAACAGCTCGCCCTCGTGCACGCCGCCCAGGGTGCGCTCCAGCAGCGCGTCCAGCAGCGCCGAGTCCAGCCCGGCCCCCTCGTACTCGGCGCCGCGCCCCTCCAGCAGCACCTGGTCGGCGCGCGCGTCGCGCGCCTCCTGGGCCGCCCAGAACGCGCGGGCCTCGGCCAGTTCGCGCTCGCGCTCCTCGGCGAGGGCGTCGGCGACGGCGGAGCGGATCTCGTCGGCGTCCGGGGCGGTGCGGGGGGCGGGGACGGAGGCGTGGGCCAGGGCACCGCGCGCCTCGGCCGCGGCGAGCTGCACGCGCAGCTCGGTGAGCTGGCGGCGCAGCCCGCGCGCGGTGTGCAGGGCGGCGCCGCCCAGGACCGTGGCGACGGCGGCGGCCAGCAGCAGGATGAGGGATATGGCGCTCACTGACGTACTCCCGGTTGGAACTCCGACCTCTGAATTCCTACCGCAGCCCGCCGGGAATCTCCTGTCGAACGCCGGGACCCGCACCCCCGAAAGGGCTCCCGCGGCAGCCCGTGCGGACCAGCGTTCCCCCTGTGAGCAGGGAAGACGCCGAGCCCCCAGGACATTGATCACATCCTGGGGGCTCTTCGGTCTCACCGGTGCATCGGGGGTGTTCCGGGTCACATCCGAGGCGCCGGCCGGTGATGTGCGCCACACCGGCGGAACGTGCCGCTGTGCCGCGGGAGTTCAGCTCAGGCGCTCGATGACCATGGCCATGCCCTGGCCGCCGCCGACGCACATCGTCTCCAGGCCGAACTGCTTGTCGTGCCACTGGAGGGAGTTGATGAGCGTGGTGGTGATCCGGGCGCCGGTCATGCCGAAGGGGTGCCCGACGGCGATGGCGCCGCCGTTGACGTTCAGCTTGTCCAGGTCGATGCCCAGGTCGCGGTAGGAGGGGATGACCTGGGCGGCGAACGCCTCGTTGATCTCCACCAGGTCGATGTCGCCGATGGTCATGCCCGCCAGCTTCAGCGCCCGGCGGGACGCCTCGACCGGGCCCAGGCCCATGATCTCGGGCGACAGGCCGGAGACGCCGGTGGAGACGATGCGGGCCAGCGGGGTGATGCCCAGCTCGCGCGCCTTGGTGTCGGACATGACGACCAGCGCGGCGGCACCGTCGTTGAGCGGGCAGCAGTTGCCCGCGGTCACCAGTCCGTCGGGGCGGAAGACGGGCTTGAGGCCCTGCACGCCCTCCATGGTCACGCCCGCGCGGGGGCCGTCGTCCTTGGCGACCACGGTGCCGTCGGGCAGGGTGACCGGGGTGATCTCGCGCTCCCAGAAGCCCTCGGCGATGGCCTTCTCGGCGAGGTTCTGCGACCGCACGCCGAACTCGTCCATCTCCTGGCGGGTGACGCCCTTGAGGCGGGCCAGGTTCTCGGCGGTCTGGCCCATGGCGATGTAGACGTCGGGCAGTTCGCCGTCCTCGCGCGGGTCGTGCCAGCCCTCGCCGCCCTTCTCCGCGCGGGCGGCGGTGCGGGCCTCGGCGTCGGCGAAGAGCGGGTTGTGGGTGTCGGGCAGGCCGTCGGAGGTGCCCTTGACCGAGCGGGAGACCGTCTCGACGCCGGCCGAGACGAACACGTCGCCCTCGCCGGCCTTGATGGCGTGCAGCGCCATGCGCGTGGTCTGCAGCGAGGAGGAGCAGTAGCGGGTGACGGTGCAGCCCGGCAGGTGGTCCATCCCCAGCTGCACGGCGACGACCCGGCCGAGGTTGTGGCCCTGCTCGCCGCCGGGCAGGCCGCAGCCCAGCATCAGGTCGTCGATCTCGGTCGGGTCCAGCTGCGGGACCTTGTCGAGCGCGGCCCGGACGACCGCGGCGGTCAGGTCGTCCGGGCGGACGTCCTTGAGCGAGCCCTTGAAGGCGCGGCCGATCGGCGAACGGGCTGCGGACACGATCACGGCTTCGGGCATCACGGCTCCCGGGGACGAGGGTGGAGGGGCGGTGGATGCTTGGAAACTACCGTTCCGTAGGGCGTCGGTCACGTCCCGCCACGTGTGATCCCGGCCTCTTTTCTAAGCGCTTGCTCAGTAGGGGCGGGGCGGTGCGCCTCACCGGCGGGCGGCCTCCGCGGCGGTGCCCGGCACGGCCTCCGGCAGGACGCCCGCCGGGCCGGTCCGCGGCCGCCGCCGACGGCGCCTGAGCAGCACCCAGGGACCGCGCGCTCCCGAGACCTCCGTACCGCCCTCGCCCGCGGCCACCGCGGCGGCCCGGTCGACCGGGAGGAGGTCCTCGCGGGCCGCACCGGTGCGCCCGTCCTGCGGCCACAGGCCCAGCGCGGCGCAGAGCGCGGGGAGGAAGGCCATGGCGGCCGTCGCGTACCCCTCCGCCGAGGGGTGGTAGCTGTCCGGGCCGAACAGCTCCCTGGGGTTCGCCTCGAACTCCGGGCCCAGCAGGTCGCCCAGCGAGACGGTGCGGCCGCCCCGCTCCACCACCGCGATCGTCTGCGCCGCCGCGAGCTGGCGGCTGGCCCGGCGGACCAGCCAGCGCAGCGGCGGGGAGACCGGCTCGACCGTTCCCAGGTCCGGGCAGGTGCCCACCACGACCTCGCACCCGGCCGCCCGCAGCCGGGCCACCGCTTCCGACAGCAGCCGCACCGAGACGGCGGGCGGCACGCGGTCGGTGACGTCGTTCGCGCCGACCATGATCGCGCACACGTCCGGCACGCCGCCGTCCCCGCCGCCCCGGCCGTCCCCGCCGACGAGCCGCGTCACCTGGCGGTCCAGGTCCTCCGAGCGCGCCCCCGGCACCGCCACGTTGCGCAGCAGCACCGGCCGCTCCGCCACCGCCGCCAGCCCCGCGGCCAACAGGGCGCCGGGGGTCTGCCGCGGCCGGTGGACGCCCTGTCCGGCGGCGGTGGAGTCGCCCAGCAGCGCCAGCCGCAGCGGTACGGCCCGCGCGCCGGGCCCGTCGGAGGCGAACGCCGCGCCGTACAGCCCGTCGGCCACCGGCGGCGCCCCGCCCGACGCGCCCACCCGCCGCCTGGCCAGCCGTGCCTGCGCCACCAGCAGGCCGAGGGCGGCGCCGCCGAGCAGGCCCACCCCGCCGCCCCCGTACGCCGCCGCCGTCACGATCCTGCGCGCCACTCTCGCCCTGGACATGGCTGTGGTCACCGGGCCCTCCGATCCGCCGCGCCCCGCGGCACCCCGTACGCGGCCTCCCGCGCGCTCCGCACGCGCCACCGAAACCCCGCTACCGGTGTGTTGCCCGCTCGCGGCCGTCGTGCAACGCGCGTCACCGCGGCTCCGGCGCCCCCCTAGGCTGGCTGTACGGGCAGGCGACGGCGACTGCCCCCGATAGCGGAGAACCAGGTGCAGTATCACGAGTCGATGATCGAGCTTGTCGGCAACACCCCGCTGGTCAAGCTGAACAGTGTGGCGACCGGCATCCGGGCCACCGTCCTGGCGAAGGTCGAGTACTTCAACCCCGGCGGTTCGGTGAAGGACCGCATCGCCCTGCGGATGATCGAGGCCGCCGAGCGCTCCGGCGAGCTGAAACCGGGCGGCGTCATCGTCGAGCCCACCTCCGGAAACACCGGGGTCGGGCTGGCGATCGTCGCCCAGCGGAAGGGGTACCGCTGCGTCTTCGTCTGCCCGGACAAGGTGTCCACGGACAAGATCAACACCCTGCGCGCCTACGGGGCGGAGGTGGTGGTCTGCCCCACGGCCGTCGACCCCGAGCACCCCGACTCCTACTACAACGTCTCCGACCGGCTGGTGCGCGAGACCCCCGGCGCCTGGAAGCCCGACCAGTACAGCAACCCGAACAACCCGCGCTCCCACTACGAGACCACCGGTCCCGAGCTGTGGGAGCAGACGGAGGGGCGGATCACCCACTTCGTGGCGGGCATCGGCACCGGCGGCACGATCAGCGGGACCGGCCGGTACCTCAAGGAGGTCTCCGGCGGGAAGGTGAGGGTCGTCGGCGCCGACCCGGAGGGCTCGGTGTACTCGGGCGGCTCGGGGCGCCCGTACCTGGTCGAGGGCGTGGGCGAGGACTTCTGGCCGGACGCCTACGACCGCGGCGTGGCCGACGAGATCATCGCCGTCTCCGACAAGGACTCCTTCCAGATGACGCGGCGGCTGGCCCGCGAGGAGGGCCTGCTGGTCGGCGGCTCCTGCGGCATGGCCGTCGTCGCGGCGCTGCGCGTGGCCGAGCGCCTGGGTCCGGACGACACGGTGGTGGTGCTGCTGCCCGACGGCGGGCGCGGCTACCTGTCGAAGATCTTCAGCGACGAGTGGATGGCCGACTACGGCTTCCTGGAGGAGGGCGAGCCCAACCTCGCCCGCGTCGGCGACGTGCTGCGCCACAAGGAGGGCGGGATGCCGTCGCTGGTGCACATGCACCCCGAGGAGACGGTCGGCGAGGCCGTCGAGGTGCTGCGCGAGTACGGCGTCTCGCAGATGCCCGTGGTCAAGCCCGGCGCCGGGCACCCGGACGTGATGGCGGCCGAGGTCGTCGGCTCCATCGTCGAGCGCGAGCTGCTGGACGCCCTGTTCACCCAGCGGGCCCGTCTGGAGGACCCGCTGGAGAAGCACATGAGCGCGCCGCTGCCGCAGGTCGGCTCGGGTGAGCCGGTCGCCGACCTGATGGCGGTGCTGGAGCGGGCCGACGCCGCGACCGTGCTGGTCGACGGCAAGCCGACCGGTGTGGTCAGCCGCCAGGACCTGCTGGCGTTCCTGGCCCGGGGCGCCGGCACGGGGGCGGGGGAGGCACGGTAGGGACCGGTCCGGGCGCCGCGGGACGGCAGGTGGTACGCGGCTGTCACGGCTCCGCAAAGAGGGGTTAACACCCGTCGGGCACTGTGGTGTCCAACGGCGCGGGGAACTCCGGAGCGGCTCCCGGACATCCTTCGAGCGCCCTGGTCGCGGACCGGTCCCCGAGCCGGCCGCGCGGCTTCGCGGGGACCGCCGTCGTCCCGCCCCCGGTGCTCGCACCGGGGTGCGGCGGTCCCCGCGCAACCCCCTCCCGCGCATCGCCCGGCGCGCACGCGCGACCCCGGGCGCCGCCCGCACCGGGCCGCGCGCCCGCCGGCCGGTCAGTCGTCCCAGTCCCCCGCCGCCGCGTCGCGCTCCTCGCGGCGGAAGCGGAGCCAGGGCAGGCGGCGGTACGCGGCGTGGACGGCGTTGACGCCGAAGATCCCGGCCCAGCAGACCACCAGTCCGGCCAGGCCGGCGTTGGCCGCGGCGATCGCGGAGAGCGGGACGGCCAGCACCAGCGAGACCGCGGCGAGGCCGAAGACGGCGCCCGGCCCCCCGGGAACCGCCGCCTCCCGGGACGGGGAGGCGCCGCCGACGACCACCATCTGCCGCTCGGCCACCGCGCGCCGCACCCGGCGCTCTATCACCGAGTCCAGCCGCCGGTCGACCTTCTCCAGGAAGGAGTCGACCAGCTCCGACTCGTACTCCGGCCCGAGCTCCCCGCGTGTGTGCAGGGTCGCGTCGAGCTCTTTCCTCAACTCGGGGTCGGGACCACGGGCATCCATGGCGCCGACGCTACGCGGCCGGGTCCGCCGCGGCACTGGGGCTAGCCCCCCGGCCCCCCGGGGGCCCGCGGGAGACACCCCCCGCCCCGGGCCCGGGGCGGCGGGGCGCACCGATACTGAATAGAGTCATGCGGAACACGGAGCGCTGAAGAGGAGCGGAGGAGGGGCGGTCGCGATGCGGGTGCACCGATGCGGGGGGACGCGGTGAGCGGCGCGAGCGCCCGGCTGCTGAAGCTGTTCGAGGGCCACCGGCTGACCCCCACCCAGCGGCGGATCGCCCACTGCATGGTGCGGCGCGCCGACGACGCCCCCTTCCTGTCCAGCGTGGAGCTGGCCGAGCTGGCCGGGGTCAGCCAGCCGTCGGTGACCCGGTTCGCCGTGGCACTGGGCTTCGACGGGTACCCGGCGCTGCGCAGGCACCTGCGCGAGGCGCAGCCCGTCCCCGCGGCGGACGGCACCGCAGACGCCGGTGCCGGTGCCGAGGCCCGCAACGCCTACCAGCAGGCCGTGCACGCCGAGATCGAGAACCTGCGGCAGCTCGCCGCGCAGCTCGCCGACCCCGCGCCCGTCGCCGAGGCCGGGCGGCTGCTGGCGGCCTCCCGCCCCCTGCCCGTCCTGGGGCTGCGGGCGGCCGCCGCCCAGGCCCGGGGCTTCGCCTACTTCGCCGCCAAGGTCCACCCGGACGTGCGGCTGCTGGACGAGGGCGGCTCGATGCTGGCCGACCGCCTCGACGGGGCGGTGCGCGCCGGGGCGAGCGCCCTGCTGTGCTTCGCCCTGCCGCGCCACCCGCGCGAGACGGCCCGCGCGCTGGAGCACGCCCGCGGGGCCGGGCTGCGGATCGTCACCGTCGCCGACAGCGCCTTCGCGCCCGTCGTGCGCCCCGGTGACCTGCTGCTGCCCGCGCCCGTCGGGACGGCCCTCTCCTTCGACACCGTCTGCGCCCCCATGATGCTGGGCCGGGTGCTGCTGGAGGCGATGTGCGACGAGCTGCCGGACGTCCAGGCCCGTCTGGAGGAGTTCGACGCGCGCGCCGCGGAGCGGGGCCTGTTCGTCGAGTGAGGCCGCCCCGCCGGGCCGCCCCGCCGGGCCGCCCCGCCGGGCCGCCCCGCCGGGACCGCGCGGCCGGCGGGACGGGGGGCGGCGGCCGTCCGCCCGCCCGGACGGCGCGATCCTCAGGAGAATCTCATCGTCCCTCACTACGCTTCCGCCCGACGGGCCGCGGCCGGTCGCCCTGACCCGGCCGGCGGGTGAACGGAGCGAGACACGAGGAGGACTGCTGTGGCGCGCGGGGCGTATGCGCTGGCGAGAGTCGCGGTGTACGTGCGGACGGCGGGTACCGCGCTGTGGTGGACCGGAGTGGTGGCCGCGGGGGCCGGACTGGCCTTCCCGGGGCTGACCGGACGGCGGATCGGGGTGCTGGGAGGGGCCGCCCTCTTCCTCGTCGCGGCCGCGACCGCCTTCCTGGCGCGCCGCCGCCGCTGCACGGGGATGATCGGTGCCGCCTCCGCGGCGGGCAAGTGGGTGGTCCTGCACGACCGCGCGGTGACCGTCCGCGCCTGGCTGCGGACGCGCCGCTGGTGGCTGGCGGCCGCCTTCGCCGCGGCCGTGGGCTCCTCCTGGGCCGTGCCCGCGGCGGGCGGCATGCTGCTGGCCGGGGCGGGCGCGGGCCTGTGGGCCAAGGCGCTGTGGCTGGGGCGCTGGGAGCGCCGCCACGAGAAGCTGCTGTGGGTGCGCCCGGAGTGGGCGGCCGGCCGCAGCCCGGCCCGCAAGGGCGTGCGCGGCTGGATGACCACCGGTCCGCTGGCCGGGGACGCCGCGCCGGGCGGTGCGCGCCGCCGTCCCGCCGCGGTCGCCCGGGAGCGCCGGCCCCGGGCCAGGGTCACCGCGGCGGCGAGGTGAGCGCGGCGAGGTGATCCCACCGGGCGGGCGAAGACCGCCGCCCGGGACCACGGCGGCCGTGCGGCCGGCGGGCGGGAGCCGCCCCGGGCGGCGTCCCTCCCCGCCGGCCGCGCGGCCGCCGTCCTCTGCCCGGCGCCTGTGCGGGGAGGGCGACGTCCGCGGCCCCCGGCGCGCTCCGGGCCCCCGCACGGCCGGCACCTCCGGCGGCCCGGCCCCCTGTCCGTCATTGACTAGTTCTATTCACTGAATAGAGTGTCTGTAGTTACCGATTCAATCGGAGGGCAGGGACCATGGCACAGGTGTCAGGACCGCGACCCGTCAGGGCCCCGCGCGGCACCGGGCTGACCGCCCGGGGCTGGCAGCAGGAGGCCGCCCTGCGGATGCTGCAGAACAACCTCGACCCCGAGGTCGCCGAACACCCCGAGAAGCTCGTCGTCTACGGCGGCACCGGCAAGGCCGCCCGCGACTGGCCCTCCTTCGACGCCATGGTCCGCACCCTCACCACCCTCGGGCCGGACGAGACGATGCTCGTCCAGTCGGGCCGCCCCGTCGGGGTGATGACCACCCACGAGTGGGCACCGCGCGTGCTGATCGCCAACTCCAACCTGGTGGGCGACTGGGCCACCTGGGAGGAGTTCCGCCGCCTGGAGCAGCTCGGCCTCACCATGTACGGCCAGATGACGGCCGGCTCGTGGATCTACATCGGCACCCAGGGCATCCTCCAGGGCACCTACGAGACCTTCGCCGCCGTGGCCGCCAAGCGCTTCGGCGGCTCCCTGGCCGGGACGATCACCCTGACGGCCGGACTCGGCGGCATGGGCGGCGCCCAGCCTCTGGCGGTCACCATGAACGGCGGCGTCGCCCTCTGCGTCGACTGCGACCCGCGCGCCGTCGAGCGCCGCATCGAGCACCGCTACCTGGACGTGCGGGCCGACTCCCTCGACCACGCCCTGCGCCTGGCCACCGAGGCCCGCGACGCCCGCCGCCCGCTGTCGATCGGCGTGCTGGGCAACGCCGCCGACGTGGTGCCGCGCCTGCTGGCCATGGGCGCGCCCGTCGACATCGTCACCGACCAGACCTCCGCCCACGACCCGCTGAGCTACCTGCCGCTGGGCGTCGACTTCGCCGACATGGCCTCCTACGCGGCCGAGAAGCCCGCCGACTTCACCGCGCGGGCCAGGGAGTCCATGGCCCGCCACGTGGAGGCCATGGTCGGCTTCCAGGACGCGGGCGCCGAGGTCTTCGACTACGGCAACTCCATCCGCGGCGAGGCGGAACTCGCCGGATACGGACGGGCCTTCGCGTTCCCCGGCTTCGTGCCCGCCTACATCCGGCCGCTGTTCTGCGAGGGCAAGGGCCCCTTCCGCTGGGCCGCGCTCTCGGGCGACCCGAAGGACATCGCCGCCACCGACCGCGCCGTGCTCGACCTCTTCCCCGAGAACGAGCCCCTGGCCCGCTGGATCCGCATGGCCGGGGAGCGCGTCCGCTTCCAGGGCCTGCCCGCCCGCATCTGCTGGCTCGGCTACGGCGAGCGCGACAGGGCGGGGGAGCGCTTCAACGACATGGTCGCCTCCGGAGAGGTCTCCGCGCCGATCGTCATCGGCCGCGACCACCTGGACTGCGGCTCGGTGGCCTCCCCGTACCGCGAGACCGAGGCCATGCTCGACGGCTCCGACGCCATCGCCGACTGGCCGCTGCTCAACGCCATGGTCAACGTGGCCTCCGGCGCCTCCTGGGTCTCGATCCACCACGGCGGCGGCGTCGGCATGGGCCGCTCGATCCACGCCGGGCAGGTCACCGTCGCCGACGGCACCCCGCTGGCCGGGGAGAAGATCCGCCGGGTGCTCGCCAACGACCCCGGCACGGGCGTCATCCGCCACGTCGACGCCGGGTACGAGCGCGCCGAGGAGGTCGCCGCCGAGCGGGCCGTCCGCGTCCCGATGCGCGAGGGCGGCGCGGCCGGCGGGGGTGCCGCGTGACCCCCGGACCGGCCCCGGCCCCCCGGACCGGCTCCGCCCCCGCGAAGTGGCGGCAGGGGCCCTCCTTCCACGGCATGTGGCACGACCTGCTGCCCGTCGGACGCGCCCCCGGCGGCGGCTACCGGCGCCACGCCTGGACCGGCGCCGACGCCGAGTGCCGCGCCTGGTTCCGGGAGCAGGCCGGCGCGCGCGGCCTGGCCTACGAGGTGGACCGCAACGGCAACCAGTGGGCCTGGCTCGGCTCCCCGGAGGACGGGGACGCCGTGGTGACCGGCTCCCACCTGGACTCCGTGCCCGACGGCGGCGCCTTCGACGGCCCCCTCGGCGTGGTGTCGGCCTTCGCCGCCCTCGACGAGCTGCACGCGCGGGGCGCACGCCCCGCCCGGCCGCTGGCCGTGGTCAACTTCGGCGACGAGGAGGGTGCCCGCTTCGGCCTGGCCTGCGTCGGCTCCCGGCTGACCACCGGCGGCCTCGCACCCGAGGAGGCCCGCGAACTCCGCGACGCCGACGGCGTCACGCTGCCGCAGGCCATGGAGCGCGCCGGGTACGACCCCGACGCGATCGGCGCCGACCCCGAGCGGCTCGCCCGCATCGGCGCGTTCGTCGAACTCCACATCGAGCAGGGCCGCGCCCTCGCCGACGCCCCCGGCGACCGGCCGGTGGGCGTCGCCTCCGCCATCTGGCCGCACGGCCGCTGGCGGTTCGACTTCCACGGCGAGGCCAACCACGCCGGGACCACCCGGCTGGAGGACCGCCGCGACCCGATGCTCACCTACGCCAACACCGTGCTCGCCGCCCGGAAGAAGGCCCGGCTGGCCGGAGCGCTGGCCACCTTCGGCAAGGTCGCCGTGGAACCGAACGGCGTCAACGCCGTCGCCTCCCTCGTGCGCGGCTGGCTCGACTCCCGCGCCGCCGACGAGGAGACCCTCGCCGCCGTCGTCGCCGGGATCGAGCGCGCGGCCGTCGAGCGCGGGGCGCGCGACGGGGTGCGGGTGGAGGTCGTCCGGGAGTCCTTCACCCCCGTCGTGGAGTTCGCCCGCGGACTGCGCGACCGCATCGCCGCCCGGCTCGGCGGCGCGCCGCTGCTGCCCACCGGCGCGGGCCACGACGCGGGCATCCTCTCCGCCGAGCTGCCCACCGCCATGCTCTACGTGCGCAACCCCACCGGCGTCTCCCACTCGCCCGCCGAGGCCGCCGAGGAGGACGACTGCGCGGCCGGGGTGCGGGCGCTGGCCGACACCCTGGAGGAGCTGGCGTGCCCGTGACCCCGGACGGACCGAACCCCCCCGGCGCCCCCGACCCCGCCCCCGCGCACCGGCCCGGACCCCCTCCCGGGGCCGTCTACTGGGCCGAGTACGCCTGGACCGGTACGGCCGTGGAGGCGGGCACTCTCCTGGAGACGGCGGGCGGCCGCCTCACCGCCGTGCGCACCGGGGTGGCCGCCCCGCCGCCCGGCGCCGAGCCGCTGCGCGGCCTGACCGTCCCCGGACTGGCCGACACCCACTCCCACGCCTTCCACCGCGCCCTGCGCGGCACCGTGCAGAGGGGCTCCGGCACCTTCTGGACCTGGCGCGAGGCGATGTACTCCGTGGCCGACCGCCTCACCCCCGACGGCTACTTCGAGCTGGCCCGCGCCGTCTACGCCGAGATGGCCCTGGCGGGCGTCACCTGCGTCGGCGAGTTCCACTACCTCCACCACGGCCCCGGCGGCACCCCCTACGGCGACCCCAACGCCATGGGCCACGCCCTGATCGCGGCGGCCGCCGACGCAGGCCTGCGCATCACCCTCCTCGACACCTGCTACCTGGCCTCCGGTCTGCTCACCGCCGACCGCGGCGCCGAGCCCGACCGCCACCAGCTCCGCTTCACCGACGGCACCGCCGACGCCTGGGCCGAGCGCGTCTGCGCGCTGCGGCCGTCGGGGGACCACGTCCGGGTGGGCGCGGCGATCCACTCGGTGCGCGCGGTGCCCGCCGCGGAGCTGGGCACCGTCTCCCGCTGGGCCCGGGAGCGGGACGCGCCCCTGCACGTCCACCTCTCCGAGCAGCCCGCCGAGAACGACGCCTGCCTGGCCGTCCACGGCCGCACCCCCGCCCGGCTGCTGGCCGACCACGGCGTGCTCGGCCCGCGGACGACGGCCGTCCACGCCACCCACCTGGCCGACGCCGACATCGCCCTCCTGGGCGGCACGGGTACCGGGGTGTGCATGTGCCCCACCACCGAACGCGACCTGGCCGACGGCATCGGACCGGCGGCTGACCTGATGCGCGCCGGCTCCCCGCTGAGCCTGGGCAGCGACAGCCACGCCGTGATCGACCTGCTGGAGGAGGCCCGCGCGATGGAACTGGACGAGCGGCTGCGCACCCGCACCCGCGGCCACTGGACCGCCGCCCAGCTGCTGCACTCCGCCACCGCCTCCGGCCACGCGGCGCTGGGCTGGCCGGAGGCGGGGCGCCTGGAGCCCGGCCGGCTCGCCGACTTCACCACCATCGCCCTGGACTCGGTGCGCACCGCCGGCCCGCCGCCCCGGCTGGCGGTCGAGACGGCCGTGTTCGCGGCGACGGCGGCCGACGTGCGCCACACGGTCGTCGGTGGCCGCCACGTCGTGCGGGACGGGGTGCACCGAAGCGTGCCGGACGTCCCCGCGGCCCTGGCGGACGCCATCGGGCGGGGAGTCCGCCGATGAGCGGCCGGTCCCCCCGCGGCACCGCAGCCGGCGCCCCCGGCAGCACCCTCGTCACCAACATCGCCTCCCTCGTCACCAACGACCACGAGACCGTGGCCGCCGCCGAGCACGGCCCCCTCGGGCTCGTCCGGGACGCGGCCGTCGTCATCGAGGGCGACCGCATCGCCTGGGTCGGTGCGGGCAGTGCGGCACCGGCCGCCGACAGCCGCGTCGACGCGGGCGGCCGGGCGATGCTGCCCGGCTTCGTCGACTCCCACTCCCACCTGCTCTTCGGCGGCGACCGCACCGAGGAGTTCGCCGCCCGGATGTCCGGCCGCCCCTACACCGCCGGCGGCATCCGCACCACCGTCGAGGCCACCCGCGCCGCCGGCGACGCCGAACTCGCCGCGAACCTCGCCCGCCACGTCCGCGAGGCGCTGCACCAGGGCACCACCACCCTGGAGACCAAGTCCGGCTACGGCCTCACCCCCCGGGACGAGGCCCGCGCGCTGCGCATCGCCGCCGACCACGTGGACGAGGTCACCTACCTCGGCGCCCACGTGGTGCCCCCCGAGTACGCCGACGACCCGGACGGCTACGTCGACCTGGCCACCGGGCCGATGCTGGACGCCTGCGCGCCCCACGCCCGCTGGGTGGACGTCTTCTGCGAGCGCGGCGCCTTCGACGGCGACCAGGCCCGCGCCGTCCTGGCCGCCGGGGCGGCCCGCGGCCTGGTGCCCCGCGTCCACGCGAACCAGCTCGGGCCCGGACCCGGCGCCCGGCTCGCCGTCGAGTTCGACGCGGCCTCCGCCGACCACTGCACCCACCTGTCCGACGACGACGTCGACGCCCTCGCGAACAGCCGCACGGTCGCCACGCTGCTGCCCGGCTGCGAGTTCTCCACCCGCTCGCCCTATCCCGACGCGCGCCGCCTGCTGGCCGCGGGCGTCACCGTCGCGCTGTCCACGGACTGCAACCCCGGTTCGTCGTACACCAGTTCGATGCCGTTCTGCGTCGCCGTCGCCGTCCGGGAGATGGGCATGACGCCCGACGAGGCGGTGTGGGCCGCCACGGCGGGCGGTGCCGCGGCGCTGCGCCGCATCGACATCGGCCGTATCACCCCCGGCGCCCGGGCCGACCTGGTGCTGCTGGACGCGCCCTCGCACGTCCACCTCGCCTACCGGCCCGGCGTGCCGCTGGTGGCGGCGGTGTGGCAGCGCGGCGACCGCGTGCGGTGAGGGGCTCGGGGCGCCCGGGGTGCGCGTGTGCGGCTCCGGGCGGCTCTCCGGGGGCCGCGGACGACCCCGGTCCCGCGGCCCCCGGAAGGGCGCCCGGAGCCCCTCGCCCGGCCCGCCGGCGGAGGCCGCCGGAGGCACCGGGAGCGGAGGGGCTCACTCCTCGACCAGCAGCCCCTTGCGCAGCCTCCCCAGCGTCCGCGAGAGCAGCCGGGAGACGTGCATCTGCGAGATGCCCAGCTCCTCG
Source organism: Streptomyces desertarenae (assembly GCF_042681365.1). Classification (NCBI taxonomy): domain Bacteria; kingdom Bacillati; phylum Actinomycetota; class Actinomycetes; order Kitasatosporales; family Streptomycetaceae; genus Streptomyces; species Streptomyces desertarenae. The sequence continues at coordinate 56,534 of NZ_JBHUFU010000017.1, read as the reverse complement.
CCGATCTCGGACTGGGTCATGTTCGCCACGAAGCGCAGGGAGAGGATTCTGCGGTCCCGCGGCGAGAGCTCGGCGATCAGCGGCTTGAGGGACTCCACGTACTCGATGCCCTCCAGCCCGTGGTCCTCGTAGCCGATGCGGTCCGCGAGGGCCCCCTCGGTCTCGTCCTCCTCCGGCTGGGCGTCCAGGGAGCTGGCGGTGTAGGCGTTGCTCGCCGCCATGCCCTCGACGACCTCCTCCCGGCTCAGGCCCAGCCGCTCGGCGAGCTCGCCGACGGTGGGGGAGCGGTCGAGCTGCTGGGCGAGCTCGTCACCGGCCTTGGCCAGGTCCAGCCGGAGCTCCTGCAGGCGCCTGGGCACGCGCACGGACCAGGAGGTGTCGCGGAAGAAGCGCTTGATCTCCCCGACGATCGTCGGCATCGCGAAGGTGGGGAACTCGACCCCGCGGCCGATCTCGAACCGGTCGATGGCCTTGATCAGACCGATGGTGCCGACCTGGACGATGTCCTCCATCGGCTCGCTGCGGGAGCGGAACCGGGCGGCGGCGAACTTCACCAGCGCGAGGTTCAGCTCGACCAGGGTGTTGCGGACGTAGGCGTGCTCGTGGGTGCCCTCCTGGAGCGTCTCCAGGCGCTCGAAGAGGGTCTTCGACAGGGCCCGCGCGTCCAGCGGCCCCACCTCGGCGTACGGGGGGATCTCGGGGAGGTGGAGCTCCTCGGCGAGGCCGGCGGCCTCCTCCGGCCCCACCTCGGGGAGCCCGATGTGCTCGGGCGGGGCGACCGACGATGCGGTGGACGTTTCGTCGAGCCGGGGTGACATGGGGTCCTCCATCGTTCTCGGCATATGGCTGCCGAAGCCGTTCCTGCACTACGGGGTGCGGCGCCTCCAAGCCGACGTGTTTTAGTGGTCCCTCCTACGCCTACCTGCTCCCGTGGGGAGCTGGCAAGTGCTGGTTGTCCGAATATGACCCAATGTGCTGGTTGTGCGGCTACCGGTTGCGGCTGTAAGGGCGTAGGGTTCGAACGTCCGACTTCGGACGGCAGTGATCGGTTGCAGGAAGACGTGAAGGGGTGTACATGGACCGCGGGGTGCCCGGCAGCACCAGCCACCGGGGTCGGCTGACGGTCGACGTACAGCGCCACGGCGCGAGCCTGGTGGTGACACCGGACGGTGAACTCGACCACCACACCGCCGACCTGCTGCGCGAGCCGCTGGAGCACGCGCTCGAGGAGGGCTGCAAGCTCCTCGTCGTGGACTGCTCCAAGCTGGAGTTCTGTGACTCCACGGGATTGAACGTCCTCCTGGGGGCCAGGCTGAAGGCGGAGGCCGCCGGGGGCGGGATCCACCTGGCCGGAATGCGTCCGGTCGTTGCGCGCGTGTTCGAGATCACCGGCGCGGACGGTGTCTTCGTCCTCCACGAGAGCCTGGCCGACGCGCTGAAGGAAACGGCGCAGTCCTGAAGATCCCCGGCCGTACACCGGACCGTGACCGGAGTGTTACGCCCGGAGGCCGGTTCAGGGAAATCCATGTGTGTCCCCCAGCCTGGGCAGGGCAGGAGACTCGTGGAAATCCATCGGAAACAAGTTGTCCGCAGACCAAGCGAAACCGACGAAATTGGTCAACCGGTGAGGTGAAGCACTGATGAGCACCACCCGGCCGCAACCGGCGGGCGAGCGCGGCCCGGAGCCGGAGGGCACCGCCGCGACCGCAGCCGCACCGGTCGGTCAGGTGCGCGAGATGCGCCAGGTTCGACGGCTGCGGCTCATGGGGGCGAGCGGAGCCGTGCCCCGTGCCCGTGACTTCACCCGCCAGGCGCTTCACGACTGGGGCTGGCTTCCGGCCTCCAGTCCCGAACAGCGTGCCGCCGCCGAGGACGCCCTGCTCGTCGTCTCCGAACTGGTGACGAACGCCTGTCTGCACGCCGACGGTCCCGAGGAGGTGCGCATAGGCTTCGGCCCCAAGCTCCTGAGGATCGAGGTGGCCGACCGGGGTGCCGGTCTTCCCTCGCCCCGCACTCCGCACCGTCCCGGGCGGCCGGGCGGCCACGGCATGTTCATCGTCCAGCGCCTCTGCCTGGACTGGGGCGTCGTGCGCCACCCCCACGGAGCCGTGGGCAAGACGGTCTGGGCCGAACTGGCCGGGCCGGACGAGGAGGACTGAGCCCCCGTCCCGAACCGCCCCCGCGGCCGGAGCCCCGCCCGCCGGCCGCCGCGCGGCGTACGATCCTCAAGCCGGGTCCCGACCGGGACTCGGCTCAGTCATGCGAGGGCACGGGCGGACGGGGCGGACATGGGGGAGAGAGCGGCGGCCGCGCGCGGATGGGCGGTCCTGTCCGCGGTGGTCCCGGCACTGGTGCTGGCGGCGACGGCCTGCGGCGGCGGGGGCGGCGGCGGGCGGAGCCCGGCGGCCCCTTCGCCGGGGAGCGCCGGGAGGCCGGCGGAGGCTGCGGGGCCCCCGGTCCCGACCGCCGAACGGCTGGAGGAGGCCGCGCTGCGGGACGGCGCCCGGATCGGCGGACCCGGCGGCACCTACGAGATCGGCGTGCCCCTGCTGGAGGGGCCGTCCGAGGACTTCCTGGAGTACCGCGCCGACCGGGCCGTGTGCCAGCCGCTGGTCAGCCTCGCCCGCGGGGCGACCGGTGAGGACCCCGCGGCCGAGGTCAACCGGGAGGCGGTGCTCGGCGAGGGGATCGGGCAGCGGCAGGTGAGCGTCCAGCTGCGCTCGTACGGCTCGGGCGGAGCGGCCAGGGTGCTCGCGGCGCTGCGGGAGGCGGGCACCGCCTGCGCCGGCGGCTTCGTGGAGGAGCGGGGGGTGGCCGAGGCCCGCTACCGGTCCGTCGAGCCGCTGGAGGCGCCGGACCTCGGGGACGAGGCCGTGGCGTACCGGCTGCGGATCGAGGACGTGAAGGACCGGGAGCTGGTCCTGACCGAGTACCTGACGGTGGTCCGGTCGGGTGCCACCACGCTCTCCTTCCGGCTGGAGGCGTTCTCCCTCGACGATCCGGGCGGGGTCCCCCGGGAACTGGTGGCGGCCCAGTGGGACGCCTTCACACGGGCCGGCGCCGGGCCGGGGGCCTGACGCGGTCCGGCGGAGCAGCACACGGCACCGGGCCCCGGTCCTGTCGGAAGGACCGGGGCCCGGTGCCGCGTGCGGCGGGGTGGTGCGGGCCCGCGGGGGCCCGCACGGCGCGTCACCGCCTCACTTCACCCCGCCCATCAGGGCGCGGATCCGCTTCGCGGCGGTCAGGAAGGCCAGGCCCGCGGCCACGGCGACGACACCCCACATGGTGTAGTACGCCGCGTCGCCCATCGGCTCGTTCAGCCGGGTCGCCCAGCCGTTGAGGGCGTTGCCGGTCGCGGTGGCGAGGAACCACAGGCCCATGATCTGGCCGACGAACTGCTTCGGGGCCAGCTTGGTCGACAGCGACAGGCCCACCGGGGACAGGCACAGCTCGCCGAGCGTCTGGAGCAGGTACACGCCCAGCAGCCAGAAGACGGTGACCTTGCCGGTCTCGCTGTTCGCCGCGGCGGCGCCCGCCAGGCCCATCAGGCCGAAGGAGCCGCCGATGAGCAGCATGGCCAGGGCGAACTTCACCGGGGCGCTGGGCTCGCTGTTGCGCTTGGCCAGCCAGACCCACAGGCTCGCGAAGATCGGGGCCAGGATGATGATCATGGCCGGGTTGACCGACTGGAACCACGAGGCCGGGAACTCCCAGCCGCCGATCATGCGGTCGGTGTCGTTGTCGGCGAAGATCGTCAGCAGCGAGCCGGACTGGTCGTAGATCATCCAGAACAGCACGGCGGTGACGAAGAACCACACGAACGCCTGGATGCGCGGCCGGTCCGCGGCGGACAGCTGCGGGTTCCGGTACATCGAGACGAAGTACAGGACGGGGACGACGACGCCGAGGACGGCCAGGAAGTTGACGATGTGCTCGATGTCGTAGGTGCCCAGGGCGATGTCCGCCAGCAGTGCGGCGACGGCCAGGCCGGCCCACAGGCCGGTCTTGCGCAGCACCGAGCGCTTCTCCTCCGGCGTGGCCGGGGTGCCCGGGCGCAGGCCGACGTCGCCCAGGTGGCGAGCGCCCAGCACGTACTGGATCACGGCCAGCGTCATGCCGACGCCGGCGACGGCGAAGCCCAGGTGCCAGTCGACGTTCTCGCCCAGGTAGCCGACCACCAGCGGGGCGAGCATGCCGCCGATGTTGATCGACATGTAGAAGATCGTGAAGCCGGCGTCGCGGCGTGCGCTGGACTGGTCCTCGTAGAGACCGCCGACCATCGCCGAGATGTTGGGCTTGAGCAGGCCGGTGCCGACCGCGATCAGCCCCAGGCCGATGAAGAACGCCACGTCGGACGGGATGGCCAGGGTGTAGTGGCCGGACGCGATGATGATGCCGCCCACCAGGACGGCCTTGCGGGCCCCCCAGAGACGGTCCGCCACCCAGCCGCCGGGCATGGCGACCATGTAGACGACGGCGTTGTAGACGCCGTAGATCGCCGCCGCCAGGGCCTCGCGGCCGGCGAGCGGTCCGTCGAGCACGCCCGCGATCAGGTAGAGGACGAGGATGGCGCGCATTCCGTACCAGGAGAAGCGCTCCCACATCTCCGTCATGAAGAGTGTGGCCAGACCTCGGGGGTGGCCGAAGAAGGTCTTGCCGGGGGTACCGGCGGAGTCCTTCGTCAGGCTGGACGCCATGGTGGTGGTTCCTTGCTCGGTCGGGACGCGCACGACGGGGTGCGCACGCGCCCGGGCGGGTGGTCGCCGGCTTCGGCGGTGCGCTCCCCCCGCGCCCGGACGACGGCCGGCATTCCTGCTGCGTTGTCCGCGTCCGGTCCTGACCGGCCGGACGCCCGGCGTCCGGAGGGCCCCCGTACGGTGGTGTGTACGGTGCTCCTCCGTGGAAGGACCCCGGGCACCTCGGTGCGCCGCGGGTCACCGCTGCCGGACAACGTCCCGTCAGGGTACGCCACGGTGTGCGGCCCCCAGGACGGGCGCCCGCCGTGAAGAGGCGCATTTCACACCCGGTGCGGGGAACCGGCGCCGGGCCGCCGCGAGTCGTTCGCAGACCGCCTCGGGCGTCTCCGCGAGGTCTACCATCGGGCCATGACCCGAGTACTGCTCGCCGAGGACGACGCCTCCATCTCCGAGCCGCTGGCCCGCGCCCTGCGCCGCGAAGGGTACGAGGTCGAGGTGCGCGAGGACGGTCCCAGCGCGCTCGACGCCGGACAGCACGGGGACATCGACCTGGTCGTGCTCGACCTCGGCCTGCCCGGCATGGACGGCCTGGAGGTCTGCCGCCGGCTGCGTACCGAGGGGTACACCTTCCCCGTCCTGGTGCTGACCGCCCGCGCCGACGAGGTGGACACCGTCGTCGGCCTGGACGCGGGCGCCGACGACTACGTCACCAAGCCGTTCCGGCTGGCCGAGCTCCTGGCCCGGGTGCGGGCCCTGCTGCGGCGCGGCGCGGTCGAGCCGGCCCAGCCCCCCGCCACCCACGGCGTGCGCATCGACGTCGAGTCGCACCGGGCGTGGATGGGGGACGAGGAGCTCCAGCTCACCGCGAAGGAGTTCGACCTGCTGCGGGTGCTGGTGCGCGACGCGGGCCGCGTCGTCACCCGCGACCAGCTCATGCGCGAGGTCTGGGACACCACCTGGTGGTCGTCGACCAAGACCTTGGACATGCACATCTCGTGGCTGCGCAAGAAGCTCGGCGACGACGCGGCCAATCCCCGCTACATCGCCACGGTACGGGGCGTCGGCTTCCGCTTCGAGAAGGACTGACCCGGAAGGGGGCCGGCCCGCCCGGACCGAACGGGCGCCCCCGGGGCACCGCGGGGCGCCCCGGCCACCACCGAAGAACCACCGAGGGGCCCACCGAGGACCCGGAAGGGCTGACCCGGCCGTGCGCAGACGCCTGATCAACTCCACGCTGGCCGTGGTCCTCGTCGTGATCGCCGTCTTCGGGGTGTCCCTGGTCATCATCGAGTTCCGCACCATCGAGGGCAGCGCGGAGGAGAGCGTCCGCTCCGACGCCGCGCGGCTGGTCTCGGTCGTCGAGAGCCGCGTCGTGGCCGAGGAGGGCGTGACGGCCGAGGCGATGCGCTCCCACGTCCCCGAGGACCGCTACGTCCGCATCGAGCTGCCCGGCCGTGCGCCGATCGAGCTGGGTGACCGGCCCCGGGACGCCATCGAGGGGCGCGCCTCGTCCGGGCCGGGCGGCGTGACCGTCACCGTCCGGCAGGACAGCGGCACCGTCCGGGAGGAGGTCGGCCGCACCCTGCTGATCATCCTGGCGGTGGCGCTGCTGGCGGTGATAGCGGCCGTCCTGCTGGCCGTGGGGCAGGCCCGTCGCGTCGCCGCCCCCCTCACGGACCTGGCCGAGACCGCCGAGCGGCTCGGCTCCGGCGACCCGCGCCCCCGCCACCGCCGCTACGGGGTGCCCGAGCTGGACCGGGTGGCGGACGTCCTGGACGCCAGCGCCGAGCGGATCGCCCGGATGCTCACCGCCGAGCGCCGGCTGGCCGCCGACGCCTCCCACCAGCTGCGCACCCCGCTGACCGCGCTGTCGATGCGGCTGGAGGAGATCGTCACGGCCGCCGACGACGCCGACGCCTCGCCCACCACCGACAAGACCGCCCTCGCCACCATCCGCGAGGAGGCGATGATCGGGCTGGCCCAGGTGGAGCGGCTGACCGACGTGGTGCAGCGGCTGCTGACCAACGCGCGCGACCCCCGCTCGGGCTCGGCCGTCGGCTTCGACCTGGACGAGGTGGTCAAGCAGCAGATCGAGGAGTGGCGCCCGGCGTACCGCAAGGCGGGCCGTGCCATCGTCCGCTCCGGCCGGGAGGGGCTGCGCGCGGTGGGCACCCCGGGCGCGGTGGCGCAGGTGCTGGCCACGCTCGTCGAGAACGCCCTGATGCACGGTGACGGCGCCGTCGCCCTGCGCACCCGCATCGCCGGCAACCAGGTGGTGGTCGAGGTGACGGACGAGGGGCCGGGCGTGGACCCGGCGCTGGGCTCGCGGGTCTTCGAGCGCACCGTCAGCGGGCGCAACTCCACGGGCCTGGGACTGGCCGTCGCCCGCGACCTGGCGGAGGCCGACGGCGGGCGGCTGGAGCTACTTCAGCAGTACCCGCCGGTCTTCGCGCTGTTCCTCAGCCGGGAGGCGGCCGAGGAGCCCGCCGGGGGCTGACGCGGCACGCCCGGCCCGGCCGCCGGCGTGCTCGCCGCGGAAGACCCAGGTGCGGTAGGACCAGAAGCGGAACACCGTGGCGACCCCCAGGCCGACGACGTTCTTGGCGATGTTGTCGGCCAGCGGCGAGGTGAGGCCCAGGCCGTAGTGGGAGACCGCCAGCGCGCCGTTCTCGATCACCAGGCCGATGCCGCTGAAGAGCAGGAACAGCCCGGCCTCCCGGCGCACCCGGTTCTTGTCGGCGTGCCGGTAGGTCCAGTAGCGGTTGCCCAGGTAGTTCGTCGCGATGGCGACCGCGGTGGCTATCACCCCCGACCGCACCGGGGCCAGTCCCAGCCCGTGGATGCAGAGGTTGAAGACCGCGACGTTCACCAGGAAGCCGAGGGCCCCCACCGTGCCGAACCTGGCCACCTCGCGCCGCAGCCTCAGCAACCGGGAGCGCAGTGCGTGCCGTTCACCCATAGTGGTCCACTGCCCCGTTCTCTCGGCTCTCTCGCGGGCCCCGGGGAACGCCGCCGCACCCCCGGCCCGCCATGCTATCCACGGCCCTGCGCCGTACGGGGTACCCGTCGGACGGCGGATAGGCTACGGATGTGACATTTCCTGTGATCGGCATGGTCGGCGGTGGTCAGCTCGCGCGGATGACCCACGAGGCGGGCATCCCGCTCGGCGTCAGGTTCAGGCTGCTCAGCGACACCCCGCAGGACTCCGCGGCGCAGGTCGTGCGCGACGTGGTCGTCGGCGACTACCGCGACCTGGAGACGCTGCGTGACTTCGCCCGGGGCTGCGACGTGATCACCTTCGACCACGAACATGTTCCGACCGAGCACCTCCGCGCCCTGGAGGCGGAGGGCATCCCGGTGCGGCCCGGGGCCGAGGCGCTGGTGCACGCCCAGGACAAGGGGGTGATGCGCGAGAAACTGACCTCGATCGGCGTGCCCTGCCCCCGCCACCGCATCGTGGCCGACCCGGCCGACGCGGCCCGGTTCGCGCGGGAGGGGTCCGCGGACGGCACCGGCGGCTGGCCCGTCGTCCTCAAGACCGTCCGCGGCGGCTACGACGGCAAGGGCGTGTGGGTGGTGCGCTCCGAGGAGGAGGCCGCCGAGCCCTTCCGCGCCGGTGTGCCGGTGCTGGCCGAGGAGAAGGTCGACTTCGTCCGCGAGCTGGCCGCCAACGTGGTGCGCTCCCCGCACGGGCAGGCCGTGGCGTACCCGGTGGTGGAGTCCATCCAGGTGGACGGGGTGTGCGACACGGTGATCGCCCCGGCCCCCGACCTGTCGCCGGAGCTGTCCGCCCGCGCCCAGGAGATGGCGCTGACGGTCGCGAGGGAGCTGGGCGTCGTCGGCCACCTGGCGGTCGAGCTGTTCGAGACCCGCGACGGCCGCATCCTCGTCAACGAGCTGGCCATGCGGCCCCACAACAGCGGCCACTGGACCCAGGACGGCGCGGTGACGTCCCAGTTCGCCAACCACCTGCGGGCCGTTTTGGACCTTCCCCTCGGCGACCCGCGCCCCCGCGCGCCGTGGACGGTGATGGCCAACGTGCTCGGCGGCGACTACCCCGACATGTACCAGGGGTACCTGCACTGCATGGCCCGCGACCCGCGGTTGAAGATCCACATGTACGGAAAGGACGTGAAGCCCGGCCGCAAGGTGGGCCACGTCACCACCTACGGCGACGATCTGGCGGACGTCCGCGAGCGCGCCGCCCACGCCGCCGCCTATCTGCGAGGGACCATCACCGAATGAGCAACGCCCCCAGCTCCGCCTCCGCCCCCGTCGTGGGCATCGTCATGGGCTCCGACTCCGACTGGCCCGTCATGGAGGCCGCGGCCGAGGCCCTGGACGAGTTCGAGGTCCCCTACGAGGTCGACGTGGTCTCCGCGCACCGGATGCCGCACGAGATGATCGACTACGGCGACCGCGCCGCCGGCCGCGGCCTGAAGGCGGTCATCGCGGGCGCGGGAGGGGCGGCCCACCTGCCGGGCATGCTCGCCTCCGTCACCCCGCTGCCGGTGATCGGCGTGCCGGTCCCGCTGCGCCACCTGGACGGGATGGACTCCCTGCTGTCCATCGTGCAGATGCCCGCCGGGGTGCCGGTCGCCACGGTCTCGGTCGGCGGCGCCCGCAACGCCGGGCTGCTCGCGGTCCGCATCCTGGCGGCCCACGACGAGGCGCTGCGGGAGCGGATGGAGGGCTTCCAGGCGGAGCTGCGGGAGCAGGCGCAGGACAAGGGCCGGCGGCTGCGGGCCAAGGTGGCCGCGGGCGGCGCGGGGTTCGGCTTCGGGAGCAAGTGAGGTGGCCCCCGCAGCGGAACTGCTGGAGCGGGCCCGGGAGTTGCTGGCCGTCCACCCCGTCGCCGACGGCCACAACGACCTGCCGTGGGCGCTGCGCGAGCAGGTCGCCTACGACCTGGACCGCCGGGACATCGGGGCCGACCAGTCGGCCCACCTGCACACCGACATCCCGCGGCTGCGCGCCGGCGGGGTGGGGGCGCAGTTCTGGTCCGTCTACGTGCGCACGGACCTGACCGGGGACGCCGCCGTCAGCGCCTGCCTGGAGCAGATCGACGTGGTGCGGCGGCTGGCCGACCGGTACCCGGACGACCTGCGGCTCGCCTTCACCGCCGACGACATGGAGGCGGCGCGGGCCGAGGGCCGCATCGCCTCGCTGATGGGCGCCGAGGGCGGCCACTCGATCAACAACTCCCTGGCCACGCTGCGCGCCCTGTACCGGCTGGGCGTGCGCTACATGACGCTCACCCACAACGACACCATCGACTGGGCGGACTCGGCCACCGACGCCCCCCGCCACGGCGGGCTGACCCGCTTCGGCGAGGAGGTCGTGCGGGAGATGAACCGGCTGGGGATGCTGGTGGACCTCTCCCACACGGCACCGGCCACCATGCGCGACGCGCTGCGGGTCTCCACGGCGCCCGTGCTCTTCTCGCACTCCTCGGCCCGCGCCGTGTGCGACCACCCGCGCAACGTCCCCGACGACGTGCTGGAGGCCCTCGCGGCCAACGGCGGTGTGGCGATGGTCACGTTCGTGCCCAAGTTCGTCCTGCCGGAGGCCGTCGCCTGGACCGCGGCAGCCGACGAGAACATGCGCGCCCACGGCCTGCACCCGCTGGACGGCACCGAGCGGGGGCTCGCGGTCCAGCGCGCCTTCGAGGAGGCCAACCCGCGCCCCGAGGCCACGGCCGCCACGGTCGCCGACCACCTGGACCACATGCGCGAGGTCGCCGGCATCGACCACGTCGGCATCGGCGGCGACTTCGACGGAACGGCCTTCACCCCGTCCGATCTGAGTGATGTGTCCGGATATCCCCATCTGGTGGCGGAGTTGCTCGACCGCCACTGGTCCGAGGCCGACCTCGCCAGGCTCACCTGGAAGAACGCGGTACGGGTGCTCCGCGACGCCGAGGACGTCGCCCGCGGCGAACAGGGCCGCCGCGGCCCGTCCACCGCCACCCTCGAGCAGCTCGACGGCTGAGACGGAGGCCGTCTCGTGATGCACTTCACGGGGCGGCTTTCCCGTTCCGTCGCTCTGCGTGCGGGTCGAGGTGCGTTCGCGTCATCGATCCTGTTCAGGGGCGTGCGTGACGGAGCGCCGGAAGCGGAGAAAAGCACTCAGCGGCACGGTGGCGTCGCGGTGGGTGACGGACCGGCGATCATCAAAGCATCCGAAACGGACGTCATGTGACCCATCGGCTTGTTGCGGCGGAAACGATGTGTTTACCGTTCTGGCCGCGCCGTACGAATGTGCGGCGGCCCGCTGTCGAACGCCGAATCCTGTCAACGGCGGCGGGCTGGACCATCCACACCACCCGATGACAGGAGCGGGGGACCCAAGGTAAGTCGCCGTCCCGGATCCGTGCGGGACGGCTTGGGGTGAAGCCATGCCGCGGCCCAGCGCCGCGGCCGCACATGGCCGGGCAACTCCAGCCCGAACCCGACAGCTCACCTCGCAGGCGTAGGAGAGGAGCACACCTATGTCCGCACGCGGACGTCACCGTCGTATCCGTAACAGCCGCCTCACCCGCCTGTCCCTGGCCATCTCCGTGGGCGGCGCCGGCATGGCCCTTCCCCTGGTCGCCGCCGGCGGAGCCAACGCCGCCTCCGTCGACACCTGGGAGAAGGTCGCCCAGTGCGAGAGCACGGGCAACTGGAGCATCAACACCGGCAACGGCTTCTACGGCGGCCTGCAGTTCACGCAGAGCACCTGGGCCGCCTTCGGCGGCACCGAGTACGCGCCGCGTGCCGACCTCGCCACCAAGGACCAGCAGATAGCCATCGCCGAGAAGGTGCTGGCGGGCCAGGGCCCGGGCGCCTGGCCGGTCTGCTCGGTCAAGGCCGGCCTGACCAAGGGCGGTCCGGCCCCCGCCGTCTCCCCCGACGGCGAGAGCAACCCGACCGAGCAGCGCGAGCAGGCCGCGCCGCAGCGCGCGGACCGCGGTGAGCGCGCCGAGAAGGCCGAGCCCAAGGCCGAGAAGGCCGAGAAGGCTGAGAAGGCTGAGAAGAAGGCCGCGCCGAAGCCGGCGGACCGGGGCGCCTCCTACGAGGTCGTCAGCGGCGACACCCTCTTCAAGATCGCTGCCGCTCAGGACGTCGACGGCGGCTGGCAGCGGATCTACGAGGACAACCGCCAGGTCATCGGCGGCGACCCCGACCTGATCTTCCCGGGCCAGGAGCTGACCCTGGGCGGCGCCGCCACCCAGAAGAAGGCCGCCGCCAAGCCCGAGCAGGCCCCGAAGGCCGAGCCCGAGGCCGAGCAGGCCCCGAAGGCCGAGCCCAAGGCCGAGAAGAAGGCCGAGGCCCCGGCCCAGCAGTCGGCCGAGCGCGCCGACCGCTCCGACCGGAGCGACAGCGGTTCCACCGGCGTCTCCACCGGCTACACCGCCCCGGTGAACGCCGCCCCGTCCGGCTCCTACAAGGCTGCCGGCGCCCGCTGGTCCAACGGCCACACCGGCGAGGACTTCCCCGCCGCCACCGGCACCCCGGTCAAGGCCGTCACCAGCGGCACCGTGGTCTCCGCCGGCTGGGGCGGTGCGTACGGCAACCAGGTCGTCATCCGTCACGACGACGGCCGCTACAGCCAGTACGGCCACCTGTCCTCGATCTCCGTCGGCGCCGGCCAGCGGGTCGGTGTCGGCCAGCAGATCGGCGCGGTCGGCTCCACCGGCAACAGCACCGGTCCGCACCTGCACTTCGAGGTGCGCACCGCTCCCGGCTACGGCTCCGACATCAACCCGCTGGCCTACCTGCGGGCCCACGGCGTCAACATCTGAGCCGGACCGGACCGTCGCAGCACCGCCCGGCCCGCGGCACCGCGGGCCGGGCGGCCCCCTTCCCGGGGCAGCGAGAGGCGGGTGGGGCGTCCGGTGCCCACGGGTACCGGACGCCCCACCCGCCTCGTCCCGTCTCCGGGCTCCGCTCCCGCCCGGGCTCCTGCGGGGGTCAGCCGGTGCAGAGGCAGAAGGGGTGGCCCGCCGGGTCCCGGTAGACCCGGAAGTCACGCCGGCCGCCGTCGTCGCCCTCCAGGAGTTCCGCCCCGAGCTCCAGCACCTCGCGCTCGGCCGCGTCCAGCTCCTCCCTCGGCACGTAGAGGTCGAGGTGGAACTGCTGGGAGCGCTCCGCGCTCGGCCACCGCGGCGGCACGTGGCCCTCGGCCTCCTGGAACGCCAGCGTCCGGCCCGCCAGGGTGCCCGAGTCGAACGTCACCTCCACCCAGCGGCCCTCGCCCTCCACCCGTCCGCCCAGCATCCGGGCGTAGAAGTCGGCGAGCTTCCCGGGCTCCGGGCAGTCCAGTACGACGACGGACCGGAGCGTGTTGATGGCCATGGTGCTCTCCCTCTGCCTGCGGTTTCCGAAGCCCGTTACCTCTTCATGGGGTCAGCCGGTAACGAGTTACCTCATGATGGCTTCCTTTCGGTAACGCGACAAGACCGGTAGCGTGGTCGGCGTGGAAGAGTCCGACGACCGGGATCCCACGCCGCCGGGACTCCGCCTGGTGCGGGACCTGATCAACACCCTGGACGTGGAGACGGGTGCCGACGCGCTCGCCGCCGCGGACGGCCTCGCCGTCTTCGCGCACGACCACGGGTTGACCGGACGGTTCACGGCCAAACAGGACCGTGCGGACGTCATCCGGTTGCGCGAGGGGCTGCGCGCCGCCTGCCTGGCCCACACCGGCGCGCCCGTGCCCGCGGAACGGCTGGCCGAACTGGACGCGCTGCTGCGCAGGGCCCCCCTCACGCTCGCCCTCGACCGGGACGGGGCGGCGTCCCTCGCCCCCGCCGAGGGGCTCGCCGGCGCCCTCGTCCTCACCGCCCGGGTCGCGGCCGCCGTCGCCGCCGCGGCCTTCGACGGCACCTGGCGGCGGCTGAAGGTCTGCGAGGCCCACGACTGCCGGTGGGCCTACTACGACCGCAGCCCGGCCGGCCGCAGGCGCTGGTGCACCATGGCCGTCTGCGGCAGCCGGGCGAAGATGCGGACCTACCGCGCGCGGCGGGCCTCCGGCGCGGCCTGAAGCCCCGCGGGGCCTACGCCGTCGGACGCCCCAGCGCCCGGAAGAACCAGCCCGCCTTGCGCCACAGCGCCGGGTCCAGGGTGTTGCGGCCGTCCAGGATGCGCCGCTGCGCCACGGCCTCGCCCAGCACCTGCGGGTCCAGCTCCCGGAACTCCCGCCACTCCGTCAGGTGGAGCACCACGTCCGCCCCGCGCACCGCCTCCAGCGCGCTGTCGGCGTACGCCAGGGTGGGGAAGATCCGGCGGGCGTTCTCCATCCCCTTCGGGTCGTACACCGTCACCTGGCCGCCCTGGAGGTGGATCTGCCCCGCCACGTTCAGCGCCGGCGAGTCGCGCACGTCGTCGGAGTCCGGCTTGAACGTCGCGCCCAGCACCGCCACCCGCTGCCCCAGGAACGCGCCCCCGACCGTCTCGCGGGCCAGGTCCACCATGTGGGAGCGGCGGCGCATGTTGATCGAGTCGACCTCCCGCAGGAAGGTGAGCGCCTGGTCCGCGCCCAGCTCGCCGGCCCGCGCCATGAACGCCCGGATGTCCTTGGGCAGGCAGCCGCCGCCGAAACCGATCCCGGCGCGCAGGAACTTCCGCCCGATCCGGTCGTCGTGACCGATCGCCTCGGCCAGCTTCACCACGTCGCCCCCGGCCGCCTCGCACACCTCGGCCATGGCGTTGATGAACGAGATCTTGGTCGCCAGGAAGGAGTTCGCCGCCGTCTTCACCAGCTCGGCCGTCGGGAAGTCCGTCACCACGAACGGCGTCCCCTCCGCGACCGGCTTCGCGTACACCTCGCGCAGCAGCTCCTCCGCGCGCTCCGAGCGCACCCCCACCACGATCCGGTCCGGGTGCAGGGTGTCCTCGACGGCGAAGCCCTCGCGCAGGAACTCCGGGTTCCACGCCAGCTCGGCCGCCTCGCCCGCCGGAGCCAGCTCCGCCAGCCGCCGCGCCAGCCGGTCCGCGCTGCCCACCGGCACCGTCGACTTGCCGACCACCAGCGCCGGGCGCGCCAGGTGCGGGGCCAGCGAGTCGACCGCGCCGTCCACGTAGGACATGTCGCAGGCGTACTCGCCCTGCTTCTGCGGGGTGTTCACACAGACGAAGTGGACGTCGCCGAACGCTCCCACCTCCTCCCAGGAGGTGGTGAAGCGCAGCCGCCCCGTCGAGCCCGCCACCCCGGCGACGTGGCGGCGCAGCAGCTCCTCCAGCCCCGGCTCGTACATCGGGGCCCGCCCCCGGGCCAGCGCCTCGACCTTCTCGGGCACCGCGTCCAGGCCCAGCACCTCGAACCCCAGCTCGGCCATGGCGGCGGCGTGCGTCGCGCCGAGGTAGCCGGTGCCGATCACGGTGATCCTGAGGGCCATGGAGTGCTCCTGTGCTGCGGGCGGGGTGCTGTCCGCGAGCATATCCGGACACCGCCGCCCACTCCCGGCCGCCGGTGTCGGCAAACTCATGTACCCGCGGACGGGCCCGGCCACTAGAATTGTGTTACTTAACGGTAGTTAGCAGCAGCGCACCCAGGGAGTGAGACACCGTGGCGGGATCGACCGACTTCGACCTCTACCGGCCGTCCGAGGAGCACGAGATGCTCCGCGAATCGGTGCGCTCGCTCGCCGAGGCGAAGATCGCGCCCTTCGCCGCCGACGTCGACGAGCAGGGCCGCTTCCCCCAGGAGGCGCTGGACGCCCTGGTCGCCAACGACCTGCACGCCGTCCACGTGCCCGAGACCTACGGCGGCGCCGGAGCCGACGCGCTGGCCACCGTCATCGTGATCGAGGAGGTCGCCCGGGTGTGCGCCTCGTCCTCCCTGATCCCGGCCGTCAACAAGCTCGGCTCCCTCCCGGTGGTCCTCTCCGGCTCCGAGGAGCTCAAGCGCAAGTACCTCGGCCCGCTCGCCAAGGGCGACGCGATGTTCTCCTACTGCCTGTCCGAGCCCGAGGCCGGCTCGGACGCCGCCGGCATGAAGACCCGCGCGGTGCGCGACGGCGACCACTGGGTGCTCAACGGCGTCAAGCGCTGGATCACCAACGCCGGTGTCAGCGAGTACTACACGGTGATGGCCGTCACCGACCCCGCCAAGCGCTCCAAGGGCATCTCCGCCTTCGTGGTGGAGAAGGGCGACGAGGGCGTCTCCTTCGGCGCCCCGGAGAAGAAGCTCGGCATCAAGGGCTCCCCGACCCGCGAGGTCTACCTCGACAACGTCCGCATCCCCGCCGACCGCATGATCGGCGAGGAGGGCACCGGCTTCGCCACCGCCATGAAGACCCTGGACCACACCCGCATCACCATCGCGGCCCAGGCCATCGGCATCGCCCAGGGGGCGCTGGACTACGCCAAGGGCTACGTCACCGAGCGCAAGCAGTTCGGCAAGCCGATCGGCGACTTCCAGGGCGTCCAGTTCATGCTCGCGGACATGGCGATGAAGCTGGAGGCCGCGCGCCAGCTCACCTACTCCGCCGCCGCCCGCTCCGAGCGCGTCACCCTCGGTGCCGACGGCAGGTCCGAGGGCCTGACCTTCTTCGGCGCCGCCGCCAAGTGCTTCGCCTCCGACGTCGCCATGGAGGTCACCACCGACGCCGTCCAGCTGCTCGGCGGCTACGGCTACACCCGCGACTACCCGGTCGAGCGCATGATGCGCGACGCCAAGATCACGCAGATCTACGAGGGCACGAACCAGGTCCAGCGGATCGTCATGGCCCGCAACCTGCCGTAGGGCCGCGTGCCGGGGGAGCGCCGCCTCGCGCGCGGCCCCGGGAACGCGTGCGGGGCCCCGGACCGGATGGTCCGGGGCCCCGCACGTCACATGGCCGTACGGGGGGTGTTCCCGCACCG
Organism: Streptomyces desertarenae; assembly: GCF_042681365.1. Lineage (NCBI taxonomy): Bacteria > Bacillati > Actinomycetota > Actinomycetes > Kitasatosporales > Streptomycetaceae > Streptomyces > Streptomyces desertarenae. The sequence continues at coordinate 39,988 of NZ_JBHUFU010000017.1, read as the reverse complement.
GCGGGGTTCACTCCCCCCTGACGGTGACCTTCTCGCCGTTCTTGAGCTGCTCGACGAGCTGCTTGACCTTCGGCATGTCCCACTTGAGGGACCCCTGCGGGGCGGCCCCGGCGATCGGCATGTTCATCGAGACGCCCTCGCCGCCCGTGACGTCCTTCATGGCCCAGAACATCGAGGCGAGGTCGAACAGCCCCATCTCCTCGTCCACGATCAGGGTGTCCAGGCCCGCGCCCATCGTCGGGTAGAGCCTGAAGGGGTTCAGGACGGTGGAGGGGGTGGCGGTCTGGTTGGCCAGGGCGGCCAGGAACTTCTGCTGGTTCTTGGTGCGCTCCAGGTCGCTGCCGGCCTCGTAGCGGTTGCGGACGAAGGCCAGCGCCTCGGCGCCGTTCAGCGTCTGACGGCCCTTCTTGAAGTCGGCGCCGGACTTCTTGTCCTTGATGTCGCGGGGGATGTCCATCTCCACGCCGCCGACCGCGTCCACGATCTCGGCGAAGCCGCCGAAGCCGATCTCCGCGTAGTGGTCGATGCGGAGGCCGGTGTTGTACTCGACGGTGCGGACCAGCAGGGTGGCGCCGTCCATGGAGTAGGAGGCGTTGAGCTTGGCGGCGCCGCGGGAGGGGAACGTCCTGCCGCTCTCGGAGCCCTTGAACTCCGGGATGGTGACCCAGGAGTCGCGGGGGAGGGAGACCATGGTGACGCCCTGGGGGCCGTCGTGGAGCAGGATCATCGAGTCGGTGCGCTTCCCCTCGGCCGACCCGGTGTGCAGTTCCTTCTTCTCCTCGTCGGACATCCCCTCGCGGCTGTCGGAGCCGACGATCAGGTAGGTGGTGCCCTCGCCCTTCTCGGGCCGGTCTATGACGGTGCTCAGATCGATCTCGCGGCGCAGCTTGGAGTCGGCCCAGAAGTACGTGCCGACGGACCACACCAGGAGGACGGCGAGCAGGGTGACGGACCCCACCTTGAGCCGGCGGCCCCAGTCGGGGGCGGGGCGCGTGCCGCCGTACCCGCCGCCGCCGGGGCCGGTGCCGCGGCCGGATCCGGCGGTGTACACCTGGCCCGTGTTGTACCCGGAGTCGTATCCGGCACGGCCGTCGTAACCGCCGTAACCACCGTGGCCGCCGTGGTGGTCGCCGCGCTGGGGGGTCGGCATGGCGCGGGTGGGGTCCGGGCGCGGGCCGACGCCACCGCTGTTGGGCCAGTCAGTCATGAGAGGCAGTGTGCACGCTCCGGGTGGGTGAGCCATAGACAGGGGGGCGGAACCGGGGCAGGGCTGTTGCAGAGCTGATGCACTGGGCGGCGGCCCGCGGGGAGGCGGGACGGGGCGGGCGGACACGGGGCCGTGCGGTTCCCCCCGGAGCGGTGCGCATAGGGTTGTAAGCATGACAACTCAGGCCCAGGCCCCCCAGCACGATCTGCCGGGCAAGCCCACCGCTGTGTCCCGGACCACCCTGTCGCACATCATGACGGGCAACGACACCAACCTCCTCGGCACCGTCCACGGCGGCGTGATCATGAAGTTGGTGGACGACGCGGCGGGCGCGGTGGCCGGACGGCACTCCGGCGGACCCGCGGTCACGGCCTCGATGGACGAGATGGTGTTCCTGGAGCCGGTCCGGGTCGGCGACCTGGTGCACGTGAAGGCCCAGGTGAACTGGACGGGGCGGACCTCGATGGAGGTCGGGGTGCGGGTGCTGGCCGAGCGCTGGAACGAGTCGGCTCCGGCGACGCAGGTCGCCTCCGCCTACCTGGTGTTCACGGCGGTGGACGAGAACGGCAGGCCGCGTCCGGTGCCGCCGGTGATCCCCGAGACCGAGCGGGACAAGCGGCGCTGGCAGGAGGCGCAGATCCGGCGCACCCACCGGCTGGCCCGGCGCCGGGCGATCAAGGAGCTGCGCGACCGGCGGGCGGCCGAGGGCTTCGACGACTGACGGACGGCCGCCGGGCCCCGGGAGGCGGGCGCCGTCCCGGACGGCCGTCGCGCGGGGCGCGCGGCCCGTGCGCGGGCGCCGGACCGGGGCGGTGGCCTCAGGGGCAGGTCACCTCGTCGCCGGTGACGGCGCGCACGCCTCCACCGCCGGGGGAGGGCGAGGGGGACGAGGGAGACGAGGGGGAGGGCGGCGGCGACGGGCTGCCGGAGGGCGCCGCGCGCACCCGCCGCACCTCCTGGTGCTCGTCGCCCAGGACGACCCTCATCACCGGCCCCTGCCCCTTCACCGCCTTCAGCCGGGCGCCGGGCAGGGCGGCCGCCAGGGTGCGTGCCGAACGGTCCCAGCCGGGGTCGTGGTGGACGACGGTGTGCTCCGCGTCCCGGCGCCCGGCCGCGCGAGGGGCGCCGGTGGTGTCGAAACCGGTGGCGCGCAGGGCGCGGTCCACCCGGGCGCCCAGGGCGGCGACGGAGGTGCCGTTCTCGACCTGCACGCGGACCGTGCCCGGGTCGACCTCGACCCGCCGGGGGGCGACCGCCCGGGGGTCCCCGGTCCGGCCGGACCTCCCGCCGGGCGGTTCGTCGAGGTTCTTGGCGTCGGCCGCGGCACCGCCGGACCCGTCCTTCCCGGCCCCCCTCCCGGGCCGTCCCGCCGCGGGGGCCAGGGGGCGGTCCCGGCGCAGCGCGGTGAACAGCCGCTCGGCGCCCCTGTCGTCCCACACGACGGTCGAGCCGACGCCGGGCACGGTGTGGTCCGGATCGTCGAGGGGGACGGAGGCGAACTCGGCCGAGGCCGTGGTGAAGCCGCGCATGGCCCGCCCGAGGGCCAGCAACTGCTCGGGCCCGAAGTCCCGGTCGGCGCGGACGGAGCCGAGCAGCGCGGAGACGACCCGGCCGAACCGGGCGGGCTCGGTGAGGAGTTCCCTCTCGGTGGCCTCCCCGATGACGGAGGCCAGGAAGCGCTGCTGGCGCTTGATGCGGCCGAGGTCGCCCTCGGCGTCGACGTGGCGGGCGCGCACGTACTGCAGGGCCCGCCCGCCGTCGAGCCGGGTGGTGCCGGCGGGCAGGTCGAGTCCGCTGCGGCCGTCGCGGAGCGGCCGGGGGGTGCACACCGGGACCCCGCCCAGGGCGTCGACGGTCCGCATGAAGCTGGTGAAGTCGACCTCCAGGTAGTGGTCGACGCGCAGGCCGGTCAGCTTCTCGACGGTGCGGACGGTGAGGCCGGGACCGCCGATGGTGTAGGCGGCGTTGATCTTCCCGGTGCGGTCGGTGCGGCGTTCGCCGGTGGCGGGGTCGGTGTGCTCGGGGAACTCGGCGTAGGTGTCCCGGGGGATGCTGACGACGCTGGCCCGGTCACGGTCGGCGGAGAGGTGCACCAGCATGATCGTGTCGGTGCAGTTGCAGGGCTGGCCGCCGAGCGAGTACCTGCGCCGCTGCTCCTCGGTGAGGCCGTCGCGGTCGTCGACGCCGACGACCAGGAAGTTGGTGCCGCCCCCGCCGGGCCGGTGGCTGAGTCCGTGGAAGGGGTCCACGCGCTGCAGGCGGCCGTCGAGTCCGGAGACCACCGCGTGGCCGACGCCGCTGGCCAGCAGCAGCATCGCCGAGAGGGCCCCGGCGACCCTGGTACCCCAGCGGGACGGGCCGCGCCGCTTCGGCCGGGGCCGGGCGTGGCGGCCGCGTTGACGTGACCGTGACCGTAGGGGCATCGGGGTAAGCACCTCCGCGGCGGTGGGGGCCAGGAAGCGGCCAACATAGGCCCATACGATCTACGGACTGCGGGTCCCACGCCGTCCTCGCCCGGCGGCCACCCGGCTGCCGTGTGAGGGGGTCACCCGATCGCGGTACCGTGACCCGGTGAGCTCTGCACCCCAATCCCCCTCCCCGGCCGCGGCGCCGCCCGCGGTCTCCGTGATCATGCCGGTGCTCAACGAGGAGCGGTACCTGCGCAGCTCCGTGCGGCACATCCTGGACCAGGAGTACGCCGGTGAGCTGGAGGTCGTGATCGCCCTGGGCCCCTCCGAGGACCGCACCGACGCCATCGCCGCCGAACTGGTCCGCGAGGACCCGCGGGTGCGCACCGTGCCCAACCCCACCGGTCGCACCCCCGCCGGCCTCAACGCGGCCATCGCCGCCTCCCGCCACCCCGTCGTGGTCCGGGTGGACGGGCACGGGATGCTCTCGCCGAACTACATCGCGACGGCGGTGCGGCTGCTGGAGGAGACCGGCGCGGCCAACGTCGGCGGCATCATGCACGCCGAGGGCGAGAACGACTGGGAGAAGGCGGTGGCCGCCGCGATGACCTCGCGGATCGGCGTCGGCAACGCGGCCTTCCACACCGGCGGCGAGGCCGGCGAGGCCGAGACGGTGTACCTGGGCGTCTTCCGCCGCGAGGTGCTGGAGCAGCAGGGTGGTTACAACGAGGAGTTCATCCGGGCCCAGGACTGGGAGCTGAACTTCCGCATCCGGCAGGCGGGCGGACTGATCTGGTTCTCGCCGGAGCTGCTGGTCTCCTACCGGCCGCGGCCGACCGTGCGCGCGCTGGCCAAGCAGTACCGCAACTACGGCCGCTGGCGGCACGTGGTGGCCCGCTACCACTCCGGCTCGATCAACCTGCGCTACCTGGCGCCGCCCGCCGCGGTGCTGGCCATGGCGGCGGGCCTGGTGGTGGGCGCGCTGGTCACCCCGTGGGGGCTGGTCGTCCCGGCGGGCTACCTGGCCGCGATCACCGCGGGGTCGGTCCCGGCCGGCCGCGGACTGCCGCTGGGGGCGCGGGTGCGGATCCCGCTCGCGCTGGCGACGATGCACATGTCGTGGGGCTGGGGCTTCCTGACCAGCCCCCGCAAGCTGGCCGAGAAGGTGAAGGCCAGTCGCAGGGAGCCGGTGACCGCGGGCGGCTGACGGGCCGGCGGGAGCCGTGACGGGCCGTCCCCCCGGCGGGGGCACGGCCCGCTTCCGTCTCCCCGCGGCCCCCTCCGGCCGGGGAGGGCGGGGAGCCGGCCCGCGTCACCAGGTGTAGCGCGGGTTGACGTCCATGCAGTCCCGGTCCTCGCCGCCCAGCACGTCGGCGCTCTCGGGGGCCTTGCGCTCGCCGCCCCCCGGCTTCCCCCGCCGCGCGGGGTAGGCGGCGCCCTCGCGCCAGTCCGCGCCGACGACCAGGGTGATCTCCTCGACGCCGGCGGACTGCCGGACCGCCCGTTCGGGCAGGCCGACGGCCTCGGCGACGGCGAGGGCGTCGCCGTGCAGGTCCTCGCCGGGGTACACCAGGGTGGTGTCGGCCTGGGGCGCCTCGGTCCGCTCGGCGGCGGCCAGGGTGAAGCCGAGCCGGTGCAGCTCGGCGGTGACGGCGCCGGCGCGGCCGTTGACGGGGCCGAGGGTGGCGGTGCGGGTGCCGTTGAGGACGCGCACGGCGATCCGTTCGCCGGGCGCGGCGGGGTCCCGGGTCCGCGCGGCGGTGTCCTTCCCGGGCGCGGGGTCCTTCCCGTCGAGTGCGACGTCGTTGCGGATGAGGGAGAAGACCTGCTCGGCCTCGCCGGGCTTGGGGACGACGTACCGGCCGCCGTCGGCGTACTCCCACGGCATGGTGGCCATGGTGATGCGCCGGGTGGGGACCTTCCTCAGCTCGCCCGCCAGGTCGTAGAGGTCCTTGACGCCCTTGATGCCGTCGTCGACGGTGAGCGCCTCCGTCGCCGCCTCGGCGAGCTTCCGCAGCTTGCCCGGGTCGGTCAGCTTGCTGCCCGCCTTGAGCCGGCGGACCATCGAGTTCATGTACATGTGCTGGGCCTTGGCCCGGCCGATGTCCGTGCCGTCGCCGAAGCCGTAGCGGGTGCGCAGCCACTGCAGGGCCTGTTCGCCCTGGACGGTGGTCTCGCCCTCCTCCAGGCGGAGGCCGGAGTTGGCGTCGTGGACGTTGGCGCGCACGCAGACGGGAACGCCGCCGACGGCGTCGGCCATGTCCACCACGCCTGCGAAGTCGATCATCATGAAGTGGTCGACGGGGATGCCGGTCAGCTCGGTCCAGGTGGCCACCGTGCAGCCCGGACCGCCGTGCTGGAGGCTGGTGTTGATCTTCCCCACGGTCTGGGGGTGGACCGTGCCGTCCTCCGGGTCGGTGCACTCGGGGATGGTCACCCGGGTGTCCCGGGGGATGCTGAGCACCGAGATGCTGCTGCGGTCGGCGGACAGGTGCAGCAGCATCTGCACGTCGGCGAGGGGCTTGCGCCCCACCTCGTCGCGAGCACCGCCGAGTTCGACGTTCCGCGCCGAGTTACGGCTGTCGGACCCCAGCAGCAGGATGTTCACCGGGGTCTGGCCGTCGGCGTTCTGACGGTGCTTCAGCTGGTTGCCGCCGAGGGTGAGCGGCTTCCTGGTGAGGTTGCCGTTGAGGTGCTCGTAGTAGAGGTAGCCGGCGCCCGCGGTGCCCAGGATCAGCACCGCCGCCGCGAGGGCGGTCCAGCGCAGGATCCGCGTGCCGCGCCCGGGGCGGCGGCCGCCGGCGCCCTCGCCCCCGGGCCTGCCCCTGCCGCCTCCGGCACCTCCGGCACCGCCGTCCCCGCCGGGGCGGCGGCCGCGCCGGGCGGTACCGGACGACGGCGTGCGGGCGCGTCCGCCGTCCCCTCCGGTGCCCCCGGCCGCGCCGGACCCGTCCGGGCGGTCGGCGGGCGGGGGCGGCGGAGCGTCCGGGGCGCCCGCGTACAGCCCGTCGTCCCAGCCGAAGTCCCGCGCCTGCGGCGGGCGGTCGTGCGTTCCGCCCCCCGGTGCGGTGCGCTGCCCCAAGGGACCCTCCCCGCTCACCGGGTGAGCCCCGGGCGCCGGCGCCCGGGCCTCACCCGGCGCATATCTTCTTGTCGGCTTCCACGTTGCCGAGGTTCTCCGGTGCCTTCGTCGGGGGGGCGACGGGCACTCCGGCCCCCTGGAAGTCGGCGCCGAGCGTGAGGGTCATCGGCTCCAGCCCCACGGCGTCCTCGGTCCCCGGCTTCAGGGCGGAGGCGGGCAGGCCCATGATGTCGGCGAGCTTGCGGGCCTGGTCGGCCTGGTTGGGCGCGTACTCCAGGGTCGTCTTCTCGACCGGTTCGGGCGCGTTGCCGCCGTTGCTGGACTTCAGCACGCCCTGGCTGTTCTGCAGCCAGTTGAGCGTCATCTGCGCGGCGCCGCCGATCTCCCCGCCGTTGAGGACCTCGACCCGGACGTCGCCGGCGTCGGCGCGTTCGCCCTGGAGCAGGGCCTCCTGCTCCTTCTTGGCCTTGTCCTTGGCGTCCTTCTCCTTCTTCTCCACCTCGGTGAGGGAGATGTCGTTCTGCAGCATCGAGAAGAGCTGCGGCGCCTGGGACTCGTCGAGGACGACGGTCGCCTTGATCTTCTCCGCGGGGTTGTCCTTCACCGGGAGCGTCACGAAGGAGATGTTCTTGGGGCTGATCCCGCTGAGCTCCCTGCCCAGCTCGGTCAGCTTCTTGATGCTGCCTATCTTGCTGTCGACGGTGAGCGCCTCGGTGGCCGCCTCCGCCAGGCTCCACAGCTTGCCCGGGTCGGTGAGCGTGTCGTTGGACCGGAACTTGCGGATCATCGAGCTGAGGAACTGCTGCTGGACCTTGATGCGGTCCAGGTCGCCGCTGTTGCCGAAGCTCTTGCGGGTGCGGACGAAGGCCAGGGCCTCCTCGCCCATGACGGTGCTCTCGCCGGCGGGCAGGTCCAGCTTGGACTGGGGGTCCTTGACGGGCTTCTCCAGGCAGACCTCGACGCCCTCGATCGCGGTGGTCAGCGTCTTGACCGCGTTGAAGTCGGCCATCATGAAGTGGTGGACGTCCAGGCCCGTCAGCTCCTTGACGGTGCGCATGGTGCAGCCCGGGTCGCGGCCCTCCTGGCCGAGGCTGTTGTTGAACCGGGTGTTCTGGGTGCCCGGGATCACCTTGGTGGTGCCGTCCTCCTGCTGGGTGGGGCAGTCGGGGATGTCGGTGATCAGGTCGCGGGGGATGCTCAGGACGGTGGCGTTGGAGCGGTCCTCGGAGACGTGGAAGAGGAACGTGGTGTCGGCGTGGCCGGGGCTGTCGTTGTCGCCGTAGCCCTCGTTGCCGGCTCCGGTGCGCTTGTCGGTGCCGATCAGCAGGATGTTGATGGGGCCGCCCTCGCCGAAGCCCCCGCCGTCGCCCGCGCTGCCGACGTCGACCGTGCTGAGGTTGCCGTTGAAGTGGTCGTAGACGAGGTACCCGGCGACCGAGGTGCCGACGACCAGGAAGGCCGCCACACCGCCGGTCCACTTCAGGGCCTTCTTCTTGCCGGCCTGCTTCGCCTTCGCCTTGCGCCGGGCGGCGGCCCTGCCGCCCGCCTGCTGCGTTCCCGCCGCCTTGCCGCCGGCGGCTCTGCGCGCCGCGGCCCGTCCTCCGGGGGGCCTCTCGGCGGGGGGGTCGTCCGCCGGGCCCTCCCCGGGGCCGCCGGCCGGGCTCCGCCTGCGTTGCCGGGGCACCTCGCCGGAGGGGGCCGGCCGGCGGCCCGCGGCGCGTGAGGCGGTCGTCCGGGGGGCGGAGGGGGCGGACGGGGAAGCGGGGGAGGGGGACGGTCGCGTTCCGGGGGATGCCGGTCGCAGCTTGTAGTCGCCGGTCTCCGGGTCGAAGACCCACTGGTCGGCGGGGTCGACGTCCCCCGCTCGCCCACGGCTGTGCGCGTCCACGGTTGCCTGAATCCTCCGTCGTGCCACGCAGCGCCTTCCCCGTCGGGATGGCAAGGCGCTCGGTCGGTCACAGTGCGGTGCGCGGCTGCCTGGGCGAACGCACCGGATTGCTCACACTATCTGTCACAGTCGGGTGTCAAGCACCCCTGTCTGCACGTAACTTTCCTCCCGAACGGGACATTCCATGTCTTTTGCCTGCTGTGGAAGTTGTGCTGTTTCTCTCCGGGCTCCGGCCGACCGCGCCCGTTCGAATCCGTTCGCGCTCATCCGCACGGGTTCCCGGCGGACGGGGACCCGGCGCCGTCCCCCGGAACGGTGATCCCCGCCGGTGACGCCCCGGGGTCCGCGTCGGGGTCCGCGGCGGCCTCCTGGGCGCGGAGGGCCCCCCGCGGCGCCGGTTCGCCGGACGGACTCGCGGACGGTGCGCCGGACGAGGCCCCCGAAGGGCCGTCCGACGGGCCGGCCAGGAGGTCCGCGGGGACCGGCCGGTCGTCGCGGAGCGCCGCGAACAGCCGGTCGGCGGCGGGCTGCACCAGCTCGTCGCGGTTGGGATTGTAGGTGTACGGCTGCCGGGGCGCGGTGAGGAACCGCACCCGGCCCTCGGGGATGCCGCGCACGCTGTCCGCCAGCTCGTAGAGTTCGGCGAGGGAGTCCAGCCCGGGGTCGGCGGTGAGCGAGGACGTCACCGCGTCCAACACCCGGTACAGCTCCGCCGGGCTGGTCAGGATCCCGTCGTCGCGCACCTCGCTCAGCAGCGACTTCAGGAAGTCCTGCTGCCGGGCCATCCGCTGGGTGTCGCTGCCGTCCCCGATGCCCTTGCGCGCGCGGACGTAGCCGAGGGCCTGCTCGCCGTCGAGGAGCTGCCGGCCCGCGTCCAGGACGAGGTGGGCGTCGGGGTCGTCCACGGGCTCGGCCAGGCAGACCTCGACGCCGCCGACCGCGTCCACCAGCTTCTTGAAGCCGGTGAAGTCGACCACCAGGTGGTGGTCGACCCGGATCCCGGTCAACTGCTCGACGGTGCGCACCGTGCAGGCCGTGCCGCCCCTCTCGAAGGCCCAGTTGAACTGGGTGAACAGGGGTTCGGTGAGGGTGCCGTCCGGTCGCTCGCACGCGGGTATGTCCACCATCAGGTCGCGCGGTATCGACACCCCCGTGGCGCCGGACCGGTCGGCGGACAGGTGGAGCAGGATCGTGGTGTCCGAGCGCTGCGTGCCGGTGTCCTGCCCGTACCTGCCGTTCTCGCCGCTGCGGTCGTCGGAGCCGATCAGGAGGATGTTCTTCGCCTCCTGCACGACCGGCCGCGGGCGTTCGCCCTCGAAGCGCCGCAGCTGGTTGACGGCCTCCACGTCGGTGCGGATGTTGCCTTCGAGCCTGTCGTAGAGGTGCAGGGCCGCTCCTCCGGCCGCGAGCACGGCGAGGGACGCGCCCAGGGCGGCCCAGCGCAGCCGGCGGCGGCGGGGCCGGAGCGGCCGGAGCGGGAGGCCCTCCTCGGCCCGGTGCTCTGCCTGGGGCGTGCCCTCTGGTTCGGTCACGTCTGAGCCCATCCCTCGCGCGGTCGGCGGCGTCCGGCGTGCACAGGCGTGCGGCTGCCGGTCTCCTGTACAGACACCGGAGGGAGGCGCGTGGTTGTATCCGGAGCGAGGAAAACCCGTCCGTGCGGCGGCGGGCCGGGTGGGCCGGGTGGATCGGTCCGGGAAAGGGCGGATTTTCTCCGGGCGGCGGGGCGCCGCCGCCCGGGGGAGGGCACCGCGGGCGGGGAGGGGTCCGGTCAGCCCGCGGTGTGGGTGACGCGCTCGCTCTCCCCGCGCCGCCTCGCCCCCGCCGCGTCCAGCCGGTCCGCGTGGCGGCAGAGCACGACCGAGCCGCCGGCGGCCAGCGGGGCGAACAGTCCCGCCGAGACTCCGTCCCAGCCGGTGTACGGCAGCGTCGACAGCAGCCGCGAGCCGGGCTCGAGCCCGCGTGCTGCGGCGTCCGCGCGGGCGCGTTCGACGATCTGCGCGCCGGTCAGCTCCTCGCCGCCGACCACCAGCGCGGGCGCGTCCGGGTCGACCGGGGCGTACGGGGCGAAGTGGTCGCCCTGACCCGGAACCTCGACCGCGTAGTCGGTGAAGCCCTCCGGCGGCTGGGGGAAGCGGGCGCCCAGGGGGCGCAGGCTGAGCGCGATGCGCTCGCCCGAGCAGGCGCGCGCCTCCTGGAGGGTGTCCGGTCCGCTGACGACGAGGTCCGCGGCGGAGGCCGCCGCGGAGACGGCCGCGGAGTCGGAGGGGTCGGCGGGCAGCTCGGCGACGACCCCGGTCGAGGAGCAGGCGAGCAGCCAGACCGAGGTCTGCCAGTGGGCGGGCAGCAGCAGGGCGAGGCGGTCGCCGGGCTCGGCGGACAGCTCGTCCTGGAGGAGGTTGGCGGTCTTCGCCACCCAATTGGCGAGGGTGGCGACGGAGAGTTCGACGCGCTCGCCGGTGGCATCGTCGTAGAAGGTCGTCAGCGGCCGGGCCGGGTCCGCGGCGAGCGCGGATCGCAGCAGGTCGGCGGGGGTGCGGTCGGTGGTGTTCATCGGCGCCAGGGTACGCGGGCCGCCCGCCGCCGGAGCGTGGGGAGGGACTCGCCGGCGGGCCGCGTGAGAGGCACTCAGGGCGACAGGGTGTCAGCTCCCCGTTAGACAGCTTCGCCGCTTATGTCCAAGATCTGTCATATGCGTGCATTTATTGCGTCCTCGATCGGCGTCGTGTGTGCGGCGGCCGCGGTGCTGCCGCTGTCCCTGCCCGACGGCATGACGGACAGCGCCTCCGCCGCCCCCGCCTCCGCCCCCGTTCCCGTGACGGCGCCCCGGCTGCCGGGCAGCACCCAGTCGCTGCCGCTCGTACCGCTGGAACCGGCGCCCGCGACCCCCACGGCGACCCCGCCCGGATCGCCCGAGTCCCCCGAGCCCCCCGAGTCCCCCGACGCCGTCTCCCTCGGCCTCCCGGCGCGCGACGTCGAGCCCTTCGCGCTGCTGGGCGTGGTCTGGAACGAACCGGAGGAGGAGCTGCACGGCCGGATCCAGGTGCGCACCAAGTCCGCCACCGACGGCACCTGGACGTCCTGGCAGGAGCTGGAGGCCCACGCCGACGCCCCCGACCCCGCCTCGGCCGAAGGCGGCAAGGGCGTGCGCGGCGGCACCGCGCCGCTGTGGGTTGGTGCCTCCGACGGAGTGCAGGCGCGCGTCGTGCCGGAGAGGGACGAGGAGTCCGGGGGCTGGCACAAGCTCCCCGAGGGCCTGCGCCTGGAACTGGTCGACCCCGGGGAGGCACCTGCCGACGACTTCACGCCCCAGGCGCGCGCCAGCAGCGAGGCCAACGCCGCCCTCGCCCCCCTCGGCGCCCTCGAGATCCCCGCCCAGGACCAGCAGGAGACCCGCGAGGACCTGCCGGCGGTGCGCGACGGCGCGGAGGCCGCCGGCGAAGAGGCCGCCGGCGAAGAGGCCGTCGACGCGGAGACCGTCGACGCGGAGGCCGCCGGTGAGGAGGCCGGAGCCCTGGCACCCATCGGCCCCCGCCCGGCCATCGTCACCCGCCGCGGCTGGGGAGCCGACGAGAGCATCCGCGGGTCGTTCCTCTACACCAACACCGTCAAGGTCGCCTTCGTCCACCACACGGCGATGAGCAACGGCTACACCTGCTCGCAGGCGCCGGCCCTCATCCGCGGCATCTACCGCTACCACGTCAAGAGCAACGGCTGGCGGGACGTCGGCTACAACTTCTTCGTCGACAAGTGCGGCAAGATCTACGAGGGCCGCGCCGGCGGCGTGGCCAAACCGGTGATGGGGGCCCACACCTACGGCTTCAACGCCAACAGCACCGGCATCGCCGTCCTCGGCTCCTTCAACAGCACCAACCCCCCCTCCGCGGCGGTGAACGCCGTCTCCAAGCTCGTCGCGTGGAAGCTCGGCCTGCACGGCGTCAACCCGCGCGGCACCGCGGTCATGACGTCGGGCGGCGGCAAGTACGCCAAGGGCGCCCAGGTCAGGCTCCAGACCGTCTCCGGGCACCGCGACGGCTACGTCACCGACTGCCCCGGCAGCCGGCTCTACGCCAAGCTGGGCACCATCCGGGAGAGCGCGGCCCGCCTCCAGGGCAGGTAGGCGCACCCGGCGCCGGGGACCGTGCCGGACGGCCGCCTACACTGGCCCGGCCACCCGACACGGTCCCCAGCAGGAAGCAGAGAAGAACCGGTGACAGAAGCGATCCTCCTCGTCGGGGGCAAGGGAACCCGGCTGCGCCCGTTGACGGTGCACACCCCCAAGCCCATGGTCCCGGCGGCCGGAGTGCCCTTCCTCACCCACCAGCTGGCCCGCGCCCGGGCGGCCGGAGTCGAGCACGTCGTGCTGGCCACCTCCTACCTCGCGGAGGTCTTCGAGCCGTACTTCGGCGACGGCTCCGCGCTCGGCCTCCACCTGGAGTACGTCACCGAGGAGGAGCCGCTGGGCACCGGCGGCGCCATCCGCAACGTCGCCTCCCGGCTCCGCTCCGCCCCCGGCGACCCGGTCCTGGTCTTCAACGGCGACATCCTCACCGGCCTCGACATCCGCGCCCTGGTGGAGACCCACACCTCCTCGGGCGCGGACGTCTCCCTGCACCTGACCCGGGTGGCCGACCCGCGCGCCTTCGGCCTGGTCCCCACCGACGGGGACGGCCGGGTCACGGCCTTCCTGGAGAAGCCGCAGACCCCCGAGGAGATCGTCACCGACCAGATCAACGCGGGCGCGTACGTCTTCACCCGGTCCGTGATCGACGCCATTCCCGCCGACCGCCCCGTCTCCGTCGAGCGCGAGACCTTCCCCGGACTGCTCGCCGACGGCGCCCACCTGCAGGGCATGGTCGACTCCACCTACTGGCTGGACCTGGGCACCCCGCAGGCGTTCGTGCGCGGCTCGGCCGACCTGGTGCTCGGCCGCGCGCCCTCCCCGGCCGTCCCCGGGCGCCGCGGCGAGCGGCTGGTGCTGGCGGGCGCCGAGGTGGCGTCCGACGCCAAGCTGACCGGCGGCACGTCGGTCGGTACGGGCGCGGTGGTGGGCGCCGGCGCGCGTGTGCACGGCAGCACGCTCCTGGACGGCGCTGTGGTCGGTCCCGGTAGCGTGGTGCGCGACTCGCTGGTCGGCACGGGCGCGCGGATAGGGGCGCGTACGGTACTGGACGGCGCGGTCGTCGGAGACGGCGCCGTCGTCGGTGAGGACAACGAGTTGCGCGGCGGCATCCGGGTGTGGTGTGACGCCCGCCTGGCGCCGGGCTCCGTACGCTTCTCCTCCGACTGCTGACCCTCCGCAGACCGGAGCCCTCGTGAGCACCACAGCGCACTCCGCCGCCCGGCAGAGCCCCCGGTCCGTCCGCCGCTGGGCGCCGCCGTGGCCGTACGGGCCGGACGACCTGCGCCGCAACCTGCGCGTCCTGCAGCGCGGCCCCCACGACCCCGCCTACCGGGTCGCCGGCGGCGCGGTCTGGCGGGCCACCCGCACGCCCTGCGGCCCGGCGACCCTCAGGATCGCCGCGGACCCGGCCGCGGGAGAGGTCACCGCCGAGGCGTGGGGGCCGGGGGCGCAGTGGGCGCTCGACGGCCTCCCGGCGCTGCTCGGCGACGGTGACGACCCGTCGGAGTTCGTCCCCCGCCACCGGCTGGTGGCCGAGGCGCACCGCCGCCACCCCGGGCTGCGGCTGGTCCGCACCGGACTGGTGCTGGAGTCGCTGATTCCCTCGGTCCTGGAGCAGAAGGTCACCACCGACGAGGCGTACCGCGCCTGGCGACGGCTGCTGCGGCGGTACGGCGAACCCGCGCCCGGCCCGGCCGACCGGCTCCCCGAGGGGATGCACGTCATGCCCGAGCCCCGCACCTGGGCGCTGATCCCCTCCTGGGAGTGGCACCGCGCGGGGGTGGACAACAAGCGCTCATCCACCATCCTGCGCGCCGTCGCACGCGCCCGGCGCATGGAGGAGGCGGCGGGCATGGACCTGGCGGCGGCGGTGACCCGCCTGACCGCGATCCCCGGCATCGGGCCGTGGACGGCGGCGGAGACCCTCCAGCGCACCAACGGCGCGGCGGACGCGGTGACCGTCGGGGACCTCCACCTGCCGGGCATCGTGGTGTACGCCCTCACCGGCGAGCGCGGCGGTGACGACGCGCGGATGCTGGAACTGCTCGCGCCCTACGCGGGCCAGCGCCACCGCGCCACCCGGCTGCTCCTGGCCACCGGCCGCACCCCGCCGCGCCGCGCGCCCCGCTTCCCGCGCGTCGACATCGCCCGGCTGTGAGGCGTCCGCGCAGGGCGCCCGTCAGCGCACGACGGTGAAGTCGTCGGCCGCCCGCGCCGGGCGCGCCGCCGGAGGGGCCGCCGGACGCCCCACGGCCACCGCGCCCATCGGGTCCCAGTCGCCGGGCAGGTCCAGCACCTCGCGCACCACGTCGCGGCAGAACATGGTGGAGGACACCCACGCCGACCCCAGGCCCTCGCCCGCCAGGGCGACCAGCAGGTTCTGCACCCCTGCCCCGGCCGCGACCACGAACATCTCGCGCTCGGCGCGGGAGCGCCGCTCGTCCGGGTAGGAGTGCGCCCCCTCGGCCACCAGGCACGGCACCACCAGGTACGG
The DNA here is from genome assembly GCF_042681365.1 of Streptomyces desertarenae. Classification (NCBI taxonomy): domain Bacteria; kingdom Bacillati; phylum Actinomycetota; class Actinomycetes; order Kitasatosporales; family Streptomycetaceae; genus Streptomyces; species Streptomyces desertarenae. The sequence continues at coordinate 24,789 of NZ_JBHUFU010000017.1, read as the reverse complement.
CGCGTTGCGCAGCACGTCGCCGCGCCGGATCCGCCTCGCGATGCTCTCCTCGCTCCTCCCGTCGCGGCGCAGGTCCGCGATCCAGGCGTCGCGCATGGCGTCCAGCAGGCGCAGGCGCGAGGAGGCCGACTCCAGCAGCACGAAGCGCCACGGCGTGGTGTGGTGCGGCGCCGGCGCCGTCACCGCCGCCGCCACCGCGCGCCGCACCGCCGCACCGTCCACCGGCTCATCGGTGAACTCCCGGACGGTGCGCCGCAGCGTCACCGCCTCCCGCACGGCCTCGGACGTGCCCAGGCGGAACATGTCGTCGGCGGCGCTCCGCACCAGGGCGCGCGCCCCGGGGTCCTCCCCGGGGCGCGGGGTGTCGGGGTCCGCTGCCTCCCGCGCGCCGTCCGCGTCCGCGTCCCCGGGCGCGTCGTCCCACAGCACGTGCTGGGGGAGGCCCCGCACCACCGCGACCGGCAGGCCGTCCGCCTTGCCCTTCACCAACTCGCCGGCTCCGGCTAGCTCGTCGCCGACGGCCGTGACCGTCACGCCCAGCGGGTTGCCGTGCGCGTCGGTGCCGCCGCGCAGGTCCTGGAGCACGCGGACCCCGGCGGCACCGACCGCCACGTCGGTCTGGCCCACCCGCCACGGCCGTCCGAAGGTGTCGGTGACCACGACCCCGACCGTCACGCCCAGCAGCTCCCGCAGGCCGTCGCGGATGCGGCGGGCGGAGGCGTCCGGGTCCTCGGGGAGCAGCAGCACCGTCCCGGCGGGGGTGTTGGAGGCGTCGACGCCGGCCGCGGCCATCACGAAGCCGTGCCGGCTCTCCACGATCCGCGCCCTTCCGCGCCGGGCGACCACCCGCACGGTCTCGGCGTCGATCGCGGCCTCGCGGTCGGCGGCCTCCACCACCCGCCCCTCGGCCTTGCTGACGATCTTCGAGGTGACCACCAGCACGTCGCCGTGGGCCAGTCCGGGCAGCCCCGGTGCGGTGGCGGCGTCCGCGATCAGCTTCACCAGGTCGTCGCCGGGCCGCACCTCGGGGATGCCGGGCAGCGCCCACACCTGGTACGCGGGGACCTTGGGCGTCCCCGTCTCCCCCATGACGCCCCTCACGCCTGCACCTCCGCGGCGAGCGCGAGCGCCTCGCGGGCCATCGCGGCGGCGGCCCCGACGTCCGTCATCATCAGCGGCACGGCCCGGCAGCGGATCCCCGCCTCCTCGACCTCCGCCACCGCGGCGGAGTCCACGGTGTCCACCAGCCAGCCGTCCAGCAGCCCCTGGCCGTAGTGCCGGGCCACGGCCGCGGCGGTGGCCTCCACGCCGACGGCGGCCAGCACCTTGTCGGCCATACCGCGCACCGGGGCGTTCCCGACGATGGGGGACAGGCCCACCACCGGCACCCCGGCGCCCGCGACCGCCTCGCGGATGCCGGGCACGGCGAGGATCGTGCCGATGCTCACCACCGGGTTGGACGGCGGGAAGAGGATCACGTCGGCCCCGGCGATGGCGTCCAGCACCCCCGGCGCCGGCTTGGACTGCTCGGCGCCGACCGGCACCACCGCCCGCGCGGGCACCGAGGCGCGCAGCCGCACCCAGTACTCCTGGAAGTGGACGGCCCTGCGGTCGCCGTCCCCGGTCTCGATCACCACGTGGGTCTCGACGCGGTCGTCGGTCATCGGCAGCAGCCGCACGCCCGGCTGCCAGCGCGTGCACAGGGCCTCGGTGACGGCGCTGAGGGGGTAGCCCGCGCCGATCATCTGGGTGCGGACGATGTGGGTGGCGAAGTCGCGGTCGCCCAGCCCGAACCACTCCGGCCCGACGCCGTAGGCGGCCAGCTCCTCCTTGACGGTGAAGGTCTCGTCCGCGCGGCCCCAGCCCTGCTCCTCGTGGATGCCGCCCCCGAGGGTGTACATCACCGTGTCGAGGTCCGGGCAGACCTTCAGCCCGAAGAGGTGGATGTCGTCCCCGGTGTTGCCGATGACCGTGATCTCGGCGTCGGGCGCGGCCGCCTTGAGACCGCGCAGGAAACGGGCACCACCGATGCCCCCGGCCAGAACCACAATGCGCTGCATGCCCGACAGTCTCTCAGCCGGGGGCCGCCGCCCGGAGCGGAGGCCGGGTGCCGGGAGGGCTCCGGTCCCCGCCCCGGGGGACGGTCGGGGAGGCGTCAGCCGAGCGGCAGCCCCGGCGCCGCGGCGTCCGGGACGGCGGCGTCCGGGACGGCCGGGCGTGCGGCCGGACGGGGGCCGTGCACCGGCATCTCGGTCAGGCCGGGGAAGTAGACGTGCAGGCTGACGGCGGGTTCGAGGGCGTCGTTGGCGATGTCGTGGACGTGGCCGGGGGCGAGGACCCGCTGCGTCCCGGCCCCGAGCGTGCGGGTCCCCCGCGGCGTCCGCTCGGTCAGTTCCCCGTCGAGGACGGTGAGCACCGCGGAGGAGGGGCCGTGGCCGTGCGGTCCGCTGCCCTGGCCCGGCACCCAGCTCAGCAGCCAGACCTCGTAGCCGGGGCCGGTGCGCAGCCGGTGGTACCAGCGGGTGGTGGCGTCGTACCGCACGAGGGGGGCCCAGGAGGGGCGGTCGGCGGCGATCGCGCGGGCCAGGCCGGCGAATCCGGCGACGGTGGCAGGGTGGGCGGGGGCGGGCGGCAGGAGGTGGGGGAGGGCGAGCGGGTCTCCGGCGATCTCGACGTCGCTGTTCACGGGGGGTGGTCCTCTGGGGTGGCGGGTGGGAGGTGGCGGGTGGCGCGGTGCGGGCGCGGGGTTGTGCGGCGGCGCACGGGTGCCACGGCCCGGCGGTGCTGCCGGGAGGGGGAGGGAGGGGCGCGCGGAGGCGGCCGTGGAAACGGGGCGGACACGCGGTGGAAGGCCCGCGGAGAGGGGGCCGTTCCCGGGGCCGAACGCCCCGGGGCTTCAGCGCCGCGGTGTCGCGACGCTCCGGACGCGCCGGCGCCTCGGCTGCCTCAGCGGCGGCGGCAACAGCGACAGCGACACAGGGCCCGGGCAGCGCGAAGGGACCCGCGGGTGCGGGCCGGGCTGGGCGCGGAAGTCGCTGGCATGGGACCAAGGAGACCGGGTGCCCCGTCCCGCTGTCAACCGGCCGGCCGGTTTGGGGGGAGAGGTTCACCACATCCGGTCACCCGTGCCGCTGAAAGGTTTATGCGCGCCGAGAGGGGACATGCGGCGCAACATCCGCGCGCACGAACGCCGTTGCGGACCTGTGATCCAACTGTGATCTCGATCGCTTCGGAGCGCGGTGGGCAACGGAGCCGGCCCGGGCCGCGTCCTCCCGGGCGAGGGGGGAGGAGTGGGCGGGATGCCCGATCTGGGTGTCATGGTTTGTGCTGATTTAAACACTTATTGTGTGGGCTTGGTTCCGCAGGGTGAATAACGGGCCCATTAGCAGAACTCGGCTTGACTCGGGTGGATGCACACACTTGTAATTTCACTCGTGTCGTTCGGCCGGGATCGATAACGACAGCATCACGGGGACGCTAAGACAGACGAGGGGCGAGCGCATGACCGAGCTGTTCGAACAACTGCTGGTCGAAGAGGCGGACGAGGAGCTCGGCTGGCAGGAGCGCGCGTTGTGCGCCCAGACCGACCCCGAGTCCTTCTTTCCGGAGAAGGGCGGCTCGACGCGCGAGGCCAAGAAGGTCTGTCTCGCCTGCGAGGTGCGCTCCGAGTGCCTGGAGTACGCCCTCGCCAACGACGAACGGTTCGGCATCTGGGGCGGCCTCTCCGAGCGGGAGCGCCGCCGCCTGAAGAAGGCCGCCGTCTGACACCGGACACCGGCTGCGCGGCTGTCCGGCGAAGCGCCCCCCGGCGCGCCGGACGGAGCGGAACAGGCCCGGCACAACCGCCCATGGCGGTCCATCCGCCCCCCGTGCGCCGCACGGGGGGCGGACCGCTGTCCGGGGCCGCCTGCCGGGACGCCGAACTGCGGGACCCGTTCAGCCATTAGTGTGGGGGGCCGTCCACGACGCGGCGCGCCCCACGGCACCCCGCGTCCGGCCAGCCCACACAGGCCCGCACAGGGCCGCACAGGTCAACAGCAGTCCGACGCAGCAGCCTTCCGGGGGGCGACCCCCGGACCCCGGCCGGAGGGCCCCTACCCCGATGTCCGTGCACAGCCACCCGGCGGCCCAGTACGAGGCGGCCACCGCAGCGTTCGCTTCCCCGCAGCCCGGGGCGTCCGACCCCTCGAACCCCCCGGAGTTCCCGCGGCACGTCGTCACCGCCGTGCTCGTCTCCCACGACGGCGAGCGCTGGCTGCCCGACGTGCTCGCCGGGCTCAACGGCCAGACCAGGCCGGTGCAGAACGTCGTCGCGGCCGACACCGGCAGCGCCGACGGCTCCGCCCGGCTGGTCACCGAGGCCCTCGGCCCCGACCGCGTGCTCCACCTCGCCCGCCGCACCGGGTTCGGCGCGGCCGTCGACGAGGCCGTGCGCACCGCGCCCGCCCTCGGCCCCGACGACCTGCCCTACCTCAGGCGTCCCAGCGGCTGGGACCCGGTCACCCGGAGCTGGCGCGACGAGGCGTACGACATGCCCGAACTCCCCCACGGCGAGCCGGTCCAGTGGCTGTGGCTGCTGCACGACGACTGCGCGCCCGCGCCGGACGCGCTCGCCGAACTGCTGCGCGCCGCCGACGCCGACGAGGCGGCCGCCGTCGTCGGCCCCAAGCTCCGCAGCTGGTACAACAGCCGCCAGTTGCTGGAGGTCGGCGTCTCCATCGCCAACAGCGGCCGCCGCTGGACCGGCCTGGACCGGCGCGAACAGGACCAGGGCCAGTACGACCAGGTGCGGCAGGTGCTGTCCGTCTCCACCGCCGGGATGCTCGTGCGCCGCGACGTCTTCGAGCAGCTCGGCGGCTTCGACCGCAGGCTTCCGCTGATGCGCGACGACGTGGACCTGTGCTGGCGCGCCCAGGCGGCCGGGCACCGGGTGATCGTGGCGCCCGAGGCCGTCGTGCGGCACGCCGAGGCGGCCTCCCGCGAGCGGCGCCCCGTCGACTGCGCGGGGCGCTCGGCCGCGAGCCCGCACCGGGTGGACAAGGCGGGCGCCGTCTACACGCTCCTCGTCAACGCCCCCGGGAAGCTGCTGCCCTGGATCCTGCTCCGGCTGGTGCTGGGCACCCTGCTGCGGATGGTCGCCTACCTGGTCGGCAAGGTCCCCGGGCAGGCGCTCGACGAGTTCAGCGGACTCGCGCGCGTCCTGCTGCGCCCCGGCCTCGTCCTCAACGCCCGGCGCAGGCGCGGCAGACCGGTGGTCCCCCACGGCGACCTGCGCCCCCTCTTCCCGCCGCCCGGCGCCACGGTGCGGGCCACCGTCGAGCAGGTCGCGGGCAACTTCGCCGGCCGCTCCGACCCCGACCTCTCCTCCGGCGGCCGGCACGGCTCCGTCGAGTCCGGACCGGGCGACGAGGACGCCGACTTCCTGGAGGTCGAGCAGTTCGCCCGGCTGAAGCGGATCGCCCGCAAGCCGGCCCCCGTGCTCTTCGCCGTCCTCCTCCTCGTCTCCCTCGTCGCCTGCCGCAACCTGCTGGGCGGCGGCGCCCTGGCGGGCGGTGCCCTGCTGCCCGCGCCCGGCGACGTCTCCGACCTGTGGGAGCGCCACCTCCGGACCTGGCAGCCGGTGGGCACCGGCGCCACCGAGGCCGCGCCGCCGTACCTGGCGGTCCTGGCCACGCTTGCCGCGGTCCTGTTCGGCAGCACCGGCCTCACCCTCACCCTGCTGCTGGTCTGCTCGGTGCCGCTGGCCGGGCTCACCGCCTACTTCGCCTCCCGGTCGCTGGTCGGCTCACGCCTGCTGCGCGCCTGGGGAGCGGTCGCCTACGCCTTCCTGCCCGCCGCCACCGGGGCGCTGGCGGGCGGCCGCCTGGGCACCGCCGTGCTCGCCGTGGCGCTGCCCCTGATGGCGCGGGCCGCGGTCGCGGCCTCCGGGATGCGGATCCCGTCCGGTGCCGGACCCGAGGCGAAGCCGGGGTGGCGGCCGGCGTGGGCCTGCGCCCTGCTGCTCGCGCTCACCACCGCCTTCACGCCCGTGGTCTGGCCGGTCGCCGCGGTGCTGGGCCTGGCCGTGCTCGCCGTGCGGGTGCGGCAGCGCGCGCACCCGGGGGCGTACGCCGCTCGCGTCGCCGTGCTGCTGCTGGTCCCGCTGGTGCTGCTCGCGCCGTGGTCCCTGGAGCTGCTCACCGGCCCGTCGGCCTTCCTGGAGGAGGCCGGCCTGGAGTACGGCGGGGGCACCGCCTCCGTGGCCGGACTGCTGGCCCTCAACCCCGGCGGGCCGGGCACGACGATCGGGCTGCTCTTCGTCGGCGTGCCGCTGGCCGCGCTGGCCGCACTGCTGCGCGCCGAGCGGCGGGCGGCGATCGGCGCCGCCTGGGTGGCGGCCCTGACCGGTCTGCTCTTCGCCGCGCTCTCCAACGGTTCCGGCTGGGCCGGCCCGGCGACCCTCGTCTACGGGCTGGCGCTGCTGACGGCGGCGGTGCTCGGTGCCGAGGGGGCGCGCGGCCGCGTCGCCGCCCAGAGCTTCGGCTGGCGCCAGCCGGTCGCCGTGCTCATCGCGGCCGCGGCCGCTGCCGCACCCCTGGTGGCCGCCGTCGGCTGGATGGCGGCCGGAGCCGACGGCCCGCTGTCGCGGCGCAGCCCGGTGCAGGTCCCGGCGTTCGTCGCCGAGGAGAGCGCCACCCGCGACCAGCCCCGCACCCTCGTCCTCGACGGCGAGGGCGGTGCCGGGAGGGCCGTCTCCGGCGGACCGGTGCGGGTCTCGTACACCCTCGTGCGCGGCGCCGGGGTGCGCCTGGGCGACGGTGACGTGGCCCGTGCGATCGGCTCCGACCGGCGGCTGGACGGGGTGGTCGGCAACCTGGTCGCGGGCTCCGGCGCCGACCAGGCCGACCAGCTCGGCGGCTACGCGATCCGCTACGTCCTGGTGCGCGACGGCGCCCCCCGGGAGATGAGCCGGGTGCTGGACGCCACGCCGGGCCTGTCCCGGCTGAGCCAGGAGGACGGCAGTGCGCTGTGGCGGGTGGACGCCCAGATCGCCCGCATCACGATCGTTCCCGGCGAGCCGGGCCGGGGCGGGCCGGGCGCGGCCGGCGGCACCGGGGACGCGGCGGACGGTCCGGTGGCCGTCGCGGCGGGCCCCGTCGAGGCCCACACCGACGTCCCGGCGGGTCCCGCCGGGCGGGTGCTGCGGATCGCCGACGCCGCCGACCCCGGTTGGCGGGCCACGCTGGACGGCCGTCCGCTGAAGCCGGTCACCGTGGACGGCTGGGCCCAGGGCTTCGAGCTCCCGGCCGGGGGCGGCCGGCTGGACCTGGTGTACGAGACCTCCGCCGCGCACACCGGATGGGTGTGGGCGCAGGGCTTCCTGGGACTGGTCGTGCTGGTCATGGCGCTGCCCGGCCGGCGCCGCGAGGTCGACGACGACCTGCCCGAGGCGGAGACCGTCCCCGACCGGCCGGTCGAGGGCGAGGGCCGCCGGGCCCGCAGGCTGCGGGCGGCGCAGGAGACGGCCCAGGCCGCCGCGGACGGCGTGCCGCAGACCCCGGGGGCGCCCCCGGCCCCGCAGGCCCCTCCGGCGGCCGCGGACCCGGTGCCCGCCGGGCAGGAGCCGCCGCACGGGCCGGGGCCGGAGCCCGAGCCCTCGTACTCCTCCGGGCAGCAGGACTGGAGCGCCTGGGACGAGTACCGGGCGGACCGGGCCGGCCCGCCGCCGCAGGCTCCCCCGTACGACCCGTACGACCCGTACGCCCGGACTGGCGGGACCGGACGGGACGGCCACGGCTACGACCAGGAGGGCTACGGCCAGGAGGGCTACGGCCAGGGCGGCTACCCCCAGGAGGGCTACCCCCAGGAGGGCTACGGCCAGGAGGGCTACGGCCAGGGCGGCTACCCCCAGGAGGGCTACGGCCAGGAGGGCTACGGCCAGGGCGGCCACCCCCAGGGCGGCTACCCCCAGGAGGGCTACCCCCAGGGCGGCTACGGCCAGGACGGCCACCCCCAGGACGGCACCGCGTACGGCAACAGGAGCGACCACGCATGAACCGCACCGCCCAGTCCCTGATCGCCGTGGCCACTGCGCTGGCCGCCGTCACCGGGGTCGCCGCGCTGACCGCGCCCTCCGGCGAGCCGGCCGCCGCCCCCGTGTCCGCGAGCCGCCTCCCCGTGGAGCGCTCCACGCTGGTGTGCCCGAAGCCGACCGGTTCGGAGATCGGCGAGACGGCCTACACCGCCTTCACGCCCCGGGGGGCTTCGGGGAAGGGCGCCTCCGGAAAGGGCGGGGCCGGGAAGGACGGGGCCGGGCTGCTGCCGGCCGGGAGCACCCTGGAGGGCGGCGGGAACGGCGGGGAGTCCGGCGAACCCGAGCCGTTCGTGCCGCTGGCGGAACCCGGCACCCCCGTCACGGCCGAGACCGACGGGAGCGCCTCGCCCGCGCTCACCGGGTCGGCGGACGGCGCCCTCGCGCCCGGCTGGACGGTCCAGCAGACCACCCTCGTCGCCGCGGGCAGCGGGCGCGGGCTCCAGGGGCTGTCGTGCACCGTGCCCGGCACGGACTTCTGGTTCCCCGGCACCAGCACCGCCGAGCAGCGCCAGGACTACATCCACCTCACCAACCCCGACGACTCCCCGGCCGTGGTCGACCTGGAGCTGTACGGCGAGGACGGCTCGGTGCGGACCGACAGCGGCCAGGGCATCAACGTCCCCGGCCGGTCCACCGTCCCGGTGCTGCTCTCGGCGCTCTCCACCGCCCCGGTGCAGGACGTGGTCCTGCACGTGGTGGCGCGCACCGGCCGGATCGGCGCCCAGGTGCAGTCGCTGGACGAGAAGTTCGGCGGCGACTGGCTGACCGCCTCCGCGCGGTCCGGCGGCGACCTGGTGATGCCGGGCCTCCCGCCGGACGCCACCAGCACGCGCCTGGTCGTCTTCGCGCCCGGCGATCGGGACGCGGACCTGAAGGTGCGGCTGGCCACCCCCACCGGCTTGATCACCCCCGCGGGCCAGGAGACCCTGCACGTCAAGCGGGGGACGACCGTCGCCGTGGACCTGGGGAACGTCACCCGGGGCGAGGCGGGTTCGCTGGTGCTGTCCCCGGCCGAGGACGGCGGGGGCGGCCAGGTCGTGGCGGCCGTGCGGGTGGTGCGCGGCAAGGGCGGCGCCCAGGAGTCGGCCTTCGTGCCCGCCGCCGAGCCGGTCAGGGAGAGGGCCTCGGCCGCCGGGAGCGACGCCGGGACGCGCGGCGGGGACGGCGGGGGCAGCGCGACGACCCTGTCGCTGGTGGCGCCGGGCCGGGCCGCGGAGGTGCGGGTGACGGCCTCGGCGGCCAGCGGCGGCGGTGAACCGGTCAGCAGGACGCTCACCCTCAAGGCCGGCACCACCACGTCCGTGGACGACCTGCGGCCCGAGGGCGGCCGGGGCCGCTACGCGATCACCGTCGAGCGGCTGTCGGGCGGGGAGGTGTACGCCGCCCGGACGCTGTCGCTGGAGGAGGACGGCCTGCCGATGTTCACCGTGCAGACGCTCCCCGACGACCGCGGGACGGTGGCGGTGCCCGAGGCCGGGCAGGACCTGTCGGTCCTGGTCGACTGAGCGCCCGGCGGACCGGGCGGGCGGCGCGACCGGCGCCCGGTCCGCCCGCTCAGTCCTGCCCGTAGCGGGGGTCGATCGACTCGGGGGCCAGCCCGAGGAGTTCGGCGACCTGCTCGACGACCACCTCGTGGACGAGCAGCGCCCGGTCGTCGCGCGTCTTGGCCCGCAGTTCGATGGGGCGGCGGTAGACGACGATGCGGTCGGGGCGGCCGTCCCGCGCGGCCGCGTACCGGCCCAGGGGGACGCTGTCCGGACCGTCGGCCCAGCCGTCGACCCAGCCGTCGGTCGTGCCGTCCTCCGCGGCCGGGGCGGGCGGCACCTCCTGCACGACGAACTCCACCCCGGCGAGCTGCGGCCACTGCCTCTCCAGCCGGTCGACGGAGTCGCGCACCAGGTCGTCGAAGGCGTCGGCGCGGCTCATGGCCAGCGGCACCTGCGGCGGGGCGAGGGGGCCGCGCATGCCGCGCCCGTGGCGGTCCCGGCGGCGCGGTGGCCGCGGGTCGGGCCTGTGGGGCGGTACGGGGTTGCTCATCACCCTGAGAGTAGCCGTCCGGGGACGGCCGGCGGGCCGCGGGCCGCGAGCCGCGGGGGCGGTGACGGGGGGCGCGGGAGCGCGGGCGGGCGGGAGTGGCGCGGGGCCGCGGGGCCGGGCCGCTCCGGCGTCCCCGGCGGGCGCCGGGCACTGATCGTTCCTGGTTCCCCTGATGCGGCTTCGGTCAGTTCTTCGATCGATGGTCGCCCCTCGGTGACGGTATGCGAACGAACCGATAACGGCCCCTGCGGCCCCGGCAAATCGGCTCTTTCCGTCGCATGGCAGGTCAGCCGAGCCGTCACCGGAACGGGCGGCACGGGCGGAGCGGGACGACACAACAGGGTGACCTGCCGGAGAGTCGTCGCGGCCCGCTCAAGAGTGCGGTACCGTCCAACGTCGTGAGCCCTGTACGTCGCTGTTCGCGCACCGCGTGCGGCCGCCCTGCCGTGGCGACGCTGACGTACGTCTACGCGGACTCCACCGCCGTCCTCGGTCCCCTGGCGACCTACGCCGAGCCCCACTGCTACGACCTGTGCTCCGAGCACTCGGAGCGGCTGACGGCCCCGCGCGGCTGGGAGGTCGTGCGCCTCGCCGTGGACCCCGGCCCCGCGCGCCCGAGCGGTGACGACCTCGAAGCACTGGCCAACGCCGTGCGCGAAGCCGCCCGCACCCCCCAGCGCAGGCCCTCCGCCCCCACCGAGCAGTCCGGTCCGGGCCGTGTGCGCGAGACGGACCTGATGGAGGTGGCCCGCCGCGGCCACCTGCGGGTACTCCGTTCACCCGACAACTGACCGCCCCGTTACATTTGGGGCGACATCAGATACTCCAGAAGGGGTGAACCGTGCCTGACCTGTCACAGATCGTGAAGGCGTACGACGTACGTGGTGTGGTGCCCGGCCAGTTGGACGACAGGCTCGCCGAACTCTTCGGCGCGGCGTTCGCGACGGTCACGGGCGCGGAGGCGATCGTGGTCGGACACGACATGCGCCCCTCCTCGCCGGGCCTGTCGCGCGCCTTCGCCCGGGGCGCGGCCGCCCGCGGCGCCGACGTCACCGAGATCGGCCTGTGCTCCACCGACCAGCTCTACTTCGCCAGCGGCAGCCTCGGCCTGCCCGGCGCCATGTTCACCGCCAGCCACAACCCGGCCGAGTACAACGGCATCAAGATGTGCCGGGCGGGCGCCGCGCCGGTCGGCCGGGACACCGGCCTGGCCGACATCCGCGCCCTGGTGGAGGAGTGGGCCGACGCCGGCGCCCCCGAGCCGGTGGAGAAGCCGGGCACGGTCACCCAGCGGGACGTCCTGACCGACTACGCCGCCCACCTGCGCTCGCTGGTGGACCTCACCGCCATCCGCCCCCTGAAGGTCGTGGTGGACGCGGGCAACGGCATGGGCGGCCACACCGTCCCCACCGTCCTCGAGGGCCTGCCGGTCGAGCTGGACGCGATGTACTTCGAGCTCGACGGCACCTTCCCCAACCACGAGGCCAACCCGCTGGATCCGGCCAACATCGTCGACCTCCAGGCCCGGGTGCGGGAGGTCGGCGCCGACATCGGCCTGGCCTTCGACGGCGACGCCGACCGCTGCTTCGTCGTCGACGAGCGCGGCGAGCCGGTCTCCCCCTCGGCGATCACCGCCCTGGTGGCCTCCCGCGAGCTGGTCAGGGCACCGGGCTCCACGGTGATCCACAACTGCATCACCTCCTGGTCCGTCCCCGAGGTGGTCCGGGAGGCGGGCGGCACCCCCGTGCGCACCCGGGTGGGCCACTCCTTCATCAAGGAGGAGATGGCGCGCACCGGCGCGATCTTCGGCGGCGAGCACTCCGCCCACTACTACTTCCGCGACTTCTGGAACGCCGACACCGGCATGCTCGCCGCGCTCCACGTGCTGGCGGCGCTCGGCGGCCAGCAGGGCACCCTGTCGGAGCTGGTGGCGCGGTACGACCGCTACGTCGCCTCCGGCGAGATCAACAGCACCGTCGACGACCAGGCCGGCCGGGCCGCCGCCGTCAAGGCCGCCTACTCCGGCCGCGAGGGCCTGGAGCTGGACGAACTGGACGGCCTGACCGTCACGGCGGCCGACTGGTGGTTCAACCTGCGCCCCTCCAACACCGAACCGCTGCTGCGCCTGAACGTCGAGGGGCGCGACGCGGAGACGGTCGCCGCGGTCCGCGACGAGGTCCTGGCCATCATCCGCGCCTGACGGCCCGGTGTGCGGCCGGACGCCCCGCGCGTCCGGCCGCGCACGCGGCACCCGCGCGGCGCCGCCCGTGCCGTGCCGGCCGCGCGGTCCGGGCGCCGGACGGGAGCCGCCGGGCCGCCGCCCGGACCGGCCCCGCCCGCGCGGACGCACCCCCCGGCCGGCCCCGGCGCCCCGGCGGTACGCTGGCCGCACGGCGACCGCGCGACCGCGCGACCGCCCCCGCGCACCTGCTCGAAGGGACGACCCATGCCGCTCGAAGCCGGCCTCCTGGAGATCCTCGCCTGCCCGGCGTGCCACGCCCCCCTCCGCGAGGAGGAGGACGAACTGGTCTGCCAGGGCGCCGACTGCAAGCTGGCGTACCCGATCCGCGACGGCATCCCCGTCCTCCTCGTCGACGAGGCCCGCCGCCCCGCCTGAGCAGCCACACCGCCCCGGCGACCGGAGAGGCCGCACATGCTGGACGAGACCCTGCTCGACGCTCCCGACGCCCTGGCCGGCGCCGACACCCACGGCCTGCTGCGCGGAGCCGCCGCGTCCGGAGCCCGTGTCCGCACGGCCCTCCGGTACGCCACCGAGGCGGGGCTGACCGAACTCCGCCCCGACGGCAGGCCGCGGGCCGTCCTCGTCGCCGGCACCGGCCCCGCCGTCCCGTGCGCCGCCGACCTCCTGGGCGCCCTCGGCAGCGGCGCCCTCCCCGTCACCCTGATCCCGCCCACCGGTCCCCTCGCCGACCCCGGAGCCCTGCGCTGGACGCTCCCCGGCTGGGCCGGGCCGATGGACCTGCTGCTGCTCGTCACCCCCGACGGGCACGAGGGCGGACTGGCCCTGCTCGTCGAGCAGGCGTACCGCCGCGGCTGCACCGTGGTCTCCGTCGGCCCCCCGTCGGCCCCGCTGTCCGAGGCCACCGTCCAGGCCCGCGGCCTCGCCGTACCGCTGGCCCGGACACCGGACGAGACCTACGAGGGGCTCCGGGCCCCCGTGGCGCCCGGACCCGGCCGGCCGGGAGGAGGGCCGCCCGTCGCCGCCCCCGGCGTCCTGTGGGCGCTGCTCACCCCGCTGCTGGTCCTCGCCGACCGGCTCGGCCTGGTGGCCGCGGGCTCCGGGGAGCTGGACGCGCTCGCCGACCGCCTCGACCGGACCGCCGAGCGCTGCGGCCCGGCCGCCCCCACCTACGGCAACCCCGCCAAGACGCTGGCCGCCGAGTTCTCCGACGCGCTGCCGCTGCTGTGGAGCGAGGGCCCCGCCGCGGCGGCCGTCGCCCGCCACTGCGCCACCACCCTCGCCGCGCTCTGCGGCCGCCCGGCGCTGACCGCGGCGCTGCCCGAGGCGATGACCCTCCACGGCGCCCTGCTGGCCGGAGCGTTCTCCGGCACCGACGACACCGAGGACTTCTTCCGGGACCGCGTGGAGGAACCGGAGCCCCTGCAGGCCCGGGTCGTCCTGCTGCGCGAGGGGCCCCCGGCGGCGGACTCCGCCGCCGTGGCCGCGCGCGACCTGGCGTACGCCAACGGCACCCAGGTCAGCGAACTGGAGCCGGCCGAGGGCAGCGCACCGCTGGAGACGGCCGCCGAACTGCTCACCACCGTGGACTTCGCCGCCGTCTACCTCAGGCTCGCCGGAGGCGGGAGGCGCTGACCCGGGAGCGCCGGTCCCGGCCGCCCCGGACCCCGACGACCGTCCCGGACCGACGACCGTCCCGGACCCCCGCCCCCGGGCGTCCGGGCGCCCGAACGAAGTGAACACCCCGACGACCCGAACGACGAGGTTCGGGACCGGACCATCGGACCACCGGAACTAGGACCAAGGAAGCCGACCCGCATGGACCTCCTCGCCAACACCGTGCGCCCCTACGCCTGGGGCTCCACCACCGCCATCCCCGAACTGCTCGGCACCGAGCCCACCGGCGAACCGCAGGCCGAGCTGTGGATGGGCGCCCACCCCGGAGCCCCGTCCCGCGTCGACCGCGGCGGAGGCGACACCCCGCTGTCCGAGGTGATCGCCGCCGACCCCGAGGGCGAGCTGGGAGCGGCGACGGTCGAGGCGTTCGGCCCCCGGCTGCCGTTCCTGCTCAAGGTGCTGGCGGCCGCCTCGCCCCTCTCCCTCCAGGTCCACCCCGACCTCGTCCAGGCCAAGGAGGGCTTCACCGACGAGGAGGAGCGCGGTGTCCCGGTCGACGCCCCGCACCGCAACTACAGGGACGCCAACCACAAGCCCGAACTCATCTGCGCCCTCACCCCCTTCACCGGGCTGTGCGGCTTCCGCACCCCCGGTGCGACCGCCGCGCTGCTGGACGCCCTGGGCGTCGACGGCCTCAAGCCGTACGCGGACATCCTGCGCGCCCGCCCCGAGGACGAGGCGCTGAGCGAGGTCCTCACCGCCGTCCTGACCGCCGACCGGGACGCGGTCGCCGAGACCGTCGGAGCGGCGGCCGGGGCGGCGCGCCGCCTCGCGGACGGAGACGGCCCGTACGCCGGCGTGTGCGCCGCGTACGCCGGGATCGCGGACCACTACCCCGGCGACCCGGGCGTCCTGGCCGCGATGCTCCTCCACGTCGTCCGCCTGGAGCCCGGCGAGGCCCTCTACCTGGGCGCCGGGGTCCCGCACGCCTACCTCGACGGCCTCGGCGTCGAGCTGATGGCCAACTCCGACAACGTGCTGCGCTGCGGCCTGACGCCCAAGCACGTGGACGTGCCCGAGCTGCTGCGCGTCGTCCGCTTCGAGCCCACCGAGCCGGAGGTGCTGCGCCCCCGCACCACCCCGGGCGGCGAGGAGGTGTACGCCACGCCCGTGGACGAGTTCCGGCTCTCCCGCCACGTGCTGGTGCCGGAGGGCGAACCGCGCCTCCTGGACGACCGCACCCCGCAGATCCTGCTCTGCACCGGCGGCGAGGTCGTCCTGCGGGAGGCGGGCGGACCGGACGGGCCGGGCGGCGGATCCGAGCTGGTCCTCACCGGCGGCCGGTCCGCCTTCGTCCGGGCGGGCGAGCGTGTGGCGGTCTCGGGCGGCGGTACGCTCTTCCGCGCGACCGTGGCCCTGTAGCCGCGGCGCGGAACACCAGCCAGCCGGAGAACCCGGCCCGCCCGGGGGATTCCGGATCACGGAACCGGGAAGCCGGGAACCAGTCCGCAGTCCTTCCAGGGGGAGTCACCCGTCCATGAGTGCATCAGGCGGAACCAAGGCGATCGTCGCCGCGCTGGGCGCCAACCTGTCCATCGCCGTGGCCAAGTTCGTGGCATTCGCGTTCAGCGGCTCCTCGTCGATGCTCGCGGAGGGCGTGCACTCCGTGGCCGACTCCGGCAACCAGGCGCTGCTGCTGCTCGGCCGCAAGAGGTCGCAGCGGAAGGCGAGCGAGGAGCACCCCTTCGGGTACGGACGCGAGCGCTACATCTACTCCTTCCTGGTGGCCATCGTCCTGTTCAGCGTCGGCGGCCTCTTCGCCCTCTACGAGGGCTACCAGAAGATCAAGCACCCGCACGACCTCGACCACTGGTACTGGCCGGTGGGCGTCCTGGTCTTCGCGATCATCGCCGAGATCTTCTCCTTCCGCACCGCCATCAACGAGTCCAACCAGATCCGCGGCACGCAGTCGTGGACGGCGTTCATCCGGCGCGCCAAGGCACCCGAGCTGCCGGTCGTGCTGCTGGAGGACCTCGGCGCGCTGGTCGGCCTGATCCTGGCCCTGGGCGGTGTCGGGCTGGCCCTGCTGACCGGCGACCCGGTCTGGGACGGCATCGGCACCGTCTGCATCGGCGTGCTGCTCGTCCTGATCGCGATCATCCTGGCCGTGGAGACGAAGTCCCTGCTGCTGGGCGAGTCGGCCGCCCCCGAGGCCCTGCAGCAGATCCGCGAGGCGATCGTGGACGGTGAGCGGGTCACCCGGATCATCCACATGCGCACGCTCCACCTCGGCCCGGAGGAGCTCCTGGTCGCCGCCAAGATCGCGGTGGAGAGCCACGAGTCGGCGGCCGAGGTCGCCCGCGCGATCGACGAGGCAGAGGGCCGCATCCGCGAGGCGGTCCCGATCGCCCGGGTGATCTACCTGGAGCCGGACCTCTACCGGGCGGAGGCCGCCAAGGCCCTGTGACGGGGCGGCGGGGACGGTCCGAATCGCGGAGGCGGCCCGGGGCGCGGAAGACGCCCCGGGCCGCCTCCGCGCATCCGCCGGGCATGGCCGGAGCGCGGCCCGGGTACGGCCGGAAGACAGCGGTCCGGCGTGGCCGTTCCGCCCGGGGCCGACCGGGTGACGGGCCGAGCGTGTAAATTCGATGGGGCACAGACGTCGCTGCTGATGGCGGTCGGGCGGCCACACGGGTCGGCCGAGGGAGAGAGGGCCTCCGACGGACTGCGCTGCGGTCAGGGGACACGTACGTCCAACCAGGTGCGTACGAGGACGAGGCGCACGGTGGTACACCACCGGTGGGCCCGGTCCGGCGCACCTGCCCGCTGCCGCAG
The DNA here is from genome assembly GCF_042681365.1 of Streptomyces desertarenae. Classification (NCBI taxonomy): domain Bacteria; kingdom Bacillati; phylum Actinomycetota; class Actinomycetes; order Kitasatosporales; family Streptomycetaceae; genus Streptomyces; species Streptomyces desertarenae. The sequence goes on along the minus strand of NZ_JBHUFU010000017.1, from coordinate 8,026 downwards.
ACCAGCCAGCCGTACCACCTCGACCAACCCGAGGAGCAGCTTCCGATGACGACGACCGACGCGCCCACCGGCGCATCGACCGACACTGCGCAGGACTTCAAGGTTGCGGATCTGTCTTTGGCCGAGTTCGGCCGCAAGGAGATCACGCTGGCCGAGCACGAGATGCCCGGTCTGATGGCGATTCGCCGAGAGTATGCCGGGCAGCAGCCGCTGGCGGGGGCTCGGATCACCGGGTCGCTGCACATGACGGTGCAGACGGCGGTGCTGATCGAGACGCTGGTGGCGTTGGGGGCCCGGGTGCGCTGGGCCTCGTGCAACATCTTCTCCACCCAGGACCACGCCGCCGCGGCGGTCGCGGTCGGGCCCGAGGGCACGCCCGACGACCCCAGGGGTGTGCCGGTGTTCGCCTGGAAGGGCGAGAGCCTGCAGGAGTACTGGTGGTGCACCGAGCAGGCGCTGACCTGGCCGGACGCGCCCACCGGGGGCCCGAACATGATCCTGGACGACGGTGGTGACGCCACGCTGCTGGTCCACAAGGGCGTGGAGTACGAGAAGGCCGGGGCCGTTCCGGATCCGTCGACGGCCGAGTCCGAGGAGCACGCGGTCATCCTGGAGCTGCTCACCCGCACGCTGGGTGAGGATCCGGCCAAGTGGACGAACCTCGCCTCGGAGATCCGCGGGGTGACGGAGGAGACCACCACCGGGGTCCACCGCCTGTACGAGATGCAGCGGGCCGGGTCGCTGCTGTTCCCGGCGATCAACGTCAACGACTCGGTGACGAAGTCGAAGTTCGACAACAAGTACGGCTGCCGCCACTCGCTGATCGACGGTATCAACCGGGCCACCGACACCCTCATCGGCGGCAAGGTGGCGGTGGTGTGCGGCTACGGCGACGTCGGCAAGGGCTGCGCGGAGTCGCTGCGCGGCCAGGGCGCCCGCGTCATCGTCACCGAGATCGACCCGATCTGCGCGCTGCAGGCCGCCATGGACGGCTACCAGGTCGCCACGTTGGAGGACGTGGTGGAGACCGCCGACATCTTCGTGACCACCACCGGCAACAAGGACATCATCCTGGCCGAGCACATGGCGCGGATGAAGCACCAGGCCATCGTGGGCAACATCGGCCACTTCGACAACGAGATCGACATGGCCGGCCTGGCCCGGATCCCCGGCATCGTCAAGGACGAGGTCAAGCCGCAGGTCCACACCTGGACCTTCCCCGACGGCAAGGCCATCATCGTGCTCTCCGAGGGGCGGCTGCTGAACCTGGGCAACGCCACCGGCCACCCCTCGTTCGTGATGTCCAACAGCTTCGCCAACCAGACCATCGCCCAGATCGAGCTGTTCACCAAGCCCGACGCCTACCCGGTCGGCGTCTACGTGCTGCCCAAGCAGCTCGACGAGAAGGTCGCCCGCCTCCACCTGGAGGCCCTGGGCGCCAAACTCACCACCCTGCGCCCGGAGCAGGCCGCCTACATCGGCGTCCCCGTCGAAGGCCCCTACAAGCCCGACCACTACCGCTACTGACCCGTCCCGGCACAGCGCGTACGCGACAGCGTCAGGCCCCCGCTCCCGGCGGGGGCCTGACCCGTGAAGGACCCCGCCATGCCCCGCGGCCGCTACTCACTCCACGACCCCCACGACCGCGCCCCCCTCGGGGAGGAGCACTTCCAGTGCGCCACCGGCCCCACCGGCTGGCGCTACACCTCACGGCTCACCGGGCCCTCCGGCGGCCACACGGGCTCCGTCGACCTCACCCTGGACGCCCTCGGCCGCCCCCTGCGCCTGGAGCTGCGCACCGCCCACTGGCAGGTGCGCGGTGCCGCCCTCGACGGCGTGACCTGGGTCCGCACCGATCCGGCCGGCGAGCACGCGCAGGAGGGCAACGCGCCCGCCCGCGCCTTCACCGGCGCCTCACCGGCCTTCCTCGTCGCCGCCGCCCGGCTGCTGCGCCCCGCGCCCGGCGCGCCCGCCACCCGCGTCCGCCTCGTCTCGTTCGCGCCGCCCGTGCTCGCCCCCCGCACCCTCGACCAGGCATGGGCGCTGGAGGGCAGCGAGACGCACCCCACCGACAGCGGGCCCCTGACCGTGGACCACTACCGGGTCGACGACCTGGAGACGGGGGAGCGGCACTCCGTCCACATCGCCGGGGACGTCGTCCTGGCCGCCCCCGGCATCGAACTGGAGGATCTGGAGTCGCCGCCCTCGTCCTTCACCCGGTGACGGGCGGCGCGGACGGCCGGAACATCAGGCGGGCGGCACGAATCCGGTCCGCCGGACCTCCGGAGCGTCCTGCTCCCCGTCCCCGGAGCCGGTTCCGGGGCGGCCGCGCGGCGCCGGAGGGCTTCCGGGCGGAGGGGGGACGGCTCCGGCCGGCTCCTCGGGGGCGGCGGGAGCGGGCGCCCCGAACGGGCCGGGCGGGGCCGGCGGGACGGCGGGCGGGGAGGAGGCGGAAGGGGAGGGGGGAGCGAAGGGCGACTCGTCCGCGGGCCGTCCCACCCCCTGCCCGCCCCCGAAGGCCCGCCGGGCGTCCCGCGCCTGCCGCTCGGCCACCACGCCGGAGAGGTACATGGCCGGGGGCATCCGCTCCGGAACCGGGGCCCCGGTGCGGGCCGCGACGTCCGCGGCCAGCCGCTGCGCCATCGACCAGCTCACCTGCGGATCGAGCTGGTCCACCCGGAGCAGGTACTGCCGCACCGCCAGCCACAGGCCCTCCGGCACCCGCGACAGGTCGAGGCCCGCGAGCTGCCCCGCCACCCACGGCGGCGGGGGCGGCACCGGAGCAGGCTGCGCCACCGGAATCCGCTCCCGGACCACCAGCGTCCCGGCGAACACGTCGCCCAGCCGCCGCCCCCGCGCGGACACCAGGGACGCGATGCAGGCGATCACACCGGCCGACATCTGGATCTCCACGAAGCCCAGCGCCCCGCGCACCAGCGCGTGGCGGAAGCGGATCGGACCGCCGTCCTCCCGCACCACCCGCAGCCCGCACGCCAGCTTCCCCAGCGAACGGCCGTGGCTCAGCG
>NZ_JBHUFU010000016.1:0-114944 GCF_042681365.1 Streptomyces desertarenae | reverse complement strand
AACATCGACGCGTCCGGTCTGCGCCCGTCCCCCGCACTCCATGGAACCGGCAGACCCGCCGTGCCGGAAACAGGCCGTTCCCCTGACGCACCACCGCACAGGTACCCCACCGTAGTCACCACGTTCCCGCCCGCCCCGCAGTCCTCAAGAACGGCCCGTGTGCGGCGGGAGCGGCCCGCACCCGCCCGAACGGAAAGGACACCACCGTGACGACCGACACCACCTCCAACACCCCCGCACCGCGCCGCGACGACCACCACGGGCTGCGCCGGGACCTGCTGCTGCTCTGGCTCCTCGCAGCCGGGACAGCCCTCGCGTTCGCCGGCTACGTATTCCACCGGCACCCGGAGTTCCGGGAGACCGCAGTCGCCGTGGGCGGCGTCGGCACGTTCCTCCTGACGGCCGTGCTGGCCGCCCGCGGCCGCCGGTGACAGCCTGCCGGGGCGGTCCTCCAGGCCGCCCCGGCAGGCGCCACGGTCACCCGCACCGGCACCGCAGTGGCCCTCGGCGGGCGGACCGCTTCAGCCACAGGGGTTCCGATCCGGAGTGCTGCCCAGAATCACCTCCGCACATGCAGGGAGGACATGATCATCCGTGCCCGTCTCACCGGCACCACCGGAGCACCCCCGCGTCGGCGGGGAGGACACGCCCCGCGCCCGAGATAGCTCGACCCGCACCGGAACACCACTCGTGCGTGGTTCGGATTCGGTCCTCCCCTCCGACGCGGGGGTGTTCTGTTGGTGTGCAGCGGTTGCGGCGGGATGCCGGGACCGTGGGGGCGGACACGATCGCGGGTGCTCCGGGATCCCTCGGGTGTGGGGGCGAGCGGATCCGCGGTTGCGGGGCTGTGCCTCGGGGGCTGTCACCTGCTGGTTCTTGCGTGCGTGAGGGGCGCCGCATCTCAGGCGGGGTGGGCTTCTTCCCAGGCCTGGAGGATGGTGGCGGGGATGCGTCCGCGGTCGGGGAGGTCGTAGCCGTTGGCGCGGGCCCATACGCGTACGGCTTGGGAGTCGATGCGCCGCCCGCTGCCGGGGGGCGATGCCGGCGCGGGGGTGGTCTGAGTGGGGGCCGGGGTGAAGGAGGCTCCGCCGTCGAGGAGGTCGTCGGGGAAGACAGGGACTTGGACCTGCCGGCTGAGGACGGCGGTGAGGAAGTCGGTGAGGGTGCCGTCGAAGGTGTACCAGTCGTGGCCGCGGGGCTGGTTGGCGGTGATGCGCCAGGCGTCGGGGGCGGTCCGGGGTGTGGTGATCCAGAACAGGTGGTTGCCGTTGTCGGTCACCCCGATGGCGAGCAGCGCCCGGGGGTCGTGGGGGACGGGGAATCTGCCCTGGTCGCGGTCCTGGGTGAGCTGGTCGCGCAGGGTGGCCGGCACGGGGCCGGTGAGGTTGGCCCACGGGGTGGGTGCGTGGGGGTGGTGGATGCGGAGGAAGTCGCAGAACGCGCCGGGTCCGTAGGTGGAGGCCAGGTGTTTGTAGTCGTCGGGCAGGCGCGTACCGAGGGTGGCCTCGACGGTCGGCCGGGCCCATCAGGGTGCCGATCCCGGGGCGGCCACCGGCCGCGAATGGCCGTCCGGCGGTGAGCTGTCACCGCCCCAGCGCACGGTCAACCGCGGGCCAGCGTAGGGGCCCGGGTTCGAGCCCCTGTCGAACGCGGCATGGCACGGCTGAAATCCTGGCGGGTCTTCCGCGAGGCCCGATGCAACCCGAGTCGAATGACGTCAATCACCACAACCGCCCCCACCCCTGGAGCGGCACCGCTGAAACACCTCAGTAATATTCTTCGTCCGCGACGAGCACGGATGTGAAGTGCAGAGGGAGTCCGTCGTCGGGATCGAGCGGGACCTGCCTTCCCGTCTCACGGGTAAAAGCCAGTGTCACACCCGGGATGACGGGGTTTTCCGGATCTGCGTCATCCACCGTGTGCCCCTTCTCCCTCTGGTGCTGCAGGATCTCGCGAGCGGGGGAACGGAACACGTCTACGCCGTCGAGCAGCACCTGCCCGTTGAACTCCTCCTCGTTCTCGAACCGCCACAGTTCGATGGCGGTGACTCGCTCACCTCCCTCCAGGTGGACGACAATGTCGAGAGTCTCCACGGTGGCCATGATTTTGACCGTCGCCGTATGGGCGTAGGGGCCGGACACTTTCGGCGGACCCCAGGTCTCGACCGCCGACAGTGCTTGCTCGTACGTCATCCCGATCTGGACCGGCGGGACGCCACGAGGAGGATCGATGACGAATTCCATGAGTCCTACTTCAAGAGGTCGTAGTTGATCTTCCAGCCGTTTGCCTTGAGGAACTCCTGAAGTCCCCTGTTCTGCTTGAGGCTTTCAACCATATCCGCGATGTGCTGGTCGTACTTGCTTCCGAAGCGCGCCCTGATGTCGTCTATGTCCATCTTCATCGCCTCGTCGAATCTTCCGGCATCTATCAAAGCACGTTGCCGGGCGTGCCAGGCCTTGGCCTCATGGGAACTGCCCGTACTCGTCACTTCTCTGTGGTCTGAGCGCTCCATTCTGATCGCCGGCCCCATGTGCGGTGTGAGGCGGGGGTCCACGAGGTGCTTGTACGACGCCTTCGCCGGTATGTGGTTGATCTCTTTGCCGTCACCCGCGGGTTGCAGGCCTCCGTACCATCCGCCCTTGTCTGTGCAGCCTTCCGGTGCGAGGCCGAGGGGGTCGGCCCAGGTGTGGGGGTTGTGGGGGTAGGTGACCGGGTTGGGGGCGGGGGTCAGGCCGAGGGGGTCGGGGGTGGCGTAGCGGCCGGTGTCGGGGTCGTAGTGGCGGAAGTAGTTGTAGTGCAGCCCGGTCTCGGGGTCGGCGTACTGGCCGGGGAACCGCAGCGGGGTGTAGGCGGTGGCGCCGGTGTGCCAGGTGGTGGTGCCCCAGGCGGTGGCGCGGGTGTGCCAGGCGATCTCGCCCGTCTCGTCGACGAGTTCGGTGGGGGTGCCGACCAGGTCGGTGACGATGGCGAAGAACCGGCGGTCGACCTCGGACCGGTCGTCGGGGTCGAGGAGGCGTTCGGTCTGGGCCAGCGGTCGGTGGCCGTCGTGGTCCCAGGTCAGGACGGTGTGCGTGGCGGTGTTGGTCTCCTCGGCCAGGCAGGTGCCGTCCCAGGTGAAGCGGATCTCCTCGGCGACCTCGCCGTCGGCGGTGAGGCGCTGCTTGGCGGTGCGGCGGCCCAGCGGGTCGTACCGGTAGCGCCAGACGGTACCGTCCGGGGTGATCGCTTCGGTGAGCCGGTCCTCGGCGTCCCAGGTGTAGCGCCAGGTCTCGGGCTTCTTCGACGGGCGGGTCCTCTGCCGCAGCACGGTGCGGCCGGCTCCGTCGTACCCGTAGCGGACGCGGCCGGCGCTCAGCAGGCGGGTGCCGTCGTAGGTGCGCGGACCGCGGGCCTCGGGGTGCGGAGCGGTATCGGGCCAGTGGGCGGCGGTTTGGTTGCCGGCCGTGTCGTAGGCGTAGGACTCGGACCAGTTCTCGGCGGTGACGGTCAGCGGGCGGCCGACCGGGTCGAGGCCGTGGTGGCGGGTGGTGCCGGTGAGACGGTCGGTGATGGAGGTGAGGTGGCCGTCGGACCGGTAGGTGTAGCCGCGGGAGCGCAGAGTGCGGCCGGCGGCGGCCAGGGTCTGCTCGGTGGGGCGGCCGAGGACGTCGAAGACGGTGGCCAGGGTGACGGGCCGGTCGGCGGCGCCGAAGGAGCGTTCCAGCTCACGGCCGAGCGCGTCGTGGGTGAAGGCGAGGGTGTGGCCGGAGGCGGTCAGGGCGGTGCGGTTGCCGACCGCGTCGTAGGTCAGCTCGGTGACCGCGCCACTGGGGGTGGTGCGGGAGGTGTGCCGGCCCAGGACGTCGTAGGTGTAGCGGGTGGTGCGGCCGTCGACCGTCTCGGCCAGCACCCGGCCGAGCACGTCGCGCTCCACGGTGAGGGTCGAGGTGGGGGCGGCGGCGCGGATGAGCCGGCCGGAGGCGTCGTAGGCGTACTCGGTGCGGAGGCCCTCGACGTCCTTGGCCTCCAAGCGGTCCAGGATGTCGTGTTCGTAGCGGATCCGGTGGCCCAGCGGGGTGGTGCGGGCCGTCAGGCGGCCGGCCGCGTCGTGGGTGTAGCGGATGGTGCGGCCGTCGAAGTCGGTTTCGGACATCAGCCGACCGGCCCGGTCGTAGTCGTAGGTCCAGATCAGGCCCTGGGGATTGGCGACCTGGATCAGGCGCAGTTCGGGGTCGTAGCGGAACCGGTAGCGCGCCCCGTCCGGTTCGGTGCGGGCGGCGAGCTTGTCGAAGTGGGTGTGCTCGAAGCGGGTGGTGCCGCTGTTCGGATCGGTGTGGGAGGTGCAGTTGCCCTCACCGTCCCAGGTCCAGGACTCGGTGGCGCCGTCCGGCGCGGTACGCCGGGCCGGGTGCCCTTCGACCGTCCACTCCAGGCGGGTGACCGCGCCGAGGGGATCGGTGATCTGGGTGGGGCGGCCGAACGCGTCGCGGACGACGGTGGTGAGGTGGCCGCCCGGGTTGGTGGCCGTCAGCGGCAGCCCGGCGGCGTCGTTGGTCAGGTACTGGACGCCGCCCGCCGGATCGGTGACGGCCGCCACCGCGCCGCGGTCGTCGTAGGTGAAGGCAGTGGTGGCCCCGTCCGGGGCGGTGACGGAGGTGCGGTTGCCGCGCTCGTCCCACGCCTGGCGCCAGACGGTGCCGTCCGGGCCGGTGATCTCCACCGGCAGGTTCAGGTCGTTGTAGCGGGCCGTGGCGGTGCTGCCGTCGGGCAGCGTGATCGCGATGGCGTTGCCCGCGTCGTCGTACGTCCAGCTCGTGGTGCGGCCGAGCGCGTCGGTGTAGGTCAGCGGGTTGTCCCAGCGGTCCCAGGTCTGCCGGACGGTGTGGCCGGCCGGATCGGTTCGCGCGACGACCTGGTGGAGCCCGTTGATCTCCAAGACGGTGACTGCGCCGGTGGCGTCGGTGTAGCGGGTGACCTGGTTCCCCGCCTCGTTCACGCCGTAGTCGAAGGTGGAGGAGAGGATGCCCTCGGGCCCGGCCGTCTCCACCACCCGGCCGGCGTCGTCGTAGACGTACCGGTAGGTGGAGTCGTTGCGGTCGGTCCAGGAGGTGATGCGGGCCGCGTCGTCGTAGGTGAAGCGCAGCGGGAGGCCGGAGGAGTTGACGACCGCGTCCAGGTTCCCGGCCGCGTCGTAGCCGTAGGAGAGGACCGGCACCGAGCCGCCCGGGGCACCGGGGTCGTGCAGGGCCAGGCCGGTCACCCGCACCGGGCCGTGGTCGCCGAGGCGGGCGGTGGCGACCTGGACCTGGTAGCCGCCGGTGTGGACCACCGCCGTCGGCGTGCCGTCCGGGTCGCGGACGATGTCCACGCGGTTGCCGTTGCGGTCCTCGACCGCGACCAGGTGGCAGAACGCCGGGGCGTCGAAGACGCTGCCGGGCAGCTCGGCTGCGGCGAAGCACCTCCTCCACCCGGTGTGCGGATCGGTGACCGCGAAGGCGACGCCGGGTTCGTCCAGGACGCGGACCAGTGGCAGCCGCGGCCCCTCCACCGGTTGCACCGGCGCCCCGCCCGGCTCCGGCACTGTGGGGTAGGTCAGCAGCGAGCCGTCCTCGCGCGCCCACACCGCCGTGCCGTCGCCGTCGACGTGCAGCCGCTCGTCCAGGGTGGACGCCCAGGAGCGGCCGAACCAGTGCCCCCAGCGGTAGTTCGACAGGTGGGTGCGGCGCAGCACCAGCGGCAGGATGCCGGGGAGGTCCAGATCGGTCTGGGCCAGGATCATCTCGCCGGTGGCCACGTCGACGGGGTCGGTCGCGCACTCGGTCTTGTTCAGCGGGATGCTGTGGGTGCGCGGGTCGGACGTGACGGTGCGCAGCGAGTCGGGTTTGAGGTGCGGGGCCGGGCCGCTGCCGTCGCGCCGCGCGGGGGAGCCGCTCGGGCCGGGCCCTCCCTTGCCGGTGTCCGCGTCGGGGGTCTTGAGGGAGTCGAACCTGTCCTTGGTGCGGCGTTCGTTCTCCCGGTGGCTGGTGGAGATGTTGCGCACGCCTTTGGGGAGGGCGCCGCCGAGGTGGTCGCCGAGCTGTCTGGTGGCCTTCTCCAGGGAGGTCATCATCTTGTCGGCGACGGTGTCGATGGACTGGGCGATGCCGTCGCTGCCGCGGGTGCGGTTGTGGTTGGACTTGGCCCGGGTCAGCCGTCCGGTGGTGGAGCCGTTGAGGGAGGTGGCGACGCCGTTGAGTTTGGTCGCGGCCCGGTCGTGTTCGTCTTCGTCGAGGTCCAGGGCGCCGATCAGTCCGCCCAGGTTGGGCAGTCCGGCACCGGGGCTGTCGGCGGAGGCCAGGTGCAGGGATTCCTTGCCGGACTGGACACCGTCGTGGAAGCCTTCCTTGCCGGCATCGCCCACTTGGCGCACATCGACGCCTTCCTGCAGGCCCAGGCCGTTGGCGGCGAGCTGGACGACCAGGTCGGCGGCCATGTTCTCCAGCGACTTCACCGCCGGCTCGGTCATGGCGGTCACGATCTGCTCGACCGCCAGCTCCGTCATCTCCTTGATCGCCCGTTTGACCGCGATGCGGCAGGCCTGGATCGCGCCGGCGCCGATCAGAGTGGAGAGCCCGGCGGTGAAGGGGGCGGCGGCCAGGGAGATCCCGGCCGAGGCCGCGCACGCGGTCAGCTCCCCGATGGCGACCCATTTGCGGCCCTCGATGATGTCGGCCGCGGCGTCCATCGCGTTCGCGAAGATGCGGGCGGCGTCGGCCAGGTCGGCCAGGTGCTTGTCCTTGACCTTGCCCCAGTAGCCGTTCAGGGCGGTCAGCGCCTCGCTCTGGCCGGAGGAGACCAGCCGCTTCATGCTCTGGTGGGCGGCGTGGGCGTCCTTGTCGACGTCGTCGGCGAAGTCCCGCAGGTCCTTGGCCATGTCGCGGTAGGCGTCCTCGTCGACGTTGGGCCAGCCCACCCCGATCAGGTCCAAGATGGCATCCACACCGTCCGGCAGCACCACCGCCACGAGCGCCCCCCGCTGTTCCGTACCGACCCCCGCTGGTCAGCCAACTACTCTCGCACACCGGGCTGTTGGGCACCGAGCCGGTTTCCGGGCAGGCCCGCAGGGGATCTGCAGATGATTACGTCTCTGTCGTACGCGGACAAGGCGCCCCGCCTCCGTTCGAGGCCGGCGCGGGGCTTCCTTCGCGGATATCCGCTGCCGATGTCCGGGACCACTGCCACGTGGCTGTTCGGAGCGTCGCACGGCACGGTCCTTCAAAGACTCCTCCATGCGCTCCCGGTTCACCTCGGCGTGCCGGAGGAGACCCGGGCGTGGTGCGGCGAAGTCGCCGAGGCGGCCGGCACCCGCATCGACGTCGAGCCGACGGTCAGGACGGCACACTGCACGTACGGCTCGGCCTCGGTAAGGTGGGCGCCCGTGCGGCCCACGACGGTTTCGCCCGACCGCCGGCCCGCACCCTGCCGTACACCGGCTGCCCGGCCGGTGGCGATCATGTACTGCTGCGCCCACACGGTGATCCGGAGACGGCTTCTCTCCCCCCTGACCGCAGCGGGCGCGGACGCCTCCGCCTCCGGGGCGCCGGCCCGCGGGCGGCGCCGCGGCCGGGCCCAGGGGGTTCGGTGCGGTTCCCGTCCGCCGTCACGGACCCAGCGGCGGCAGTTCGCGGGAGGCGTCCGACGGGCCGTCGCGCAGCGACTCCCGCAAGGCGGCGCGCAGGGAGCGTTTGGCGACGACCTGCGCCTCCGGCACGTCGGCCAGGATTTCGTACCCCTCGCCGTACTCCGCGGGCAGCGCCGGCAGTCGCAGCGCCGCGAGGGCGGCGTCGAGCGGGGCGCGGTCCGTACCGGGGTCGCGCAGCGCGGCAGCGACGAGGCGCTCGTCGGCCTTGGGGAAGGCCGACGTGAGAGCGGCGGCGGTCTCGGCGGTCTCCTGCCGGGCCGGGATCCCCTCGGGTCCCTGCCAGAAATGTGACGCCAAGACCTTGCGGTCGCGCACCAGGATCAGTCCGTACCGGTCGACGTACCGGGATACGACGAGCACGGGCCAGGGCTCGCCGGTCGTGAACGACCGGGCGAGCCGTTCGAGGTCGCCCTCACCGAGGAGGGCACGGCGCAGGCCGCGCCGCCCACCGCGCCCTCTGGCGTCCGGTTCCTGTGAGGGGGCGGTCTCGAGGAGGGTGATGCCCTTGCCGAGCGGCGCCGTGCGGTAGGCGACGCCGGTGAGCAGCACGGCCCTGGCGACCTGCGCGGCCGTCGCAGGCACCAGGGCGAGCTCCCGGCGGGCGCCGCCCGCGTCCGCAACGGCCGTCGCCGTCTGCGGCGAGGGCACCGTGCCGCCGAAGAACGGGGTGTCACGGGCTACTTGGGCGCGCACTCCCTTACGGAGCTCCAGGAACGTCGGCAGCCCGCCGAGGTAATCCCACGGCAAGGCGGTAACGTGCCGCCCGATGGCCCGGAAGACGTCAAGGATCTCGGTGGCCGGCCGGCCGTCGCGGATCATCGCCCAGGCCAGGTGGTTGCGGACGCGGGCCGGTTGCGGATCGCCGGCGGGGCGGGCCGCCGAGAGGGCGCGGGCGGCGGCGATCGCGGCGTCCACACGGTCCTGGCCGATCGGCCCGTACTTGGTCGCCGCGTCGCCGTCCAGCCGTTCGTCCAGGACGAGTTCGGACAGTGCCACGACCGGCAGGCCGCGCAGGTAGTGGCCTTCCGGGCTCGCGGCCGCGACCCGTTCGGCGTACGCGAACATCTCCTCGTGGGAGCCGTACCACTTGGCGGCGAGGAACTGCACGGCGCGCGCGTGGACGGCCCAGTTGTGGGGGTCCGTCGCCAGGGCGCTCGCGAGGTGGTCCTCGAAGTCCTCCCGGGACGCAGCGGCCCCGGTGTCGTGCCGGAGGACGGCGACCCACGGCGTGGGATCCCCCTGGTTCAGGGCGACCGCCTCTTCGAGGACCGGCACGGCGTCGGCGAGAAGCGCGCGGAAGCCGGCGAACTGCTCGGCCGAAACCTCCGAGGCCCGCGCCCCGGTCCGTACCGACCAGGCGTGTGCGACGGCCGCCTCGGCGCGGACGAGAGCCAGGTCACGGTCGCGGGGCTTCCGTGCGCACCAGTCGTCCAGTTGGCCGGGGCTGTCGAGCAGGGCCTCCGCGAGCGCCCTGGCGGCATCGGCCCGGGCGGCCCAGTCGGACTCCGCGCGGGTGACCGCGAGCAACTCCTCCGCGGGGGCGTACCGCCCCTGCCGCAGGGCGTCGCAGGCCGCCCGCACACGCGGTTCCGGGGCGTCGAACGCCATCTCGTCGTCGGCCGGAAGGCCAACCGCGGTCGCAGCGTAGTGCCGCAGCAGCCGAGGAAATCCCAGCAGGTCAGGCAGACGTCCCATGGCGGCTCCCCACAAGGTCGGACACGAGCGATCCGGCCGGGGCGGCAGCCGGTCGGACCCCGGCACCGGCCTGAGTCGCACCGGATCGTAGTCGCTGTCGACCGGCACAGGTTCAGCCCGAGCTGCCGCGACGCCCATCGCTTTCCGCCGCCGATGATGTCGATGACAGTGTACGGCCGCTCCTCTTCGAGCTTCTCCAACTCCTCCGGCTCGGTGCGCACCACGCGGTAGATCCCCAGCGGGTAGGCGGGTGCCGCCAGCGCGTGCCTGAAGTCCTGGTACCGCATCCTCCCGGCACCGCCACCCGTTTCCCGATCGCCTCGATGCTGCCCCGCGCGTTGTGCGAGGTGATGACCAGCAATCGTCGGGGCTTCAGCAGCCGGTGCACCAGCACGGTGGTGGGCGGCGAGAGCCCGGTGAGGCTGATCGGCAGCCGCACCGGGGGGGTGGTTGCCGGTTGATGCGCTGCGGCAGGCCCGCTGCCCCGGCTCCAGCACGCCCAGGTCCTCGCCGTGTGGCACGAACGGCGGCGCGAAGCTTCCCCGATGGTGTGGACGGCGGACCGAGGCGCGCCGGCGGAGCGCCAGAGCGCCGAGGCCGCCGGTACGGCAGTCAGGGACGGCGCCGGCGACGACACGCCCGGCGACGGGACCGGAACACGGATGGCACGGTGGGCACACGCCCGCCCCCTGACCCGTCTGCCCGGGACCGGTGTGGAGAGCCACCGGAGTCCGACTCCCCCGGCGGCCGTGGGGCGGCGCCGTCCTCACCGGGCTCCGGAGCGGGGCCGTGGTCACTTCTGGGGGGCCGACCGCGACCTTCCCGGACGGCTCCTGGAGGCCTTCGGCGGCCACGGCTTGGAGCCGGGTGCGGAGACGCCGGCAACTTGGGCGTCGAAGAGGCGCTGGACGTGGACGGATGGCAGGTGATGGGTGTTACGGCGCATGCAACCGTTGGTGCCGCCGGACACCCCGGCCTTGTCGGGGCGAGCGGCGGTCGGGTCGTGGACGTGATCGCAACTGCGCTGAACTGAGGTGCGCGACGCACCCTGTCGCACGGGGCTCGGCCCTGCTGCACGTGCCGAAGAGGTGATCCACCCGCAGACGGACCGCCCCTTGAACTGATTGGCGTCCCATAGCTGCTGGTCACAGGTGAAATGATTGTGTTGTCGTTGGTCGAACACGGCGTCGGAGCCCTCCTGGGCGACCCCGTTCACCGGATTGAGCCTGCGGCAGTTCGACAAGCTGGCCACCGCGCCACGGCGCGGAAGCGCTGATCCGGTCCGCAAGGATCAGCTGTAGTAACTGCCGCTCCGGGACCGGGTGCTGCTGGTGGTCGCGGACTGGCGCACAACCCCATCCGGAGGCAGCTCGCCCACTGTTCGGCGTCTGACAAGTCCGCGGCCGACCGGATCGTCGACAACCTCGGGCCGCCGCTCGCACCCCAAGCCTCGGCGAAGGCCTCACAAGGGCGCGGCGCCGGTCACGGACGGCGCACTGGTGCCCACCCGCGACCGCGCCACCGCCGAGCAGTCCGAGAGCTACCACCCCACCAGCCACCAAGGCGTCATCGGCGCCGACGCCCTCCCCGGACGCCGTCGGGAGGTCGGCAACAGGAGTTCGTCGCCTTCACATGGGAACGACCACTCGGCTCGCACCGGCGGGGCGGGCCTCCTCGGGAGTGGTGACGAGCGCGGCAGACAGTTTCCGGGCCGGCGGAGCCGGCATCTCACGCGTGGCACCGATGCACCTTCTCCGTGCACACCCAGCGCTGCGCATCGTCCACTCGCAAATCCTCATGAACCATGATGCGTTGACTGAGTCAACGGATGTATCGTTCTCGGTGAGGAGTGAAAGGTGTACGCTCCCTGCGGGGGTTTACTCGCCTTGCATGCGATGGGTGAAACGGGGAGGGGCAGTGAGCCTGGAAACGGTCGACGGGCGATTCCGGATCACGGGGATCGTGGGGCGCGGGAACATGGGTGAGGTGCACCGGGCCGAAGATCTTCGGGCCGCCCCTGACTCTCCTCACCGAGAGGTCGCGATCAAGACCGTGCTGCGCGGCCGGACCGGGATCGCGGTCGATACCTCGGGGGCCAGCAAGGAGATCGACCGCTTCCGCCGCGAAGTGCGGATCATGCGCATGCTCTCCCAGGGGCACCCGAACCTCACCCTGCTGATCGACGGTGGCGTGGATCAGAAGCCGGGCGGCAGCGGCCTGCCCTACCTGGCCATGGAGTTGCTGGACGGCCATCCGCTCGCGGACCTCATCGATGAGGAGCCTCAGCTTCCCGTCTCGTGGGTCGCCGCTGTCGGGGCGCAGATCGCCGCCGGTCTCGCCGCCGCACACACCGCCGGGGTCGTCCATCGCGATCTGAAGCCTGCCAATGTGATGCTGGTCCGCGACGGCACCGTCAAGGTCCTCGATTTCGGCATGGGCTCGATCGTCGATGATCCCGACCAGACGCGGCTGACCAGCACGGGCGTCAGTGTCGGCACGGCCCGCTACATGGCTCCCGAGCAGTTCCGTGCCGAACGGGTATCCGCCCCTGCGGACCTCTACGCGCTCGGCTGCATCCTGTACGAGCTGCTGATCGGGCGGCCGCCCTTCTCTGCCAGAACCCCCTACGAACTCTCCGAACAGCACCAGCGCGAGCAGCCGCCGCAGCTGACCCTGGTGCGTCCGGACCTGCCGGCCGAGCTGGTCCGGTTGGTGGATCGCCTCTTGGAGAAGGACGCCGAGCTGCGGCCCGAGAACGCCGCTCTGGTCCGTGAGGCGCTGGTTCCGCTCGCGCTCGCGCCGGACGACACGGCCGCCCTGCTGGCTCCCTATTGGCGGGTGATGGACCCGGTGGCGCGGTTGCGCGCTCTGCTCCCCGAGCCTGCCCCCGCTGCGGCGGCGCCCGTGCCGCGCAGGGAGCCGCGTCTGCCCGAGGCGATGGACGTCTTCGGCATCCATGCCGACCTGATCAGCGAGTACGAGAGCTTCACCAAGAGCGGGACGGTGATCCGGGACGCCCGGATCGCCGGCTTCGTCGAGGACGACCTGGCGGCGAAGTCGCAGTGGCCCGACCCGTGGCTGTCGCTGAACCCGTTCTTCGCCGACGGCGGCCAGGTCACCGACCTCGTGCGGGACGGAATACTGCACCCGAAGTGCGCGGAGATCTTCCAGGCCGGCAAGAAGGAGACCTCGTCACGCCCGGACGGTCGGCCGCTGACCTTCCACCTCCACCAGCGGCAGGCGATCGAGGCCGCGCAGGCGGGCGACTCCTACGTGCTCACCACCGGCACCGGTTCCGGCAAGTCCCTGTCGTACATCGTCCCCATCGTGGACCGAGTGTTGAAGGAGCGTCAGGCGGCGGGGCCTGATGCGGGGGGCCGGGTGCGCGCGATCGTCGTCTACCCGATGAACGCGCTGGCCAACTCTCAGCTGGGGGAGTTGGAGAAGTATCTGCGTCACGGGTTCGGGAAGGGCCGCGAGCCGGTCACCTTCGCCCGCTACACCGGCCAGGAGTCCGACGAGGACCGCCGCGAGCTGCGCCGGAATCCCCCGGACATCCTGCTGACCAACTACGTGATGCTGGAGCTGATGCTGACCCGGCCGGACGACCGGTCCACTCTGATCCGCATGGCCGAGGGGTTGCAGTTCCTCGTCTTCGACGAGTTGCACACCTATCGGGGCCGGCAGGGTGCGGACGTGGCGTTCCTGATCCGCCGGGTCCGTGAGGCTTGCCGGGCCTCGGCGACCCTGCAGTGCATCGGCACCTCGGCGACCATGTCCACCGAGGGCTCCTGGGAGGACCAGCAGCGCGAGGTGGCCAGGGTGGCCGGTCGGCTGTTCGGTACGACCGTGCTGCCGAAGCGGGTCATTGGCGAGACTCTGGTCCGTGCGACCGAGGAGGCACCGGAGACCGTGCCGCCCGAGCGGCTGCGGGTGCCGGCGGCGCCCCGTTCGTACGAGGCGCTGACGCAGGACCCGCTGGCCCGCTGGGTGGAGTCCCGGTTCGGGCTGGAGCGCGAGGAGGGCACCGGACGGCTGCGCCGCCGCGCCCCGAGCACTCTGGAGGAGGCGGCAGCCGAGCTGGCCGCCGCCTCCGGAGTGGCCGAGGAGAGCGTGCGCGAGGCGATCCGGACGACCCTGGAGGCGGGTGCGCAGGCCAAGCATCCGGTGACGGAGCGGCCGCTGTTCGCGTTCCGGCTGCACCAGTTCCTCTCCAAGGGCGACACCGTCTACACGACGCTGGAGGACCCGCTCACCCGGCCGCTGACCCGCACCTACCAGTTGGAGCAGCCGGACAGCGACGGCAAGCCGCTGTTCCCGCTGGCGTTCTGCCGCGAGTGCGGCCAGGAGTACCTGACCGTCTGGCGCACCGAGGAGGACGGCGCATTCCGGTACGAGCCGCGCCGGGACACCTCCGCTTCCGGGGGCCGCGAGGGCGAGGGCTACCTGTATCTGGGCATGCCCGGAGAGGACTACGAGTGGCCGGCCGATCCGCAGAAGGCCGTGGACGACCGGCGGTTGCCGGAGTCGTGGCTCGAGCCGGATGCGCAGGGCGTGATGGTCGTCAAGAAGTCCCACCGGCCCCGGGTGCCCAAGCGCGTCGTCGTGGACGCCCACGGCAACGAGTCGGGCGAGGGTCTGGTAGCCGCGTTCGTCCCGGCGCCGTTCCTGTTCTGCGTGCACTGCCAGGTCTCCTACGAGCAGACCCGCGGCCGGGACTTCGCCAAGCTGGCCACCCTGGACCAAGAGGGCCGCTCCTCGGCCACCTCGCTGATCTCCGCGTCGATCGTGAAGTCCTTGCGGGCGGTGCCCGAGGAGAGTCTGGGCAAGGAGGCGCGCAAGCTCCTCACCTTCGTCGACAACCGGCAGGACGCCTCACTTCAGGCCGGGCACTTCAACGACTTCACCCAGGTGACCCAGTTGCGCGGCGCCCTGTACCAGGCCGCGGTGCGGGCGGGTGAGGAGGGGCTGCGCCATGACGACCTGGCCGAGGCCGTCACCGAGGTGATGGGCCTGACGCCCCGTGAGTACGCGGCGGGTACGGACCTGCCCCCGTCCATGGAACGCAGGGCTGCGAAGGTCTTCCGGGACGTTGTCGGGTATCGCCTCTACCGCGACCTGGAGCGCGGTTGGCGCATCACGATGCCGAACCTGGAGCAGACGGGACTGCTGCGCATCGATTACGAGGACCTGGACTGGATCGCCGCCCGGTCCGAGCGCTGGCAGTCCGTCCACGCCGTGCTGCGCGACGCCGACCCGGCGCTGCGCGAGGAGGTGGCCCGTACGCTGCTCGACTTCATGCGGCGTGCCCTGGCCATCGACGTGCAGTACTTCCGCGACGACTTCGACGCCCTGCAGCGGGCGAGCGAGGAGCGCCTGACTGGGCCGTGGGTCCTGGGTGACAGCGACCGGCCGGCTGTCGGAACCGCTTACCCGTACGGGTCGCGGCCGGGCATGGAGCGCTCCGCGCTGTTCCTGTCGGCGCGCGGCAAGTTCGGCAAGTACCTGCGGCGTAACATGCCGGAGCTGCGCGACCTTCCCCTGGACGACGTCCAGACCGTCATCGAGGACCTGTTGAAGGTGCTGCGGGACGCGGAGCTGGTGCGCGAGGTGGAGGCGGCCCCCGAGCACTCCGGCCCGGCGTACCGCCGCCGTGCGGAGCGGAAGCGCACCGGTTACCGGGTGTCGGCGGCCGCCTTGGTCTGGCGGGCCGGGGACGGCGTGCGGGGCGCGGTCGACCCGTTGGCGCGCACCTACAGCAGCGGTGAGGGCCCGCGCGTCAACCCGTTCTTCCGCGATCTGTACCGCACGGCGGCCGCCGAGTTGGCCGGTCTGTACGCGCGGGAGCACACCGCGCAGGTCACCCCGGAGGACCGGCTGGAGCGCGAGAGGCAGTTCCGCGATGCCGAACTGCCCCTGCTGTACTGCTCGCCGACGATGGAGCTGGGCGTGGACATCTCCTCGCTCAACGCGGTGATGATGCGCAACGTGCCGCCGACCCCGGCGAACTACGCGCAGCGCTCGGGCCGGGCGGGCCGCTCGGGTCAGCCCGCGTTGGTGACCACGTACTGCGCGACGGGCAACAGCCACGACCAGTACTACTTCCGCCGCTCCCAGGACATGGTGTCGGGGCAGGTGGCCCCGCCGCGCCTGGACCTGGCCAACGAGGACCTGGTCCGCTCCCACCTGCAGGGCATCTGGCTGGCGGAGACCGGCATGAAGCTCGGGACCGCGATCCCGGACGTCATCGACGTCGCCTACGACCCCGACGGCGGCGACCGTCCCGATCCGCGGATGCCGTTGCCGCTCCTCCCCCACGTACGCGACCTGTCCCTGGACGAGGGCGCCCGCCGGCGTGCGGTCGCCGCCGCCCGTACCGTCCTCGCTCCGCTGATCGCGGACTTCGAGGCCACCACCTGGTGGTACGACGAGTGGATCGAGGACCGCATCGAGCGGGCCCCGGAGAAGTTCGACGCCTCCTTCGACCGGTGGCGGGACCTGTTCCGGGCGGCTGTCATCGATCAGTACGAGCAGAACAAGCGCGTCGTCGACCACACCCTCTCCCCGGGCGAGCAGAGCCGGGCGCGCACCCGTCGCCGGGAGGCCGAGACGCAGACGAACCTGCTGTTGAACCGGTCCACCGACAGCAAGTCGGTGATGAGCGACTTCAACCCCTACCGTTACCTGGCGTCCGAGGGGTTCCTGCCCGGCTACAGCTTCCCGCGGTTGCCGCTGGCCGCGTACATCCCGCGCTCCGGCAACCGCCGCAACGCCGACGGCGACTACCTGCAGCGTCCTCGGTTCCTGGCGATCCGCGAGTTCGGCCCCGGCGCGCTCATCTACCACGAGGGGGCCCGCTACCAGGTCACGCGGGTGCAGCTGCCGCCGGACGCCTCGGGCGACCTGGCCACCTCGGAGGCCAGGCGCTGCGACGGTTGCGGCTACCACTACGACGTCAAGGTCGGCTCCGACGTCTGCGTGATGTGCGGTGAGTCGCTGCGGGGCAAGCGCACCGGCCTGCTCCACCTGCACACCGTGTACACCACGCCGCGCGAGCGGATCTCCTCCGACGAGGAGGAGCGCCGCCGGGCCGGTTTCCGTCTGGAGACCTCGTACGCGTTCCAGGACCACGGCGCCCGCAAGGGGCGCCTCACCTCCCATGTCGCCGACGCCGACGGCGTGCCCGTCCTCGACCTGGACTACGGCGACTCGGCGACCGTGCGCATCACCAACCTCGGCCGCGTCCGTGACAAGGAGGGCGAGCCGGACGGCTACTGGCTGGACCTGGGTGACGGCCGCTGGCTCAACGACCGGGCCGCCGCGGACGCCATCGAGGGCACCGGCATGCCGGTGGTCGACGAGGACGGCAACGAGAAGCGCCGCAAGAAGCGGGTCCTGCCGTACGTGGAGGACCGCCGCAACATCCTGGTGGTCACCCTGGACGAGCCGCAGCCCGAGCCGGTGGCCCTGTCGCTGCTGTACGCGCTGGAGCGGGGCATCGAGGCGGCGTTCGAGCTGGAGGACTCGGAGCTGACCGCGGAGCTGCTGCCTCCGGACGACGGCCCGCGCCGCCGCATGCTGTTCACGGAGGCCGCCGAGGGCGGCGCGGGTGTGCTGCGCCGCATCCAGCACGACAAGGACGCCCTCGCCCAGGCCGCCCGGACGGCCCTGGAGATCTGCCACTTCGACCCGGAGAGCGGCGAGGACGAAGGCGGGCCGGCGGACGACGAGAAGTGCGCCCGCGGCTGCTACGCCTGCCTGCTCACGTACGCCAACCAGACGCACCACCGCCGGTTGAGCCGGCACGCCGCCCGTCCGCTGCTGCTGCGGTTGGCCCGGGCCCGCACCGAGCGGGAGGACCGGGGTGAATCCCGCAGCGAGCGGTTCCGCCGGCTCGCCCCGGCGGCCGGCAACACGAGCACCTCGAACACCGCGCCGGCTGCGTCCGAAGGCGCCACCGCGGCCGGGAGCGCTCCGGCCCCGGCGCCGACCCCGGTGGAGGCGGACCTGGCGGCTCTCGTCGCCCAGGGCGACTTGCTGGGCTGGCTGCGCGCCAAGGGCTACCGGCTGCCCGACGAGGTCGGCGCCTTCGTCGACACGGCGGCAGCGCGCCCGGACCTGGTCTTCCACTTGGACGGCGCCGACCTCGCCGTGTTCGTCGACGTCCCCGGCCGCCCGGCCGACTCCACCCGCGACGTCGAGGCCGGCTACCGCCTGGAGGAGGCCGGCTGGGACGTCCTGCGCTTCCCGGCGGACGCGGACTGG
Organism: Streptomyces desertarenae; assembly: GCF_042681365.1. Lineage (NCBI taxonomy): Bacteria > Bacillati > Actinomycetota > Actinomycetes > Kitasatosporales > Streptomycetaceae > Streptomyces > Streptomyces desertarenae. The sequence goes on along the minus strand of NZ_JBHUFU010000016.1, from coordinate 97,324 downwards.
GACGCCATCGTCGACCACCACGCCGCCTACTTCCACCTCCGCTGACCACCCCGCCCACCCTCTCGATCCCGAGGAACCGATACATCTCATGAGTCCCACGTACACGGCCGGCTCGCTGGTCGCCGCCCGCGGACGCGAATGGGTGGTGCTGCCCGAGAGCGCCCCCGACATGCTGGTGCTGCGTCCCCTGGGGGGAAGCGAGGACGACATCGCGGCCGTCTTCCCCTCCTTCGAGGAGGTGCGCCCGGCCGAGTTCGCGCCGCCGAGCCCGGACGACCTGGGTGACCAGCGCGCCGCCGGTCTGCTGCGCACGGCGCTGCGCATCGGCTTCCGGTCGGGCGCGGGCCCGTTCCGCTCGCTGGCGTCGATCGCCGTGGAGCCACGTGCCTACCAGCTGGTGCCGCTGCTGATGGCGCTGCGGCAGCGCACCGTGCGGCTGCTGATCTCGGACGACGTCGGCATCGGCAAGACGGTCGAGGCGGGCCTGATCGCCAAGGAGCTGCTGGCGCAGGGCGAGGCGTCCCGATTGGCGGTGCTGTGCTCCCCGGCGCTGGCCGAGCAGTGGCAGGGCGAACTGCGGGAGAAGTTCGGCATCGACGCCGAACTGGTGCTGGCCTCCACGGTGTCGCGTCTGGAGCGCGGCCTGGAGCTGGGCCAGTCCCTGTTCGACAAGCACCCGTTCACGATCATCTCCACGGACTTCATCAAGTCCACCCGCCACCGCGAGGACTTCGTCCGCCACTGCCCCGACCTGGTGATCGTCGACGAGGCCCACACCTGCGTCGCCGCCGACGACGCCACGCAGGGCGGCGCGTCCTCCGCCACGAACCAGCTCCGCTACGAGTTGCTGCGCAAGGTCTCCGCCGACGCCGACCGCCACCTGCTGCTGCTGACGGCCACCCCGCACTCCGGCAAGGAGTCCGCGTTCCGCAACCTGCTGGGCCTGGTGCGGCCCGAGCTGGCGACGCTGGACCTGGAGACGGCCGCCGGGCGGGCGAAGCTCGCCGAGCACTTCGTGGCCCGCAAGCGCGCCGATGTGCGCGACTACCTCACCCGCGAGGACGGGCTGGCCGACGACTCCCTGGCCGAGCGCACCGCCTTCCCGTCGGACCGCTGGACCAAGGACGAGCCCTACCGGCTCACCCCCGCCTACCGGGCGCTGCTGGACGACGCCATCGCCTACGCCAAGGACCGGGTCGAGGCGGCCGGCGAGCAGGGCCGTCGGGAGGCCCGTATCGCCTGGTGGTCGGTGATCGCGCTGCTGCGTTCGATGGTCTCCTCCCCGGCAGCCGCCGCGCAGACCCTGAGGACCCGCTCGGAGTCCGCCGCCGCCCGCACCGCGCACGAGGCTGACGTGCTGGGCGCCCCGGTGGCCGCCGACTCCGCCGAGAACGACCGCCTGGAGGGCATGGACGTCGCGCCCGGCGCCGCCGAGACCGACGACGCGGGCGCCCGGCTGCTGGAACTGGCCGAGCGTGCCGAGCAGTTGACCGGCCCGGCCGAGGACGCGAAGCTCAAGGCCCTCACCCGGCACCTCAAGGATCTGATCACCAAGGGTTACAACCCGATCGTCTTCTGCCGCTACATCCCCACCGCCGAGTACCTCGCCGACCAGCTCGACGGCAAACTCGGCAAGAAGACGAAGATCGCCGCCGTCACCGGCACCCTCTCCCCGCAGCAGCGCATCGAGCGCATCGAGCAACTCGCCGCCGAGTCCGCGGAGTCCGGCGACCCGGCCGTGCGCCGGGTGCTGATCGCCACCGACTGCCTGTCCGAGGGCGTCAACCTCCAGCACCACTTCGACGCCGTCGTCCACTACGACCTGGCCTGGAACCCCACCCGCCACGACCAGCGCGAGGGCCGCGTCGACCGCTACGGCCAGCGGCGCGACCAGGTCCGCGTCATCACCATGTACGGCGAGGACAACGGCATCGACGGCAAGGTGCTGGAGGTGCTGTTCAAGAAGCACCGGCAGATCAAGAAGGACCTGGGCATCTCCGTCTCCGTCCCCGACGAGACCGCCTCCGGCGTCACCGACGCCGTGGTGGAGTGGCTGCTGCTGCACGGGCGGCAGGGCAGCCAGGAGAGCCTGTTCGACCTGCCCGGCCACCAGGAGTCCTTCGAGCGCGTCGAGCGCGAGTGGACCTCGGCCGCCGAGCGGGAGAAGACCTCCCGCTCCAAGTACGCCCAGCGCGCCATCCACCCCGAGGAGGTGGCCCGCGAGGTCGCCGCCGTACGGGCCGCGCTCGGCGGCGCCGGGGAGGTCCGCGAGTTCGCCCTGGAGGCGCTGCGCGACCTGGACGCCCTGGTGCGCGATCCGCGCGACGGCAGCGGCGACTTCACCGCCCAGGTCGGCGGCACCCCGGCGGGCCTGCGCGACGCGCTCGCCGCGACGCTGGGCGGTCGGCTGGTGGAGGAGGACCGCGAGATCCCCTTCCGCTCCTCCCCCGCCGTCGCCCGCGGCGAGGTCGCCCTGGTCCGCACCGACCCGGCGATCGGCGCCGTCGCCTCCTACGTCCTGGACTCCGCCCTGGACGTGAACGCCCTCGGCCCCCGCCCGGCCCGCCGCTGCGGCGTGGTCACCACCGACGCGGTCACCGTCCGCACCACGCTGCTGCTGGTGCGCTACCGCTTCCACCTCACCCTGCCCTCCCGCACCGGCGAGCGGCAGCTGGTGGCCGAGGACGCCCGCCTGCTGGCCTACGAGGGCCTGCCGCAGCGCGCCCGCTGGCTGGACGACGACGCGGCCGCCGCCCTCCTGACCGCCCGCGCCACCGCCAACACCCACGAGCAGCGGGCCCGCAACCAGATCACCCGCGACCTGGACGCCCTGCCGGAGCTGGCCGGTCACCTGGCCGAGTACGGCAGGCACCTGGCCGCCGAACTCGACGCCTCCCACCGCCGCGTGCGCAAGGCCAACGAGGAGATCGTCCGCGGCCTGAAGGTCGTGCCCCAGGAGCCCGCCGACGTGCTGGGCGTGTACGTCTACCTGCCGCCCGCCGCCCCTGCCGTCTCCTCTGCCGCCGCCTCTACCGCCTCCGGAGCCGAAGCCTGATGTCCGCCGCCGCCACCCGCACCGCCCTGGCCTTCACCGCCGTCACCACGGTCGGCGGACTGCTCCCCGCCGACATGCTGCTGCGCATCGCCGAGGCGCGGAACCTGCCGGGCACCAAGTCCGCCGACTACGGCCTGCCCGCATCCATCCCCGTGCGCGACGAGGCCGAGCGCGCCTGGGAGTACCTCAAGCCGCTCTGGCGCGAGCTGCGCGCCGCCCTGCCCTCCGACCCGGTCACGGGCGCGCCCGCCGCCGACCCCACCGGCCGGGCCGGCACCGACTGGCTCTCCCAGCTCTTCCGCAAGCTGGACTTCGGCGCGCTCACCGAGATCGGCACGGCGGGCGTCGCCGCCGACTCCGACCCCGACAGGCGCTTCCCCGTCTCCCACCGCCACGGCCCGGCCCTGGTCCACCTCATCCCCTGGAACCAGGAGCTGGACAAGCGCCCGGCGGCCGGGCAGGTCCCGCCGCAGTCCATGCTCCAGGACTGCCTCAACCGCACCGAGGCCCACCTGTGGGCCGTCCTCACCAACGGCCGCCGCCTGCGCCTGCTGCGCGACTCCTCGTCCTTCGCCACCGCCGCCTACGTCGACTTCGACCTGGAGGCGATCTTCGACGGCGAGCTGTTCAGCGAGTTCGTGCTGCTGTACTGCGTGCTGCACGCCTCCCGCTTCGAGGTCCCCGAGGGCGCGGCGCCCTCGGGGTGCTGGCTGGAGAAGTGGCGCACGGTCGCCATCGAGTCCGGCAGCCGGGCGCTGGACCACTTCCGCGACGGCGTCCAGGCCGCCCTGACCGTCCTCGGCACCGGATTCCTCAGCCACCCGCACAACAACGAGCTCCGCGAACGCCTGGACGTCCACGCCTTCCAGACGGCGCTGCTGCGGCTCGTCTACCGCATGATCTTCCTCTTCGTCGCCGAGGACCGCGGTGCCCTGCTGGATCCCGAGGCGGACGAGCGGACCCGCGAGCGCTTCACCCGCTACTTCTCGACCGCCCGCCTGCGCCGCCACGCCCTGCGCCGCCTGGGCACCGCCCACGACGACCAGTACCGGGCCCTTGAGCTGCTGATCGAGGCACTTGGCTCCGAGGAGGGCCGCCCCGAACTGGGCTTGAAGGGCCTCGGCGGCCTCTTCAACGACGACCCCGCCGACGATCCCCTGCGCGGTGCGCGGCTGTCCAACCGCCATCTGTTCGAGGCCGTCAAGCATCTGGCGCGCGTGCGCGACACGGGTTCGGCCCGCTGGCGTCCCGTCGACTACCAGCACATGGGAGCCGAGGAGCTGGGCTCGGTGTACGAGGCGCTGCTGGAGCTGGTGCCCAAGCACAGCGCCGCCGACCGCACCTTCGAACTGGTCGACCGCATCGGCAACGACCGTAAGAAGACCGGCAGTTACTACACCCCGACCCCGCTCACCGAGACTCTCCTCGACTCGACGCTGGATCCGGTGATAGACGACGCCGTCAAGCGCGGGGAGCAGCGCGCGAGCGCCGAGGGTCGCCCCGATCCCGCCGACACGATCGTCGAGGAACTCCTCTCCCTCACGGTCTGCGACCCCGCCTGCGGGTCGGGCCACTTCCTCGTGGCGGCTGCCCGCCGCATCGCCAAGCGTGTGGCGTCGGTGCGCGAGCGCAACCCCGAGCCCACGGCCGAGTCCGTACGCCACGCCCTCCACGAGGTCGTCGCACGCTGCGTGTACGGCGTGGACCTCAACCCGATGGCCGTAGAGCTGGCCAAGGTGTCGCTGTGGTTGGAGGCGATGGAGCCGGGCAAGCCTCTCAGCTTCCTGGACGCGCACATCAAACACGGCAACGGTCTGATCGGCGCGACCCCGGCTCTGATGCGGGACGGCATCCCGGACAGGGCGTTCAAGAAGGCCGAAGGCGACGACGACGCCTGGGCGCGGCAGTTGCTCAACCGCAACGCCCTGGAGCGCGAGGGCCAGGGCGGCCTGTTCGAGGTCGAGACGGAGACGAAGGTCGCCAACGCCTCCTTCGCCCGCGGGCTGCGCCGGATCACCGCATCTCCGGCCGACAGCCTCACCGACGTCCGCCGCATGGAGGCCGCCTACCGCGACTGGGCGACCTCGGCCGAGTACCTGCACGCCCTGCACCTGGCGGACGCCTGGTGCGCGGCCTTCGTCTGGGTCAAGCGCGAGGACGCGCCGCCGGCCGTCACACACAAGGTGTTCCGGGGCTTGGAGGACCCCGAGGGCGACTCGGCACCACAGTCGACGCACGACGAGATCGTGCGCCTGCGCGACCAATACGCCTTCTTCCACTGGCACCTGGAGTTCCCCGAGATTTTCACGGTTCCGGAGGGCGGCGACGCCTCGACAACCACCAACTCGGTCAACCCCGCAACAGGCTGGGCCGGTGGGTTCTCGTGCGTGGTGGGCAACCCGCCGTGGGACAAGGTCGACTTCGAGGACAAGAAGTATTTCAGCGTGGTCGCCCCCGAGATCGCGGAAATCTCCGGCACGGCCCGCCGTACCCGCATCGCCGAGTGGGAACGGGAAAACCCGGGGGCCGGGAAGCGGTACCGCCAGGCGCGACGTGCGGTCAAGGGAACGTTCCACTTCGCAGGAGACTCGGGAGTGTTCCCGCTGTGCGCGAAGGGGCTGACGGTCAAGGGCGTCAACTCCCTCCAGACGGATACGCTGTTCGCCGAGCGGATGGCGAACGTGGTCGCACCCGAGGGGCGGTTCGGCTTGATTCTGCCGACAGCGATTGCGACAGGCGCTGGCTCCCAGCACCTGTTCGCGGACTTCACCCAGCGGGGAGCTCTGGCTTCGCTGTACGACTTTGAGAACAAGCGCCCCAAGTCGCCCGCGCTGCCTAAGGGCGGCAAGTGGTTCGAGAGTGTGCACTCCAGCTACAAGTTCTGTCTGCTCTCCCTCACCGGCCGGGCCACACACGCGGACGCCAGTCGTATTGGTTTCTTCCTGTCCGACATCACGGATCTGGAGGACCCGAACCGGGTGTTCGCCCTGGACCCCGAGGACCTGGCTCGGATCAACCCGAACACAGGCACCCTTCCCGTGTTCCGAACGCAGCGCGACGCAGACATCACGGCCGACGTGTATCGGCGCATTCCGGTGTTGTGGAACGACGGGCGCCGTGACGGCAACCCGTGGGGCATGGCTTTCAAAAACCTTTTCAACATGACCGATGACTCCGACCTTTTCCGCAGCCGTGAGCTGTTGGAGGCCGAGGGGTGGAAGCTGTGTGGCAACGTCTTCGAGCGCGGCGGGGAGCGGATGCTGCCACTGTATGAGGGCAAGATGGCTCACCTCTTCGACCACCGCTGGAACTCGTACACCGGTACTGGCAATGAAGACCGCCGTCGCATCAGCGCCTCGGAGAAGGCAAATCCTGCGGCATGCGCTGATCCTCGATACTGGATCCTCGAAAACGGCCCCATCCCCACGGTTCGCCGGGGCAAAGACACCGAGGAGCGCGGCGTCAATGAGCGTCTCACCGAAGTGCACTGGACACATGGCTGGCTGCTGGGCTGGCGCGATGTGTGCCGTGCAACGGATGAGCGCACCGCTATCCCGGCCTTCCTCCCGCGCACGGCCGTCGGCCACAAATTCCCTCTGATGATGCCTTGTGTGACACCTCGGCTGGTGGCGGCGTTGATCGCCACTCAGTCCTCTCTCGTATTCGACTTCGTCAGTCGTCAGAAGATCGGCAGCACGAGCATGGGGCTCTTCATCTGGAAGCAGCTTCCAGTTCCTGCCCCCGCCACTCTTGAGCCACACCTCCCCTTCCTCCTTCCCCGAGTCCTCGAACTCGTCTACACCGCTTACGACATGACCCCGCTCGCCCGCGATCTGGGCGACGGGGGCAACCCGTTCCAGTGGGACGAGGAACGTCGCGCCCAGCTCCGCGCCGAGCTGGACGCGTACTTCTTCCACCTCTACGGGATCTCCCGGGAGGACACCGACTACATCCTGGAGTCCTTCCAGTCGGAGTCGGGTGGCCTGAAGAACAACGAGATCGCCAAGTTCGGTGAGTACCGCACCAAGCGGCTGGTTCTCGCCGAGTACGACCGGATGGCCAGCACTGGTCTGACGCTGGATAACCCGCTCACCGAGGGTGAGTCCGGCACGTACCGCTCCACCCTCACACCGCCCCCCGGCCAGGGGCCCCGGCACGGTTGATCCGCCGCCCCCGGGTGGTCGCAGGCGCGGCCACCCAGGGGCGACTGACCTCACGCAAGGAACCAGCACCACGTGGTACGTCGAAGCCAGACCAGCAACCCGCGCTCAACCGTCGTCCTGACCTCGGGCACGGGCTGGGGTACCCGTGCTGCGTCCCAGCGGCGCAGCAGCGGAGCCGAGTCCCCTATGCCCCGCCGGCAGCCCGCGAAAATCAAAGCCTTGCAGCAGACCATCGAGGTGGCCCGCACGGCAATCAACAAAAAGCGCTGGCCGCAGGCACGTTACGCGCTTAGCAGGGCGTGGGCCCTCGTCAATGCCCTTCCCGCCAACCTGACCACTCAGGAACGCGAGCAGCTCTCGCAGCTCCGCAAGAAGTACGCGGCGCGTGACACGCCGGCCGCGAGGAACGGCAAGAAGCCGCAGCCGAAGCCCACCACACGTGCGGGCGGTAAGAAATCGGCCACGAAGACCACTGCGAAGAAGTCCACGGCGAAGGCCGCACAAAAACCGAAGCCAGCTCCCGTTCACGACCTCGGCAATCGCTACATCAACCGCGCGGCCCTCGGATACGCGCCGACCGACAAGGCGTAAGGCGTGGCCATGTCCCAGGTAACAGAGGCAAGCTCGGCACGTACCGCTCCTCCCTGCCTCACCTCCGGTCAAGCCTCCATCGACCGACCTGACAGAAAACGTGATACGTGACCTACGAAATATCGGACACCCAGATCGCCTCGTTCATCTCCCACGGTCCCGCCGCCATCGAGGCGTATCTGGAGTCAAAAGACTGGAAGCGGAACCGTGGTTATGGCCCGCGTAATATCTGGTACCGGCAGGAGGTGGCCTGGGACCTGTGTCCGTACTGCGATGATCCGGGCAGTGCACCCCGAGAGGACCCGTACTGCCCTTTGCACGATGATGCCGCCTGGGCTCTCGTGTGGCCTTGCTCAGACGGGACAACGGATCATGACGTTTTGCACACGCTATGCTCTGTGGAAGATCGCGGACCGGAAGAAATCATCCATGCGCTGAGCCTGCGCGACCATGACGAGATTTGGGCAAGGTGCAGCACCTCGCTCTGGCCGGAAATCCGAAGTGTCGATTCTGCCATCAACTTCTTCTTGTCACTCGACCACGTGCTTGCGTCGGCTGCGGGGCGTAACACCACAGCCGACTCCGAAAGTTCGTATGCAATCAGCGAGCATCCGTACACAGCCGAGCTGGTCTCCGAGAACTAGGTGCTGTTCAGGTTTCCCCACAGGGAGCCGCCGACGCACGATGGTTCACCCGCCGCAAGCCGACAAGCGGCACAGCGCCTCTACTCGGCTGCATGCGGCCAGATGCGCTCCTCCGATCGCAGCACTCATGTGGCGAGAAGGTATGCAACCGGCGAGTGGACCACAGTGGAGGTGGTGGGGCCCGAAGATCTGCCCCCGCCGACTCCCCTCGAAGCTGATGTCGGCTCGCTCATCCACCAATTCGGCTTGACTACATGGACGTTCGATGAGGCGCTTCCATCGTGGCGTCCTACGTTCCCCTCGTGAGCCGCACGGGGTGTGCCGTCCGCCGCCGGGGAGGCCCGGTGGCGGATGGCGCGCCCGAAGTCGCTCAGCGTTCCGACGCGAAGCGCACGAACCGGGTCCAGCCCTCGCGGCCGACTGTGAAGGCGGGGCGGGTCAGGTCCTTGGAGTCCCGTACGTGGACGGCCTGTTCGGCGATCGCGACCTCCACGCAGTCGTCCCCCTGGGTGCCGCTGTAGCTGGACTTGAACCAGGTGAGTTCCGTCGTACCGCTGCTCATAGCTCTCCTCGGAGTCGCTCCAGCAGGTCCCGGGATTCCTTGGGGTTGAGGGCCTGCGAGCGCAGTGTTTCATAGCGCCGGCAGAGCAGGCTGATCTCTTTCCGGTCCGAGATGAGCCGCCCGTTCTGCTGCCCCTCGGAGTACCCGAGCCACCGTCCCTCCGTCGTCTCCAGGATCCGCACCGGCCCGTCCAGGCAGCCGTGGAACTCCAGCCACAGCGGCACGACCTGGAACGTCACGTTGCGCGGTGCGGTGAGTTCGAGCACGTGGTCCAGCATGCTCGCCTGCACCTGCGGTCCGCCCAGCCCGCGCCGGAGAACCGCCTCCTCCACGATGAAGCTGAACGGGGCGGTCGGCCGCTCCCGCATCATCCTCTGTCGGTCCATTCGTGCGGCGACCTGGGCTTCCGCCTGCTCGTCGGTCAGCAGCGGGATGCTGTTGTCGAACACCGCGCGCGCATACGCCTCGGACTGCAACAGCCCCGGCACCAGTCGGCACTCGTAGGTGGACAGGCTCACCGCCTTCCGCTCCAGCCGTGCCCACTGCCGGAACCACGCGGCGAGGCCCACCTCGCCGCGCGTGAGGTGGCGGGTGGCCTTGCGCAGGGCGCCGGTGTTGCCGAGGGCGAGCTCTGCGCGTTCCACGAACGCCTGGTCCGGCATACGGCGGCCCAGTTCCACCGACGCCACCGTGTGCTTGGAGTACCGCACCCAGGTGCCGAGTTCGGCGCGGCTGAGGCCCGCGTGCTCGCGCAGGGCCTGGACGACCGCGCCGAAGGTGCGCATGCTGTCCGAGGGATGCGGCTCCCGGTCCCACTCCCGCTCCGGGCCCGAGCGCTCCTCGTCGCCCGCGGCCTCCCGCGCGGTCTCGTCCCCGTCGCCGGTCCCGGCTCCGGCCTCGTCGTCGGCCTCGTGCCCGGCCCTGACTTCGAACCCGACCTCGGCCCCGACCCCGGCCCTGTCGACGTTGTCCATCCGCCGCCCTCTCCGCCTGCTCCGTGCTGCGTACCCGGACCGCAACGGCTACCGAAAGCGCCTGCGGCCACCACTCAGCGTGACGGAACACTTCCCGCACCGTCCACCGAAGTGCTCGTACACTCACCTCGCGTACGCGATCCCGCACTCGTTCACGCCTCCCGCGCGCCTCCGCCCCGCCCCGCACGCCCCGGGCAACACCGCAGCCCGGACCGCTCTCCGCCGACGACGAGGCGTCGCACCCCCGGTGTGGGATCTCGGCTTGCGTGACCGGATCTCACGACCGATGGCCACTCGACGGCCGGTCGGCCACCACTCCGGGACGGGGCGGCCGAAGCCTTCACCCCTGGGGTCGGCGAAGTGCCCAGTCGCGGTCGCCCGGCGTCGGCTCGGTGCGCCAACGAGTCCGTAAGACCCCGTCGTCATCGGGCATGACGGCAGTGCACAGAGGCACGCGCTCACCCGCGCACACGGACAGGAGCGCGGCGGCACGAGCACGAGGCAGCCGGTTGTGGCTCAGCGGAGTGCTTGGGCAACACGCCGCCTGAGGCGTTCGTCGTGAAAGCCCTCGGTCACGCGCCAGGCGGCGTCACCGACCTCTTCTGTCTGCAGTTCGCCGACTCCGGCTGTGGCGCGGGAGAGGAAGCGGAAGTCGATGTCCCGGTGGGTGGGCTCGCTCTTGGCGGGGTTGGCGTCGATGGAGTGGATGTCGACATGGAGTGGGGTCTCGCCGTGCGGGGTGACGACGTGGGGCGGGATGCCTGTCTCCTCGGTGAGTTCGCGGCCGGCGCCTGCAGGAACGTCTCGCCCGAGGGCTCGAGATGACCGCCGTTGGGAACAGTTCGCATGTCTCGGCCTTCCTCCTGTCTCACTGGCACCCAGGTGGAAGCGTCTGAACGATCCACTGCGAACCACGCGGCAACTGAACCGGTTTCGTGCGCCGGTAGAACAGGAGGTGACACCGCTATGTCACGGTGTCACCTCCTGTTCTACCGGCGCACGGAAAGAGCTCGGTATCTGTGCTTATCATCGACGGGGACCTGCCGTCGGCAGCCGACTCACTCGCCGACGGCGCGCAGTTGGCCGTAGGTGTAACAGCTGCGGCAGAACCGGCCCGTGCAACGGGAAGGCACCAAACCCGCGCACTGTTCCCGGCCGACACAGCACCGCACCAGGATGGAAACGCAGAAGGCCGACCCTCACGCCCGACCGGACAGTTGCCTCATCGTTCGGAAGCAACCTGACTCACGCAGCGTGGCCCCAATCCTCAAGGAGACATCACACCGTGCCCACCACCAGGAAGACCGCCCGGAGCCTGTTCGCTGTAGCGTTACTGGCCGCGGGCTTCAGCGTTACAGCTCCGACGAATGCCGCGTACGCCATGAATCAGACACCTTGCACCAGTGGCGACTTGCTGCACGTATGGGGCCATTATGATCGTCCGCTCATTGTCGGCCCTTCCGGGCCCTTCGAATTCTGCGCCGCCAACGCGGGAACCATGCGGCTCGGAGCCGGCGCCTGGGTGGACAAGATTTCCACTGGGAACAACGACATCCAGATGAACGACGCCAACGGCGCCACCATCAGGATCAGTCGCTGGAACATCGTGACCTACCCCAACCGGCCGCCGAACATCACATCCATTCAGATTTTCTGAGATGCCGGCATGTCCAGCGGCGGCGCGCTCGGGATCGTCGCCTGGCGCCGGACCAGCGCGGGGCGCACACCGTACCGGAACGTCGGCGCGCAACTGCGGCCCGGGGCGCGCGGCCGGGGCATCGGCACCGCCGCGCAGCGCCTCCCCGTCGACTACCTGTTCGCGCACTTTCCCGTCGTACGGCTCGAAGCGGACACCGAGACCGGTGACGTCGCCGAGCAACGATCCCTGGAGAAGGCCGGGTTCACCCGCGAAGGCGTGATGCGCGCCGTGGGTTCCGCGACGGGCCGTGGCGGGACGCGGTGCGGGACGCGGTGATACGAGGGGACACCGCGCGGCCGGGCACGGCCGAAGGGCCGGAGTCCGGCCGCGCGTGACCACCCCCGCCCGGTCCTGTCGCCCGGGCGGGTTCTCGTCGCGCCTCAGGGCCGGGCGGCGCGTTGCCGGACGCGCGGTACGGATTCGTGCACCAACTGCGCGGTATCGAGGGCATCCGGGCCATGGACGAGGGGCCGACCGGGCCCCGGCGACGACGACCGGGGACGCCGTGTTCCGGGCCTGGAACGCGATGGACACCGAAGGCGCTCACGATCACCGGCCGGCGTGACGGAACACTTCCGTACCGTCCACCCGAAGTGCTCGTACACGGGCTCCGCGTACACGGTCACGCACTCGTTCACGCCCCCGCGCGACCCCCACCCTGACCCGCATGAACCGAGCAACACCGCAGGCCGGACCGGCCGTCGCCGTCTTCACGCAACTGCTGTCCTCCACGCGGCGCGGAGCCCGTCTGGCCCGGCTCCTGACCGTGGCCGAACTGCTCTCCTGGGAGGTGCCGCACGACCTCGCCGAGCGCGTCGAACTCGTCGTCGCCGAGCTGGCCGCCAACGCCGTCCTCCACGGCCACGTGCCCGGCCGCTGCTTCCGGCTGGCGCTCACCCACGACCGGGCGGCCGGTCGCCTGGTCGTCGAAGTGACCGACGCCCGTGGAGAGTCGAAGCTGCGCCCTCCCGCGCCGGACGCCGGGCCGGATGTCGGCACCGAGGCCGAGCCGCTCCGCACCGGTGGGCGCGGCCTGACGCTCGTCGCCGCCCTCGCCGACCGCTGGGAGTGCGTCCCCCACCCGCCCGGCGGCAAGACCGTCCGGGCCGAACTCGCCACGTCCGCCCCGCGAACGAGCCGAACCGGGCAGGATGACGACGAGACGCGGTAGCCCTTTTCGCGTATCGCGCCCCGGCCTGGAGAGGCTTCACATCAAGCTCCATTCCCCACTCCGGCGGCGCGTTGATGCCGTCAACAGACTTGTCTATGGTGGCTTTTGTCATGCGGGGGGATCAGGGGGCGGGGGCCGTGGGGGTGGACGACACCGGTGAACCCGGCCGGACCGTCACGGCCGACCATCTGCTGACCGATGCCGAACGCGCCTTCTCACACGCCGATTTCGACATCGTACGACCACTCCTGCAGCGCTTCCACGATGAGTTCGGCACCCCCGAGGCCGACGACGCCGCGGTACGGTACGCCGTGCTCCGCGCAGCGCTGGCCGCGCGGGTCGGGAAATGGCCGGAGGCGGTCCGGCGGTTCCCCGACGGCGAGCTGGAGCCGGCGGCGACGGGGGTCGTGCACGCTCTTGCCGTGAGTGCCCTCCGCAGACTGGGAGAAGAGGGCGGCCGGCACGCCGACCACGGCACCGCGGCGCTGGCGATCGTGCTGTGGGCACACCTCCTGGACGAAGGGGACCCGGGCGACTTCCGCGCGCTGCTCACCGAGCGGCGTGGCTCTTCCGTGTCCGACGAGCTCTGGGAGGGGGCCCGCCGGCAGCTGATCGGGCGTATCACCGACCTGCTGCACGTCCTGGACGTCCGGGCGGGCCGGGACGTTCTCGCCGCCTGGGAGACGGCCTGGGAGGCCGAGCGCGCCGTCTTTGCGGTCGTCCTCTCGGGGGCCGGGCCCGACGGCCTGGTTCCGCTCGGGGACGCCGCCCGGTATCTGGTGGGCCACGGCCGCCACGACGCCCTCCTCGATGCCTACACCGCGCGCCATCCCGACCCCGCCACGTGGACCGCGGAATCGCCCGACCACAGCGATTGCGCCGACGCTCTCGCCCGGGCCCTCGTGGAACGGGCCCAGAGCCGGGTACGGGCCGGAAAGTGGAGTGAAGCGCTCACCGACCTCGGCGCGGCGGCGCGGCTCGGACGCACCTTCGGCGCCGAGGAACGGGCGGCTGTCCTGCGCGCGGGAAGGAACGTCGGGCGGAGCCGCACCGGGCGCGACTACTCCCCCATCACACGTATCCAGGGCCTGGAGTCGGCCCACGCGCTGCTGCCCGAGGACAGGGCGTTGGCGGCCGAGCTCACCGCCGAACTGGTGCGGCAGGGCCGGAAAGTCTTCGGCAGCGACCCCCGGCAGAGCAGGAACCGCTTCGCGCGGGCCCTGGCCGTCTCGCCCGGTGACCGGGACGCCCGGTGCGGCCTGGACGACCATCTGAGGGCGGACCTGCGCCAGGTGCTCGACGGGGCGCGGCCCGGGGAGAAGATCCGCGTGGACGCGGTACGGGACCTGCTGCGGCGCGATCCGGGCTGTGCACCGGCCCGGGAGTGGCTGGGGGGGCACTACGCCGAGCAGGCCGTGGCCGCCGCGTCCGGCGGACGTACGGCAGCGGCGCGGTCCGCCGTGCGCGACATGATCCGGTACAGCGACCTCGACGAGGACCTGTACTGGGAGGAAGAGGAGGAGGAACTCGTCGACAGCGTGCTCGTCGACCTCCTGCTCGACGCGGCCCGGCTCGCCGGAGCCGAGAGCACGCGCGCCGGATTGGAACGCCGCGTCGACCTGCTGAGCGCGGCTGCCGGTGTCGCGGACCCGGCCCCCGGTCACGTCAGGGAGGAGCACGAGGCGGCGGTGCTCGACCTCGCCGAACACCTTGAGGCCAAGGCGCCACCGTCGGACGTCATCGAGCTGTTCCTGCGGGACCTGATACGGACCGGTGTCAGCGCGCGCTTCGACCGGACCGTGGAAACCGCCTATCTGCGCCGCGCCGCGATGCGCGAGAGGAAGGGCGACCACGGCGGGGCGCAGCGCGACCGCGCACACGCGCAACGGATCGGTGCCGGACTGCCGGACCAGGGCCTGCTGTTCGGCCCTTCCCCTCGCAGCCGCCACCTTCACCACGACTCCGGACAGGAAGCCCTCTTTTGACCACCGGGAAAACCACCTCGCACACCGAAGACACCGAAGCGCCCCCGATCCCCTGGTTCGGCCCGACACTCCACGAACTCGTTCCCGGCAGCCCGCCGGGCACCCGGCCCCTGGTCCTCCGCAGGAAGGTGGGGCAGGCCCTCTCCGAGGCGCAGCGGGATCCGGACCGGTGTGAACGCATCCGCCGGGCCGACCATGAATCCCGCAACGCCGTCGCCGCCCTCGTCGCCGAAATGCTCACCCCGCCTCTGCCCCGCCGCGACACCGAGGAACTCCCGTGAACGGTTCCGCTCCGGCCACCCCCGCCGGTCCGCCGTCCGAACTCGACAAGCTGCGGCGCAGGGTCGAGGCGCTGTCCCGCAAACGTGACGAGGCCGAGGCTCGGCTGCACGCCCTGCTGGGCTCCCTGCTGCCGCTGGACGATCTGCTGGCCGACACGCGTCGCCGGGCCGGCGCCCTGCACGAGGTGCGGTCCGCCCGCGAGGCGACCTCGGCCGCCGTCGCGCTGAGCGAGCAGATCGAGGCGGCACACCTGATGTTGCGCGGCGAGTTCGCCCGGTACGACGTCAGCCCGATGGACGCGGTGGGCAAAGCCGTCGATCCGGCGGACATGCGCGTCGTCGGGACACAAGCCCACCCCTCCGCCCCGGACGGGACGGTCCTGAGGGAGAAAGTCACCGGCTTCCGTCTGGGCACATCCACCCTGCGGCCCGCGCAGGTGGTCATCGCGGTGCCGGGCTCCGCTCCGGAGTCCGAGTCGGCCCCGGCCGTCGAGGACGCTCCGGGTCGGGAGGCGTCCCGGACGACCTCGGCCGGTGGCAGGCGGGCGCAGCCGCGGCGTACCACGCGCTCCCAGCGACGCCTGCCACGCAAACCCTCGGCCGGGCGGGGACGTCGCCCTCGCCGCTCCCGTCGCGCCTGACTCCGTGGCCGCACTCCACCGGCGCCCTCGTCCGCGACGCACCCGGCGTGCCGCGGGCCTCCGGCGGTCCCCGCCCGGCCCCGGCCTGGCACCGCAGCCCTCGCATCGCGTCCACGCCACATCGTCCACGCCCTCACCGACACCTCACGACCATCGGGAAGCAACCTTCCATGCATCGCACTCTCGGCATCGATCTCGGCACCACCAACTCCGTCACGGCCTGGCTGGACGACGGCGTCCCCGTCGTCCTGCCCAACCGGCACGGCGACCAGGCCACCCCCTCGGCTCTCGGGATCGACTCCCGCGGTGCCCTGCTGGCCGGACGCGAAGCCGTTCACTGGCGTGCCGCGGCACCCGGTTCCGTGGTCACGGAGGTCAAGCGGCTGATCGGGCGGCGCTGGGACGACGAACTCGTGCAGCAGGCGCTCACCACGCGGCCCGACAATGCGCCGCCCGTCCGGGCGGGCGCCGGCGGCTCGGTCGAGATCCGGCTCGGCGAGCACTACCTCTCACCGGTACAGGTCTCCGCCATCCTGCTGCGCCGGCTCAAGGAGGACGCCGAGAGCGCCGCGGGGGTGCCGTTCCGGCGTGCGGTGATCACGGTGCCGGCGTACTTCGCCGAACCGCAGATCGACGCGGTACGCGAGGCGGGGCGGCTGGCCGGCTTCCATGTGGCGCGGATCGTGCCGGAGCCGACCGCCGCCGCGCACGCCTTCGGTGTCAGGGCGGGCGAGGACGGCACCAAGGACTACGCCACCGTGCTCGTCTTCGATCTGGGCGGCGGCACCTTCGACGTGTCGCTGCTGACGATCGGTCCGGCCTATTTCGCGGTGGACAGGTTGAGCGGGGACAACCTCCTCGGCGGCGCCGACTTCGACGCGCTGCTCGACGACCACCTGCATGAACGGCTCGGCGAGCGCGACCACAGTGGTGAACTGGACGCCTTCCGGATCCGGGCCGCCGCCGAGCGCGCGAAGATCGAACTGTCCTCGCAGGATGTCTCCGAGGTGGTCCTCGCTCCGCTCGGCCGCCGGGGCGGGTCCTGGTCCGGGACGGTGCGGCGCACAGTCTTCGAAGGGCTCCTCAGCGAGCATCTGCGCCGGATGCGGGAGACGGTCGAGTCGATGCTGAAGGAGGGCGACGCGCTGCCCGAGGACGTTCAGCGGGTCCTCCTGGTCGGCGGTTCCACCCACATTCCGGCCGTCCGGCGCATCCTCGAAGAGATCTTCGGCGCCGACAAGGTGGCGCACTCGGTGGATCCCATGATGGCCGTCGCCCACGGCGCCGCCGTGGAGGCCGGCCTCCTCGGCACCCTCGACTGCCCCGCCGAGACCTGCACCGTCGAGGGCATTCCCGCCACCGCCGACGCCTGTCCGGGCTGTACCGCTCCGTTGCTCGGCACGGCCACGGTGGACTGCCCGGTCTGTCATGTTCCCGCCCCCGAGCTCACCGCCGTCTGTCCTGTGTGCGCCACAGACCTGTCCGGACTGCGCGCGGCCACTCCGGTGGCCGCCCACACCGAGTGCCCGGAATGCGGCCGAACCGACAACCCGGCCTCCGCGACCCTGTGCCTGGACTGCGACGCGCCGCTGGAGGCGGGCGGCCTGAAGTGCCCCGACTGCGCAATGGTCAACGCCGCCGGCCTCAGCACCTGCTCGTTCTGCGACGGCGCCTTCGGCACCGCCCCCGCCGAACAGGTCACAGCTCAGCCCATCGGGCTCGAACTCTCCGACGGCACCGTGGAGGTCCTCTTCCCCGACAGCACGCCCTACCCGACCGAATGGCGGCGGGTGGACGACCTCGTGGTGCGCGACAGCGGCGGATCGGTGCGGTTCAACATCTGGGAGGGGCCGCACCTGCGCTCGGCGCAGCGCAACGAGTTCTGCGGCGGCTTCGTCCACGAGCGCACCGACGGACTCCGGGGGGAGGTACCGCTCACCGTCCTGGCACGACTCGACGCCGACCGGACCATCGACCTGAAGTACCGCGTCGACTCCGGCGACTGGTACAAGGCCCGGCTACGGCGCGTCATGATCTCCCCCGCCGTGGGCCGGAAGGCGGCCGAGCTCCACGCCCGCTACACGGATTTCCTGGACACCTGGAAGCAGGAGATCACCCCCGCCGAGCAGGACGCGCTCACCGAGATCACGGCGGACCTGGCGGCTCTGGGCAGGGGGGAGGCCGTGGGCCGTTCCTTGGACGGGTTGCTGGACTCGGCCCGCGACACCCTGGAGTTGTGCGCGCGGGCCCGAGATGCCTCCGCCCGGGCGTCGGTCGCCGCCCGGGGCGGGCGCGGACTGCTGCCGCCGGCGCTCCTGGAGGAACTGCGGGACGCGGCGGAGGCGGTCAGGGACGCACGTGGCGCCATGGACACCGACGCGATGCGAGCTGCCACAGAGCGGGCCGAGGACCTGTGGACCGGGCTCGATCCGGCGGTCCGCGTCTCGATCCTCGCCATCCGCTTCGCCGAACAGGACTCCTATCCGGCAACCCTCCGCAGGGAGGTCCTGGCCGCCCGCGACGCCCTGCGCGACGCTGTGGAACGCGGCGACCAGGCCGCCCAGGACACCCAGCTCGTGCGCCTCGGACGCCTCTACGAACAAGGCCGTGACCAGTTCGCGGAGGTGAGCACCCCCGCCGCCGGGAGCGTACTGCCGTCCAGGCGGTGACAGGCTGCCGGAGCCGGTGCGGTGCAGGGCCCGTCCAAGCCTGCACCGCACGCCCCGGAGGACCTCGTTTCCTCTGGCCCACTCGTTCGGCCCTTCCTGCCGGCCACCGGGCCGCCTCCCCCGCCTGGCGGCACGACCGTCCGTGCTGTGCACCCGGCACCGGTCGGAGCGTGACACGGCTCACCCCCGCCCCGTCGCGGGCGTCACCCCGGTAGCCTGCTCACCTGCGGTAGCACCAGAGCTGCCGCAACCGCAGGACCTCCATCGCCCGATGGACGTCGAGTTCCACGTCGGGAACGGGCTTCCGGCCGAGGCCGAGACGCACCTGGCGGTAGAGCCGGTGCGGCGAGACGTCGGATGCGTTGACCAAAACGGACAGGAGCGGCTCGTCAGCCGGTGTGTCCCGGTCCGCCGCCAAGAGGGCGGAACGGATTCTGGCATGCCCGCATCGACTTCACTACATGCCCTGAGTGTGAAAGGTTCCAGGCAGGACAGAAGTTGAGGCGTTCGGAAGTTGCTCATCATGCGCCGCTTCCTGCGTTGAACGCAGGCTGCGGCATGCAAGGACCAGCCACGCCCTGTCCGCACCCGGCATCAGCTACACAGGGTGGTATCCCTCGCTGAGACGGCCGTGCCTCCGGAATCAGAAGAGATTGGATGTCCTGCCGAAGTCGTTGGAGGAAGGTTTCAGCCTCTCGACGGCCCGTGGCAAGTCAGGGCGCGCCGATTCTTCAGGTAGGCGATGCCGTGCTCGACGCGGATGCGCCGCGAGGAATGCGCCGTGCGCTGCCGCTGGTCCATCTTCCCGTACCAGTCCGGAGCGCTCCTCTTGGCCTTGCGGTGTGATGGGGTGACCACGCGCCCGCCGCTCTGCGCGCCCAGTCCCTGGTAGCCGGCGCCGGCGGAGCTCCACGGCCGCCCCGTCGGCCAGGAACTTGACCAGATCCAGTTGGCGGCGTGGGTGGTGTCCGCGCAGCTGCCGGGTCGGACTGCAGCACAGCACGCGGCCGCCGTCGTCGGTGACGGCCATGGGCTTGACGGCGTTCCGCTTGCTCGTGCCGGAGATGAACGCCTCCCGGTCTCTGCGTCCGGCGGCCGGGCGCCGGACTCGGATCTCGATGCTGTCGATAATTCCGGTTTTACTGTTGGCACCCAGGCGGTCGATGACCGCGGCCAGGGTGCGCAACCGCACGCCCGGTGCGACGGTGCAGCCGCGCTCCGCGAGCAGGATCCGCACCTCACCGACTGCGCGGGTGATGGTGGAACGGTCCACGCCGAACCAGCAGGCCGACACGTCGTGCGTGGTCCCGTAGTACAGATGGACGAGGGTGGCCAGGAGCCGGTCGACGGACACCAGCCGGTGCTTCGCGCCAGCACCCACGGCCGCTTCCGCGGCCGGGAGGTGAGCTTGGCCTGGTGCCGCTCATGCCACAGTGGCCCCGGCTCGGCTACGAGTTCAGCGATCACACCGGCTGATAAACCGGTGATCCTCCGGTCGCTGACGGTCGCTGCACGCGTCGCGTTCCCCACCGCCCGACCATGATCGGTGATCGAGAGCTCGACGCCTCACCGCCTACCGTGCATGAACTCGTCATGCCTACGCGGGCAGTGCAGGAAACACGACCAAGGAGCCGTCCTTGCTGCGGGCGATCTCAATCACCACGTCTGTCGGGCGACTGTCGACCATGACGCCGTCGCCCAGCTTGTGAATCCGGTGTGCCGCACTCATCAGGCGATCGACCTCACCGGTCGTGAAGATGGGTCGCAAACCATTCGGTCGTGCCAGCTCCAGCGTCGACAGGCGCTGCAGGACACCGGCGATGCCCGACTCCAGTTCGTCGAGGCGCTGCTGGTCGTGCTTGAGTACGCGGACGAAGTTCTCGAACAAGTTGCTGGGATCGCTCTGCGCATGCTCGACGGCCTGCAGGACGTTGACCCGCCGCTTCAGCGCAATGGCCAGAGCAGCGAGTTCGAGGTGGGTGCGGAACGTGCCGCCATGGTCGTCGACGCCGGGGAACGACTCGGTCAGCGTGCCGATCGCGACGGCCTTGCCATCGGGCAGCTTGTCGAGTGCACTCTGCCACCGGGTGAGGCGCCGGTCTGCGGCACCCAGTGCCGTGTTGATGGCATGCACTGCCGAGTCCAGTCCCAACGAGACACCGAGCTTGCCCTGGTCGAGCAGAATGGCAGTGGCTTTGTCGATGGCGTCGCGGCAACCGTCGAGTTCGCTGTACTCATCTTCGAGCTTCTGTTCGTGCAGTTGCTCCAGCAGTTCCGTGATGTGTGCGATGGCCTCCTGGCGCTTGGAGTCGGCATTCGCGCTCACCCCCACTGCCACGGCCATGAGCACGAGCGGCGCGGCCACGGTGAGCGCCGCACTGCCGCCGACCGCGACGCCGGCTGTCGCACCGGCTCCACCGGCTGCGCCCGCTGTTGCCACTTTGCCGACCGGCACGAACGTCGCTCCGGCGGCGATGCTGCCCTTTGAGTCGACGAGTGCACCGCGGATGCCACCGACCACCCCCTTCGCCGCCATCGGACGAACGATGCCCTGACCGAACTGGGCGGCTACCTTCGCCGGAACCACCATGCGGTACAAGCCTTCGCCGGCAGCGGTCGCCGCTGCCACCGCAGGGGAACTTCGCGCTGACTGCGTGATGAGCTGCGACAGGTGCTGTGCCAAGGGACTAACGACATCGAGCGGGATGCCTCGGCTGTGGTCGGGCTTGCCAGGCAGCGGATGTACCTCAAGTGTGGCGATCGGCTCATCTGCAAGGGCGGCCAAGACGCTGCGCAATTCAGCCAGCCGCTCGACCGTCATCGGCTTGTCCCCAGCCAATGCGGGCACCCGGACGTCACCCGTTGCCAGCGTCCACACCGGAACGGTTGCCTTGCAGTAGTTGATCATCGTCTCCCCCTGGTTTCCCGTAACACCCTACGGCTGACGTCCGACAGGAACGACGGCTTCTCGCCCTTCGGGCCGCAGCGCTCGGACGTCACCCGCCTCACACAGGGCCATGCCGATACCGGACTGGCTTCCTCGTGTGCTCGTAGCCGCGGTCGCGCCGTCACCGCGTCTGCACCCGTTCCTGCAGCCCCTCCAGGTGCCGCGGCAGTCGGCTGCCCTGCCAGCCCAGAACCAGCTGCTCGCGGGCGCGGGTGATCATGACGTAGTAGGCCGTGCGGAGGCTTGCCGAGGTGGGGTCGGCGGCGGTGTCGGTCTCGGTGTCGGGGATGACGACGGTGTCGAAGTCCAGACCCTTGGCGCTGGCCCGGTGGACGAGGACGATGCCGGGGCGGGCGAGGTCGATGTCGCGGTAGCGGCCGGAGGGGGCCGCCGAGCTGTAGAGCCGGGGCTCGTACGCCAGACCGGCCCGCTCCAACCGCCGCATCAGACCGGCCGCGGTGCGCAGGGAGCTGACGATGACGCCGATGCGGTGCTGCGGATTCCGGGCCGCCATGGCGGCGATGTCGTCGGCGATGTCCCTCTCCCCGGAGTAGTGGCGGATCACGGGCAGGGGGCCGCTGCGGGTGGGCGGGACGGGGCGGAGGCCGCCGGTGCGGAAGTGTTCGGCGAGGGCGGCGATCTCGCGGGTGTTGCGGTGGTTGCCCGTGATGCCGGTCCGCGTCGCGGCGCGGCCGAGGGCGGCCGTGATCTCGGCGAGCGTGGAGTTCGTCTCGGTGAGGCGCTGGCACTCGTCGGCGAAGACCGTGACGGATGCGGCGGCGAGACGGGCCAGCCGGTAGAAGCCCGGCGGCAGGTCCTGGCCCTCGTCGACGACGAGGTGGGGTGTGGCCGCGCCGTCCGCGTCCTTCTCGCCGTCCGTACCGAGGGCGGCGGCGGCCCGGTGGGTGAGGGCCGTCCAGTCGAACCAGCCGTCCTCGGTGCGCGGCGCGTCCCGGCCGAAGTGGCGCAGGACCCAGCCGTGGACGGTGGCGACCTCGACGGGCGCGCCGGGCACCGTGAGGCCCTGGAGGGTGCCGTGCAGGAGTTGGCGCAGGAGGTTGGAGCGCGACAGCAGCAGAGTCGGGTGGCCGGTGAGGGAGAGGTGGACGGCGCGGTGGGCGGCCAGCAGGCTCTTGCCGCTGCCGGGCGGGCCGTCGACGACGTGGTTGCCGGTCAGCGGCAGGGCGTCCAGGCAGTCGCGCTGGGCCGGGGTGAGGTCGGGATGGAGGACGGGGGTGTTCGCGGCGATCATGGGCGTCATCCCAGGGCGGTGGCGGCCGCGTACTCGCGGCCGGCGGTGAGGACGTCGGTGAAGTAGCCGGGGACGCGGGCGGAGCCGACGACCAGGGCGCGGTCGAGGAGGGTGTTGCCGGTCTGGCAACTCGTCTCGGGCAGCAGGGTGCAGGCGTGGCAGGCGGCTCGGTTGAGGTTGCCGAAGCCCTGGCCGGTGTGCTCGGCGCACAGCGGGTCGGCCGAGCACCAGGCGGCGGCCTCCAGCATCCGGACGAGCGTCTCGGCGAAGTGCGGTGCCTCGCCTTGCCGGACCAGGCCGCCGAGGGTGCCCTCGGCGTCGCCGGCGGCCGTGTAGACCAGCAGTCCGCGCTGGCCGTACTCGGGGCGGCCGTAGACGCGCTCGCGCAGACTGGCGGTGGTGTAGCCGGAGTCGAAGGAGAGCTGGCGGATGAGCAGGTGGGCGAGGGTGTGCAGGAGCAGGAAGCGGGGCGAGAGCTCGCTGCCGACGGTCTCGGCGAGCTGGTCCCCGCGGAACGACGCGCCGAGGTCGGTACGGATGCCGTCGACGTGCTCCCGGACACGGGGGTCGTTCTCCCACGCGGTCAGGCGCTGTTCGTCGAGGGTGAGGACGATGCCCTCGCCGTAGACCTCGGTGGCGGGCAGCCAGCGCAGGCGCCCGCTGGTGTCGGCGGGCACGAGGGTGCCGTTCGGGGAGTGGCGGCGGAACCCGGTCAGCGCCCGCACCTCGCGCAGGCGGTCGGCGAGGACGACGCCGCCGATGTGCGCGTCGAGGGCGGCCCAGAGCTCCCCGCTCTCGCCCTCCAGGCCGAGGCCTCCGCGACGGACCGCGAAGTTCCTGGCGGGCTCGGGCAGTTCGTCGGCGTCGAAGGCGTGCCACTCGTCGCGGCTGAGGTCGATCCTCTCGGGCTTCGGCCGGTCGGCGGGCCGCTGGACGGGCTCCCCGGTGGCCTCCGCGACGAGCTGGTCGATGAGGGTGTCGGGGGCCTCGGTGTCCTCCTTGATCAGGTTGCGGAAGATGTCGGCCCGGGGTGTGCCGAGCGCGTCGATGAGATTCGTCCAGTAATCGTGGCCGAGGACGGCGTCTGCCGCGTTCCGTTCCGCCCGCGGGGGTTCGGCGGTACGGGGGATGTCGAGGGCCGAGTAGACGACCGGGTAGTAGACGTTGCCGGCGGTGCGCTGCACGATGTGGACCTGCTGGCCGCAAGAGGCGTGCTCCTTCCTGCGCTGCCAGGGGTTGCGGCCCGAGCAGCGCCCCGGCTGGGGGCCGAGGATGTCGAGCAGGTCGCGCTCGGCTCCGCACGGCCTGCCGCCCGCCCCGGTGGCCCCGCAGCGCACCGAGAGGGCTTCGAGCCCGGAGGCGCGGTCGGCGACGCGGAAGCTCAGGCGGCTCGCCCTCCAGGCCCGCCCCGCTTCGGAGCAGGCAGCCCGCTGCTCGGGGGCGAGATCGGAGTGGGCCCAGTACCACCAGTCGACGTCGTCGAGGTGCCCGTCCGCACAGATGCGGACGAACCGCATCGGCGTCAGGCGGGGTGCGGCGGCACAGGAGGTGCAGACGGGCGGCTCGCCGGGCTTCTCCATCTCGCGCAGGAAGCGGACCATGCTCCGGCAGGCGCCGCAGAACAGCCAGCCGGGGAAGCGGACGTAGGGGACGCCGGGGAGGTCGGGTCGGTCGTAGCGGTCGTTGAGGGTGTGGGGAGCGGCGAAGAAGCCCCTGACACCGAGGCGGGCGGCGAGCCGTTCGGAGGAAACGGGGGTCTTCAGCTGCGGCCAGTTCTCGATGCCGGCGGCGACGAAGGACTCGCCTTGGACGTCGATGACGGCGCCGACACCGAACGGCAGCACGGTCTGTGCCTGGCGGACCCGGAGTTTGCGTGTCACTTTCCCGCTCCCGTCACGGTGATCTGGCACTCGCGGTCGACGCTGCGCATGGAGTTGAGGGTCTCCCACAGGCCGTAGCGCTGCTCGAAGGTCTTGAGGAGGTTGTGCTGGCCCTTGCCCTGGCTGCGGTAGTGGAGGGACTTGCCCTCGGCCGCGGCCGTCTCGGCCTGCCGGTGCCAGGCCGCCAGGAGGTCGCCGAGTTCCGCGCGGACGGCGGCGCGCAAGGTGTCGCCGCCTGTTCCCGCGGCGCCGCGCTCAGCGGTCGCGGCGCGCTCGGCGAGGGCGTCGGCGATCCGCTCGGCCGCGTTCCTGTGGCGGGTGATGAGGCCGGCCTGGTTCTCCGCGGTCAGGCCGAGCCGGTGGCGGACGAGGATGACGAGTGCGGCGTGCAGGGCGCGGCGGCGGGCGGGCGGGGACCAGGGGGTGACGCTGGCGGGTTCGACGTGGCGGTAGAGGGCCCGGTGGTAGTCGTCGAAGGTTTCGTAGTGGGACCGGTCGCGCGGGCGGGTGGCGTTGAAGTAGGTGACGACCAGTCCGGGCACGTGGTGGCGGCCGACGCGGCTGGTGGCCTGGATGTACTCGGCGGTGGTCTTGGGCTGGCCCTGCATGAGCAGGTAGGCGAGCCGCTTCACGTCGACGCCGACGGAGAGCATGTTGGTGCACGGCAGGAAGGACACCGACCGGGGATCCGTCCAGGGCTTCTCGAGGCGGTCGAGGAGGATGGGCTGTTCGGCGCGCCTGAGGTTGCTGGTCAGTTCCTGCACATCGCCGTCGCCGAGGGTGCGCACACCTGCGCCCTCCTCCAGGCCGCGGAGCTGGGCCGGGATGTCGTCGCCGGCCGCGGTGACGGTGCGGCCGAGCTCCCGCAGGCTGTGGTGGTAGGCGACCAGCGTCCAGTAGTCGTCGCGGTGCTCTTCGGGGAGCTGGTGGACACCCTGGAGCATGGCCGCCGCGGTGGCGACGGCGCCGCGGCCCGCGGTGTGTCCCTGCGCCATGACGCCCAGGTAGAGGCGGCCGGGGCGGCCGGTGTCGGGGACGGCGAAGAAGCTGTCGCGGGCGTCGAGCCCGGAGGGCGGAAAGAGCTGGACGCCCTGGTGGTGCAGGGCGCGGACCTGCTCGGCGGAGCGCCGGATGGTGGCCGTGGCGGCGACGATCTTGGGCGGACGACCGTCCGGGCCGGTGCACAGCTCCAGGATCGCCGCCTCGTAGAGGCCGACGGTGGTGCCCAGCGGCCCGGTGAGCAGGTGCAGCTCGTCCTGGATGATCAGGGACGGGGGCGGGTTTCCGGTTCCGGCGCCGAAGAGGCGGCCGGAATCGGGCTCCCAGGCGAGCCGGGCGAACTTGTCGACGGTGCCGAGGAGGAAGGTGGGCGGGCTCTGGTAGAGGTGGTGGTCGACGACGGCGACGGGCAGGAGGTCGTGGAAGGCGCACTCGTCCCGGGGGCAGAAGAAGGCGAACTCGTCCTTCCCGGCGCGGATTCCGTAGTCGGAGCGGACGGTGGAGCGGGTCGCCGGGAGGATGCGGGTGCCGCACCAGGGGCAGCGGTCGAGGATGAAGACGTCTTCGGGGTGGCTGGCCTCGCGTTGCTGGCCGAAGGCGTCCTCGGCGGCCTGGAAGCTGTTGGGGGTGGTGGACTCGCCGACCCACAGGCCGATGGTGATCGGCTCGCTGCCGAGGCCGAGTGCGGGTTCGGTGCGGCGCATGTGCTCCAGGGCGCAGACGGTGGTGGCGGCGCGCTGGAACTGCTGGGTGGTCAGCAGGCTGAGGGTGTAGCGGCTGAGCACGGTGGTGCCGCCGCCCTCGCCGCGGATCCGGCGCAGGGCGATGGTGAAGGCGGCCAGGAGCAGGTACGCCTCGGTCTTCCCACCGCCGGTGGGGAACCAGATCAGGTCGGTGGTCCCCCGGTCGCGGTGGCTGGGGTCGGCGACGCCGTCGAGAGCGAGGAGGAAGAAGGCGAGCTGGAAGGGGCGCCAGGCGGCCTTGGGATCGACGGGCGGTTCGAGGGCCACGGCCTCGGAGCGGGGGCGCCGCAGGCCGGCCTGGTCGGGGGCGGAGTGCCGCATCTGGAGCAGCATGGTGCGCTGGGCGATGCGGAAAGCATCAAGAAGTTCGGGCCGTTCCGGGTCGCACAGGGTGCGCACGCCCGACTCGATGCGGGTGACCGCCTCGCGGACGCGGCCGAGGATCCGCTCCGCGGCCTCCCGCCCCCACGGCGGCACCTCGACGGACCGCTGGCCCACGTACCAGGCGTGGTAGGAGGCGGCGAACTCGGCCAGCTCCTCGCGAAGCTGGTCCCTGCCGACAGACGGGTCGGCCAGGTGGGAAAGAGTGAGTACGGGTGCGTCGAGCGGTCCGCCGGCCCGGATGGCGGGCACCTCGACGCGCGGCAGGACCTCGCAGGCCAGGAGTTCGACGCGGCCGTCCTCGCCGCGCTCCTCGCGCACGGCGCAGCCGTGGCCGACGGCATGGGTGACCACGTGCCGGTACTGCAGGCGCAGTTCGCGCTCCTCCGGGTCGCGGCTGGCGAGCCGGACGCCGGGATAGGGCAGCACGGCGCCGTCGGCGGGGCGGACGGTGAGCCGACACTGGAACAGCATGTCGTCCCAGCTCGGCGCCTTGCCATCGGAGCCGTCGTGGCGGGCGGTGTTGACCAGGGCCACGGTGACAAGCGTGCCGTCGCCGTAGGAGCGGCGGGTCAGCCGGATCTCCGCGCGGCCGCCGAGGACGGGCACGGTGTCCCGCTCGGGGCCGACCGTGTGCGTTTCGGGAGCGATCGGGAAGCGCTGCCAGCGCCGCCCACGGCCGGGCTCGTTCCGCTGGGTCTCGTAGCGGGCGGCGGCGCATTCCACCTCGACGCGGGCGGCGGCGGTGTAGAAGCTCAGGCCGAGGGAGGCGGGCAGCCAGCTGTTGGTCTCGGGCACCGGGTCGGTGGCCGGGGCCGTGTCGGGGGCGTCCTGCTCCGCCCCGGGTGCCTCGGGGTCGTCGGCCGCGAGGGCGAGCTGCCGCTGGAGGTCGGCTTGCTGCGGGTAGAGCGTTCCCATCAGGTACTGCCGATCCGGCGGCGCGTCGAGCACCTCGTCGTCACCGCCGGCGGGACCGACGAGCTGGCGGGTGAGGTAGTCGACCAGCTCCTGGCGCGGGTCCATGTGCGGGTTCCTCCGGATCAGGGGCGGAGCACGGGGAAGCGACGGCAGTGAATCCGCCGTGGCCTGCGGTCGGTTCAGAAGGGTGACGGGATCATTTTGTGGCGGACCAGCTGGCCGAGGAACTTCGCCTTGGCCTTCGGCTCGATCTGGCGGATGCGCTCACGGGTGACGCCGAAAACGCGGCCGATCTCCTCCAGCGTGTCCGGCTCGTCACCGTCGAGACCGGTACGTCGGACGAGGACGTGCCGTTCACGCTCGGTGAGGTGCCCCAGGACATGCCGCAGTTGCGCCTGAAGTTCTTTGCGGATCAGGACGACAGCGGGGCCGGGAAGCCGGCTCGGTCCGATGATCAGGTCACCGAGGGCGGTGTCGTCACCAATGATCCGGTCCAGGGAGTCAGTGGGCCGGCTGATCCTGCGCACATCCTCCACCTCGGCGAAAGTGAGGCCGGCCGTGTAGGCCACGTTCTCGACGCTCCGGGGGCGGCCTTCGCCGAGGAGCCTGCGCTCGGCCGTGGCGACCTTGCTGACCTTCTCGTGAACGTACACGGGAAGCCGAATCAGGGTGCCCTCGTCGGCAATGGCCCGTGTGATGCCCTGCTTGATCCACCACGTCGCGTAGGTCGACAGCTTGCATCCCTCGGTGGCGTCAAACCTGCGGACCGCGCGCATCAGTCCGATGGTCCCGTGCTGGACGAGGTCCTCGATGTCGAGCCCGCGTCCCTGGTAGCGCTGCGCGATCTTCCACACCAGCCGCTGGTTGTGCCGGAGGAGGCACTCGTAGGCGCGCCACCGCTCGCCGTCGCGGGGCAGTGCCGCGATCTCGTCGGCCGGGACGTCTCGGTCAAGACCGTCGCCGCCGCGGAGGAGAACGGCGAGGCCCACCTCCTCCTCCGCCTTGAGCACCACCCTGCCCGGGTTGCGGCGCCACCGGTCCTCCTCCATCACGGCACGGGCCGCGCGGACGGCGTCGGACAGCCTGCTGTCCATGGTGGAGACGGCAGAGCGGGCGTGCTTCTTGCCGGCCGGTGACTTAGAGAGCGCGGCGCTCGACACCGGAGGGGCAGGCGTCTCGGCACGGGCCCGACCGCCTGTCACCGCCTGGACGGACGTGCGCGGCGGGCGAGGACGGGTGATGGGGAAGTCGGCGGCCAGCTCGCGCACTTCGGCAGGGCTGAGTCCGTGGAGCCGTACAACGCCGTCGTGGGCGAGTCTGCCCACGCTGCCGTCGGCGTCGGCATAACGGGCCAGCATCCGTCGGGCCTGG
The DNA here is from genome assembly GCF_042681365.1 of Streptomyces desertarenae. Lineage (NCBI taxonomy): Bacteria > Bacillati > Actinomycetota > Actinomycetes > Kitasatosporales > Streptomycetaceae > Streptomyces > Streptomyces desertarenae. The sequence continues at coordinate 68,398 of NZ_JBHUFU010000016.1, read as the reverse complement.
ACCAGACGCCTGGCCGCCTGGCCGGTACCGGACCCGGGCTCAGGGGCGACGGGCGGCGAGGCGGACGCCTCCACCGGCGGGGTCGCGATCCGCGTCTCGGGGCCGGAGGCGGGCGCGGAACGCGCGGGGCGGTGGTTCGCCCCCCCTCGACGCGGGGACTTCACATGGATGTCGACGGCGGCAAGTCCGTTGCGGAGCCTTCGTCGCTGCTCATCGGTCGTGAGGCCGAGCCGCTCTGCCTCCCGGGTGAAGACGCTCTGACTGACGACTCCCGTACGAGAGGCACAGCGTCTGAGCCTTTCGATCACGGACGGCAACTCCGCCTCGATCGCGCGCCGGTCGGCTGCGGCCATCGTTTTCTCACCCATAGCGCCCCCCACTTCAGCACCCCAGCGCCAGTTCCGCCCTACAGATCCGGCCGGATACGCCCACACCCTAGAGTTACTTCGTTTACATAGTCAACAGATCCAAGGGATCTCTCTGTTCATAGTTCTCAATCGTTTGACAGAGTCAACGAGTAGGGTGTGCGATGTCTTCGCATGCCTCGTCCCGCCCGGAGGGTCCTCCCATGACTCAGTCCGAGCGCCTCCCCGGCGCACCCGAGTTCCGCATCAGGCTCCCCAGGGGCGGCGGCGAGGCGCGCGGGTGTCTGCTCACCCAGTTCGGCGGCAACGGTACGAACAAGTTCCTCCTGTTCAAAGGGTCGGCGGTAGCCGCCGAAGCATGGCCGAGGATCGGGGACCACGCACGCCGGTTCCGTGCCGAGCTGCGCGCGAGCGGCGGACTCGTCGATGCGCCCGCCGATCCCGACCGGCCGCAGACACCGCCGCGTTGGGTAGCGGCCCGGGACATCGAGTGCAACTCCTCCTCGGCCGCCGCCACACTGGTGTACGGCTACACCGCCTCCGGGCCCGAGTCCTGGCGGACCGCCGAGGGACATCCGCTCGCCGACTACCTGTCCACCAGCTGGCGCGCCCCGCGCAAGGCATGGCTGGTGCGCGGTTCCAACGTCTCCGGGCACAACCTGGTGCGGCAACTGTGGCTGAAGGAGGAGTTCGTCTCGCTCGCGGGTGCTCATCTGCCTCCCCTGGAGGAGCCCGACCCGACCAAGAGCGCGCTGCGCCGCTTCGTCGAGGAGGGATACGAGGGAGCGGCCTCGTACAACCAGAAACAGGGCCTCGTCGACGAACTGCACGCCTTCCTGACGCAGATGCGCGTCGGCGACACGGTGGCCACCATCAGCGACGGCCGGTTGCACGTCGGACGAATCACCGGGGAGGCCGTGCAGACCTCGTCGCCGGACGGGTTGTCCAACCTGCGGCGGACCGTCGCCTGGAAACCTGACAGCCATGCGTACGAGGATCTGCCGGATGAGGTGCAGCAGAAACTGTCAGTGCAGCACGACGTCGTCGACCTGACCGGTGTCCTGGACGCGCTGGACGGGCTCACCGGGCAGGCGGAACGCACGAACCCGACGGCAACCGACGGTACGGATCAGCACCCCGTCACGGAACGGCCGCCACAGCGGGAGTTGTCACTGCCGGGGATCACCGAGGAGCTCGCCGCCGATCTCCTCGTCCACGACCGGTCCTGGCTGGACGAGATACGCGAACTCCTGCTGGACGAGCGGCAACTGGTGCTCTACGGCCCGCCGGGCACGGGCAAGACCTACCTGGCGATGAAGTTGGCCGAGTACTTCGGCGGCGGCCCGGAGCAGGTCAAGATCGTGCAGTTCCACCCCTCGTACGCCTACGAGGACTTCTTCGAGGGGTTCCGGCCCGTGGAAGATCCCGAGACGCGGGAGGTGGCATTCCGGCTGACGGCGGGTCCGCTGCGGGAACTCGCCGATCTCGCCTCCCGCGAGGGCAACCGACACATCCCACACTTCCTGATCATCGACGAGATCAACCGCGCCAATCTGGCGAAGGTCTTCGGCGAGTTGTACTTTCTCCTGGAGTACCGCACGAAGTCCGTCCGGCTCACCTACTCCGGGGACGACTTCGCACTGCCGCAGAACCTGTTCGTGATCGGCACGATGAACACCGCCGACCGCTCCATCGCCCTGGTCGACACGGCGATGCGACGCCGTTTCGCGTTCGTGGAGCTGTCCCCGCGTGTCGAGCCGACCGCCGGACTGCTCGCGCGCTGGCTCAAGCGCGAGAAGAGGGATCCGGAGCCCGCCCGCCTCCTCGACGCTCTCAACGCCCTCGTCGACGACGCCGACTTCGCCATCGGCCCCTCCTACCTGATGAAACCGGGCGTGTACCGCGACGGCGGCCTGGAACGGATCTGGCGCACGAAAATCCTGCCGCTGCTCGAGGAGTACCACTACGGCGAAGGCATCGACGTCACCGCCCGCTACGGTCTCGACGCGCTGCGCGAGCAGCACCCATGACCGTGCCCGCGCCCATATCCGAGGTGGTGCTGCACGAGTACGGGCCCGCAGTCTCCGTCCCGCTGGATGCCGCGGTGGGGCGGACCCTCGCCGCCTCCGGCATCCTGCAGAGCGCGGTTCCGGACCCCGGCCGAGACGGACACTGGCTACTGCGGGCGGGCAACCATGTCGGCGCCGTGCGCACGCCCGGCGGTCCGGTCGTACGGATCATGCCCAAGATCCCGGTGAGCCGGTTGTTCTTCCTGCTCGGATTCAGCCTCGACCCGGCACGCGCCTGGCGCGACAGCCGGGAGGGCACCGTCGACACCGGCGCGTACGACGACGTCGTCCCCGCGCTCGCTCACGCCGTGGAGCGACAGATCGACACGGCACTGCGGCAGGGAGTCCTCCAGGGCTACCGGGAAGTGGAGGAATCCGCACTGGTCGTGCGCGGGCGGTTGCGCGAGGCCGAGCAGATCCGGCGGCACTTCGGCCGTACACCGCCCGTGGAGATCTCCTACGACGCGTACACCGCCGACACCGCCGAGAACCGCATCCTGCGTGCCGCCTCCGAACGGTTGCTGCGGCTGCCGGGTGTCCCCGGCCCCGTCCGACGGCGCCTCGCCCATCAACGCGCACGTCTCGCCGATGCCCTGCCACTGGTACGGGGGCAGGAACTGCCGCCTTGGCAGCCATCGCGTCTCAACTCGCGCTACCAGCCGGCGCTACGGCTCGCCGAGGCCGTCCTGCGGGGCTCCTCGCCGGAACACCGGCCGGCTGGGTCCGAACCGCTCACCGTGGACGGCTTCCTACTCGACATGAACAAGCTGTTCGAGGACTTCATCACCGTCGCCCTGCGCGAGGCCCTCCGGGAGCGCGGTCTGACCGCACGCCTCCAAGACCTCCACCACCTCGACATCGCGGGTCTCGTGCGGATGCGCCCCGACCTCGTCGTCCGCACCGGCGACGGCCGCACCCCGCTCGCTGTCGTCGACGCCAAGTACAAGATCGACAAGGCCAGCGGCCCCCACAACGCCGACCTGTACCAGGCACTTGCGTATGCCACCGTGCTCGGTCTGCGCGAGGCGCACCTGGTGTACGCAGCCGGACGGCGACCCGAGCGCTTCCACGAGGTGCGCGGAACGACGGGGCCGGACGGACGAGGAATACGGCTCTACCTGCACAGCCTCGACCTCTCCCTCCAACCGGAACCGCTCCTGTCCGCTCTCCGGGAGATGGCCGGATGGTTGTCCGGCACCGCCCCACATTCGTGATCACGAAAAACCGTCAGAGGGAAAGGAAAAAGCCTCATGCCCCGGCTCGCCTTCGCCCAGAGCTTCTGGGACGGCTACGACACCCTGGAAAAGCCGGTCCGGGCCGGGGTGCGCAAGGCCATGGCGAAGTTCCAAACCATGAACGTCGCCGAACTCAACGCGGACAAGGGACTGCACCTGGAGTCCGTCGAGAACGCCCGCGACCGGCGCATGCGCACCATTCGCATCACCGATTTCTGGCGTGGCGTCGTCCTCGCCCCCGACGACGGCAGCGACGTGTTCCTCCTGGTCAACGTTCTGCCGCACGACGACGCCTACACCTGGGCGGCGAAGCGTCTGTACAGCGCGAACTCCGCGACCCGGGCCCTGGAGGTGCGCAATGCCGTCGCCCTGGACGAGTTGACACCGTTGTACGAGACGGCCGCGCGCACGGCTCCCCGGCTGCTGTTCGCAGACATCTCCGACGGCACGTTGCGTGAGCTCGGCATCGACGACCAGGTTCTGCGCGCGGCGCGCTCCCTGGTGGACAAGGCCCAGCTGGAAGCGTTCTCCACGCTCCTGCCGGAGGACCAGCTGGAGGTGCTGCAGTACCTCGCCGAGGGCTTCGGCCCCGAGGAGGTCTACCGGGATGTCGTGGCCGTTCGCCGGCCCGCCGAAGCCCCCGCCGAGCCGGTCGAGGACCTCGCCACGGTGATCGCCAACACTCCCGCGCGCATCCGCCTGGTCACCGGACCGCAGGAGTTGGAGGAGATCCTGGAGAAGCCCTTCGCGGCCTGGCGGGTCTTCCTCCACCCCTCCCAGCGGCGTGTCGCCTACCGCACTTCGTACGGGGGCCCCGTCCAAGTCACCGGTGGTCCGGGAACGGGCAAGACGGTGGCCGCCCTGCACCGGGTCAAACACCTGCTCGGACGTTCCGACGACGGTCGTGTCCTGCTCACCACGTACACGAACGCCCTCGTCACCGGATTGCTCGAGATGCTCGGCCTGCTCCTCGAGGAGGACGAGAAGCTGCTGGCGCGGGTCGACGTGACGACGGTGGACGCCTACGCGCACGGCGTCGTGCGCGCGAAGTCGGCGGCCGCTCCCCAGCCGATCGGGGACCGGGAGCAGCGGCGGTTGTGGGAGAAGGTCGTCAAGCAACTCGATCTGCCATTCACCGCCCAGTTCCTGGCCCAGGAGTACCGACACGTCATACTCGGCCAGAACCTCCGCGAGCTCGACGCCTACCTCGGCGCGAGCCGCCGCGGCCGCGGCACCGGACTCGGTCCCACGCGGCGTCGAGAGGTGTGGAGCGGCGTGGAACGGTTCGAACGGCTCCTGCGCGATCGCGGCGAGACCACATACCTGCGGGTCTGCGCCCGGGCGGCGGAAATCCTCGCCGGCGAGCCGACTCCGTACTCCCATGTCGTCGTCGACGAGGCACAAGATCTGCACCCCGCGCAGTGGCGGGTGCTGCGCGCCGCCGTGTCCCCCGGCTCCGACGACCTGTTCGTCACCGGTGACCCGCACCAGCGGATCTACGACTCCCGGGTGTCGCTCGGCTCCCTGGGCATCGCCACGGCCGGCCGGAGCTTCCGGTTGCGCGTCAACTACCGCTCCACCGAGGAGATTCTCACCTGGTCGGCACGGCTCCTCGCGCCCGTTACCGTCGACACGCTCGAAGGCGAGGGGACGGACTCGTTGGCCGGGTACCGCTCCCTGCTCCACGGACGCCGCCCCCAGACGCAGGGGTACGCATCCCGGCAGGACGAAACCGAGGCCCTGGTGGATCGGATCCGGACGTTGCTGGCCGAGGGCCTCGCACCGCACGAGATCGGCGTGTGCGCGCGCTTCAACCTCTCCCTGGACGCAGCCGAGGGGAAACTGAAGGCCGCCGGTATCCCGGTGCAACGGGTCAAAGGACAGATCACGCGGGAGACCGAGGGCGTACGGCTGGCAACGATGCACGCGATGAAGGGGTTGGAGTTCCGAGCGGTGTCCGTCCTCGGCGTCAGCGAGGGCACCATTCCGTTCGTCCGCGAAATCACCTCGCGTGAGGCGGACCCGCTGCAGCACGAAGCCGACCTGCTCCGGGAACGTTGCCTTCTCTTCGTCGCCTGCACTCGCGCTCGCGAAGCGCTGAGTGTGACGTGGAGCGGAACTCCAAGCCCATTTCTACCAGGCGCTGCCTGATCAACCATCCGGCCCAGATCTGTGCGGAGCACGCCCCCTGGGGCACCTGCCCAGTCCTCACTCCTCCGGTGTCAAAATGCCCGCGGCAAGGCCGTCACGGGCGCATTCGGCTAGCTGTCGACTCGACCCGCCGATTTTCCGCATTCCTTCCTCAAGTGCGGAGAAATCACGAAAGGCAGAGCCGTTCCCCGGACAGGACGGAGCCGCCGGCGAGGAGGAACACCGGCGGGGCCGGCAGGCCGATTTCGCGGACGCGGGCGAGTTCGGCGTGCACCGCGTCCGCGCCACCGCCGTCGGTCATGACGCCCGTCTCGGCGGCGATCCGGGCGGGTACGGCAGGGTCCGCGATGTTCAGGCCGTCGGTGAAGTAGGCGCGGAACAGCCGCTCGGCCACTTCCTCGCCCTTCCCCTGCTCGGACGCCTGAGCGGCGAGACGGTGCGCGTCGAAGGTGTTGGTGGACACCGCGCGGCGGAAGTCGAGTTCGAGGCCGTCGTCGGCGCCGAGCGAAGTGTCGGCGGCGAGTCGAGCCGCTGTGGCCGTGCCGCGTTCACCCGACCAGACGGCGATCAGCGACTCACCGGCGCGTGACGCGTCGGGGCGGGGTTGGACGGGGCGCAGCACGGTCTCGACCGTGCTGTCGTCCGCGCGGTACCGGCGGACGGCCGAACCGCGCAACGGCACGAGCCGGATGGCCGGCAGCGGGCCGACGCCCCACCGGTGACGCTTCCCACCTGGTCCGCCGACCCCGCGTCGGCGGCCACGAGTTGCGCGACCGCGTACCCGGGGAAGCCCTTCCGGCCGGTTCCTTCGGCCGGCTGCCGAACCGCCGCGGCCATCCCCGGCCTCGCCGGACGGCGCCCTCTGCGGCTGGTGAGGAAATCCCGTTTCCGGCATGGCCGGAATCGCGGCGCCGGACCTTGCCGGCGGAGGACGGCGGTGGGGCAGGGTGGGGAGCCGGGCGATCCCCCTGCCCGATCCGCCTGCCGAAGGAGCCATGATGATCTTCATAACCGTGAAGTTCCCTGTCCGTCCCGAGCGGAGTGCGGACTGGATGGACCTTGTCGACGAATTCACCCGGGCCACCCGCCGGGAACCGGGCAACCTGTTCTTCGAGTGGTCCCGCAGCGTGGACAACCCGAACGAGTTCTTCCTCGTGGAGGCCTTCCGCGATGGTGAGGCGGGCCGCGAGCACGTGGAGTCCGCGCACTTCAAGCAGGCCGTGGAGGCCATGTCGTACGCCGTCGCCGCGACCCCGCAGATCGTCAGCATCGAGGTGCCCGACCGCGAGGGCTGGGACCTGATGGCGGAGGTCTCCCCCCGTGAGGCATGACGGCACCTGCCGGGGTCCTCGTCGGCGACGGGGACAGGATCCGCCCGGGTGACATCGCGCTCGTCGCTCACCGCCTCGAAGGACACCCGCCGGGCTCCGTCGTTCTGCTCCACGACGATCCGCAAGGGCACCCCCACCTCTTCACCGGGCACTGCCTGTTCCCTGGCGGGGTGGGCGCCGCCTCCGACGGCCCGGCTGCCCCCGCCGGCCTGTCCAACGGGGTGGAAGCCACGGTATTCGGTCGGCCGCCCGGCACCACCCGGGTTTATCCTGGCCGTGGCCGGGACGCCACGGTGGGCACGGAGCGGCCCCACTTGCCGAAACGGCGGGAGCGGGGCCGGTGGCCGACCCGCTCCCGGGTGCAGGCGCAGCACCGAGGCGAGTGAGGAGGAGCGGGGCCCATGCCCGGTCAGACCGGGCCGCGAGCAGCGGAGCGCACCCTTGAGGTGCTCGAGCTCGTCGCCGACGCGGCCGGGCCGGTGTCGGCCAAGGCACTGGCCCGCAGTCTCGGCTGCGCGCTGTCCACGGTGTACACCCTGCTGACCCCCCTCACCGAGCGGGGATACCTGGTACGCGCGGACGGCGGCTACGTACTCGGCTACCGGGTCCCCGCCCTGCACCGCTCGTTCCAGAAGCAGACGGGTCTGGACGAGGGCGTCGTCGGGCTGCTGACGTGGCTGCAGCGCGCCACCCGTGCCTCGGCCAACTACGTGGCCTTCCAGGGAAACGGCCTGGTGATCGCGGATGTCAGGACCGTCGCCGCCCAGGGGGCGGAGCGCCCCCGTCTCGGCGTCGGCATCGATCCGCGCTCCCACGCCTACGCCCACGGCAAGATCGCGCTGGCGGCCGCGAGCCCGGCAGCCCGCCGCCGGTACCTGGAAGAGCTCGGTCTGCGCCGGTTCACGCCGTACACGATCGCGTCCGTCACCCGGCTCGACGAGGAACTGCGGCGGGTCCGGCGCCTCGGGTTCGCCCAGGACGTCGAGGAGGCCCAGCCCGGACTGGCCTGCCTGGCAGCGCCCGTGCTCGGTGCGGGGGGCGCCGTGGTCGGGTGTGTCGCCCTGTCCGTCCGTCCGGACGAACTGCGCGCCAACCGGTCGTCGTTGATCGACGCCGTGCGACGAGCGGCCCAGAAGGCGGCGCAGGTCGACCACCGCTGACGGAGGCGGTCGCGGCCACACCGCCGACCTCCACGGGGGACGGGGCGGAGTGGGTGGCATGTCCCTCGTGCCGACGGCGCCATCCGGTCGCGCACCGGGGTGCGGGATCACCTGCGCGGGGTCTTGCTGCGCCGGCTTGACGACGCCGGTCCGGACGCCGGTCCGTTCGACGGCGCCCGTGTCGCCCCCGGCACCCGTGCGGGGCCCGGGCGAAACCCGAGGTCGAGCCTTGTGGACCGGGGCGAGCCGGGTCCTGCCGTGCCTGCCCGACGGCCGCCCGGTCACGCGGCAGCCCTCCCCGACGATCGCGGCCGGCCACCGGGCCCCGGTTCGGGTCACCGGAGTCCGGTGGCACCGGTCACCAGGTGCCGATGACCGGCGCGTCGGGCTCGTGCTGCCGCCAGGCCTCGTTGAGGCGCGTGAGCCGGTCCGCGGCGGCGATGCCGTACAGGGACGCGACCTTGCCGCCGTCGACGTGGAACACCACCGCGCCCACGACCCGGCCACCGACCACGGCGAGGACGGCCGGGGAGCGGTTGACCGGCGCGATATGGATCGCGGGCGAGCCGCCGGCCAGCCGCCGCTTCGCCGGCGTGGCCCTGAAGCCGGCCCGTGCGTAGGAGGCGACCCGCTCGCGTGTCCTGTACCGCAGCAGCCGCTTGCCCGGTCCGGCGCCGTCCGAGACCGCCGTCACGTCGTCGGTGAGCAGCGCCACCAGTCGTTCGGTGCGTCCCGACACGGCGGCGGTGAGGAACTCCTCGACGACCCGGCGCGCGGACGCGGGGTCCACCTCGTCGCCGCCGCGGCGCTCGGCGGCGACCCGGATCCGGGCCCGGTGGGCGTGCTGCTGGCTCGCGGACTCGGTGATGCCGAGGATGCCGGCGATCTCGGCGTGACGGTACGAGAACGCCTCACGCAGGACGTAGACGGCCCGCTCGACCGGCGAGAGGCGCTCCAGGAGGAGCAGCACGGCCAAGGACACCGATTCGCGCTGTTCGAAGGTGTCGGCCGGGCCGAGCATCGGGTCGCCGTCGAGGAGCGGCTCGGGCAGCCAGGCACCGGCCACCCGCTCGTGGCGCGCCTGCGCCGAGCGGAGCCGGTCGAGGCAGAGGCGGGTGGTGACCTTGGTCAGCCATGCTTCCGGCACCTCGATCCGTTCGTGGTCCGCGGCCTGCCAGCGCAGGAACGCGTCCTGCACGACGTCCTCGGCGTCGGCGGCCGAGCCGAGCAGACGGTACGCGAGCGAGGCCAGGCGGCACCGGCCGGCCTCGAACCGTTCGATGGCTGCGCCGTCCATGCGGAACAGCCTATGCGGCGATCTTCACGCCGGACCGGCCGGACGCGGTGGCCAGGCGGCGCCTGCGCTTGGGCATGCCGAAGGTCGGGTGGGCGATGCCCCATCCGGCCGCCTTGAGCACTCCCGACTTGAGCCGCGCGGCGGTCCGGCCGCCCAGGTACCAGGTCTTCGGCCGCGCGTTCCCGTCCACCATCTGGAAGATCGCGTCCCGCCTCCCGAGGCTGATGTGGTTGCCGTGGTACTTCAGCGCGGTGGTGGGGACCTCGCCGCCCGTCAGGCGCGCGATGATCGCGGCGGTCGCCTGCGTGGCGGTGCAGCCGGCCGAGGCGCAGGACATCGGCAGCGGCCGGCCGTTGTCGCCGATCGCGTGGGCGCAGTCGCCGGCGGCGTAGACGTCCGGGTGCGAGACCGAGCGCATGGTGCGGTCGACGAGGATCCGACCGGTTCCGGCGACCTCCAGGCCGCCGGCGGCCGCGATGGGGTGCACGGCGAACCCGGCCGACCACACGGTCACCTCGGCCGGGATGGACGTGCCGTCGGCGGCGACCGCCCGCGTCGGCTCGACGGCTTCGATGCCGGTGTGCTCGTGGACGGTGATGCCGAGCCGGTCGAAGGCCTGACGCAGGTGGCGGCGGGCCTTCGGGGAGAGCCAGGCGCCCGGCTCGCCGCGGGCGGCGAGCGCGACCGAGAGGTCGGGCCGGGACTCGGCGAACTCGGTGGCGGTCTCGACGCCGGTCAGTCCCTCGCCGACGACCAGCACGGTGCCGCCCCTGCCCAGGCCGGCCAGGCGCTCGCGCAGGCGCAGCGCCGAAGACAGGCCGATCACGTCGAAGGCGTACTCGGCCGCGCCGGGGACGCCGTGGTGGGCGACGGAGCTGCCGAGCGCGTGGAGGAGCGTGTCGTAGGCGAGCTCGCCGTCGCCGTCCTCGCCGGTCACGGCGACGGTCTTGCGCTCGGGGTCCAGGCCGGTGACGCGCGCCAGGCGCAGCCGCACCCCGGTGCCCGCGAACACGTCGGCGAGTTTGTGGAACGCGAGATCCCGGCCGATCGCGAGCTGGTGGAGCCGCATCCGCTCGACGAAGTGGGGCACGGCGTTGACGACGGTGATCTCGGTGTCGGCGCGGGAGAGCCGGCGGGCCAGGTTTCCGGCGGCGAAGGCCCCGGCGTACCCGGCGCCGAGTACGACGATGCGGTGCTTCATGGCGTTGCTCCTGTCTCGTTCGCGTGCCCCTTGAACGAGACGGCGCCCCGATTGCTGACAGGAACCGGGTGTGACGCGGGTCACCGCATTCGGGGCGGTGTCCCCGCGGTGGTGCGGACGAGCCGCCTGCAGCGGACCGGGGCGGCGGCGGGACCGGGAGGGACCAGGTGGCCGCGGGGGCGCGTCCGAAGCGGTGGTCGAGCCGGCGGCAGCCGGGCGGCCCGGAGATCCGCTGCGGAGCCGCTTCGGCGGTGCGGACCGGTGCTGATCCCCTCGGGGCCACCGGTTCGGTGCCCGCGACGCGCATGCCGCCGGCGTGGCCCCTGCCGTCCTGCGCGGCGCCCTCCTCGCCGTCCGGCGTCACCGGCGAGCGGCGTTCGCCCCGGCGCGGGCCGGCGCCGATCGGTCCCGGCCCCCGTCGGCCTGCGCCGGTCCGCCGAGGGGTGCGCTCCCGTAGACTCGACGGTACGGCCGTCCCGCGAACCGCCCGGAGTCTCCCGTGCTGCACCACCCCGACCAAGCGGACGGACTGTTCCCCGTGGACGACCTGCTGCCGCCCGCGCCCTCCGGAGCGGTCCGCCGTCCGGCTCCCGAAACCGCCTTCCGCGGCTCCCCCGCGGCACTCCGGATGCTCGACGTACGCGAGATATACGCGGAGCCGGGGGCCGCCGCCTCCGAGCGCGGCCGGGAGATCATCGCGCGCTTCCCCCGCGCCCGGGTCACCGAGGTCTCCTCGCACTGGCGGATCCCGCGCCTCCACGGCAACGAGGGCAACGCCTCCCGGTGGGTCCGGGTCAAGACCGAGACGCTGGTCCTGGGGGTGAAGAAGACGCTCACCCTGCGCCCCAACGGGCGATCGGCCGACTGGATCGCGCCGAGCCCCTCCAACGGCTGCGCCATGGCCTGCGCCTACTGCTACGTGCCCCGCCGCAAGGGGTACGCCAACCCGATCACCGTCTTCACCAACACCGAGGAGATCGTCGGCCGTCTCGCCCGCCACGTCGCGGCGCAGGGGCCCAAACGCGTCCCCAACCAGTGCGACCCCGCCGCGTGGGTGTACGACATCGGGGAGAACGGCGACTGCGCGGTGGACGCCCTGGTCTGCGACAGCACCGCGGAGCTGGTGGCCGCCTTCCGGCAGTGGCCGACGGCGAAGGCGTCCTTCGCCACCAAGTTCGTCAACCCCGACCTGCTGGCGTTCGACCCGCGCGGCCGCACCAGGATCCGCTTCTCCGTCATGCCGGCCGCCGACTCGCGGCTGCTGGACATCCGCACCAGCCCGGTCGCCGAGCGGATCGCCGCTGCGGGCGACTTCCTGGAGGCCGGGTACGAGGTGCACTTCAACCTCTCCCCGGTGGTGGTGCGCCCGGGCTGGGAGGCCGCGTGGACGGAGCTGCTGCGGGAGCTCGACGACGTCCTGCCCCGGACGGTGAAGGAGCAGGCGGCGGCCGAGGTGATCATGCTCACCCACAACCGGGACCTGCACGAGGTCAACCTGGAGTGGCATCCGCGGGCCGAGGAGGTGCTGTGGCGGCCGGACCTCCAGGAGGGCAAGCGCTCGGAGAACGGGAGCTGGAACGTGCGCTACCGGGCCGGCGCCAAGCGGGAGGCGCTGGAGCGGCTGCGCGGGCTGGTCGCCGCCCACGCCCCCTGGCTGGACATCCGCTACGCCTTCTGACCCCGGCGGTCCCCGGTGCGGGGCGAGGAGCCCCGTGTCGGACCCGCGGGCCGGTGCGTCGGTGAGGGGCCGCACCAGCGGCATCGGCCGTGTCCGGCGACGGACCGCGCAAGGGCTGCGGCACCTCCGCTCCGCGGGAGCCGCCCGGCCGGTGCGGCGGCTTCGGCCGAGGACGTCACCGGGGGGTTGCGAGGCAGGCGAAGGCCGCTGCCGCACACCCGAGGACGACCAGTTGCACGGTGCCCGCGATGCGCCAGCGCAAGGCGAGCAGGCCGCCCCCCGAGGCCGCGGCGCCGAGGGCCAAAAGCCACATCGCCTGCCGCGCGACCCGTGGCGCCTCCGGCGCGTTGACCTGGTCGTAGCTGTCGGCCCATCCCGTGATCCCGTAGCCGTACAGCAACCAGGCGATGGCCGCCAGATCGATCAGGAGCAGCCCTGCGCCGACTCCGAGCTGCCGGCCGGTTGACGGCTCCGCCGAGTGCTTCGCGCCCATCACCGCTCCTGTCGTGGAGGTCTGTTCGCCCACCGGATGCCGTCCAGCCTGCCGCTCGGGCGTGTGGCGCACATGAGTGCGCCTACTCAGATCCCCGTCGCGGTGCGTGGGGACCCTCGGGCCGGACGGCACGGCAGGCAGGTGCTCGTCCGGCGCCGCCGCGTCGCGGACTCCGTACCGGAACGCCGACGCGGGAGCCGTCTCCAGGCGGGTTCGACATCGCCTTCCGACCGGGTTCGCGGCGCCGGGTCGCCGGCGGGGCCGCGGTCGTCTCGCGTACGACGGCGGGGCCCGGGTCGTCCGCTGCCGGTGCCGGGTGCCGTGCCGATGTGCGCGGCAAGCGGGCGACCACCTGCCCACCGGGGTGTCTCCACCGCTCCGGCCGGTGACGACCGGGCTCCGCAGGTCCCGCGGGATCCATTCCCGTACCGCTCGCTTCGGCCGGCGCCGGGACGGCTTGGTTCCGGGACGCGGGTTCTTTCAACTTTCTGTGGACAAAACATGGACGGCGAGAGCGAAAGTCCTTACCGTCTTGGTCGCAACCACTCCCCCGTGTACAGCGCAACCCGCATCGCCGGACCGCAGGCGCCCGCCTTCGTCCGCCCGAGGCCGAAGGCCGGTTCACCCCTGGCCGGGCGTCCGCGGTCCGTGCCCCGAGCGCCAGGAGGAAGAGTGAGTCAACGGCCGCACCGCCGGCTACGCAGACATGCTGCGGGGTTGGCACTCGCCGCAGTCGTCGTCGGAAGCTGGACCCCCGCCGCCGCCCAGTCGGCCGCCCGAGTCGCCGCGGACGTCCCGCCGCAGGAACCCGGAGTGACGCTGCGCGTCTTCGACGTGCAGGTGCCCTTGAAGAAGATCTGCGAGTTGAAGGGCGGTCAGACGCCCAACATCGACAAGCTGATGCCCACCGTCGACTGGACGACGGATGCGGACTTCGGCATGGCCGCCAACTTCGTCTCCCACGTCATCGGGAACCTCCACGTCCCGCAGGACGGTACGTATGCCTTCCGTCTGATCAGCGACGACGGCGCACGCCTGCACATCGGTGACCGGGAGGTCATCGACCACGACGGCCTGCACGGCGCGGAGCCCAAGGACGGCGCCGCCCACCTGGCCGCCGGCCTGCACCCGCTGCGCATCGAGCACTTCGAGGCGGGCGGCGGCCAGCAGCTCACCCTTCAGTGGAAGCCGCCCGGCGCCGCGGACTTCACCCTCGTGCCCAACTCGGCGCTGAGCACCGACGCCGGAGTCGTGCGCGTCACCGCGCCCGGCCGCAAGGAGTGCGTCGGCGGCCAGGACAGTCCGGGCGACGGCCTGCCGCTGGCCGGCGTCCACCCGAACTACACCCTCACCGACCTGCGTCCCGCCGGTTTCGAACCCAAGGTCTCCGCCATGGACTGGCTGCCGGACGGCAGGCTGGCGGTGTCCACCTGGGGGGAGAGCGAGACCAGCGACGGGGAGGTCTACCTCCTGGACAACATCACCGGGGACACCGGCCCGGAGAAGGTCACGGTCGAGAAGGTCGCCTCGGGGCTCAAGGAGCCCATGGGCATCAAGTACGTGGACGGCAGGCTGTACGTCTCGGAGAAGCACCAGCTGACCGAGTTGAACGACCACGACGGCGACGACGTCGTCGACGAGAAGAAGAAGATCGCCTCCTGGCCCTACGGCGGCAACTTCCACGAGTTCGCCTTCGGCCTGCTCTACGACAAGGGCAGCTTCTACCTGAACCTGTCGGTCTCCATCAACTACGGCGGCGCCACGACCGACCCGCAACCGGCCGAGGGCGGCCGCGGCACGACCGTCAAGGTCGACAAGGCGACGGGCGAGGTCTCCTACATCGCCGGGGGCCTGCGCACTCCCAACGGCATCGGCTGGGGCCCGGGCAAGGGCATCTTCGTCACCGACAACCAGGGCGGCTGGCTGCCCTCCTCGAAGCTGGTGCACATCAAGCAGGATCGATTCTTCAACCACTACACGCGGTACCGGGACGGCACGGGCGGGGACGCCTCCTTCCGGCCCGGGCCCTTCGACGACCGCCCGGTGACCAAGCCGGTCCTGTGGCTGCCGCAGAACGAGATCGCCAACTCCCCCAGCACACCGCTCATGCTGGAGGAGGGGCCCTTCGCCGGACAGATGATCTTCGGCGACGTCACCTACGGCGGACTGCAGCGCGCGAGCCTGGAGAAGATCGACGGCGAGTACCAGGGCGCCGTCTTCCGGCACACCCAGGGCCTGGAGGCGGGCGTCAACCGCATCAGCGTCGGTCCCGACGGCGCGATCTACGCCGGCGGCCTCGGCGCCGACGGCAACTGGGGCCAGGAGGGCAAGCTCCGCTTCGGCCTCCAGAAGCTGACCCCGAACGGCACCAACGCCTTCGACATCCACTCGATGCGCGCCACGGGCAACGGCTTCGTCCTGAAGTACACCCGGCCGCTCTCCCGGGAGACCGCCGACAAGATCGCCCAGAGCTACCAGGTCCGCCAGTGGCGCTACTCGCCCACACCCGAGTACGGCGGCCCGAAGATCGACGAGGAGCCGCTGACCGTGTCCCGCGCCGTCGTCTCGGACGACCGCAGGCAGGTCCGGCTGGAGATCCCCGGACTCAAGGCCGACCGCGTGGTGCACATCCGCTCCCCGCGCCCCTTCGCCGCGGACAACGGCGAGACCCTGTGGAGCACCGAGGCCTGGTACACCCTCAACGCCATCCCCGGCAAGAAGACGCCCGCCACCGCCTACGAGGCGGAGGAGGCCAAGCTCGGCGGCGGCGCCGGCATCAACAAGGACCACCAGGGCTACTCCGGCGGCGGTTTCGTCGACCGCTACGGCACCCCCGGCGCCACCACCGCCTTCCGCGTCGACGTCGCCAGGAAGGGCACGTACGACGTGGGGCTGCGCTACGCCAACGGCCCGCACCCCTTCCACGGCGACAAGAAGATCAGCATCTACGTCAACGGGGACAGGATCCGCCAGACGGTACTGCCGCCGACCGCCGGCTGGGACACCTGGGCGACGCGGAGCGAGAGGCTGACGCTGCGCAAGGGCGTCAACACCATCACCTACCGGTACGACGACGGCGACGACGGCCATGTCAACCTCGACATGATCCACGTCAACCGCCCCGGGGAACGCATCGACCTGTTCGACGGCGGCAGCCTGTCGCAGTGGCAGCACACCGACGGCCGCGCGGTCGAATGGCCCCGGACCGAAGGGGACTCCATCGAGGTGTGCTGCGGGGACATCCGCACCAAGCAGAACTTCGGCGACCACAGGCTGCACGTGGAGTTCCAAGTCCCCGAACTCCCCGACGACGTCACCGGCCAGGACCGCGGCAACAGCGGCGTCTACCTCCAGAACCGCTACGAGATCCAGATCCTCGACTCCTACGGAGTGCCCACCCTCGCCGACAACGAGGCCGGCGCCATCTACCACCAGAAGGCCGCCGACACCAACGCGTCGTCGCCGCCCGGGACCTGGCAGTCGTACGACATCGTCTTCCGGGCCGCGCGCTACGACAGCGCCGGGAAGATGACCGAGAAGGCCCGGGTCACGGTGGTGTGGAACGGCAGGACGGTCCACGACGACGTGGCCGTCGACGGGCCGACCGGCGGCGGCATCGCCGAAGGCCCGGCCACCGGGCCGGTCAAGCTCCAGGACCACGGCAACAAGGTCCGCTTCCGCAACGTGTGGGTCGAGCCACTGGGCTGACCGACCGCACCCCGCGCCCCGGTCGCGCAGGGGACGGCCCTACCCCGGGGCCGTCCCCTGCGCGGAGCGCGCCGGGTGCTTCCCCGCTCCGGCCGGACCTGCCCGCCGGAGGCGCCGAGTGCACCGGGCCGGGGACGCCCAGGTCACCTGGCACGCCTCGGCAACCACCGAGCGCACGCGCCCGCCGCGGCCTCGGCCCGTCCGGCGGCTCCCGCATGTCCGATCCGTTCAAGAGGACGGCGGCGACGCGCTGCCGTCGCCGCCGTGAACGGCACCGCCTGGGAATCCCGCCACATCGGCGTCCTCATCGACCGCACCGTCGACGAGGCCTACGCCTGTGCGTCGGACCCCGCCAACCTGCCCGCGCGGGCCCACGGTCTGGGCGGGTCCATCGAGAGGATCGGGAATCGGTGGGTCGTGGAGTCCTCCTCCCTGGGACGGGTCACGGTCGGCTTCGCGCCGCGCAACGCCCCCGGTGTGCTCGACCACGACGTCACACTGCCCTCCGGGGAGACCTTCCACAATCCGGTCCGTGTGGTCGCCTGCGGCACGGGAAGCGAGGTGGTGTTCACCCTCCGACGGCAGCCGGGGACGAGCGAGGCCGACGTCGAGCGCGACGCCGGCATGGTCGCTGCCGACCCGGCCCGGCTCAAGGAGGTGGTGGAGTCCGCCTGACGTCCGGTTCGGGCGGGCCGGGCAGGCCGGGGCGGCGGGGCGGACGCGCCCGGGGGTGCCGACGCCCCGAGGCTCCCTCCGGCGGCGTGCCTGGCCGCCGCTTGGTACCGGTGGTACCGTTGGGGCCATGTCGGAGTCCAAGGCGATGAACCTGCGTTTCCCCGACCCGGAGCAGCGGGCCGCCATCGCGGCGGCCGCCCGTCAGGCGGGGGTCAGCATGCAGGAGTACATCCTGTCGGCCGCCTACGACCGGGCGACCGCTGTGGAGCGGCGCTTCCTGGAGGGTTTCAGGGAGTCGATGGCCCGCAGCGGCGCGGCGTTCGCCGCCGAACCCGGCGACGCCGACCCCTCCGCGGAGCGGCGGGCCGCCGAGCTGGCCGCGCGGCGCGAGGTGGAGCAGCACGAGCGGCGGGGGCGGGGCGACGCCGCGTGAGCCGGCCCGACCCGGTCCACCGGCTGGACGTCCCCTTTCTGCTGCACGCCGCCGAACTGCTCGACGGCGATCCCCAGGTCGACGACCTGGGGCCGCTGTACGCGGCGGTCGCCCGCGTCAACGCGCGGGCGCTGGAGCACGACGTCTACGGCTCGCCGCACCTCAAGGCCGGTGCGCTGCTGCAGACCCTGGCCAAACTGCCCTGCCTTGAGCACTCGAACGAGGCCTTCGCCTGGCACTCGTGCGAGGCCTACCTCGCTCTGGGCGGCCACCGGCTGGACTACCCGCCCAAGGCGGCCGTCGCCCTGGTGCGGGACGCGGCCTCCGGCGCGCTCGGGGTCGCCGGAATCGCCCGCCAACTGCGCGCCTGGACCATCGTCTGACCCGGAGCGGACACCGACCGGGTACACCCCGCAGCCGCCCCTGGCCACCAGGGAGCAGTCGCGGCGCTGTCGCCGTCCGCGGCCCCCGGCCGGGGTGAGCCGGCCCCGCGCCCGGCGCCCGTTGCCGACGCGGGTCCTCCGCCCGGGACGGGGTCAGAGGGTGCGGGCCAGCAGCATGGCACCCATCGCGAGCATGGTGACCGCGACCAGGGTGTCCAGCACCCGCCAGGCGACGGGGCGGGACAGGACGCCGCTGAGGAGCCGGGCGCCGTAGCCGAGGCCGGCGAACCACACCAGACTCGCCAGCATCGCACCGAAGCCGAAGACCCAGCGCAGCGAGCCGCGGTCGGCGGCGACCGAGCCGAGCAGCAGCACGGTGTCCAGGTAGACGTGCGGGTTGAGCCAGGTCATGGCCAGACACGTGAGCACCGCGGTGCGAACGGAGCCGGCCGGGGCGCCCTTCGTCGTCAGCGCCTGTCCGGCGGCGGGTCGCAGTCCACGGCGAGCGGCCAGAAGGCCGTAGCAGATCAGGAAACCGCCGCCGGCCAAGCCGAGCGCGGTCAGTGCGGCGGGCCACGCGTCGACCACGGCACCGAGTCCGGCCACGCCGAGGGCGATGAGGACCGCGTCGGAGACGGCACAGACGCCGACCACGGCGAGAACGGCCTGCCTGCGCGCACCCTGGCGCAGCACGAACGCGTTCTGCGCGCCGATGGCGACGATGAGGGACAGACCTGTGCCGAATCCGGCGGTCGCCGCCGGGAGGATGCCGCTGTTCATGCCACCCGACGCTACGGAACACCGTTCCCTTAGTACAGCTAAAGCTTCTTAACTATCATTAGCCAGCGTGATGACAGAGCTGCCCTTCGACCAGGTGCGTACGCTGCTCGCCGTCGTCGACGGGGGCACCTTCGACGCCGCCGCTGCGGCTCTGCACGTGACGCCCTCCGCGGTCAGCCAGCGGATCAAGGCGCTGGAGCAGCGCACCGGGCGGGTGCTGCTGACGCGCACGAAACCGGTCCGGCCGACGGAGTCCGGGCAGGTGGTGGTGCGGTTCGCGCGCCAGATGACCGCTCTGGAGCGGGACGCCCGGAAGGAACTGGGGATCGCAGCCGGGTCGGGCCCGGCCCGGCTGCCGATCGCGGTGAACGCCGATTCCCTGGCCACCTGGTTCCTGTCGGCCCTGACGCGGGTGCCGCAGAGCCCGCCGATCTGCTTCGACCTCCACCGCGAGGACGAGGCGCACACCGCGGCGCTGCTGCGCGAGGGGCGGGTGATGGCGGCGGTGACGTCGTCAGCGGAGCCGGTGGCGGGCTGCACGGTGCGCCCGTTGGGCCTGGCGCGGTACCTGCCGGTGGCGAGCCCGCAGTTCGCGGCGCACCACCTGTCGGCCGGGCCGCTGGAGCGCCGGCTGCCCGACGCGCCGGTGATCGTCTTCGACCGGCGTGACGAACTGCAGGACCGGTTCGTCCGCTCCCTCACACCCGACGAGTCGGGCGCCGGTCCGCTCCGGCACTACGTGCCCACGTCGGAGGGCTTCTGCGACGCGGTGACCGCCGGCCTCGGCTGGGGCCTGGTCCCGGAGCCGCAGGCGGAACCGCTGCTGCGGTCGGGCGCCCTCATGGAACTGGCTCCGGGGCGGCGGGTGGACGTGCCGCTGTACTGGCAGCAGTGGAAGTTGGACGTGCCGGCGCTCGCGCTCGTGGCGGAGACGGTCGCCGCCGTGGCGGCCGAGTCCCTGCACGCCCCGCGCTGACAGCGGCAAAGCCGCAGCCGCCGTCCGCACCGGGCCGCTCGGCACCGTGTGCCTGCGGGCCGTCGCGGAGTTCGTCAGGATTCCGGCGGGCCCGGCTCCGGAGGGCTGCCCAGGCGGCGGCACCGTACGGGGGCTGCCGGGAGAAGCTCTCGGCCCGGCAGCAGGCCCGCCATTCCGCTCCGCTCCCCGAAGCCTCCGCCCGCCGGCTCCGGCAGCGCCCCACGCCGCGTTCCCGCCGGTGATTTCACCGATTTCCGCGTCCGGGATCCCGGTTTGAATCGACTCGGGCCGATGCCGGAACCGCCCTCCGTGACCGGCAGCGGGCACGACTCGCGCAACCGACACATCGATGCGCCGGCGCACTCGGTCGGCGCGGCCAGAAGGGACCTCGGACATGCCGCGCACCAGCGGGCGCCTGCGCGCACTCGGCGCAGTGGCCCTCGGCTTCGTGGTCGTGGGCTCCACCGGCGCTCTCACGACCCCCGCCTCCGCCGCCACCCCGGTCTACAGCGAGGACTTCTCCGACGGGCTCGGCACCTTCACCGCCTCCGGTTCCGTCGGCACCGGACCCTACGGGGCCCGGCTGAGCGGATCGCTGTTCTCCGACCCGTCCATGACGTCCGCGGCCATCGACCTGGCCGGGTACGGCGACGTGACGGTGTCCTACACCCGGGCCACGTCGGGGCTGGACCTCGGCGAGTCCTTCACCGCGGCCTACTCGGTCGACGGCGGTCCGTTCACCACGCTGGAATCGAAGCGCACCGCCGCGGGTGCGGCGTCGTTCCGCCTTCCGGCGTCGGTCGGCGGCGGCAGCCTGCGCCTGCGGTTCTCGCTGGACGCCGGCAGCGCCCTGGAGACGCTGACCGTCGACGACGTGCTCGTCGAGGCCGCGGGCGGCGGAGGTCCGACCGACCCGCCGGCCGGCTCGCTGCCCCCGGTGGCCGACGTCACCGAGCCCGGGCCGTACGCGGTGACCATCGACAGCTCCGCCGGCCCCGGCGGCGACGGCTGGCTGGTGTACCCGGCGGACGCCGGCCGGGACGGTGTGGACCACCCGGTCCTCGTCTGGGGTCCGGGCGCGGGGTCCGGCCCCGCCGACTACGAGGACATGCTGAGGCAGTGGGCCTCGCACGGGTTCGTCGTCTACAGCGAGGTCTCCTCCAGCAGCGGCGACTACATGGTCGACGCCCTCGACTGGCTGGAGGGCCAGAACGCCGACTCGAGCAGTCCGCTCCATCAGGACCTCGACCTCTCCGAGGTGGCCTTCGGCGGCCATTCCCGCGGATCGATCGGGACGTTCGACGCCGCCGGCGAGCGGCGGCTGGAGACCACCGTCCACGTGGCCGGCGGCTCCTTCGACGGCAACGGCCCGAACGGCCTTCGGAACCCGGCCCTCTACATCGGCGGCGACGAGGACTTCGCCACGGCCAACATGGAACGCGACTACGCCACCACCGACGTGCCGGTGTGGTTCACCGTCCTCGACGACACCGACCACATCCTCGCCACCCGCAACGGCCGGCACATCATCACCGCCTGGCTGCGGTGGCACCTGGCCGACGAGGAGTTCCGCCGCACGGAGGACTTCCTGAACCCCGGCTGCACCTTCTGCGGCCTCGGCGAGGTGCGGTACAAGAACTGGTGACGCCACGGTGACCGGCCGTCGCCCTGCCGGCGGGACGGCGGCCGGCGAGGGGACCGGGGCCTCGTCCCGCGTCCCGGCTGCGCCCTGGTCGGACGGCTCCCCACCCGGCCGGGAACCAAGATCGATTGTCAGTGGCGGGTGAGACGGTAGGAGCATCGAGCCGGAAAGAGGGGGAGCTGCTGCCATGTCCGGAAACCAGAACTACATCAATCACGTCGCTCTCGTACTGGACGCCAGTTCGTCCATGTCGCATCTGAGCCGCAAGGTCGTCGACGTCGCCGACCAGCAGATCGCATACCTCGCCCGCCGGTCGAGGGAGCTGGACCAGGAAACCCGTGTCACGGTGTACGTCTTCGCCGACAAGGTGGAGTGCGTCGTCTACGACAAGGACGTGCTGCGGATGCCGTCGCTGAAGCAGCTGTACCGGGTCGGTGGGATGACGGCCCTGCTGGCGGCCACGCTGAAGTCGCAGCGGGAGCTGGCTCAGACAGCCCAACTGTACGGCGACCACAGCTTCCTGACGTTCGTGCTCACCGACGGCCAGGAGAACGCGAGCCACCGCTGCCCGGACGCCCCCGCCAGGGACCCGCGCAAGCTGGTTCGGGCCGTGGCCGAGATGATCGAGACGCAGAAGGACAACTGGACGCTGGCCGTCCTCGTGCCGGACCAGGTGGGCAAGCGCGAGGCCATGCAGTGCGGTTTCCCGAAGGACAACATCGCCATCTGGGACTCCACGAGCACCCAGGGCCTGGAGGAAGCCGGGCAGGTCATCCGGCAGGCCACCGAGAAGTTCATGGTGGGCCGCGCCCAGGGCATCCGGGGATCGCGAGCGGTGTTCTCCACGGGTGCGGATGCGGTCAACAAGGACACCGTCAAGGCGGCCGGCCTCACCCCGGTGGATTCGTCGGAGTACCAGCTGATCCCGGTGACCCGTGACGCGGCGATCCGGGACTGGGTCGTCGAGTGCGGGCACACCTACCGTACCGGCGGTGCGTTCTACCAGCTGAGCAAGTCGGAGAAGGTCCAGGCGCGGAAGCAGATCGCGGTACTGGAGAAGAAGACGGACCGGGTGTACACGGGGCCCGAGGCCCGCGCCCTGCTCGGGCTGCCGGACGTGGAGGTGCGCGTCAAGCCGGATCACAACGACGACTTCACGATCTTCGTGCAGAGCACCAGCGTGAACCGGAAGCTCGTACCGAACACGCGGCTGCTGCTCATGCTCTGACACCTTGGAGATCCCGCCGGGTCCCGGAGGCTTCGTCCGCCCCGGCACACCGCCGGTGAGGGAGCCGGCGGCTACGGGCGCGGGCCGAGGTCGTCGACGGTGCGGCCGGCGGCGGATCTCGACATCCCGGACAGCGGGGCGAGCCGCCGCAGAGTGGGGCCGGTTCGCCAAGTACGCGGCCGCCGGCAGCACCTGGTCGTCCAACGGCGGCGGCCGCGACCCGGACGGCGAACCGCAGGTGCTCGGCCAGGGGCCGGTGCTCGAAGAGTCGGTTGCCGGAGTCTCGGCCGGCAGTCACCGGACCGAAGGGCTGGAAGCGGGCGAGTGTCTTCGGACCGTTGAAGGACTGGGCGCGAGCCACCCGCCGGCCGGCCGCCGGCCGGACCAGCGCGTCCGAACACGGATCGGCGGCCCTGGCCAGGGGACGTCGGTGCGACGCCTCCAGCGCCAGTGCGTCCGTCGGACCGGCGGCCGCCTCGCTGCCCCGGACGGTCCCGATCACCTTGCGTGGAACGACGGTCGCCACGGCCGAATGCGCGGCGAGCGGCACGACCGGGGCGAGCTCGGGCCTTCGAAGCCGTCGGGCAGCGCCGACAGCAACGTGCCCTCGGTGTGGCGCAGCGGGCGAAGTCGACCGGCGCTGGGGCCACGAACCGGTCGCTGCGACAGCGCCGCATCACCTCGGCCGGCGAGAGCCGGTCCGCCCTGCGCCGGAACACCTCCAGCAGCAGGCGGTCAGATCCGCGCCCGACATCCCGCCGGCCGGCAGTTCCAGCAGTTCCGGGTCGTCGGCCCGTGTCGGAACCTGGCGTAACGCCGGGTTGACCGGGATGTCCTCGGTGAGGTCGTCACGCGCCATGAGCAGGGGGCACCACCGTTCGGACGGCGGCTGGACCAGGAAGCCTCCGGCACGTCGACGGTCGTGCCGCTGCGGGCTCGGGGCGCTCGGCCAGGACGCCGCCTTCGAAGCGCGCGCCTGCGCGGACCCATGGCACGGGGTGGGCGCCGTTGACCGCTCGTCGGCGTCGTCGGTGATCTTCCTGACGGCCCGGGGGAACGTCGCCCCTAGGTCTTCCCGAACGCCGCGACGGCCTTGAGCGCATGTTCACGGTCCTTGGCGTTGCAGATCTCCCGCAGGGCCTTCCCCGCCCCGGGCCGGGCGGATCCCGGAAGCGCGTTCAACGGGGTGGCGGTCCTGTGAACCCAGCGCCTCCGGTGGCGGGCCTCGGCAAACGCCTCGGCCAGGGCCTTCCAGGAGCCCGGCGCGCCGTCGCCGACCGCGAGGACCGGTGCCCGCAGGCCCCGACTCCGGCAGTCCCGCAGCAGGTCGATCCACGGGTCCGCTGACTCACGGCAGCCGTCGGACATGGCGGTCGGCTCCAGGGCGCCATCGGCGCGCACACCCGTCAGCACCAGCACGCACGGCTCCGCCTCGGCCGGACGTACGCGCAGGTGGACGCCGCCGGCCCGGAGACCGGCCGAGGAGCCGAGGAACTCCTCCGGAGCGGGCGAAGGGCCCTCGTGTCCGTGAGAGGGGGCGCCCCGGCGCACGCGGTGACAGGACGCAGCCCGGGAGGCGAGGCGGCGCGCGGACACGCGGTGCCCCGGCCGAGGACCCGAGCCGGCGGATTCACCCGTTCGGCGGCCGCGGCCGACCGGTCGCGTACACGGCGCGGTGGACGCGCGGCGCGCCCGTCGACGGGCAACCACCCTGCGGCAGGAACGAAACCCCCCGGGCCGCGGCGGTTTCCTGCGGATGCGCCGTCTTGCGGCCGTGCCGAATCCTGGGGGCATCGCGACGGTGTGACCGCACCGCCGAGCACATGACAGCTTTCGCGGAGCCGCGAGGGCCGCCGACCGCGTTCCTCCCTGTCGTCAGGGCCCCGGTCCCGGCCGTCGCGCGAGTCGAACGGAGAGAGCGATGAACACACTGACCGGGAAGCGCCCCTCCCGCCGCAGGGGCGGGGACGAGTCGGTGGACCGGCTGGGTGTGGCCGTCGTGGGGCTGGGCGGCGCGGTGGCCACGACCGCCGTGGCCGGCGTGGAACTGCTCAGGCTCGGTGCCTGCGGCCAGGACGGACTTCCCCTGGCGGCCCGTACGGACCTGGTGCCCTACGAGGCGCTGGTGTTCGGCGGCTGGGACGTCTCCGCGGACGACCTGGCCAAGGCCGCCCACCTCCACCAGGTGCTGGAACCGGCCCAGATCGAGGCCGTGGCGCCCCGGCTGCAGCGGTTGCGGCCCTGGCCGGCCATAGCCGATCCGGACTACTGCCGCGGGGTCACCGGCGCCAACGTCGCGCCGTCCGGCAGCCTCCGCGAGCGGACCGACCGGGTACGGGACGACCTGCGGCGCTTCCGGAGCGAGCAGGAGCTGGACGAGGTGGTCGTGGTCAACCTCGCCTCGACCGAGCGGCAACCGGACCCGGCGGCGCCGTCCCTGGCCTCCCCCGAGGCGTTCGAAGCCGCGTTGGACGGCGGGGACGAGGCGATCACCCCCGCCATGCTCTACGCCTATGCGGCCCTGCGGGAGGGCATGGCGTACGTGAACTTCACCCCGAGCGTCGGAGCCGACGTGCCGGCGCTGACGCTGCTGGCCGAGCGGCAGGGCGTGCCCATCGCCGGCAAGGACGGCAAGACCGGGCAGACCCTGGTCAAGACGGTGCTCGCCCCGGCCCTGCGGTCACGGGCCCTGCGGGTGGAGGGCTGGTACTCCACCAACCTGCTGGGCAACCGCGACGGCCGGGCGCTGGAGGACCCCGGCTCGCTGGCCAGCAAGACGGCCACCAAGGAGTCGGTGCTGGACGCGGTGCTCGGCTACCCGGTCGAGGACCACCGGATACGCATCGAGTACTACCGGCCGCGCGGTGATCAGAAGGAGGCGTGGGACAACATCGACCTGGTCGGCTTCCTCGGCCGCCGGATGCAGATGAAGATCGACTTCTTGTGCCGGGACTCCGTCCTGGCCGCCCCGCTGGTGCTGGAGCTGGTCCGGCTGCTGGCGGAGGCGCGGCGCCGCGGGGAGCGCGGAGTGCAGGAGCAGTTCGGATTCTTCTTCAAGGCCCCCATGACCGTCGGCGGGCGTGTCCCGGAGCACGCCCTGCACCGGCAGGAGAGCGCCCTGCTGGAGTGGCTGGACGGCCGGGCGCCGCGGGACGCACGGCCGTGAAGCGGACCGCTCCCCGCCCGGCACGGCAGACCTCCCGCCGGGTACCGCGCGGCGCCCTGCGGGCGGCCGTCCCCCTGCTGCGCGAGATCGGCGACCTCAAGCGGATCCGGACGGCCGACGGCACCGCCTCGATGGCGGAACGCGCCTTCCTCCGGTCGTGGGCGGCGCTGGTCCGGGGCGCCGACCCCGGCCGGGTCGCCGTCCACGAGTGCGCGGCCGCCGTGGTCGGGGCGCGCCTGGCGGGTGTGGACGGCCCGGTGCTGCGGCGGTGCGGGCTGACGGCCCCCGAGGCGGCGGCCGTGCTGGCCCGCTCGCTCGGGCAGCACGCGGGCCGGCTGGATGCGGTGACCCTCGGCCGGCTGGAGGAAGCGCTGCCGCGGCTGGCCGCGGCGGACCTCCGCACCGCCCCGGCGCCGGGGTTCGCGGCGGACCTGTGCGGCCAGCCGCGGGCGGGCGCCACCCGCCCGGGGCGCCCGCGCCTGATGGTGGAGCCGCCCGAGAGCCACGGCGACCACTGCTGGGCCGTCTCCGTCTACGGCGGGCTGCTGGCCGAGGCGTTCGGCGCCGACCCCGCCGACGCCTTCCTGCTCGGCCTGGCCCACCACCTGCACAACGCGGTCCTGCCCGACGCGGGCTTCGCCGGGGAGGAACTGCTGGGCGAGCACCTGCCGGGCATCACCGCGCGGCTGGTCGACCGGCAGCTCGCCGCTCTGCCCGGCCCCCTCGCCTCGCGTCTGGCCGGCCTGCTCGCCCTGCGGGAGGAGGCCGTGCACCCGGCCGCCCGGGCCTTCCACGCCGCCGACGTCCTCGACCGTGTACTGCAGGTCCACCACCACGCGCGGGCCGCCGCCTTCACCGCCGAGCAGGCCCTGGACGACCTGGACCTGGTGCATCCCTGCGCGGTGTCCGGCTTCCACCGGGCCGTCCTGACCGCGGCGGAGGCGACGTGAGGAGCCCGGCGGCGGGGCGCGCGACGGCGGAGGCGGCCGCGACCGGTCTGGTCAGCCCGGTCGGCGGGGCCCCGCTGCGGCCGCACGGACCCGGGCTGCTGTGCGACGGCGAACGGCTCTGGCCCGTCGTGGCGGGCATCCCCTGGTTGCGCGCCGACCGCGAGGAACTGCGCGAGCGTGCCGTGCGCCGCATCGAGGAGGGCGACCCGGCCGGCGCCGCGGTCGTCCTGCTCTCCGACACCGACGACTGGTGGGACGGCCCGGTCCCGCCCCCCGGGGCGCTGCGCGCCGCACTGGGGGCGGCCACCTTGCGCGAGGCGGTGGCGCTGCTGGGCATGGGCCGGGTCGGGGACTACTTCCTGCACCGGTGGAGCGACCCGACCTGGCTGGCGGTGCTCGCCCTGACCGCGCACCACTGCCCCGGCCGCCGGCCGGTGCTGGAACTGGCCTGCGGTGCGGGGCACCTGCTGCGGGAGCTGGCGCTGCGCGGTCACCGGGACCTGACCGGTGTGGACGTGGTCTTCGCCAAGCTGTGGCTCGCCCGGCGGTTCATCGCGCCCGGGGCGCGGCTGGTGTGCGCCGACCTGACCGCCCCGTGGCCGCTGCGCCCGCGCGGGCCGGCCTACGTGGCCTGCCACGACGCGCTGTACTTCCTGCCCCGCAAGCGGGAGGTGGTGGACCGCGCCCTGGAGTACGCCGACGGCGGTGCCGTCGTCCTGGGCCACTGCCACAACGCCCTGGTTCCCGGGCCGGGCGCCGGTCTGCCGCTGGACCCGGCCGGCTGGCGGTCGCTGCTGCCGGGAGCCGTCTGCTACGACGACGCCGACCTGACCCGCGCCCTGCTGGACGGCGAAGCCCCCCGGCCGCGCCCGGTGGAGGACCTGGCGCGCTGCGAGGCCCTCGCTCTGGCCGACGCCCCGCCTCCCCCGCCCGGCCACGGCCTGCTCTCCCCGGCCCGGCCCGTCCCCGGGCGGCCCCTGCGGCCCAACCCCCTCTACCGCGACGGCCTGCTGCGCTGGCCGGGCCCGCGCTGGCGGGACGAGTACGCGCGGGGCGCCGCCGCCTACCTGCCGGGCCGCGTCGACCTCTCCCCCGGCCTGCTCGCAGACGCGCGGGCCGGACGCCTGACACCCGAGGTGGCCGAACTGGCCCGCCGCAGGGTGCTCCTGGACCTGCCGGAGCGGTGGTGAGCGCGCAGCCGCCGGCGGTCGCCGCGGACACGTGCCGGTGGGCGATCGCCGGGTGCGGCTGGGTCGCCCGCGACCACTTCCTGCCCGGACTGCTGGAGGCCGCCCGGGAGCGGCCCGTCACCGCGCTCCCCCGCCTGGTCGCCGTGACCGACACCGACCCGGCCGCCGCCGAGCGGCTGGCCGCCCGGGCGTCCGGTGTCCGGGCCGTTCCCCGCCTGGCGGACCTGCTGGCCGGCCACCGGCCCGACGCGGTGTACGTCGCCACACCCAACCACGCCCACCGTCCCGTGGCCGAGGCCGCCGCGGCGGCGGGAGCGGCGGTGCTGTGCGAGAAGCCGCTCACCGCCGACCTCGCCGGCGCCGAGCGCCTGGTCGCCGCCTGCGAGCGCGCGGGAGTGCTGGCGGCCACCGCCTACGACCAGCGTTTCCACCCGGCCCACCGGGCCGTGCGGGACGTGGTGGCCTCCGGTGGGCTGGGCACGGTCACCGCGGTGCGGATCACGTACTGCTGCTGGCTGCCTCCGGCCTGGTCGCCGGACGGCGCCCCCTGCGACAACTGGCGCACCGACCCGGCGCGAGCCGGCGGCGGGGCCCTGCTCGACCTGGCTCCGCACGGACTCGACCTGGTGGGGGTGCTGCTCGGCGGGGACGACGTGACGCGGCTGGCGGCGCTGGTGCAGCACCGGGTGCACCCCTACCGGGTCGATGACGGCGCGATGCTGGTCGGCCGGACCGGCGGCGGGGTCCTGGTCTGCCTCCACGTGGCCTACAACACCCCCGACGCGCTGCCCCGGCGTCGGCTGGAGGTCGTCGGCACCCGCGGGCTGCTGACCGCGACCGACACCCTCGGGCAGGACGCCGGAGGGACGGTGTGGCTCACCGGCGCGGACACCGCGCGGCGCGTGCCCGTGCCGTTCGACACCGGCGCCTCGCCCTTCGCCGGGCAGGTCCGGGAGTTCTCCGCGGCCGTGGCCGCGGTGCGCGCCGGCGCCGCGCGGGAACGGGTCTGGCCGTGGCCGCTGCGGCGCGACCTGGCCCTGCACAGCCTGCTGCTGGAGGCACTGGCCCGCGCCGACGGGACCGGCCCCGAGGCTCCCGACCCGCCGCCGGCCGCAGACCGGATCCCCTCCATCCCCGAGGAAGGCCGACGATGACCCTGAGCATGTACGCCTGTGCCCACTGCGGCCACTGGCAGCGGTGGTTCGGCGCCCCGCCCGCCTGCCCGGTCTGCAGCGACGTGCGCAACGCGCTGCCCGAGGACGGCTGGAACCTGATGGAGGAGAAGGCGGTCGGCGCCCTCCTCGTCGCCGACTGGTACCACCCGGCCCCGGGTGTCACCGGATTCCGCGCCGTACCCTCCTTCGGCCTGGGATCGACGGGCTGGCTCATCGACGCCGAGGGCGGCAACGTCGCCTGGGAGGGCGCGCCGTACTACCCGCCCGACGCGCTGGCCGAGATCGAGCGGCTCGGCGGCGTCGCCCGGCTGGGCTCCAGCCACGTGCACGGCTACGGCGCCCTGTGGCAGCTCCAGCAGCACTTCGCTCCCCCGGTGGTCGCCGTCGGCACGCGGGACCTGGAGTGGACCAAGGCGTTCCGGGTGACCTGGCCGGTGGACGAGACCCTGGAGCTGGCCCCGGGGCTGACGGTGTACCGCACCGGCGGCCACTTCGACGGCCACTGCGTCCTGCACGACGCGCGCCGGGGGATCCTCTTCTGCGGCGACGCGCTCAAGGTCGACCTGGACGGCACCGTGCCGCGCGCCCTGTCCTGCCACAAGGCGTACCACGCCCGTGTGCCGCTCTCCCACGACGAGGTGCGCCGCTACCGCTCGGTGATCGGGGAGCTGGAGTTCGAGGCGGTCGCCACCCCCTTCGAGTTCGCCGCCCCGGTGACCACCGCGGACGTGGTGCGCCTGTTCGACCACCGGTTGTCCGGACAGCCCACCACGGCCGCCCTCGCGCTGGGAGGCGCGCGGTGAGCGCCGCCGGGACGCACCCGGTGGTGCGGGCCTACCGCGCCGCGCTGGCCCCCGGGGAGCAGGACGACTTCGACATCGGCGCGGCCGACCGGACCGGCTTCCCGGTGGTCTCCGCCGATCACCTCGGCCCGGACGGCGTCCGCAAGGGCGCCTGCGGTTACGGGGCCGATCCGGACGGGGCCCGCGTCGGGGCGTACGGCGAGCTCGTCGAGGAGGTCCTGCTGGCACGGCACCTGGCCCGCACCGAGCGCCGCCGGGCCTCCTACGCGGAGCTGGTGCGCGAGCGCGGCCCGGACGGGGTCGCCGACCCGGTCTCCCTCGTCCTGCCGGCCGGCGCGGACTACACCCCCGAACGGCCCCTGGAGTGGGTGCCCGCGCGCCGTCACCGCACCGGTGAGGAGGTGCTGGTGCCCGCCGAGTTCGCCGCCTCCTGCGGCGGCGACCTGCCCGGGGGTCCCCCGCCGGGCGGCTGGCTGACCACGCCGGTCACCAACGGGCTGGGCGCCGGCGACACCTTCGAGCGGGCCCTGGCCCACGCCCTGCTGGAGATCCTCCAGCGCGACGGCAACGCCACCGCCCACCGCGCGATGGACGAGGGGGTGGTGATCGAACCGGACGAGGTGAGCGACCCGGTCACCGTCTCGGTGCTGGGGCGGCTGCGGGAGCTGGGCATCCGGGTGCTGCCCAAGCTGGCCTCCACCCAGTTCGGGATGGCCGACGTCCACGTCGTCGGTGCCGACGCCGACCCCGAGGCCCCGCCGCTGGCGCTGACCGCCTGCGGGGAGGCCGCCCACCCCGACCGGGAGACGGCGCTGCGCAAGGCGGTGCTGGAGTACGTCTCCTCCCGGGCCCGGAAGCTCTTCTTCCACGGGCCGCTGGAGACCGTCGCGAGGATCGCCCCGCCCGGCTACCTGGAGCGCGAGCTGTCCTCGCCCCCGGCGGAGCAGGAGCCGCGGGCCCTGCGGGCCATGGCTGCCTGGACCGCCCTGGACCGCCCGCGCCTGCTGGCGCTGCTGGAGCCCACCGTGCTCGCGCAGCGCTCCGCCGTCCCCTTCTCCGGCCTGCCGACCGTGCCGCCCGGTTCCCTGGACGACCCCGCCGCCCTCCTGGACGACCTGCTGCGGCGGCTCGCGGACTTCGACGTACTGGTGATCGAGACGGGCGGGCCGGGCGCGTACGGGGTCAAGGCGCTCGTCCCCGGAATGGAGGTGGAGACCATGTCCTACGCGCGGATCGGGGAACGCGGGGTGCGGCGGCTGGTGGAGCGCGGGAGCCCCCTGGCCGGGGTGGGCCCCCTCCCCCGGGCCGGGGCGCGGCCGGTCCACCTCACGTCCGGCGCCCGCGAGCGGCTGGGCGGGCCCGCCTGGTTCGACGCCGGGGCCGCGCGGGAGGCGGTGGGAGCGCTGTACCCGCTCTACCGTGAACCGGACCGCCACGCGGTGGTCCGCGCCGCCGCGGGAGGCCCCCGGTGAGCGCCCCGGCAGGCGGCGGCCTGCGCTACGCCTACAACACCAACGGCATGACCTCGCACCGCCTGCCGGACGCGCTGTCCCTGCTGGCGGACACCGGGTACGACGGCGTCGCCCTCACCGTGGACGTCGCCCACCACGACCCCTTCGCACCGCGCCTGGCGGCCCGCACCGCCGCACTGGCCCGCCGCCTGGACCGCCTGGGGCTGGGCAGCACGGTGGAGACCGGGGCGCGGTTCCTCCTCGATCCGCGGCGCAAGCACGAACCGACCCTGGTCACCCCCGATCCGGCCGGCCGGGCCCGCCGGCTGGCGTTCCTGCGGCTGTGCGTGGACATCGCCGCCGATCTGGGCAGCGAGGCGGTCTCCTTCTGGGCGGGGGTGCCGGCCCCCGGCACGGACGCCTCTCCCGGCGGAGCGGCCTGGAAGCACCTGGTGGACGGAGTGCGTGCCGTCGTGTCGTACGCGGCCGAGCGGGGCGTCGTGGCGGCCTTCGAGCCCGAGCCGGGCATGCTCGTGGAGGACTGCGCCGGCTGGTCCCGCCTGGCCGCTCTCGTCCCCGGCCTGCGGCTGGCGCTGGACACCGGCCACTGCCTGGTGACCGGCGGTGTGGCGCCGCACCAGGCGGTGCTGCGCCACGCCGGGGACCTGGGGGCGGTGGCCGTGGAGGACATGCCCCGCGGCCGGCACGAGCACCGCGCCCCCGGTGAGGGCGACATGGACCTGCCCGCGGTGCTCGGGGCGCTGCGCACCGTGCGGTACGGCGGGTTGGTGAGCCTGGAGTTGTCCCGCGACGCGCACCGCGCCGACGTCCTGGTCCCCGGGGCGCTGCGGGCGCTGCGGCACGCCGAGGAGCACGCCGGGAGGGCCGCAGCCGGCGGGGCACCGGGCGCCCCCGCCGCGCACGGCGCCGCCGGCACCCCGGAGGGAGCCCGATGAGGATCTGCTTCGTCTCGCGGCGCTACTGGCCGGCCGTGTCGGGGATGAGCGCCTACGCGGAGAACCTGCTGCGGGCCCTGGCGGCCGCGGGCCACGAGGTCACCCTGGTGTCCCAGTACCGCGGCGACCGGCGGGGCCGCGCCGTCTACGGCGGCGGGCCTCCCCCGCCCGAGCGGGTCCCCCGGGGGGTGCGCCTGGTGGCGCTGGAGTCCCTGGGCGAGCAGGCCGTCGCCGACGGGCGGCCCGCGGACTTCGAAGCCGACGTCGCCGCGCTGTGCGACACGGTCGCCGGCTTGCACGCGCGCGCGCCGCTGGACGTGCTCCACGCCCAGTACGGGTACCCGCCGGGGCTGGCCGCGCTGGAGGCCTCGGACCGGCTGGGCGTTCCGGCCGTGGTGTCCATCCAGGGCGGCGACGGGCACTGGGTCGGCACCTGCTGCGCCACGCACCGCGCGGCGATCCGGCGGGTCCTGCGGGACGCCCCCGCCCTGCTGATCGGCTCGGCCTCCTTCGCGGCCGAGGTCGCCGCCCGCCACCGGGTGCCGGTGGAGCGCTTCACGGTGGTTCCCGGGGCCACCGACACCGAGCTGTTCCGGCCCCGGCCCGGCAGGCGGCCGGGGGCGGTCGGCAATCCGCCGACGCTCCTCTACCACGGCCGGATCGACGCCCGCAAAGGCGTGCTGGACCTGCTGGAGGCGGTGCGGCTGCTCCTGGCCGACGGCAGGCGGCTGCGGCTGCTGGTCTCCGGCACCGGCCCCGATCTGGACCGGTTGACCCGCCGGGCGCGCCGGGCGGACCTGGCCGGCACGGTGGAGGTGCTGGGCCCCACCGGCTACCACGACGCTCCCGCCGTCTACCGGCGGGGGGACGTCTTCGTCAGCCCCACCTGGGCCGAGGGGTTCTCCAACACCATCCTGGAGGCGATGGCCTGCGGGCTTCCGGTGGTCTCCACCGGCGTGGTGGGGGTGGTGGACTGCGTGCGGGACGGCGTCAACGGCCTGCTGGCGCCGCCGCGCGATCCCGGCGCGCTGGCCGCGGCGGTCGGGCGGATGCTCGACGACGCGTCGCTGCGGCGCCGCCTCGTGCGGACGGCACTGGACCAGGTGCGGTCCCGGTGGTCGTGGCCGGTGGCCGCCGGGCGCATCGGCGCCGTCTACGAGGAGGTGCGCGCCACGTGGCCTGCCGGGGGCGGGCCCGGGAGGGCCCCGGGCGGCAGAAGCGCCGACCTCGTCGTGGACCCGGCCTGCCGGTTCCGCCGCGACCCGCACCTGCTGTGACCGCGCGGCCGCCGGGCACCCGTACGGCCGTGGCCGTCAGCCCGCACCTGGACGACGCGGTCTTCTCCGCCGGGGGCGTCCTGGCCGTCCTGGCACGGGCGGGCTGGTCGGTCCGGGTCGTCACCTGCTTCACGGCCTCGGTCGACGACCCGTGCCCCTTCGCGCTCTCCACCCAGCTCGACAAGGGGCTGCCTCCGGAGGCCGACTACATGGCCCTGCGCCGCGCGGAGGACACCGCCGCCCAGCGGGTGCTGGGCACGCTGCCCCCGGTGCACCTGCCGCTGCCCGAGGCGCCGCACCGCGGGTACGGCAGCGCGCCGGAGCTCTTCACCCCTCCCCGAGCCGGCGACACGGTCGGTGCGGAGCTGGAATCGCTGATCCGCCCGCACCTGGCGCCGGCGGACCTCGTTCTCGCCCCGCAGGGGATCGGCGGCCACGTCGACCACCTGATCACGGCCCGGGCAGTTGCCGCCGCCGCCCCGCCCTCGCGCACCTGCTGGTGGCGCGACGTCCCCTACCTGGCCCGCGCGCCGCACGCCGCGGGCGGCCCTCCCTCCGGCCGTCCGGTGGAAGCGTCCGAGGTGACGGTGGACATCGGGACCGTCCTGGCGCGCAAGATCGCCGCGGCCGCGTGCTACACCACCCAGGTGGGGTTCCAGTTCGGCGGTACCGAGCGGGTCGGTGAGGTGCTGTCCGCCGTGGCCCGGAGCGAGGCTTGCCGCACCGGCGGCCGGTGCGGCCACGGTGAGGCGCTGAGGGCCGGAGACCGGGCCCGGCGCCTTCTGGAAGCCCTGCCGCCGGGGCCGGCCGGGGCGTCCGGCGACGGGGTCGAGGGACTGGGAGCTCGGTCGTGATGACGTGCAGCGCGGTGCCCTTGCCGTCGTGGATCGGCCGGCGCCTGCTGCCCGTCCTCCACCGGTCGACCGGCGGCGGACCGGTCGCGGCTCCCCCTTTCGCACGCACGTGGGGGCCGTCCCCGCACGCGCGGGTCGTCCGCGGCGCGCGCCCCGGAGCCGGCCTCCGGGCCGTCCACCGTGCGGCCCTGCTCCACCGGGGTCGCCGCGTTGCCGACGAGGGCGTCCAGGCCGCCGAAGTGTGCGACCACGTCGTCGATCGGTTCCGGTGCCCGGCCCGCGTCCGCCTGGTCGAACCGGGAGCTGTCCGGCCGGTCGTGTAGCTGCCGGGCAACTCACGCAGACCGGTCCTCCTCCCGTGCCGGCAACGTTGTGACCGTCGCTTTCCGGTCAAGTGACCGGCCCGGCTGGTTCAATCCGTCCGGAACGGCTTCAGGGACGGCCAGTCGGTGAGGGGGCGCGGCTCTTGGAGGCGGCCCTTGCCGGAGCGGTCGCCGGCGATGTGGACGAGCAGGTACTGGTCGCCGGAGAAGACCCAGAAGCGGTGGTCGTCACCGGGAACCGGCAGGACGGCGTCGATCCTGTTCGTGAAGCGGTCCAGTCCGCCGAACGTCCTGCGCCACTGCGCGATCGGGGCAGGCCCGCTCACCCGCCGCGCCGACGCCGGATCCGCACCCGTCTCGACGACCATGTACTCGCTGCCGGAGAACACCCAGAACCTGCCCCGCACACCCGGAACCGGCACCACCGCGTCCACACGCGAGCCTGCGTGGGCACCGGTGGACGTCTGCCCGGTCTGGTGGGACGAACCAGAACCGGGGTCGTCTCCGGCGACGTGTGCGGTCACGCCCGCTCCGGTGAGGAGCACCACCACGGCGATCGCCCCCGTGATCGCCGCGCGGCGCCGGTTCGCCCCTGCGGCCGACGTGCGGCGCCGGTTCGCGCGTGTCGGCGGCACCGGCTGCCGCAGTGTCGCCTGCACCGTTCGGGGAGCTCCGTCGGCAATCGATCGCAGCGCGTCCGCGAGCTGTGCGCCGGACGGGCGCTTGGCCGGGTCCTTGTCCAGCAACTGCTCGATGACGTCGCCCAGCGGGCCCCGGACGTGGACGGAGGGCGGTTCGAAGGCGACGGCGAACGAGGTGGCCGCGAGGTCCCCGCGGGCGAAGGGGGTCTGACCGGAGGCGAGGAAACACAGGGTGGCGCCGAGGGAGAACAGATCGCTGGCTGGTCCGGCGGGCTGATCGCGCAGGCGCTCCGGGGCCATGTACTCGGCCGAGCCGACCACGCCCCCCGTGCCCGTGAGACCTGTGTGACCGGACAGGGCGGCGATACCGAAGTCGGTGAGCACGCTGCTGCCGTCCGCGCGCAGAAGCACGTTGGCCGGTTTCACGTCGCGGTGCAGCGCACCGGCCGCGTGGACCGCCTCCAACGCGGACAGGATCTCCAGGCCGACGCGGGCGGTCTCCACCGGTGACAGGGGCCCGCTCACTCGCACGCGCTCGCTCAGCGAGCCACCCGGCACCAGTTCCATGACGTTCCAGAGACCGCCGTCGAACTCCACCAGATCGTAGATGTCGATGACATGCGCGTGCGTCACCCGGGCGATCGCCCGCGCTTCCGACAGCACACGCCTCATCGCCGCCTGCTGCTCGTACCCGCCGCCAACGGCATGAAGTTCCTTGACGGCCACCGTCCGCTGCAACAGATGGTCCCAGGCACGCCACACCGTGCCCATACCGCCGCTGCCCAGTCGGTCGGCGAGCACGTACCTGTCGGCGACGACTCGCCCGCCCGCACTTTCGATCACGACGAGACAATGTACATGCCGGCCTCCAGGACGATCGGGGTGATCACGTGCGGAGCCGGAGACGAGAGCTGCTGCGGTGACGGTGCCCAGGCAGACGGAGCAGCGCTTGCCGCGGCGAGTGGCCACCGCCCGGTGTCGCTCCGGTCGGTTGGTGGCCCGCTCGGCGGGCGGTGTTGCGTTTTTGTACCGCTCTTCGCCGAAGCCCGGTAGCCGTCCGCCGCGTGAGTCCTTGCGCAGGCGGGCGGTCTGGCTGCCGGTCTTCCCCGGGATCGTGTGCCGGATGCCCCGACGCCGCGGGTGCTCACGGCAGGGCCCGTTGCTGCATGCCCTGTCAGCGGCGACGCTGTCGGGCCTTCTGCGGGACCTGCCCGGTCCGGGTCTCGGGACGCGGACCTTCTCCAGCACCGGCTTGAACCGGGTGCGGTCAGCCCGCTGACCCGGGGTGACGATCAGGGGCAGCGGCCGGCAGCGACCGTCCGGGCTCAGGTGGGCGTGCAGTCTCTGCCACGGCGTTTCGTCCTGGTGTTCCGGCCCCTCGGCCCCCTGTGAAGCGGGCGCCGGCGGTGGGCCGGTGCGGGCACCCGCCGCACGCTGGCGCGCCCGCACGACGGCGGAGTCGACCGAGACGTCCCGGTCGGTCCCGCCTGCGGCGCCGGCCGCGGCCCGAACCTGCCGGAGCAGACGCTGCCACGTTCCGTCGGCCGGCCACAGCCGGCGGCGTTCGTGGACCGTCCTCCACGGCCGGAGCCGGTGTGGGTGGAAGCGGCGTCGGCGCCCTGCTCGGCCGGCGGCCGTACGGTCGCGGCTCCCCGCCCGCGTGACGGGTACGACGTGGAACGATGGTGCGTATGAACCTTGGACGTGGGGAGGCGCAACGTCTGCGCGGCATCGCCGTGATACGTCGTGTCCGTGACCGGATCGACCGTGAGTACGCCAAGCCGCTGAACGTCGAGGCCCTGGCCCGCGGGGTGCACATGTCGGCCGGGCACCTGAGCCGGGAGTTCCGCCGCATCTACGGTGAGTCCCCGTACTCGTACCTGATGACCCGGCGGGTCGAGCGGGCGATGATGCTGCTGCGCCGCGGGGACCTCAGCGTCACCGAGGTCTGCTTCACGGTGGGCTTCTCCTCGTTGGGCACGTTCAGCACGAGGTTCACCGAACTGGTCGGCGTACCGCCGAGCGTCTACCGCCGCGACCACTCCCGGGCCGGGGCGGGGATCCCGCCGTGCCTGGCCAAACAGGTGACCAGACCGGTCAGGAATCAAGAAGCCCGCCCCCGGTGACCCCGCCTAGCGTGACGGGCATGAACACCACCATCCACCACGCCTTCCTCCCGTGCACCGATCCCGAAGCCGCTCTGGGCTTCTACCGCGACATCCTGGGCTTCGAGGTCCGCAACGACGTCGGTTACGGGGACATGCGCTGGATCACCGTCGGGCCGGCCGGCCGGCCCGGCACCTCCATCGTGCTGCACCCGCCCGCCTGCGACCCGGGCGTCACCGACGAGGAGCGCCGCGTCATCCTGGAGCTCATCGCCAAGGGCACCTACACCACCATCACGCTGGCCACCGACGACCTCGACGGGCTCTTCGACCGCCTCCAGGCCGCAGGCGCCGACGTCGTCCAAGAACCCGTCGACCAGGATTACGGGGTCCGCGACTGCGCCTTCCGCGACCCCACCGGCAACCTCGTCCGCATCAATCAGCTCACCTGAGGGAGCCGGTCCGCGGGTCCCGCCACCGGGGCTGCCGACTCCCGGCAGTGTGGAGGGGCCGCCCGGAGGCCCGAGGCCGCCCCCGGGGGACGGGTCCCCGTCCCCCGGGGGCGGCCGGGGCGTCCCTTCCGGTTCAACGGACGGACCGAGGCGGCACGCGCCGGGTCCGTTCCGGTCCGCTTCCGCTGCGGCCGGGGGGCGCCGCTCCCGGGGACGAGCCGCCTACTCCGCCGCCACGATGCGTTCCACTGCGGCCTTCACCAGTTGCTCACGCTCCGCCTCCGTGAACACGTCCGGCAGGGTGAGCTGTTCGACGATCAGCCAGTTCAGCGTCAGTATGAGCAGCTTGACGGCCGTGGCGTCGCCGGGAAGGCGGGACGCCTCGTGATAGGCGACGTTGGCCTCGATGTCGGCTCGGACCCGCTCGGTGAGGACCTTGCGCAGTTCGGGGCGGCGGGTGGCCTCAAGGCGGAGTTCCAGCAGCGCGAGGTAGCCGGTGCGGAAGGAGGCGACACGGCCGACGAGTTCGCGCATCAGCTCGACGTAGGTCTCCCGGTCGCGGCCGGCCGTTTGCTGGCGGGCGATCGTGGCCTCGTCGGGCTGGAGTCGCTCGTAGACCCGGGCGCCGGCCTGGGTGAGCAGGTCGTCGCGGTCGGCGAAGTAGTTGGACGCCGTGCCGACGGGAACGGCGGCCTCGGCGTCAACGGCCCGGAACGTCAGGCCGCGCGCGCCTTCCCGGGCCAGCACCTCGATCGCCGCGTCGACGAGGGCCGCGCGCCGCTGGTCGTTCCGTCTCACCATTGACACCACTCCAGATGTAGTACTACGTTCAAAGCACTTCAAACAGAGTACTATGAGTGAAGGGCCCTATGCGAAAGCTCGTGTACTACGTCGGCGTCTCGCTCGACGGCCGCATCGCCGGCCCCGGCGGCGAGTTCGACTTCTTTCCGCAGGGCGACGAGCGGCAGGCCGCCGCCTACTCGGCCTGGATGAACGCGCTCCACCCGGAGACCATCCCGACCGCCTACCGCGCGGCCGTCGGCGTCGCCGACGCGCCCAACCGGCGTTTCGACACCGTCGTCATGGGCCTCGGTGCCTACCGCCCTGCCCTCGACGACGGCATCACCAACCCGT
Organism: Streptomyces desertarenae; assembly: GCF_042681365.1. NCBI lineage: Bacteria > Bacillati > Actinomycetota > Actinomycetes > Kitasatosporales > Streptomycetaceae > Streptomyces > Streptomyces desertarenae. The sequence continues at coordinate 29,116 of NZ_JBHUFU010000016.1, read as the reverse complement.
ACGCGCACCTGCGCCAGTACGTGGTGTCCAGCACCCTCAAGCCGGACACCGACCCAGCCGTCACCGTCGTGCCGGGCGACCCGCTCGCCCTCGTCCGCGACCTCAAGGGCGAGGCGGGCACCGGCCTGGACATCTGGCTCTGCGGAGGCGGCCGGCTCGCGGGCACCCTGCTGCCCGAGATCGACGAGCTGCTGATCAAGACCTACCCGGTCGTTGCCGGTACCGGAGTCCCGGTGGTCGACGGCGCCTTCGACCCCACCGTCTTCGATGTCGCCGAGCGCACCGCCTTCCCCAACGGCGTCACCCTCACCCGCCTCACCCGCCACTAGTTCGGTGGCCGGGAGGGTTCATCGGGTTGGCGTTCGCGCCGGGTACCACTCGTAGAGTGACGACACATCCGCTCGGACGCGTGGAGGCGCGGTGGCGGAGCCGGCCGAGGTCCGTGGACCGACCGACCACGGGGGCAGCGGATGCAGCAGATCGTGCGCCGGGGCAGCACCGGCACGGTGCGATACCGGCGCGCGACGCCCCTGGCCTCTGCCGGCGGGAACCGCGTGCCGGTGATCGCTCAGCTTTCCCGGGCGGACGAGGACACCGTCCGCGATGTGACCCACCGGTTCGACGCGATCGGACTCGCCTGCCCGGACCCTCGGCGGGCAGGAGGCCGTCCCCGCCTGCTCGGCCCCGACGACGAGGACTCCGTCATCCGGACGGCCACCACCCGCCCGGCCGACCTCGGCCGATCCTTCACCCGTCGGTCCGTCCGCAAGCCCGCCGCCCACCTGCGCCGCGTCCACGCCCGGGCGGCCCGCATCGGTCGCGAAGCCCCGTGGCGCCTGCTCACCCGCCGCGGGGCCGCCTTCCAGCGCACCAGGACCTGGACGGGGTCCACCGGCCCCGACCGCGGCACCAAGCCGGATCGGACCGAGTACGCCGTCGAACGCCTCCCCCACCGAACCTTCGCCTCCGACGAGCCCGGCCCACTGGGCATCCGCCCCACCGGCGGGTCCTGCCGGGCAGAGCAGGGCCGTCCCGACCGGCTGCCGGCGGCCTACCGCCGCACCCACGGCGTCACCTGCCCCCACGGCCGCTGCTCCACAGGCGGCGGCCGTCTGCGGGGCGTCAACCGCCGCCGCACGAGCACCGCCGGCAGCCCGGCGGCGCCGAAGCCGATCCGTGCCGCCCGCACCGGCGCGGACATCCGCCGCCGGGCGAAGAACAAGGCCGAGCTGTGCTCCACCCCGGCCCACGCCTCCCGGGCCGACCCCGTCGAGGCCCACTTCGGCCCGCTGGGGCGAACGTGCCAGGTGTCCGGCGGCGTGAAGGGCCGGCAACCGGCCGGCCCAGTCCCTCCCACCACACGGATCGTGAGGAGCTCCCCATGGACCATGAAGACGTCGACGCCGCTGTGGCGGAGATGCTGCAGGTGCTCAAGCCCCATACCGCCGAGGACTGGACGGTGCCGGCGGGGTCACTCGAATGGACCTGCCGGCAAACAGCAGCCCACATCGGCCACGACCTGCTGGCCTACGCAGGGCAGCTGGCGGCACAGCCCACCGACGCCTACCTTCCCATCGACCTGAACGTCCGCCCCACCGCCTCGCCGGCCGAAGTGCTCCAGGCCGCCGCCGCCTGCGGCCGACTGCTCAGCAGCGCCCTGGTCACGGCCGACCCGTCCCTGAGGGCCTGGCACTGGGGCCCGTGCGACCCCGAGGGGTTCGCCGCGATGGGTGTCGCCGAAACCCTGCTGCACACCTACGACATCACGCAGGGACTGTCCGTGGACTGGCTGCCACCGGCACCGCTGAGCGCAGCAGTGCTCAGCCGGCTCTTCCCCGCCGCCCCGCCCGGAGATCCCACTCGGGTACTCCTCTGGTGCACCGGCCGCGGAGAACTCGACGGCCTCCCTCGCCGAACCTCATGGAGGTGGGAAGCAGCACGACCGGACTGATCGAGCCGACCCCGGCCGGACGTTCCCGGTCACAGCACCGGTCCACCGCCCCCGCCGCCGCCCGCGGCGCGTGCCGGCCCGGGCCCGCCCACGCGAAGTCCTCGCCGGAGACGTCGGCGCCGACGGGCGCGGCGGCGGCTTCTCCGGGCCCGCCCCCACACACCGCCGCTCCCCGTGGCGGCGCCGGCGCCCTTCTCCCTGCCGCAGGCCCGCAGGAGCGGCGGATCGCCCCACACCGGATCCGGTGAAGCGCTCCGCGCGCCTCACCGGATCCGGGCGGTCCTCCGCCGCGGACGGACTCCCGGCTCCGCCGGATCACCGAGGCGTGACGGCCACCGCCTCGGGCCGGTGTCCGGTGCGCACGGTGGTGTGGACCCGCAAGGCCGCGGCGTCGATGACCGTGACGGCCCCGGTGGCCTCGTTGGTCACGTAGACACGGCTGCCGTCGGGCGTCACGGCGACACCGGTCGGGTCGCCTCCCACGCGCACGGTGGCCGGCTTGCGGCCGGTGGCGGTGTTCAGCACCGTGACCGTGCCGGATCCGGTGTTCGCCACGTACAGCCTGCCCTCGTCCGGGGAGAGCGCGACGCCCCGGGGGGCGTCACCCACCGGGAGGGTCCTCACCGGACGGTTGGTGAGCGTGTCGACGACCGTGACGGTGTCGGATCCGGTGTTCGCCACGTACAGCCTGCCGGCGTCCGCGGCCAGAGCCATCTGCGCCGGGAAGACCCCGACCGGAACGGTGGCCACGACACGCAGTGTGCGGGCGTCCACCACGGAGACGCTTCGGGCGCCGTTGCTGCTGACGTACACCCGGTCGTTCGGTCCGGCCACGACGCTGTGCGGGAGTTGCGGAAGGGCGATCCTCGCCACGATCCGCCGTGTCGCCGTGTCGACGACGACGAGCTTGTTCTCACCGAAGACGGGCACGTACACACGGTTCCCGTCGGGGGAGACCTCCACGTCGAACGGCTGGCGGCCCACCAGGACCGTGGCGGTCACCCGATGCCCCGCGGTGTCGATCACCGACATCGTGCCGTCCCGCTCGTTGGCCACGTACACGGCCTCGCCGTCCGGTGCCGCATCGATCCCGATCGGCCCGGCGCCGACCGGTACGGTCTCCACCGACCGTTCCAACTGGGTGTCCACCACCGTGACGGTGTTGGACCCGCTGTTGCTGACGTAGGCCGCGACACGCGCGGGATAGGCGGAGGCCATGGGAGGGCCGAACCAGCCGAACACACAGGCAAGAGCCGCGACAAGGGCTCCCCATGCTCTCCGGCGACCGGCCCTTCGATGGTTCTCGACGAAACCCCCAGGCATAATGGGTTCTCCTGGACTGGTAGGAATTGATGTCCGTGAGCCCGGATTCGGGTCGGACGGCGATGAGACCGTGCACGTCTCGCACCAGATCCTGCCCAGTGCCGTTCCCGGCCTCCACCCGGGAAGCGCGCACTTACTCCAGTCGGCAGCGGACCCAACCGAACGGCCCCGTGCCCCCGCCCCGGGGATCGGTGCTCCTGCGCACGGAGAATTCCCGCGGACCGGCTGAGGTCTTCCCGGCGAGGCGGTCTGCGGGAAGCCGGGCGGGACTTCGGCGCCGGGACGGGCCGGGCCCCCTGCCCTGGCTGCGAGCAGGTGCAAAGTCCCCGGTGGGCAGGTCCCACTCCGTGATCCCGTCCGCACAGCGGGAGGGTGAAGGCGCAGAGCCGCCCGCGGTCCGGACGGAGCGGTCCGCACCGGCCGGCACCGGGGTCAGGAGGCGGCGGTGGCCGGCGCGCCGGGGCTGAGCACCGCGCCCTGCCCCGGCCCCCCGAACGCCCGGCCGCCACCGGCGGATCCGCCGCTCGGCACTCGTCCTCCCGGCCGCTTCCCCGGCGGGCTGCCACGCCTTCGCGCGGGCCGGCCGACCCGTCCGCGCGGTGTCCGATTCCGGCTCCACGGCGGGGGAAAGGCACCTCGCGCCTCTTGACCGGTCCGACATCGGCAGGAAACCATCTGCTGCTCGGAGAGCGCTCTCCAGCTCTCCCCCGCCAATCCAGGAGACCCCCTCATGCCTGTTCCCCCCACCGGCCCCCCGACGCCCCCCAGACCATCACCGTCCCACCGGCGGGGGACGGTCGGCCTGGTCGTCGCCGCCCTGGTCGCCGCCCTGCTGGCGTTCGTCCCCGGCACCTCCGCCCAGGCCGCCCCCGTACTGCTGTCCCAGGGCAAGACGGTGACGGCCTCCAGCCAGGAGAACGGCGGCACCCCGGCCGCCCACGCCGTCGACGGGAACAGCGGTACCCGCTGGTCGAGCGCCTTCTCCGACCCGCAGTGGATCCGGGTGGACCTGGGCACGTCCGCGAACGTCAGCCGCATCGTCCTGCACTGGGAGGCCGCGCACGCCACGGCGTACCGGATCGAGCTCTCGGCCGACGGCACCGACTGGACGACCGCCCACTCCACCACCGTCGGCGCCGGCGGCACCGAGACCATGGAGGTCTCCGGCACCGCCCGGTACGTGCGGATGTACGGCACCGCCCGCGCCACCGGCTACGGCTACTCGCTGTGGGAGTTCCAGGTGTACGGCACCACCGGCGACACCGGCGGCCCCATCACCGGCGGCGGTGACCTCGGCCCCAACGTGCACGTCTTCACCCCCTCCACCCCGAACATCCAGGGGAAGCTGGACGAGATCTTCCGGCAGCAGGAGTCGGCGCAGTTCGGTACCGGCCGCCACGCCCTGCTGTTCAAGCCGGGCACCTACGGCAACATCAACGCCCGGATCGGCTTCTACACGCAGATCGCCGGTCTCGGCCTGAAGCCCGGCGACACCACCTTCAACGGCGACGTGACCGTGGACGCCGGCTGGTTCAACGGCAACGCCACCCAGAACTTCTGGCGCGCCGCGGAGAACCTGACCCTCAACCCGGTCAACGGCACCAACCGGTGGGCGGTCTCGCAGGCCGCGTCCTTCCGCCGCATGCACGTCAAGGGTGGCCTGAACCTGGCGCCCACCGGCTACGGCTGGGCCAGCGGCGGCTACATCGCCGACAGCAGGATCGACGGCACCGTGGGCCCGTACTCCCAGCAGCAGTGGTACACCCGCGACAGTTCCATCGGCGGCTGGACCAACGGCGTGTGGAACATGGCGTTCTCCGGGGTGGAGGGCGCGCCCGCCCAGAGCTTCCCCAAGCCGCCCTACACCACGCTGGAGACCACCCCGATCTCCCGCGAGAAGCCCTTCCTCCACCTCGACGGCGACGCCTACAAGGTGTTCGTCCCCGCCAAGCGCACGAACGCCCGCGGCGTCTCCTGGGACGGCACCCCGCAGGGCCGCTCGCTGCCGCTGGACCACTTCTACGTGGTCAAGCCCGGGGCGACGGCCGCGACCATCAACGCCGCCCTCGACCAGGGCCTGCACCTGCTGTTCACCCCCGGCGTCTACCGCGTCGACCGGACCATCGAGATCGACCGCGCCGACACCGTCGTGCTGGGCCTGGGCCTGGCCACGATCATCCCCGACGACGGCGTGACCGCGATGCGCGTCGCCGACGTGGACGGGGTGCGGCTGGCCGGCTTCCTCATCGACGCCGGCCCCGTCAACTCCCCCACCCTGCTGGAGATCGGTCCGCGGGGCGCGTCGGCGGACCACTCCGCGAACCCGACCACCGTCCAGGACGTGTACATCCGCATCGGCGGCGCCGGTCCGGGCAAGGCCACCACCAGCATGGCCGTCCACAGCGACGACGTGATCATCGACCACACCTGGGTCTGGCGCGCCGACCACGGCGACGGCGTGGGCTGGGAGACCAACCGGGCCGACTACGGCGTCCGCGTCCACGGCGACGACGTCCTGGCCACCGGCCTGTTCGTCGAGCACTTCAACAAGTACGACGTGGAGTGGTACGGCGAGGACGGACGCACGATCTTCTTCCAGAACGAGAAGGCGTACGACGCGCCCGACCAGGCCGCGATCCGCAACGGCGACACCAGGGGCTACGCCGCCTACCGCGTCGACGACTCCGTCGACCGGCACGAGGGCTGGGCCATGGGCAGCTACTGCAACTACAACGTCGATCCCACCATCGTGCAGGACCACGGCTTCAAGGCGCCGGTCAAGCCCGGCGTCAGGTTCCACCACCTGCTCGTGGTGTCGCTCGGCGGCATGGGCCACTACAGCCACGTCATCAACGACACCGGTGCGTCCACGGCCCCGCACGGCTCCGACACCATCCCCTCGGTGGTGGTGTCCTACCCCTGACGGCCGGTCCCTCCGGCTCGTCCGCGCTCCTCCCCGGCGTCCCGGCGGCACTCCCGGGACGCCGGGAGAAGGCCGCGGCCGGACGGCCACGGCGTACGCGCCGTCCCCACCGCGGGCCCGGCCCTCCCCCGCCGGAGCGCCGGGCCCGCGGCACGGCACCCGGTACCGGTGCCGTCCGGCCGCCGCCGCACCGGAACCGGCGCACGTCTGTGCCGCGGCGGGGCCGTCCGGCCGCCCGGAGAAGTCGCTCCTGCGACATTGACAGGTGCGCGACCACACGCGACGCTCCTTGGAGAGCGCTCTCCACGTCGGCTCCAGGAGCCGCCCCCCACCGCCAGGAGAGAATGTGGACAGATCCCGCGCGGCCGCCTTCCCGCGCCCACGCACCAGACCCCCGTTCCCCGCCCTCTTCGCCCTCTTCGCCCTCCTCGCCCTCCTCGCCCTGTCGGCCTCGTCCCTCGCGGTCGTGACGGCGCCGCGGGCCGAGGCCGCCGAGGCCCTGCTGTCACAGGGCAAGACCGCCACCGCCTCCTCCCGGGAAAGCGCGGACCACGCGGCCTCCGCGGCCGTCGACGGCGACCTCACCGGCACTCGCTGGGCCAGCCAGTGGAGCGACCCGCAGTGGATCCAGGTCGATCTCGGCAAGCGGGCGGACCTCAGCCGCGTGGTGCTCGTCTGGGAGGCGGCCCACGGCAGGGCCTACCTGATCCAGGCCTCCGACGACGGCACCGACTGGAGGACCCTGACGACGGTCGCCGACGGCGACGGCGGCACCGACGACCTCGCCGTCTCGGGTGCGGGCCGCTACGTCCGCATGCTCGGCACGGACCGCGCCACCGGCTACGGCTACTCGCTGTGGGAGTTCCAGGTCTACGGGGACGGCGGCGCCGCGGCCGGCGGCACCGTCGAGGTGACCGGCGCCCAGAGGGACTGGCAGCTCACCGTGGACGGCCAGCCGTACACGGTCAAGGGGCTGACCTGGGGGCCGTCCGTCGCCGACGCCCCGCGCCACATGCCCGACGTGAGGTCGATGGGCGCCAACACCATCCGCACCTGGGGTACCGACGGCTCGACGAAACCGCTGCTCGACACCGCCGCGCAGCACGGCATCCGCGTGATCAACGGTTTCTGGCTCCAGCCCGGCGGCGGGCCCGGCAGCGGCGGCTGCGTGAACTACCTGACCGACACCGCGTACAAGAACGACATGCTCGCCGAGTTCACCCGGTGGGTCGACGCCTACAAGGACCACCCCGCCACCTTGATGTGGAACGTCGGCAACGAGTCGGTGCTGGGCCTGCAGAACTGCTACGGCGGCGAGGAGCTGGAGCGGCAGCGCGACGCCTACACCTCCTTCGTCAACGACGTCGCCGGGGCCATCCACGCCATCGACCCCGACCACCCCGTCACCTCCACCGACGCGTGGACCGGAGCCTGGCCGTACTACCAGCGCAACGCCCCCGACCTCGACCTGTACTCGATGAACGCCTACGGCGACATCTGCGGCGTGCGGGAGGATTGGGAGAAGGGCGGCTACACCAAGCCGTACATCATCACCGAGACCGGTCCAGCCGGTGAGTGGGAGGTCCCCGACGACGCCAACGGCGTGCCCGACGAGCCCACCGACGTGCAGAAGGCCGAGGGCTACACCGAGGCGTGGAACTGCGTCACCGGCCACCGCGGCGTGGCGCTCGGCGCGACGCTCTTCCACTACGGCACCGAGTACGACTTCGGCGGCGTCTGGTTCAATCTGCTGCCCGGCGGTCACAGGAGGCTGTCGTACTACGCCGTGAAGGAGGCCTACACCGGTTCCACGGCCGGGGACAACACCCCGCCCGTGATCACGGGCATGTCCGTCTCGCCGGCGTCGTCCGCCCCGGCCGGCGGCGGGTTCACCGTCCGCGCCGACGTCCGCGACCCGGACGGCGACCCGATCACGTACCGGATCCTGCTCAGCGGCAACTACGCCACCGGCGACAAGGGCCTGGTGGAGGCCGAGTGGCACGCCACCGGCGGCGGCGCCTTCACCGTCACCGCCCCCGAGCGGCCGGGGGTGTGGAAGGTCTACGTCCAGGCCGAGGACGGGCGCGGCAACGCGGGCATCGAGGCGAGGTCGGTCAAGGTCGTCCCACCGCCTGTGGAGGGCACCAACCTCGCGCTGGGCAAACCGACCACCGCCTCCTCCCACCAGGCCGAGTACGGGGACTGCCCGTGCACACCCGCCAAGGCGACGGACGGCAGGGCCGACACCCGCTGGGCCAGCCAGTGGAGCGACCCGCAGTGGATCCGGGTGGACCTCGGCGCGCGGACCACCATCCGGCGGCTGCAACTGTACTGGGACCCGGCCTACGCCAGGGCCTACGAGGTGCAGGTCTCCGACGACGGCACCACCTGGCGCCGCGTGTACTCCACCACCGCCGGCAACGGTGACATCGACACCGTCGACGTGTCGGAGACCGCGCGCCATGTGCGTCTGCACCTGACCGCCCGGGGCACCGGATGGGGCTACTCGCTTCACGAGTTCGGCGTCTACGGCTGACTCCGGCCCGGGCCTCGGCCTAGCCGCGGAACGGGCGGCTAGGCCGAGGCCCGGACCACCAGTTCCGCGTCGAAGATCACCGACGTCGGCTCGGTCAGCTCCCCCTCGATCTGCTCCTGCAGGAGCCGCGCCATCGTGGCCGCCATCTCCTCCATCGGCTGCCGCACCGTGGTCAGCGGCGGACGGCAGGCGGCGGCCGGCGCGGAGTCGTCGAAGCCGATCACCGCCACGTCGTCCGGAATGCGCCGTCCGGCCTCCCGCAGGGCCTCGCACGCGCCCTGGGCCATCAGGTCGTTGGCCGCGAACACCCCGTCCACATCGGGGTGCTCGGCCAGCAGCCGCGCCATCGCGGTCCTGCCGGTGTCGGCGGTGAACCCGCCCTCGGCCATCGGGACGCAGGGGCGGCCGTGGCGGGCCAGCGTGTCGCGGAAGCCGGCCAGCCGGTCCTGGGCCGCGGGCAGGTCGAGCGGTCCGGTGATGGTGGCCACGCGCCGGCAGCCGCGCGCGAGCAGGTGCTCGGCCGCCAACCGCGCGCCGTCCCGGTGCGCCACGTCGACGTAGGTGACGGGCGCCGGCGGGACCGGCCGCGCGAACAGGGCGCAGGGCAGGCCCTCGGCGGCCAGCAGCACCGGCAGCGGATCCTCGGCGTGCGTGGAGAAGACCAGCGCGCCGTCCGCGCTTCCCTGGCGGAGGTACGCCACGACCTGCTGCCGGGCGGCCTCCGTCTCGGCGAACATCAGCACCGGGTACATCGAGCGCGGGCGCAGGAAACCGACGACACCGCTGACGACCCGGCCGAAGAAGGGGTCGGCGAGCATCCGGGCGGCGAACGCGTTCTGCTCGCTCTCGGAGTCGTCGCCTGCACCGGAGACCACCAGGGCTATGGTCTCGGCGCGCCGGGTCACCAGCGACCGCGCCGCCCGGTTCGGGGTGTAGCCGGTGCGCCGGATCGCGTCCCGCACGACGGCCTGGATCGCGGAGTCCACGTTGCGGATGCCGTTGACCACCCGGGAGACCGTCGCCCGGGAGACGCCCGCCTCCCGGGCGACGTCCTCGAGGGTGGGCGTCTTCCTGGTCATGTGCGTAGCCTATCGGCGGCGTCCGGGAGCGCTTTCCCGCCGGGACCGGCCGGCCCCTCCCGGCACCGTGAAGGGCCGCCCGCGGCGGGCGCCCCCGGGCGGCGGCCGCAGCCGCCTCGTCGGCGCGGTGCGCTCCGGGCGGGGGCGGCCCCGTCTCAGTGGTAGGCGTGGACGACCGCGTGGCCCTTGCCGCGGCCGATCATCCACTTGTTCACGGGCGTGGTGACCAGGAACGCGACGGCGAAGCCGCCCAGCAGGGCCGACCAGAACAGCCCGTCCGACAGATGGGCGTCCATCGCGCCGGGGGTGAGGGCGATGATGGCGTTGTCGACCAGTTCCATCACGGCGATCGAGACGGTGTCGGCGGCCAGCGCCACCTTGATCGCGCTCGTGAAGTCCAGGCCGGCCCGGCGGACCGCGAAGAGCGTGAACGAGTAGCCGAAGAGGAACGCGAGCGTGACCGCCAGGGCCATGGTGGGCACGTTGTCCCACAGCAGGGCGGTGCCGATGGCCATGCCGAGGATCTCGCCGACGGCGCAGCCGGTCAGGCAGTGCAGCGTCGCCTTGGCAGCCGTCGACCAGGACGCCCCGGGGGCGGGTCCGGCGTGGCGGGCGTGATCGTGGTGTCCTTCACGGGGGGCGCGGTCGTGCGTGGTGCCGGTGTGGTGAGTGCTGTGGTCCATGACCTTCCTCCCCATTCCCGTTCGGTGTGGCCTGTTCCCAGGCCCCACACTCGGAAACCATATACCCCCTGGGGGTATTTCGCCAGGGGTGGCCGGCGCCGTGGACGGCGGTGCCGGCCGGGCCGACGCCCAAAAGCCGTGCGGACAGCGCGGTTCCGGCACCCGCGTCCGGGGGGCCGCCGGTGCCGGTGCGGGCGGCGAGGTGCACGGCGCGGCCCCGGAGGGCGCGCGGCGCGGCCGCGGCGCCGGAACGCGCGGGTGGGGGCGATCACGCGCCGGCCCGAGCCGCCGGGCGGAACGGACGGCGAGCGGGCGTGCCGGGGCAGGGGCGGGCGCCGTCGGCACCCGCCCCTGCCGGTGGCCCGGTCAGTCCCTGCCGAGCAGCTTGTTCATCCGGGCGATCTCGGCGGTCTGGGAGGCGATGATCGCGTCCGCCATCTTCTTGGCGGGCCCGTACGCGCCGTCGGCCCGCTCGGTCCTGGCCATCGCCACGGCACCCTCGTGGTGCTCGATCATCATCTCCAGGAAGGCGGTGTCGAACGCCGCGCCCGAGGAGTCCTCGAGTGCGTCCATCTGCCCGGCCGTCATCATGCCGTCCGCGCCGTGCGCGGAGTGGTCCGCGGCACCTTCGGCGGGCACCTCCTCGCCCCAGGAGGTCAGCCAGCCGGACAGTGTGCCGATCTCCGGCCCCTGGGCCTTCCGGATGTCCTCGGCGAGTTCCCTCACCTCCGCCGACCCGGCCCGGCCGGGCGCGAGGCCGGCCATCCGAACGGCCTGGCGGTGGTGGGGGATCATGCCCTTGGCGAAGGCGACGTCGGCAGCGTTGTGCCGGCCCTGGGAGGCCGCCGCCGGGGCGGACGGGGACGTCGCGGTGTGGCCGCCGTGTCCGGCCGGTCCGTCGTCGGCCGTGCCGCAGGCGGCCAGGACGAGCGCGGTCGCTGCCGCGGCCGTCACGGCGGCGGCACGGCGGATGCGGGAACGCTTGCTGTTCATGGTGGTGCAACTCCTTCACGCGCGCGGCCACGACGGGCGCGCGGGTGTCCATGGGACGAGGGCGTGCGAAGCGCGGCACCGAGCACCGGGGACAACCGGGCGGGGTGCCGTGCGGGCCGCTCTATATCCGCAGAAGTTGCAGCTCGGAGAGGTCGGGCGGCGCCCGGCCGCTCCCGGCCGACACCGCGGCCGGCACCGCCGGGACAGCAGCGGACGTGTCCGCCACCGCACCGGTCAGCGCGGGAGGCGTGTAGGCCGATCCGGTCCCGGCCGCCGCGCAGGTCTCGTCCGCGTGGTCGGGGTGGCCCGATCCGCCGTCCGCGGGCGGGCAGCCCTCGTCCGCCCGGTACGCGTCGGCCGCCTGGTGCGCGTCGGCCGGCCGGTCCGTCGCCATGGCGTGGCGGGTCTCGGCAGACGGGGGGAGCGCTCCGCCCGGGGCCAGGGCGTGCATGCCCAGCACACCGGTCAGCACCGCCATCACCAGCAGCACCAGACCGCGCCCGGCCGGACGGCTCGGCGCGTGGGTGCTGCGGATCATGCGCCCATCGTAGGGCCTGCCGTCGGGGACCGAACCCCTCCCCCTCCGCCCCGCGCTCCGAGCGCGCGTTCCCGGACACGGGGAGGCCCCCGGGGCAGCGGGAGTCCTCGGCGAGGGGATCGAATGCGGCGGTGCGCGAGCCGCAGCGGACTTCCGGCACGTTCGCGATCGGCGCGCTCCGGCGGCCGGTGCCGGGCCGAGGCCGAGGCCTGTGAAGCCGGCGTGCCCCGCACCGGGTCGCCGGGTCCGCGGTCCGTTTGCCGGGGCGCGGTGGTGGACCTCCCGGGCGATGCGGTCGGCGGGTCCTCGGGGGTGAGGTCCGCGGGGTCGAACCACCAGCCGGCCCCGCCCGGCTCGCGCCTCACGCCGGCACCGAGGCCCTCGCAGCCGTCGAGGTCGAAGCGCTCCCGCGGACCGCGGACGGTGTTGCGGTACCGGCACACCTCGATCACGGCCGGGGATCACCCGGTCGGTCGCGGGTGGGAGGCCCGCGTCGGAGAAGCTGTTCGCCGGCGCGCGGGGACTGCGGTTGCACGGCTCCACCTGCCGCGCCGCCTCGTCGGCGGGCTCGCCGGGGGCCCGCCCCCCCCCGCTGAGGACCGGCCTGTCGACGGAGTCGCCGTCGAGCCGGGCAGAGCGTGGCAGGCACTCGGCGACGAGCCTGGTCACCGTCGGCTTCCCGGCTCCCGGCAGCCCCGTCACGATCAGGCGGTCCCGCGTTTCGGCAGCGACCACACCCGCCGGCGTGGCAGCACGCCCGCGGCCGGCGTCCGCCTCTCCGGGGTGCGGTTCCCGCGGGCTGTCCGCTCCCCTCGCCCCGCTCACGGAGCGCCGGGTGCCGGGCGTCCCGGCGGTCACCACGGCAGGCGCACCTCCGCACCGTCGACGGGAAACTCATTCGAACGGGGGCCGGAGGGCGTGGCAGGCTTGCGCGGTGATCCCCGACCTGGCCCCCGGCTCCCTGCGCTGGGACGAGGTGGACCCCGCCCGTCATCCGTTCGACGCCGCGTCGGCGGCGGAGGCGGTGCACTCGCTCGGGCCGGCCCGGTGTGTGCCTCGCCGCCCCGACCTCCCCGCCTCCGATCCGGTGCTGATCGCCTGGAGCCGCGGCGAGGCCGAACTCTGGGCCCACGCCATGTCGCACGCCCTCCTCCAGCGCTACGGCCGCTGGGCCGTGGGCTGGCGCTGGGCGCACGACGAGGGGGACTTCGACGGCGGGCCGGTCGGGAGCTGGTGCTGCCCACGGGATTCGATCACCACTCCGACGGAGACGCTCGCCCGTGTCGTCGCGGCGCTGTGCGAGTGGCGCGGGTGGCTCGAGAGCCTCGCCCGGTGGTTCGAGGCGTATCCGCTGGAACTCGCCGGCGTCGAGGACCAGCGGATCCTGTGGGAGCGCGCTGCCCGGAACCTGATCCTGCAGGTGGTCGACCGCACCGGCTGCGGCAGCGGCTGGTACGGGCACTGCCGTCAGGTGCTCACCTGGTTCCTCGGCCGCTGGGGAGCCGCCCCCGGTGTCGCGCAGGGCCTGGTCGACGAGGCCATCGGCGGACGGTTCCGGAGCTGGACCGGTCCCGGCACGGTGCTGGTCGACGACGTGGCGGAGCGGCTCGCGCTGTCGCTGCGGCCGGGGAGCGGCACGCGCCGTGCCGAGCCGGCCCGGGACCACCTGCGGCACTGGCTCGCGGTGCGCGAGTCCGTGCCCTGGCACGAGGCACCGGACAGCGGCGCGGACGGACCGGTGGCCCCGTCCCGCGACGGCGCGGCGGAGGACATCCGGGCCTTCGACGGCGCCATCGACCCGGCCCGCGCCGAGGGCCTGCTCACCGCTGTGGAGCTGCTGCGGGCCGACGCGGCGCGCGGCGCCCCGCTCGACTTCGCGCTGCTCCGCAGATGGCAGCAGCACGTCCTGGGCGCCTCGCAGCCGCCGCCGTTCCGCAACTCGCCCGCCTTCGCCAAAGGGGGCCGGGAGCGCTACGGCATCGGCCCGGACACCCGTGCCCGCCTCGATGCCTGCCTGGCCGAGAGCGCACCGGGCGGCGGGCAGCCCCTCCCCCTGACCGCCCGCGCCGCGCGCGCCTGTCTCGACGTCTGCTTCTTCCACCCCTTCGACGACGGCAACGCCCGGTCCGCCTTCCTCGCCCTCGTCTTCGTCCTGGCCCGTGAGGGCATCGCGCTCGACGACGTCCGCCTGCTCCGCCGCGTCACCTTCCTGGCCGGCAGCGCCCAGGACCCTCTGATCCTCGCCCGGTACATCGGCATCCACATCACGGAGTCCCGCCGGCGCGCCGCCGCCCCCGGCTCCGCACCAGGCTGAGCGGCACCGCTCCGCTCACCACGGGGCGGCGACGCGCCCGTAGTGCCGAGGGGGTCCGCCGCGACGGCCGCTCAGGTGAGGGTGATGCCCCGGGCCGCGGCGATCTCGTGCTTGCCCGGGACGTCGAGCATGTCGGTGGCCCCGCCGTCGATGAGTCTGAGGTTGGGCAGCAGGTCGAGGTCGTCGAGCGAGCGGACGTCGAACAGGTCGTCCTCGCCGTCCCAGACCGGGGCGCACTCCATGTACACCTGGTGGCCGCCGTCGAGCGTCAGGGTGTCCACCGTCGCCAGCAGTTCGCCGCCGATCTCGAGCCGCTCGAAGAAGTCGCGGGCCTCGTCGAAGACCGTGAACGCCAGGCCGTTGTCGAAGGCGTGGAGTTGGAGGTCCCCGGTGAACCCCTTCGTCGTTCGCAGGTGCTCCTCCAGGCTGAACGCCGGGGTGAGCGTCTCGTCCCAGTACATGAGCTTCTCGACGACCAGCAGCTTGAAGTTGAAGTCACGGAAGACGGTCATGGGGAGCAGTCAACACCCCGGCTCTGACAGCGGTGAGGCTTCCGGAGGTCATGCCCCACGTCGTCTCGCCCCCGAACGGGCACGGCCGCCGCACCCGCGCCGCGGTACGCCCCGGGGACTGCGCCGGGCGGTCACCGGTGCGCCGCCCGGCGGGCCCGGGAGGACCGGGCCCGGACGGACGGCGCGACCGCGTCGCTACCCGGCGTAGGTCTCGAACTCGGCGACCTTCGGGGTGCCGGCCGAGCTGGTGATCTGGAAAGTGATCTTGCGCAGCGTGGTCTGGGGGAAGGTGATGACGCCCGCTCCGCTGCCGGAGGCCAGGACGGCGCCGGTGTCGGCGTTGACGACCCTCCAGGAACCGATGGTGCCCGCGGAGCCCGACGCCTCCCGAATGGCGATCGCGGAGACTGCGGTGGCGGAGCCCCACTTGATCGAAACGGAGCCGGTCGACCCGGCCGGCGACCAGTAGGTGGTCATGTCACCGTCCCGGACGTTGCCGTAGCTCGTCCCGTCGGCCTTGCTGGAGCCGTCGGAGCCGGCTCCGATGCTCAGGTTGGTCCCGCTGGGCTCGGTCGGCGTCGGCGCGGGAGTGGTGGGGTCCGGCGCGGGGGTCGTGGGGTCCGGTGCGGGGGTGGTGGGCGTCGGCGTCGGCGTCTGCGGTGAGCAGTTGCCGTCCGACACCCGCAGTCCCTTGCCGGCGCCCGCGGTCTGGCTCACGATGCCCGGCACGCATCCGGCGTCGTCGAGGCGGTAGGAGTAGGGGATGCCGACAGTGGTGTTGGACCGCGGGTCGGGACCGGCGGGGTTGGTGTCGCCGCCGGGGGCGGACCAGGTCACGTTGTCGTAGATGTTGCCGCTGACCTGCCAGTAGCCGGCCTCGTCGGTGTAGAAGGTGCCCAGGACGTCCTTGGAGTCCTCGAAGTAGTTGTTGTCCACCTTGGCGCGGGCTCCGGCCCGGGAGTTGATGCCGGAGTCGTTGATGCTCACGTAGTGGTTGTTGTACATGTGGCCGATGCCGCCGCGCAGCAGAGGCGTACGGGAGTCGATGTTCTCGTACAGGTTGTGGTGGTACGTCACGAAACCGTTCGAGCGGTCGCTCTCGCTGGACCCGACGAGGCCGCCGCGGCCGGAGTTGCGCAGGATGCTGTAGGACAGGGTCACGTACTGGGTGTTGTCCTTCATGTCGAAGAGGCCGTCGAACCCCTCCGACTCCCCGCCCGACGCCTCCAGGGTGACGTGGTCGACCCAGACGTTGCGGACGTCGCTCTCCATGCCGATGGCGTCGCCGCCGTTGGAGGTGGGCGAACCCGACTTCTTGACGTTCCGGACGGTCACGTTCTGGATGATGATGTTGCTGGACTCGCGGATGTGGATGCCCACCTGGTCGAAGACGGCACCCCTGCCGACCCCGACGATCGTGACGTTGCTGATCTGCTTGAGCTCGATCACGCCGGCGGCCGTGCTGCAGCTGTCGCCCGACACCTTGCCGGTGTTGCCGTGGTTGATGGTCCCCTCGACCTCGATGATGACCGGGGTGCTGCTTTCGGCCCGGTTGCACAGGGCCGCGTGGATCTCGGTTCCCGTGGTGGCCCGCACCGTCCGCCCGCCCGCACCGCCGGTGGTCCCACCGTTCTGGGTCGCGTAGCCGGTGGCGCTGCTGGTCACCGCCGATGCCTCGGGCATCGACAGGACCACGCCGGTCGCGACCGCAAGGGCCGCCGTGGCCAGCGCCGCGTGAAGTCGCAGTGCGACTGGTCGTCTCATCCTCGTCTCGCCTTTCGTCCTGGAATGCCGGATCTGTTGCCGCACGCCGCGGCGGTGCCGGTGCCGGCGGGCCGTCGGCCCGTCACCGGGCAGGCCGACGGCGGCCTGGAGGAGGGTGCTCCCCCGGTGCGGGTCGTGCCTGCCTTCCACCGCGGCCCGGACCTCGGGTCGTCAGTGCCGGCCACGAGGTCACCGTGGCCGTGCTCCCGCCCGTTTCGCCGACCCGTGCCGCCGGGCCGCGCCGATGGTGGCGCCACCCCGCACGCGGCGGACGCCGGAGCCGGTGGCGCAACCGGCCGCCTGGTGCCGGAAGCCGTCACAGCCGGCACCGCGATCGACGGCGCGGTGTGTCGTGTGGCGGAGTACGCCCTTTCCTTGCATGGCGCGTTGACATCTGGGTGGAGCCCTCGCACCGAGTCGGCGGCGACTCAAAACCGAGGTCGCAACAGGTGCTGAGGTGGCCGCCTCCAGCCAAACGGTTCTCGAGAACCGGGAAAGCGCTTTCTCTCCGTGAGGATAGGGCGGCATCTTTTGCCGTGACAAGACTCTGTCAGGCTGCGGAACGCGTTCTGCCGCATCTCATGCGGCGGCCGCCGTCCGCGGTCATCACCGCCCCGGGAACGGCGTCTTGGGGTCCGCTCCCGTCCCGGGGAGCGCGGCTGCGACCCGTGGCCGCCTGGGAGGTGACGAGGGGTGAGGAACACCGGAACGGCAACCGGCACCGGCCGGTTGCCTCACCATGGGGTTCGGAGTCGGCGCAGGCGGATGACGCCGCAAGCGAGTCGGAGCGGGCCGAGCAGCCGTACGGCATCCGCGACTGCGCCTTCCGCGACCCCGCGGGCAATCCGGTCCGCATCCAAGAGGTCCGCTGAGCCGTCCGGCCACCGGTCCGGCCCCGGCAGCCGGCTGCCGGGGCCGGGCGCGCACGCATCACGGCGCAACGCCTGAGCGGCCTCGGTGTCACCGGGGTCTGCTGGGCGGTCGGCTGACCGGCTTCCGGCCCGCGACCGGTGCCCTGATCCGGGGACTCGCCGGCAGCGGGCGGCCGGCGGACCGGCTCGGTCCTGGGTGCTGCAGCCGTCGCCGCGCTCCTGGTCCGGTCCGCTCCGTGTTCGAAAGGGCGGTTCCCGGCGCCTTTCCGACGGGCCGAGCGATGGTGCCGGTGGTTCTTCCGCCACCGGGACCGCAGCCCTGGCGTCGGGGCCCCCACGGGACCCGGCACGGCCCGCCCCGGCCCTCCGCAGAGCCGGCGCGGCCCCGGAACCCTGGCGCGGGGCGCCGCCGTCACATCACGTAGAGTCGCCCCGCATCCCGTGGCCCGGCCCCCTCGCTGCCCGAAGGGCCTCTCGCCGACGGGCGCGGTGGCGCGCCCGCGGGGCGCCGGGGGCGGTCGCCCCAGCCGCGCGGGAGCGCCGCGCGCCGTGTCCTTCACGGCGGCTCGCCCGGATCGGTACCCGGCGTTCCGGTTGCTGGTTGAGAAGCTGTCCCTCGTGTACGCGGCACCGGTCCGGGGCGTGTACGCCGCAGTCGAACGCACACTCAGAAAAGGAAGGCCGCCTTGGAGACCTGGCGCTTGCATCGGACTTACGACAGCCCCTCCGGGACCGTCCGCTGGGACCGGCTGGGACCGCAGGACGGGGAACCGGTGGTCCTGATGCACGGTACTCCGTTCTCCTCCTACGTGTGGCAGGAGATCGCCCATGCGCTGGCGGCCCGGCATCACCAGGTGTTCGTGTGGGACATGCCCGGCTACGGAGCGTCCGAGAAGTTCGACGGCCAGGACGTGTCGCTCGCGGCGCAGGGAGAGGTGTTCAGCGGGCTCCTGGAACACTGGGGGCTGTCCGACCCCTCGGTGATCGCACACGACTTCGGCGGATGCGTGTCCCTGCGCGCCCACCTCCTGCACAAGGCGGAGTACCGCAGGCTGGCGCTGGTCGACCCCGTCGCGCTCGCCCCGTGGGGCTCCCCCTTCTTCCGCCTCGTCGGGGAGAACACCGAGGTCTTCGAACAACTCCCGCCGCCGCTGCACCGTGCGCTGGTGCGGGAGTACATCGCCTCGGCGAGTCACAAGGGACTGCGCCCCGACACGGCCGACGCCCTCCTCTCCCCCTGGTCCGACGAGACGGGGCAGGCGGCGTTCTACCGCCAGATCGCCCAGGCCGACCAGCGCTTCACCGACGAGATCCAGGGGCTGTACCCCGAGATCACCGTTCCCGTCACCGTGTGCTGGGGTGAACAGGACACCTGGATCCCCGTCGCGCGCGCCCATGAACTGGCGACCCTCATCCCCGGTGCGCGGCTGCGCCTCATCCCCGGCGCCGGCCACCTCGTTCCCCTGGACGCGCCCGCCCTGCTCCTGGCCGAGCTGCTCGCCTTCCTCACCACGACCGGGTGAGGGGCAGGGCCGTGGTGGTGACCCGGTCACCGCCACGGCCCGCCCCGGCCGTGGAACCGCCCCGGGGGAGGCGCCGGGCGCGGTGGTGGGGCCACCGGCCCACCCGGAGAGTGGTGTGACCGTCACACCTGGCCACGGGTTCCGGACCGCGGGAAGTCTGTTGTGCCATGGCAGACATCACCACGGATCTGTGTGTCGCCCTGTTCGCCGAGTTCCGGCGTTACGACCAGCGCGTGCGGGCGCGTCAGTACGTCGACGGGCTGCTCGCCGCCGAGGGGCGCAAGTCGATCGCCAACATCGCCGCGGCCATGGGTGTCCCGGGTGACGCGCAGCGTCTGCACCACTTCGTCAGCAACGCGCACTGGGAGTGGGACCCCCTGCGCAGAACTCTGATCCGCTACCTGGGGAGCGCAGTCCGCAGCCGCGCGTGGACCATCGGACCGGTTTCCATCCCCAAGGCGGGCCGGCACAGCGTCGGAGTCGGGAGGCACTTCCCGGTCGACGCGCACCAGGTGGTGAACGGGCAGCAGGCCTACGGTCTGTGGCTGGCCTCCGAGCACTTGGCCGCGCCCGTCAGCTGGCGCCTGCTCCTGTCGGACCGGTGGCGGGAGGGCCGCAGGCCCGGTGGCGCGGACGAGGACGTCTGCGGGCTGCTGGGCGAGGCGCGGTCGTGGGGGGATCCCTCCCTCCCGGTCCTGGTCGACGCGCGGGGGCTGCCGGAGGAGGGTCTGCTGGCCTCACGGCACCTGCTCGGGGGGCCGCCCCTGGCGGTGCGGGTCAGTGGGCGGGTCCCCGCGGTCCCCGGTCATCCGGCGCTGGCCGGTGGGCGGCGGCGCCCCGTGCCGGTGCGGAAGGTCCTCGACACCGCCCGCCGGCTGGGCTTGGCCCCTGCTGCGGACCGGCACCGCCGCAGTACGGGTACGGCGACGGCCCGGGTGCGGCTGTCCGGCTGCGGACCGGCCTCCGAGTCCGTGCTGGCCTTCGGCGTGTGGCGCGAGCCGCACCGTCCGCCCTCGGAGGTGTGGCTGACCAACATGCGCTCGGCCACCCCGGCGTCGCTGCTGCGGCTCACCCGTCTGCCCCACCGCTCCGCCGAGGGCTGGCGCACCAAAGGGGCGGACGTCGGACTGCGCGACTTCGAGGGCCGGTCGCTGCGGGGCTGGCACCGGCACATGACCCTGGCATCGTGCGCCTACGCGATCAGCACACTGAACGCCACGGGAGCGGTGCCTCGCCACGGGCACCCGGCACACCGCTGCGCGGAAGTCTCCGCGTGAACGGGGTCCGGCCCTCGCCCCCTGCCGCCCGTGCCCCGCACGAAGGCCGGGGCCTGCCGCGGAAGTGGGTCCCGGCCGTGAGCGACCAGGTCCTGCGGGGCGTGGTGACCTGACGGACAGCCGGCGGGTGCGTCCGGAGCCGTTGCCGCCGCGGGGCATCGAACAGGGCCGGGAGCCTCTGGCTGTGCCGCTCAGAGCCGGGCAGCGGGGGGCATCCCGCAGTCCGGGCCGGTCCCGGAGGCGATCCGAGCGCCCCGGTCCGGTCGAGGGCGGCCTCGCCGCCGAGTTCACCTGCGAGGACGCGGATCCAAGGCGGCCGTGCCGGCCGCAGCCTCGACGAGCGGTTGTGGGCAGCGCCTTCACGGCGGTCCCAGACTCCCGGCTCCTTGAGGTGTTCGAGGTCGTCAGGGATCGCCTCCTGCACACCGGCATCCCGGTCGGACTCGAAGAGCTGTGGCGGTTCCCACGGGCCCGCCGTTGCTTCCCCGGCGACCGTGCGTCCACGAGCGCCCTCAGGGACGAGGGCTGTTCCCACGACGGGCCCGAAGCCGCGCCTCCCCCTCCTGTGGGGCGCGGAGGCGTGAGCTTCGCCGGTGCCCGTAGACTCGTGGCGTGGCATTCACGAGCACCCCGCACTGCTTCCTGTGATCGGAAGACGCCGAGGGCGATGCCGGACGGCGTCGCCCTCCCCGGTGTGCCCGCTGCGTGAATCATGTTCCCGACGCTGCCGCTCCTTCCCGAGGCAGTGAGGTTCTGAGCGCGCGTGCAGGCACGGTCTCTTCCCTTCGTTCCAGGAGTGCTTCGTGCCCGTGCCGTTTCCCCCTGCCCTCGAACTGTCTCTCGACCTGCTGCGCTGTCCGACGTGCCGCACGCGCCGCCTGAACTCCGGCCTCGGCGCGCTGCGTTGCGCGGTGGGCCACACCTTCGACATCGCCCGCCACGGCTACGCCAGTCTGCTCCCGGGCACCCGCGCCACCAGCGGCGACGACGCGGCCATGGTCCGGGCCCGGGACCGCTTCCTGTCCACCGGCACCTACGCGCCCATCCGCGAAGCCGCGGCCCGTCTGGCGGCCGATGCCGCGTCCGAGCGGGCCACGGTCGTGGACGTGGGCTGCGGCACGGGCCACTACCTGGCCGGCGTACTCGACCAACTGCCCGGCGCCCGTGGTCTGGGGCTGGACACATCGGTGCGTGCCTTGCGCTCGGCGGCCCGTGCCCACGATCGAGCCGCCGCGGTGGCCTGGGACGTCTTCCGCCCCTTCCCGCTGGCCGGCGGGACGGCCGATGTCGTGCTGGACGTGTTCGCACCGCGCAACCCGGCCGAGTTCCACCGCGTGCTGCGCCCGACCGGCCGGCTGGTCGTGGTCCGACCCACCGGTCGGCACCTGGCCGAGCTGCGCGGCCGGGTACCGGCCATGGTCACGATCGACCCGGCCAAGGAGCAGCGCCTGCACCGGGCGCTCGACCCCTTCTTCGAGGCCGTCGTCACCGAACAGGTGGAGTACTCCGCGTCACTGGCCGAGCGGGATGCCCTGGATCTGGTGGCGATGACGCCGAGCGCACGCCACGTGAGCCGTGCGGACCCGAACGACGACGGCCGCCTGCCCGATCAGGTCACCGTCTCCGTGCTGGCCACCGCCTACCGGCCTCGGTGACCGCGAGCGGACGCATGCGCCTGCCGACCGACGAGCAGCGGGTACGCCTGGTGCCCTGCCTTCCCGCAGCGCCGGGAAGGCAGGGCGGCCGTTCGCCTGCCACCGCCGCACCATCGAAGGGGTCGTCTGCCGCTGCCGCACCGGCACCGGCTGGAGGGACCTGTTCCGCGAGGCGTCCGGTCCCCGGCAGACGGCATGGAAGCGCCGCCGCCGGTGGGCAGCGGCCGGCACCAGCGGCTCGATCCGGTCCCGCATCGCATCAGTGATCGCTGTTCGGACGGACACATCCGGTCAACTGGCCAACCGGTCAAAGAGGCACGCGCTAGTCGTCGCGCCGCCTGCGCAGTATGTGGTGCGTGCGGTGGAGGCGGAGTGCTAACTGCACCTCGAGCGCCCGTTCCGGCTTGGACCAGTCCCGGCCGAGGAGTTCCGACACCCGTTCCAGGCGCCGGGAGACCGTGTTGGGGTGCACGTGCAGCAGTTCCGCCGCACGGGTGGGGCTGCCGCCGGCCGAGAAGTACATGTCCAGCGTCCTGGTCAGCTCGGTCAGCCGCTGCGCGTCGTAGTCGAGCACGGGCCCTATGGTGGCCCGCACGAAGGTGCCCGTGTCGTTGTCGTCGGAGAGCAGGACGCCCAGGAAGCCCAGTTCCTCGACCGAGGCGGAGGCGCCGGTGCTGTCGAGTGCGACGAGCGCCTCCAGGCAGCGCATGGCCTCCTGGTACGCCTTGCGGACGCCTTCCAGGCCGTGGACCGGGCCGCCGGCACCCACGGTGACGGGATGTCCCAGGGCCGAGGTCAGCTCGTCGGCCACCCGCCGCGCCCAGGCTCCCGCGGCCTGCCCCCGGTCGGTCCCTTCGTCGCCTTGTCCGGGCGGAAGGGGCAGCAGCAGTGCGATACGGCCGCCCTGGACGCTTCTGAGCCCTCCCGTGCGCCGCGCGTACGACGCGGCCCAGCTGGCGGCGCGCCCCGCCGTACCGCCTTCGGGACGGATGACGGCGACCACGAATTCCCTGTCGGGCAGGATGCCCAGTCTGCCCGCCCGGGCGGTGAGCTGTTTCAGGGGCCTTCTCGGGACCGACAGCAGGTCCTCGAACAGCTCGTCGCGCAGCGGGCCCGCCGCCTCCTCGTCGCCGTGCTGTATGCGCAGGAGGACGGCCATGGCCTGGGCGGCTGTGCGCAGCCGTTTCACGCCGGTCCCGTCCAACCCCTCCCGTGGGTTCAGCAGGAGTACGGCGAGTTCCTCGCTCCCCGCCCGCACCGGAGCCACCCAGGTCCCGTTCCCCCGCGGGAGAGGGACGGGTTCGTTCCGCTGGTAGGCGGTCCGGGCCGCGGCGTTCAGGTCGTTCCCGTCGAACGGCGGTATCCGACCGCAGGCGGAGAGCGGTCTGCGCTCCACGTCCAGCACCAGCGCGGCCCCCTCGAACGCTTCGGCCACCTCGGCCGTCAGCTCCCCGAGGTCACCGCCCTCCAGGACCCGTTCGACGAGGTGGCCGTACAGCTCGCCGAAGTGGCGGAATCCGGACAGCTCGGCCACGTCCGAGTTCCTGCGCTCGAGGATGCGCGCCTTCTCTATGGCCACGGCCGCGAGGCCGCCGAGGGAGCTCATCAACGACACGTCGCCCACGCTGAAGTGCCGCACGTTGCGATCCGCCGCGTACAGCACGCCGAAGGTGTCGGCACCGGAGGTCAGGGGCGCGGCGATGATGGCGCGCAGCCCCTCCGCCCGCACGATCTCGTCCAGGACGGGCGAGCGGCGGACGCTGTCGTCGGCCAGGTAGTCGGGGGTCCAGATGGGGACGCCCTTCCTGGCGGAGGCGTCGCCCAGACCGGCATCATGGGGTACCCGGTAGCCGACCGTGAGGGCGGAGGCATGTCCGTCGGCCGTGCGCACGTAGCTGTCGCCGGTCGTCCCGTCCCGGAAGCTAATGTAAGACATGTCCATGCCAAACAGGGTTCGCGTGCGGCGCGTGACGATCCTCAGCAGCTCGTCCAGGTCGTGGGGGAGGGCCAGGTCGCGCGCGGCGTCGACCAGCGCAGCCAACTCCGCCTCACGCTGCTGCCGCCTCTCGAACAAGGAGTGCACGTGGAGGGCCAGATCCCCCGCGCGTGCCAGAAGGGGGACTTCCTCGGCGTCGAACCCGCCGCTCAGCCGGGCGTCACGCACCGCCTCCTCTATGCGGGCCTGCGGTGCCTCCGCCGCCAGGAGCTCCAGAAGGGTGAGCACCGCCGAGGTCCCCGACGGGGCCCCACCACCGAATCCCGACCGCTGAACCCGTTCCACGCCGCCTCCGCCCTGCCCGTGTCATAGTCAGCGCTCCGCGGTGGCCGGCCTGCCGGCCCCCCGAACACTCATGCCCGCGCTCGCGTCGATTTCTCCCTCCGACTGCGGAATCACCTCACGAACGGTTCCCAGGCCACCATCGGGAAGCCAAGTCCTGTCACTGGGTCACCTTCCCGAACACGACAGTGCTCGGCAAGGTTGGCGGGCGGCCACCGAGCCTGCCCGCCCCGTACGACGCCGACCCCCTCACAGGAGGTTCGATGCCGGACATACGCAGCCACCTCAAGTCGATCGAGCGGAGCCGGAGGTCCCTCACCCGAGCCGACCGCCCCCGCGAGTTCTCCCTGCTCGGCCACCGCTGGGACCTGTTCGACCAGGTCTTCGCCCCCCTCTACTCCCCTTCCACGAGGGTCGCCGCGGAGTTCCTGGGCCTGACGGACCCGGCACGGAGCAGGCCCCCGTCCTCCATGCTGGAGATCGGCTGCGGCACCGGGGTCATCGCGGTCCAGGCCGCCCGCGCCGGATGCCCCTCCGTGGTCGCGGCGGACATCAATCCGCACGCCGTGGAGAACACCCGGGTCAACGCGCTGCGACACGGTGTCGCGGACCGCGTCACGGCGGTCCGAAGCGACCTGTTCTCCGGTCTTCCGCAGGGGGCCCGCTTCGAGTGGATCTTCTGGAGCTCGAACTACGTGCAGGCCCCTCCCGACTACACCTACCGGTCCGTCCACGAGCGCGCCTACGTGGACGCCGGCTACCGCACCCACCGCCGTTACCTCTCCGAGGTCACGGACCACCTGACCGACGACGGGGTCGCCCTGCTGCACTTCTGCGACAGGGGCGACCCGGACCGGCTGGAGCGGATCGCCGCGGACCACGACCGCGAACTGCACTGCCTCGCCGACAGGACGGTCATGGAGGGCGAGGACCCCATCAGGCACATGCTGCTGCAGATCCGGCCCGTGCGCGCCCGCGAGGAGAAGCGGCCCGCGGTGGAAGCCGGGGCCGCGGACGGCTCCGGCCGGATCCGGGACCGCGGGCCGCGGGCCGCGTCGCGCCCGCACCCCTCCCCCACGGTCCGCCCCGGGGGCGGGGTCCCCACCGGCCCGCAGGCCCCCTCGCCGCCGTGCGCTACCCCTCCCCCGCCCCACGGGAGCCCGAGGTGATCGCCCGCACCCTGTCGAGCAGGCGATCGCGGCCGCTCACCAGACGTTCCAGTTGGACCGCCCCCAACTCGCCGGCGAGGCACTCCAGACGCACACCCCGCCTGCGCAGTGCGGCAAGCGTCGCGCGGGCAGCCGGCGCCTCCCCCGTCAGGGAGTCACCGCACGGCCTCGCCCGCCGGGCGACCTCCACGACGGCCTCCCGGGACAGGACATGCGCCGTCCGCCACGCCACGATCTCCTCCACGTGACGGACCCGCCTGCTCAGGTACCCGGTGGCCCCGGTGCCCGGGTCCTCCCCGCCCCGGCGGGTGCCGGAGAACGCCCAGACCAGCCGGTGCGGCCGCGCACCGGCCTCCCACAGGGCGCGCCACCGGTCCGTGTCCAGGCTCCGCTCGTGCAGCTCGTACACCCTGCGGGCCAGAGCGAGTGCCACACGGCCCCGCAGCCGGTCGGCGGCACCCACCCTGCCGTCCACCTCGATCTCGACGGAGGCCGGCTCCAGGGAGGCCACGCAGACTCCGCTGACCGGGGCGCGCCCCGCACGGCACGCCCGCTCCATTCCCTCCCAGCAGGCCTCCAGGACCTCGGCGTACTGCTCCGGCGAGTGGACGAGGGTGGCGTTCACGCTGATCCCCTCGCTCACGCACTCGCTCACCACCGCCAGGCCCGAGGGCGTGGCCGGCACCTTCAGCAGGAGGTTCGGACGCCGTACGGAGAGGGAGAGCGCACGCGCCTCGGCCATGGCCGAGGCGCTGTCGTGGGCCGTCCGCGGATCCAGTTCCAGGCAGACCCAGCCGTCGAGGCCGCGAGCCGCGGTGTGGACCGGTGCCAGCAGGTCGCACGCCAGACGGGCGTCGTGCGCGTGCAGCGAGCGGACGATGTCGGGCGGCGCCACACGCCACCGCGCAAGCATGTCGATCTGGTTGCGGTACGAGTGCTCGTGGTGTCCCGCGAGTTGCCCGAGCATGGCCGCCGAGGAGAGGTCGAGTCCCGTTGCGACTCCCCGGCCGACCCAGGGCTTCAGCGAGCCGTCGGTGAACTCGTCGCGGGCCACGTCGTCGAGCCAGACGGACACCCCTTCCGCCGCCAGATCCCGCAGGACCGTGCTCCGGGCGGCCCGCTCCGCGGCGGCTCCGCTCCCTTGGCCGACCGGCATGGTGGCTCTCTCAGCGCGTGTCGAAGTACGTGGCGTCGGGGTGGTGGAGGGCAAAGGCGCCCCCGACCGCGGCCGTGCCCTGCCGGGACGGCACCGCCTGGTACAGCGGCGCCGCTCCCGCCTCCGGGCGCGGATCCCGCGCGGCCGGGGCCGCCCCTCCGCCCCGCTCCACCAGTGCCGGCGGATGCTCCGGCGTGGTCACGCGGCAGCCTCCCACCGGCGGCGGCCCGTACTCGGCGGCGAGGCCCTCCTGCGCCCCGGCGAGCTCCCCGGGGGTGAGGGGATGGCGGGCGCCCCCGGCGGTCGGCTCCGGCAGCCCGGCGCTGGGCAGGCACGGGATCGGCACCCGGGCGTTCCGGCCCGGGCGGCGCAGGTGCTCGCTCGCCTCCGCCGGGCCCGCGGCGCAGTCCGGCCCGATCATGTCGATGCCCGGCGGCTCCGGCGCCGCCGTCCGCGACGTCCCGGGGTCACGGCAGCCGGTCCAGGTTCGGGGCGAGCAAGGATGCGACCGAGGCACCGTAGGCGGCCGAGATACGGGCCAGGAGCGCCGACGGCGACACCGTGTACTGCTGCGGGCCCACCGCCTCCAGGGCGGTCGTGGCCATGGCGCAGCCCAGGGCGACGGCCGCGTGCATCGGCATGTCCCAACCGCACGCGGCGAGGAAACCGGACCGGAACGCGTCTCCCACCCCCGTCGGATCGACCGCGCGCACCGCGGGGACGGCGGGGAAGGCCTGCGTCCCCGTACCGTCCGAGACGATCCGGACTCCCTCCGCCCCGCAGGTGGTGATCCAGGTGCCGACGCGGGCCGGCACCTCCCGCGGGCCCCAGCCGGTGCGTTCCATGAGCAGGGCGGCCTCGTACTCGTTGGTGAACAGCCAGCGCGCCCCGTCCACCAGTTCCCGCACCTCACCGCCGTCGAGGCGGGCGAGCTGCTGGGAGGGGTCGGCCGCGAAGGGGATGCCGAGCTCCCGGCACTGGCGGGTGTGCCGCACCATCGCCGCCGGATCGTTGGGGGCCACCAGCACCAGATCGGGCGAGCCGTCGTCCTCGAAGAGTCGTGCAAGGTCGATGAGGCCGGCTTCGGCCATGGCACCGGAGTAGAAGGAAGCGATCTGATTCTGCTGCGAGTCGGTCGTGCACATGAAGCGCGCGGTCTGCCGGCTGTTCGACACGCGCACGTGCCGGGTGTCGACGCCGTGTTCTTTCAGCCACACCTCGTACTCGCCGAAGTCGGTGCCGACGGCGCCGACGAGAACCGGGGTGAGCCCGAGCACCCCCAGGCCGAAGGCGATGTTGGCCGCCACTCCCCCGCGCCGTACTTCCAGGTCCTCGACGAGGAAGGAGAGCGACACGTGATCGAGTTGTCCGTCGATCAGCTGGTCGGAGAACCGGCCGGGAAAGGTGGCCAGGTGGTCTGTCGCTATGGATCCGGTGACGGCTGTGCGCACGGCGTCCTACCTCGGTGTCGGCTGGATGTCAGCGGTCGGCTGCGAGGACATGGGGTCTCCTCGGGTCCGGGGCGGTCGGGGTGCCCAGGATGTTCTGGTGGATCTCGATCGTCGCCGTGGACTTGTTCAGGGTGATGTAGTGCAGCCCGGGGGCGCCCTCGGCCAGCAGCCGCTCGGCCATGGCGGTGGCGTACTCCACCCCGACGCGGTGGCCGTCGGCGGGCCGGTCGCGGGCCGCCTCCAGCCGGTGGGCCAGGTCCTCGGGGAAGGCCGCGCCCGACAGTTCGGCGAAGCGGGCGATCTGCCGCACGTCGGTGGCGGGCATGATCTCCGGAATGATGGGGACGTCGCAGCCGGCGGCGGCCACCGCGTCCCGCAGCCGCAGGTAGTCCTCGACGTGGAAGAACATCTGGGTGATGGCGTAGTCGGCGCCGGCGCGGCACTTGGCCACGAAGTGCCGGATGTCGCTCTCCCAGTCCGGCGAACGCGGATGCTTCTCGGGGAAGGCGGCCACCCCGACCCCGAAGTCGCCCATCTCCTTGACCAGCGAGACCAGCTGGTGGGCGTGGGTGAAGCCCTGCGGATGCGGGATCCACGCACCGTTGGGATCACCGGGCGGGTCACCGCGCAGGGCCAGGACGTCCCGCACCCCCGCATCGGCGTACCGGCCGATGATGTGCCGCAGCTCGGCCGCGGAGTGGCCGACGGCGGTCAGGTGCGCCACCGGCCGCAGCGTGGTCTCCGCGGCGATCCGCCGGGTCACCTCCACCGTCCGGTCCCGCGACGCCCCGCCCGCACCGTAGGTCACCGAGACGAAGGACGGCGCGAACGCCTCGACCCGGCGGATCACCTCCCACAGAGCACGCTCACCCTGCCCGGTCCTGGGCGGGAAGAACTCGAAGGAGAACGAACGCCGGCCGGCCGCCGGCACCTCCCGTCGCGGTACGGGCGGCCTGCACGCCCCGTTCCTGTTCCCGGTGGGCATCGTTCCGGCACCTTTCGGTCAGCGGGACTCGGAGGCGTGGCGCCTCAGCGCGTCGGCGCGGTCGGTGCGTTCCCAGGTGAAGTCGGGCAGTTCGCGGCCGAAGTGGCCGTAGGCGGCCGTCTGGGCGTAGATCG
>NZ_JBHUFU010000015.1:0-138747 GCF_042681365.1 Streptomyces desertarenae | reverse complement strand
GGCGCGGGCCGCCGCGGCGGCGTGGGCGGTGGGCAGTCCGCCCGCGGCGGCCGCGGCGGCGCCGGCCGCCGCGGCGCCCCGCAGCACGGTGCGCCGGGTGGCGCCGGTGTCCGCGTTCCGGTCGGGGCGTCTGCCGTGGGGGTGGTGGCTCATGGTGGTGGACCTCGCTGCCTGGGAGGGAGGGGGACGGGCGGCGGTGCGGGGGCTCAGCCCTTCACGGCGCCGATGAGCATGCCCTTCTTGAAGTGCTTCTGGACGAACGGCGAGAGCACGGCGACCGGCACCAGGGCCAGCACCATGACCGCCATCTGGACCGACAGGGTGTGAATCTGGCCGGTGTTGACGATCTGGGACATGCCGGTGGGCCGCTCGCCCTTGAGGACGATCTGGTTGAGCACGACCTGGAGCGGCATCTTGGTCTGGTCGTTGAGGTAGATGGAGGCGTTGAACCAGGCGCTCCAGTAGCCGACCGCGTAGAACAGCGAGATCACCGCCAGCACGGGCCGGGACAGCGGCATGACGATCCGCCACAGGATGCGGAAGTCGCCGGCGCCGTCGATGCGGGCGCTGTCGATCAGCTCCGGCGCGGTGCCCATGAAGAACGCCCGCAGCACCAGGATGTTGAACACGCTGACCGCGCTGGGCAGGATCAGCGAGGCGTAGGAGTCGATCAGGCCGAGGGACTGCACCAGCAGGTAGGTGGGGATCAGTCCGGCGCCGAAGAACATCGTGGCCAGCAGTGTCATCAGCATCGGCCGGTGGCCGAAGGAGCCGGAGCGCGACAGGCCGTAGGCGCACAGCACCGAGACGGTCATGCTGAACAGCGTGCCGACGACGGTGACGCAGACGCTGACGACGGTCGCCCGGGTGACCTGGCCGCCGCTGAGCAGCTCGCGGTAGGCCTCGAGGGTGATCCCGTCGGGCACGATCACCAGTCCGCCCGCCTGCCGGATGGTCTCGGCGGAGGAGAGGCTGGTGACGATCACGATCCACAGCGGGAAGAGGATGGCCAGGCAGGCCGTCCCCAGCACCGCGCCCTTGGCGGCGAGGCCGACGCGGCTGGGCGGCTCCTCCCAGGCGGGTCGCATCCGGGCGCCGGTGCCCTCGGCCTCCCGGTCCTCGGTCAGCACGCTCACTTCCTGTACACCCCCTGCTCGCCCAGCAGGTGGGCGGTCTTGTTCGCGATCAGGACCAGGCAGAGGCCGAAGATCCCCTTGACGATGCCGACGGCCGCCGCGTATCCGAAGTCGCCGTTCTCCAGGCCGACGTTCCACACGTAGGTGTCCAGGACCTCGCTGGCCCCGGTGCCCACCGCCGTGCGCTGGAGCAGGATCTGCTCGAAGCCGACGGTGAGGGCGTCGCCGACGCGCAGCACGAGCAGCATCGCGATCACCGGGCGCAGCGCGGGCAGGGTGACGTGCCACATCCGGCGCCACCGGTTCGCGCCGTCCATGGCGGCGGCCTCGTACAGTTCGTGGTTGACGGCCGCCAGCGCGGCGAGGAAGACGATGATGCCCCAGCCGGCGTCCTTCCAGATCATCTGGAAGGTGACCAGGAACTTGAAGAAGCCGGGGTCGGTCATCAGGTCGAAGCCGCCGCCGCCGTGCTCCCGCATCGTCTGGGCGATGATCCCCGCACCGCCGAAGATCTGCTGGAAGACGGTGATGACCAGCACCCAGGAGAAGAAGTGCGGCAGGTAGAGCACGCCCTGGGTCCAGGCGCGCACCCGCGGGCTGATGATGCTGTTGATCAGCAGGGCCAGCAGGATCGGGACGGGGAAGAAGAACAGCAGCTGGATGACGAAGATCACCAGGGTGTTCTCGACGGCCGACCAGAAGTAGGGGTCCCCCCACATCCGCTGGAACTGCTCGAAGCCCACCCACGGGCTCAGCTCGAAGCTCTCGGAGAAGGACTCGCCGATGTAGGGGTCGAACTCCTTGAAGGCGATGACGTTGCCCAGCAGCGGCACGTAGGCGAAGACGAGGACCAGCAGCAGGGCGGGCAGCGTCATCAGGACCAGGGCGCGGTCGCGGCGCAGCCGGTGCCGCCAGGTGACGCCGCCGGGCGGGGCGGACGCCCTCGCCCGTGCGGCGGCGGCCTTCCGGTCCCTGTGGCGCCTGTTGTCCCGGCCGTCGTCCGGTGGGGCGTCCGGCGGGGTGCCGTCCGCGGTCGGCGAACCGGCGGGGGCCGCCGGGGCGATGTGGGGCGCCGGGGCCATGCCGGTGGGGCCGGCGCCGTCGGCCGTCGCCTCGCCGGGGGCCGTGCTGTGCGACACGGGTCTCTCCTCGTCAGCGTTGCCAGGGCCCGGCCCGGTACGGGCGGCGCGCGCGGACGCGCGTGCGGGTGCGGGCGCGCTGTGGTGGTGCGCCGTCCGCGCCGGGCCGCTGCCTGGGGTGCGCGGGTGGGTCAGGCGGCGGATTCGCCGACCTCGTCGATCAGCTTCCGGTACCAGTCCCGCAGTTCGTCGCCGCCGGCCTTGCGCCAGTCCTCGACGGCCTGCTGCATATCGGAGACCTTCTTGCGGCCGCGCACGACGTCGTCCTCGAAGTCCTCGAACTGGTCGCTGAGGTTGGCCCACCGGTTGGGCTCGCGGACCTGCATCCCGTACAGCAGCGGCTCCTTCATGAAGGCGCCCATCCGCTGCTGCCATCCGCACCAGTCCCGCACCACCTGCGGGTGGTCGGGGAAGGCGGCCACGGCCTCGGAGCCGGCGGTGAAGAAGTAGGTGTCCTGGGTCTCGGTGACGCCCTGGGGGGTCTTGGTGGGCACGCCGTCCTCCAGCGTGTAGTGGGTGCCCTCGACGCCGTACCGGACCAGGCGGTTCTCCCTGGTCCCGTAGGGCGCGGCGGCGAAGTTGGCGATGGCCAGGCACTCCTCGACCGTCTCCTTGGACGCCTTGCGGTTGATGAAGGCCCAGATGCCGGCCGGGTTGGCGAAGTACAGCTGCGGGTCGCCGCCGTCGTGGCCGAAGATGTCCATGCCCGAGACGCGGAAGTCGGGGTTCTGCTCGCGCTGCTCGAAGGTCCAGCCGTACCACTTGGCGTTGCCGTCGTTGGTCATCATCGACTGGCCCGCGGTGAAGCGGGTGCCCGCGTCGCCGCGCACGGCCATGGCGTCGGGGTGGACGACCCCGGCGGCGTAGAGCTTGCGGGTCCACTCCAGCGCCTCGAGGTAGTTGTCCGTCTCGACGCGGTGGACCAGCTTCTCCCCCTGCCACTCCCAGCAGTACGGCTTGTCCGGCAGCACGCCGAAGACGTTGAACGCCGTCCACTTCATGTCCTCGCAGGCCCACACCTTGGCCCGGGGCGCGGTGATCTCCTCGGCGAGGTCCATGAACTCCTGGGCGCTGGTGGGCAGCTCCCAGCCCTTCTCCTCGAAGATGTCCTGGCGGTAGTAGGGGATGACGATGTCGACCGCGCCGGAGGGCAGGGGCAGGCCCTTCAGCTCCCCACTGAAGATCGACATCTGCCAGGCGTCGGTGGGGATGGCGGCGAGGTTGGGGTACTTCCCGACGTTGTCACCCGACAGGTAGGGGCCGAGGTCGGCGAAGCGGCTGTCGATGGCGCTGGGGATCTTGCCCTGCATCTCCCAGCTGGGGATCACCACCATGTCGGGGATGCCGTTGGAGGCGAGGACGGCGCCGAGCTTCTCCCCGTAGGTGTTGCCGTCCTGTGGCTGCCAGTCGACGTGCACGCCGGTGGCCTCGTCGACGGCCCGGTAGTAGGCGCAGTCCTTCTTGGGCGGGGTGCCCCACAGCGGGCTCATGATCGTGACCTTGCCGCCCTTGCCGAGCTTCTCCGGGACGGAGGAGGGCAGCTTCGCGTACGGCTCGGCCTTGCCGGTGAAGCCGGGGCGGGAGCCGTTCCTGCTGGGGATGTCCGGCTCGACGACGCGGGAGGCCGTGTAGGCCGGCAGGAGCTTCCGGGCGTCCTTCCCGGTCGTGGTGCCTCCCTTGCCCCCTGTGCCGCCCTCGGAGGAACACGCCGACAGCAGCGGGACCCCGCCGACCACGGCGGCGGCGACCGCGGTGGAGGCGAGGAACGTTCTCCGGCTCGGGCTGTGGGTCTGGGACATGGTGGCAACCCTTCGTGGCGGCGCGTCGGCGGACGACCGGAGCGGCCTGGCGGCCGGGCACGGTACCGCCGGTCGAATGGCTCGGTCGAAGCGCTTCGATATTGCGCCGAGATTAAGTCTGAGGGTCATACCGCGCAAGGGTCGTGACGAAGAAACCTCACAGCTCCTGCTACGGATAGACCGCAGGAAGTTCAAGGGTTCTGAGGTTGTTGCCGTTCGATGCCTTGACACCCGGCCCTTCGCCACTCCAGCATCGAAGCGCTTCGAATCCTGAAGTGCCGTCCGGAGCACGACGCTCGTCATCCCCGGCCCGCCGCGTCCCGGGCGACAGTCCGCCCCGCGGACGCCGGCGGGGACCGACCACCCCGAGGGGACCCCTACGTGAGCACCGACCAGCCGCCCTTCCGCGACCCGCGCCTGCCGGCCCGCGAACGCGCCGACGACCTGCTGGGGCGGCTCACCCTCGACGAGCGCGTCGCGATGCTGCACCAGTTCGCCCCCGCCGTGGAGCGGCTGGGCCTGCCCGCCTTCCGCACCGGCCAGGAGGCGCTGCACGGGGTGGCCTGGATGGGCCCGGCGACCGTCTTCCCCCAGGCGGTCGGCCTGGGGGCGACCTGGAACGACGACCTGGTGCGCCGGGTGGGCGAGGCCGTCGGGCGCGAGGTGCGCGCGATGCGGGCCCGCGACCCGCGCGTGGGCCTGAACGTCTGGGCGCCCACGGTGAACCTGCTGCGCCATCCGCTGTGGGGACGCAACGAGGAGGGCTACTCCGAGGACCCGCACCTGACCGCGGCCATCGCCACCGCCTACACCCGGGGCCTGCGCGGCGACCACCCGACGCGCTGGCGCACCGCCCCGGTGCTCAAGCACTGGCTGTCGCACAACAACGAGACCGACCGCGACACCTCCTCGGCCTCGGTGCGCCCCCGGGTACTGCACGAGTACGAGCTGCCCGCCTTCCGCGGCCCGGTGCGGGCGGGTGCGGTGGCCGGGGTGATGCCCGCCTACAACCTGGTCAACGGGCGCCCCAACCACCTCTCCCCGCTCCTGTCCGAGCAGCTGCGCACCTGGTGCGACCACGACCTGGTGGTGTGCTCGGACGCGGGTGCCCCCAGCAACCTCGCCGACTCCCAGGCCTACTTCGCCGACCACGAGGAGGCCACCGCCGCCGCCCTGCGCGCCGGCGTGGACAGCTTCACCGACCACGGCGAGGACTCCTCGGTGATCACCGCCCGGGTGCGCGGCGCCCTGGACCGCGGCCTGCTGGAGGAGGCCGACGTCGACGCGGCGGTGCGGCGGCTGCTGGCGATGCGCTGCGCGCTGGGCGACCTCGACCCGGAGCCCGGCCCGCAGGACGACGCCGCGTTCGACACGGCCGGACACCGCGCGCTGGCGCGCGAGGCCGCCGAGCAGGCGGTCGTCCTGCTGAAGAACGACGGGCTGCTGCCGCTGGCGGAGGGCGTGCGGGTGGCGGTCGTCGGACTGCTGGCCGACGAGTGCAAGCTCGACTGGTACAGCGGCGCGCTGCTGCACCGCTCCACCCCGCTGGACGGCCTGCGCGAGCGGTTCGGCGCCGACCGCGTGACGTTCGCCGAGGGCGCCGACCGGGTGCGGCTGCGCTGCCCCGGCGGCTGGCTGACCGACCCCGGCACCGGTCCCGGCAAGGACGGGGACGGGACCGGCGACCCCGCCGCGGCGGGCGCGCTGGACCCGGCGCTGCTGCGCGGCCGCACCGACCTGCCGCCGCTGGAGGTCCGCGCCGAGCCGGCCGCGGGCGGCGAGTTCGCCCTGGTGGACTGGGGCGGCGGGGTCCTGACGCTGCGGGCGGAGTGCGGGCGCTACCTGTCGGTGGCCGACGACGGCTTCCTGCGCGCCTCGGCCGACCAGCCGGGCGGCTGGATCGTCCAGGAGACCTTCGAGTTGCGGCCGCACGGCGAGGGGTACCTCCTGTGGCACCGGGGGACGGGCCGGTACCTGACAGTCGCCGCCGACGGCGCCAGGGTTGCCGCCGACGGCGAGGAGGGCGCGGTGTTCGCCGTGGAGACGGTCGAACGCGGCGAGGACGCGGTGCGGGCCGCCGCGGAGGACGCCGACGTGGTGGTCGTCGTGGCGGGCAACGATCCGCACATCAACGGCCGGGAGACCGAGGACCGCACCACGCTCGCCCTCCCGCCGCAGCAGGACCGGCTGTGGCGCGCGGCCCGTGAGGCCAACCCGCGCACCGCCCTGGTGCTCACCTCGGCCTATCCGTACGCGGTGGGCGACGCCGACGCCGCCCTGCCCGCCCTGCTGTGGACCGCCCACGGCGGGCAGGCCGCCGGGGCCGCCCTGGCCGCGGTGCTGGCCGGGGACGTCCCGCCGGGCGGGCGGCTGCCGCAGACCTGGTACGCCTCCGACGCGGACCTGCCCGGCCTGCTCGACTACGACGTCATCGGCTCCCGCACCACCTACCTGTACTTCGACGGCACGCCCCTGTACCCCTTCGGCCACGGACTGTCGTACACGTCCTTCTCCTACGGCGGCCTGACCGCCTCCCACGACGGGCGGACGCTGACGGTCCGCTGCACGGTGGCCAACACCGGGGAGCAGACCGGCGACGAGGTCGTCCAGCTCTACGTGCGCGCGGTGGAGACGGCCGGCCCGGACCTCCCCCGTCCGCACCGCGCCCTGGCCGGCCACCGCAGGATCCGCCTGGCGCCGGGCGCCTCGCGGGAGGTGGAGTTCGCCGTCCCGCTGTCGGAGGCGCTGGGCTTCTGGGACGTCGCACACGGCCGCTGGACGGTGGCGCCGGGCACCTACGGCGTCGACGTCGGCGCCTCCAGCACCGACCTCCGCGCCGGCGCGACCGTGCGGGTCGGCGGCGAGGCGCCCGGACCGCGTCCGGTGGGGAGCATCCGGGCCGCCGACTACGACGAGCAGCGCGGCACCGCACTGGTGGACCTCGGCCGGGAGCGCGGCGACGCGGTCGCCCCCGCCGGCGAGGAGGAGGCCGAACTGGTCTTCCGCGACTGCGGCTTCGGCTCCGGCACCGCCTCCGTCACCGTGGAGGCCGCCCGCGAGGAGCCGGGCGAGGCGGTGGTCGTCCTCCGGGCGGGGGACGGCGCACCGGTCCATCTCACCGTCCCCTCCACCGGCGACCGCTACGCCTACACCACCGTGCGGGCCGCCCTGCCCGAGCCGCCCGAGGGCACCGGCGACCTGCGCGTCACCCTGCGCGGCTCCCTGAGACTGGCCCGTCTGGGCTTCGGCGACCCCTCGTCCGCCGAATCCTCCTGACGACAGGCGGGCCCGCGCCGCGGTCCGGCCCCGTGCCTCCGGGCGCCGGGCCGCGGCGGTCCCCATCCCGGCGGCACGGGACGCGCCGGTCCGTCCGGGGCCCCGGTCCCTCCGGCCGGCGGGCGGCCGGGGCGTGTGCCCCGGCCGCCGCGGCCTCACCCGTGTGCGGGCCCGGTCACAGGTCCAGGCCGGTGAGGACCATCACCCGCTCGTAGGTGTAGTCCTCCATCGCGAACAGCACGCCCTCGCGCCCGACTCCGGACTCCTTCGCACCGCCGTAGGGCATCTGGTCCGCGCGGTAGGAGGGCACGTCGCCGATGATCACGCCGCCGACCTCCAGGGCGCGGTGGGCGCGGAAGGCGGCCTGCACGTCGTGGGTGAACACGCCCGCCTGGAGGCCGTACCGGGAGTCGTTGACCGCGGCGAAGGCGGCCTCCTCGCCGTCGGCCGGCGAGATGGTCAGCACGGGGCCGAAGACCTCCTCGCAGGAGAGGGTGACGTCGGCGGGGACGTCGACGAGGACGGTGGGGGCGTAGGCGGCGCCGTCCCGCTTGCCGCCGGTCAGCAGCCGCGCCCCGGCGGCGACCGCCTCGTCCACCCAGGACTCCACCCGCCTGGCGGCGTCCTCGCTGATCAGCGGGCCGACGTCGGTGGCGTCGTCCGAGGGGTCACCGGTGACCTGCGCCTCGACGGCGGCGACCACCTTGGGCACCAGCCGGTCGTACACCGAGGCGTCGGCGATGACCCGCTGGACGGAGATGCAGGACTGGCCGCCCTGGTAGTTGGAGAAGGTCGCGATGCGCTGCGCGGCCCAGTCCAGGTCGGCCTCCGAGGAGTAGTCGGCCAGGACCACCGCCGCGCCGTTGCCGCCCAGCTCCAGGGTGACGCGCTTGCGGGGGACGGAGTCCAGGATGGACCACCCGACGGGGCCGGAACCGGTGAAGGAGAGCACCGGCAGCCGCTCGTCCCGCACCAGCGACGGCATGCGGTCGTTGGGGACGGGCAGCACCGACCAGGCGCCGGCGGGCAGGTCGGTCTCGGCCAGCAGCTCGCCCAGGAGCAGCGCGGAGAGCGGGGTGGCCGGTGCGGGCTTGAGGATGATCGGCGCGCCGACCGCGATCGCCGGGGCGACCTTGTGGGCGCAGAGGTTGAGCGGGAAGTTGAACGGCGCGATGCCCAGCACCGGTCC
Source organism: Streptomyces desertarenae (assembly GCF_042681365.1). NCBI lineage: Bacteria > Bacillati > Actinomycetota > Actinomycetes > Kitasatosporales > Streptomycetaceae > Streptomyces > Streptomyces desertarenae. The sequence goes on along the minus strand of NZ_JBHUFU010000015.1, from coordinate 130,208 downwards.
GCGCGGGAAGCGGCGGGTCAGGGCGAGGCGGCCGACCCCGCCCGCGTCGGAGTCCAGCCGCTGGGCGGTGCCGCCGTTGAAGCGGCGTGCCTCGTCCGAGGCCCAGCGGAAGACCGACACCGCGCGGCCGACCTCGCCGCGGGCCCACTTGACGGGCTTTCCGTTCTCGGCGGAGATCAGCCGGGCGATCTCCTCGGAGCGCTCGGCGAGCCGTCGTGAGACGTGGTCCAGGGCCGCGGCGCGCACGTGCGCGGGCGTGGCCGCGAACTCGGCGGCGACACCGGCCGCGGCGGCCACGGCCTGCTCGACCTGGGCCTCGGTGGGGATGCCGACGATGCCGACGGTCCGGCCGTCCCAGGGCGAGGTGACCTCGAAGGTCTCGTCGCCGGTCGCCTCGCGGCCGGCGAGCCAGAACGCGTGCGGGGAAGTCGCTGTGGTCACTGCGTATCCCGGCCCTTCCGAAGTGGTGGAGCGATGTGGTGGCGGTCGAGTGGTGGTCGACGCGGGTGGGCGACCGGCCGTGACGGCACGGGCGGCCCTCCGCCACCACCGTAGGGGCCGCACCGGCCCGCGGCTGTTGTCCTGCGCGTAGCACTGCGGCGCCTCCCCGCACCGCTTTGGCGAGAAAGGGGGGGTTGTCGGCCCGTCCTTTTTGCCGCGACCATGACACGGCACGACACGCAAGGCCCCCCACCCGTCGAACTGGACACCCCAGGAGACGCGATGCGTAGACGTCCGAGGGGACGGCGGTCCCTCACCGCCGCCCTGTTCCTCACCCTCGCACTGGCCGCTCCGCTCGGCGCGCAGGCCACCGCCGCGCCCGGCGACGACCTCCGGCGGACCACCACCGCCGGCGGCGACCGGCAGTACGAGATCACCGGCATCACCGGCGCCGACCGGCGCACCGCCATCGCCCGCACCGGCGCCGCGATCGACGCGGTGCGCGAGCACTCGGTGGTGGTCACCGCCGACGCCGCGCAGGCGGAGAGGCTGCGCAAGGCCGGACACCGGCTCACCGCGCTCCCGGCGCCGCCGGACCGGACGGCCGGAAAGGAGACCGGCGCCCTCGACTTCCCGCCGAGCGACTCCGGCTACCACAACTACGCCGAGGCCACGGCGGCCGTCAACGAGTACGTCCGGGCGCACCCGGACATCATGACCAAGAAGGTCATCGGCAAGTCCCACCAGGGCCGCGACATCGTCGCGGTCAAGATCAGCGACAACGCCCGCACCGACGAGGCCGAACCCGAGGTGCTGTTCACACACCACCAGCACGCCCGGGAGCACCTGACGGTCGAGATGGCGCTCTACGTGATCCGGGAGTTCGGCGAGCGGTACGGCTCGGACGCGCGCATCACCCGCATGGTCGACCAGCGCGAGCTGTGGATCATCCCGGACGCCAATCCCGACGGCGGCGAGTACGACATCGCCTCCGGCAGCTACCGCAGTTGGCGCAAGAACCGCCAGCCCACCCCCGGCTCCACGGCCATCGGCACCGACCTCAACCGCAACTGGCCCTACCAGTGGGGCTGCTGCGGCGGCTCCTCCTCCAGCCCCTCCAGCCTCACCTACCGCGGCCCGTCCGCCGGGTCCGCCACCGAGGTGCGCGTCGTCGCCGACTTCGTCAACAGCCGGGTCGTGGGCGGAAGGCAGCAGATCCGGGCGCACATCGACTTCCACACCTACAGCGAACTGGTGCTGTGGCCCTACGGCTACACCTACGACGACACCGCCCCGGGACTCACCCGGGACGACCGCGACGCCTTCGCCGCCGTGGGCCGGGCGATGGCCGCCAGCAACGGCTACACCCCGCAGCAGTCCAGCGACCTGTACATCACGGACGGGTCGATCAACGACTGGATGTGGGGTGTGCACCGCATCTTCAGCTACACCTTCGAGATGTACCCGGGCCCCAACGGCCGGGAGGGCTTCTACCCGCCCGACGAGGTGATCGAGCGGGAGACCAGCCGCAACGAGGGCGCGGTGCTCCTGCTGCTGGAGAACGCCGACTGCATGTACCGCTCGATCGGCAAGGGGGCGCAGTACTGCACCTCCTGACCGGGCGGGCCTGAACCGGCCGGGGGCGCCTCCGGCCGGCTCAGGCCCCCCGTCCGTCCCCGGCCGGGGGCAGGGCGGCCGTCGCCTTGAGCGCCAGCCACAGCTCCATCCGCACGTCCGGGTCGTCCAGCGACCGGCCCAGGATCTCCTCGACCCGCCGCATCCGGTAGCGCAGGGTGTGCCGGTGGACGCCGAGGTCGGCGGCGGCCGCGTCCCACTGGCCGTGGCGCGAGAGCCAGGCGTGCAGCGAGGCGACCAGGTCGCCGCGGCCGTGCGCGTCGTGTTCGTGCAGCGCCCGCAGCATGCCGTCGGCGAAGGCCCGCACGGCGTCGTCGGCCAGCAGCGGCAGTACCGAGCCGGAGGCCACGTCCTCGTGCTCCACCAGCGCCCGCCCCCGGCGGCGGGCGACGGACAGCGCCTGCTCGGCCTGCCGGAAGGCCACGGCCGCGGAGGCGATCCCGGCGGGCGCCGAGACACCGACGACCAGCCCCGGCCCCGTCTGACCGGTCCGCACGGCCGACCCGCCCCGCCCCGTCCCGCAGACGTCGCCGCCGGGGGCGGTCTCGGCCCGTCCCGCGAAGTCCGCGCAGGCGGCCGCCGCGGCTCCGCCGTCGGCCACCAGCCCCGTCAGCCTGGCCCCGCACAGGACCAGCAGCACCGACTCCCCCGCCCGCGCCGCGGCCGCCTCGACCCGCTCGGCCAGCGCCTCCAGCACCGCCGGCGGGCCCTCCTGCGGTTCCCCCGCCGCCCCGGGGGCGGCGGCCTCCTCCGCCCGCCCGCGCGGAACGGCGGGTGCGCGGCGCCGGCCCGCCCCCGCTGCGGCCTCCGCCACCACCACCCGCAGCGGCTCGTCCAGCAGCCCGCCGTACAGGGAGCCGGCCACCGCCCGGGCGTGGTCGGCCTCCCCCGCCATCAGCATCCGCAGCACCCCGGCCGCCAGCCGCCGCTCGGCCTCCTGCAGGGCGCGGGAACGCTCGGTGGTCAGGGTCAGCAGGGCGACGGCGGAGTTGACGGCGTAGCGCTCGGCGGTGCCCGGCGGGGAACCGGTGCCCACCGCCAGCACGGCCCTGACCCGCCGCCCGGAACCGATCGACTGCAGCTCCACCCGGTCGTCCGGCGCCTCCCCGTCCCGGCCGTCCCCCCGGTCCCCGCCGCCCGGTGCCTCGCTGACCACGGCGCTCGCCGGCGCGGGCCGGTCGCGCAGGCGCCGCACCTCCCCGGTCAGCCGCGCGGCGCGGCGGGACGCCCAGGCGGGGGCCGCGGCCACCAGCGCCCCGGAGACGTCGTAGAGTGCCGCCCAGCCGTCGACGTGCGCGGCCAGCCGCGCCAGCAGGGCCGCCGGGCCCTGCTCGGACAGGGCGGCGCGGGTCAGCTCGCGCTGGGCCTCGAAACCCGCGGTGACCGCCCGGTACTGCTCGGCGGCGTTGGCCGCCGACACCGCCTTGCTGATCGCCAGGAACGGGGTGCGGCGGGGCACCTCCAGCAGCGGGAAGCCCACCTCGCGGGCCGCGGCGAGCAGCGCCGGCGGCACCTCCTCGTAGGCGACCCCGGCCGCGAAGCCCAGCCCGACCACGCCGGCGGCGTCCAGCCGCCCGACGTAGCGGCGCATCGCGGCGGCGTCCTCGACGTCGAGCTTCATCGCCGTGATCAGCAGCAGCTCCCCGCCCTCCAGGTACGGCACGGGGTCGGGCAGCTCGCTGACGTGCGCCCAGCGCACGGGGGCGTCCAGCCGGTCCCCGCCCGCGAGGACGGTGAGCCTGAGGGAGGAGTGCTGGACCAGCGAGGCGAGGGTGAGCGGCATGACTGGACTGGGGCCCTTTCCGGCGGTTCGCCGCTTTACGTCGGCGCTTTCCGGCAGACGGGGTGATACGTGACGATGGTTTTGGCCGTACGGTAGTGAGAATAAGGCCGGACTGTGCCTGACCGTACAGCTGTACGCCTCCGCGCGCCTGCTCCCGCGCCCCGGCGCGGACCCGCCCGGAGCGCGGCCCGGGCTCCGGGCCCGCGCGCTCCGGCGTCACCCGCCCAGACGGGTCAGGACCGGCGGACTCGCCTCGCCCCGGAAGGTCGTCAGCGACACCACCGCATGCCCCGGCGGCACCTTGTGGGCCAGGTCGGAGGCCGACCACCGCTCGCGCTGCACCGTGCGCACCGTCACCGAGCGGGTGGTCGCCCGCACCCCCGTGAACAGGGTGCGGACGGCCCGCACGGCCCTGCGGAGCGGGCCGCCGGAGACGTCCGGGTTGTGGGTGACGTCCTCGGTCTCCACCCAGTCCCGGCCCCAGGCCCGGGCGAACACCTCGCCGTCCCAGGTGCTCAGCCCCGACAGCGCCACCCGGCAGCCGACGGCGCCGACCGCGGCCGCGCGCAGCGGCTCGGGCACCTCGTCCAGGCTGCGCAGCGCCAGCACCACGCCCGCGTTCGCGGTCCGCAGCCGCTGGACGGCCCGCACGGAGGCGGGCGTGAGGGTGTGCGCGGCGTCGTCGAGCACCAGGCAGGCGAAGAGCGAGCGCCGGTCCCGGTCCTGGGCGCAGGTGGTGAACTGGGCGAGCAGCAGCCGGGCCAGCAGGCGGGATGCCTCGGCGTGGCCGCGTTCGGGCAGGTCGATCCGCACCCGCAGCGGGTGCTCCAGGTCGCGCATGGCGAAGGGCCGGCCGGGACGGGCGGGCCCGCCGGGACCGGCCGCCTCCCCCGGGGCGCCGGTGCGGAAGAACCCGGCGAACGCGGGCCGGTCCAGCAGCGCGATCCGGTCGGCCAGCAGCGGCCCGGGATCACCGGGCCGTCCGGCCTGGCGCTCGCGGGCGTCCAGCTCGCGCAGGGCGGCCCCGTCCCCGGCGGCCTCGCAGGCCTGGCGCAGCGCGGCCAGCGCGACCGGAACACCGTCCAGCAGCTCCCGCAGCTCGGGGACGGACGGGAAGCGGCCGTGCGCGGCCCGGTAGGGGCCGATGAGCTGCGCGAGAGCGGTGGCGGCGCGGCGGGTGTCGGCCTCGCCGCCCGGCATCCCGAACGCGCCTCCCGCCCCGGCGCCCCCGAGGGCGTCGCCGACCAGCGCCTCGGCGAGCACGGCGGCGGCCTCGTCGGGGTCGTCGGCGCCGCCGTAGAGGTCGAGGTCGTGGGCGGAGCCGGGGTCGCCGAGCCTGATCACCACGTCGTAGGCCTCGTCGGGCCCGAGCCCGGCACCCGCCGCGCCCACGGCGACCACCGCGGCCCGCCCGGCGAGCGCCTGGAGCGCCAGGGACTCCACCGCCGGCCGCACCACCCTGCTGGTCTTCCCGGCGGCGGACGGGCCCACCACCAGCAGCGAGGTGCTCAGCAGGGCGGGCTCCAGGGCGAGCCAGGCGCCCCGGTAGGCGTACGGGTTGCGCTCCTCGTCGGGCACGGAGCCCAGCCGCACCTGCCCGGTCAGCAGGTCGTGCCGGGCCGCCCGGGCGGGCAGGTCCCGGTCGCCGGAGGGGTGGGTGAAGGCGGCGGCGCCCCGGGCGAGTATGGCTTCGGAGAAGGCGGGCAGCCGGTCGGGCCTCGACCGCGCCGTCTGCCAGGCGCGGTCGAGGCGCACGTAGTCCACGTCGTTCATCCGCCCCTGCCGGATCTCCGCCGTCAGCCGGTCGGCGGCGGCGTGCTCGCCGGCGGCCCGCAGCTGGGGCCACAGCCCGGGGTCGGCGGCGGGATCGCTCTGGGCCGGCGGGACCTCGGGAGTCTGCCCGGACGGCGCTCCAAAGCGTTCGCGCACGTAGCGCCGCCAGACCTCCCGCCACCGCCCGATCGTTCCGAAGACGAGCACAAGAACGGCGACGACCACTCCGTAGATGCAGATGTAGTTGAAGACGGCTGCCCAGAACTGGCTGCCGCCGCCGGCGGCCCATGACGCGGGCCAGATTCCGTAGAGCAGCCGGAAGGCAGGCAGGTACTCGTTGTAGATGAGCGACCAGGTGAGCAGTGCACCGAGCAGCGCCAGCGCGGCACCGCCCAGCAGTTGCCGGTCGTCCAGCCGGTCGGGGTCCTCCGGCGGCTTCGGCCGGTGCCCGTACCGCCACACCCCCGGCTCGGCCTCGGGGCGGGGGGTGCGCAGCCACTCCCCCAGGGGCGGCCCGGCCGCCGGCGCCTGCCGCGGCATCGGGGGAGGCGGCGGGGTCGGCGGCAGCGCCGGGGCGGCCCCCTCGCCGCCCCACGTCCCGCCGGCCGCTCCTCGGACGTGCCGCGGGTCCCGTGCGCCCGGAACGCCGCCCGGGGCACCGTAGGCCCCCGGCGGCCCGTACGGCCCGTGACTCCCCTGCGCCCCGTCACCCACCATGTCCCGCTCTGCTCCTCGTCCGGCCCGTCCGGCCCGTCCGGCGCGCCCCGGCCCGTCCGCCGGCGCCGCCTCCGCCCAATCTAGTGTCCCGGCACGCCCGTTGGCCGCCCCGCGGAACCGGCCCTGTCCACGGTGGCCAACACGACGCGGCCACTTCTCCGCGGCGGTGCATGTCAGCGTCCCCTCCCGCGACCTAGCCTGCGAGAAACCGCACCCGCGAAGTCTCCTTCCGACCCCTTAGCACCGAGGAGTCCGTCATGACCGAACTGTCCGGAGGTCCCTCCCTCCCCCAGGAGCGCCGCGTCGTCACCGCGATCCCCGGCCCCAGGTCCCAGGAGCTGATGGCCCGCAAGCAGGGTGCCGTGGCGGGGGGCGTGGGCACGGTCATGCCCGTGTTCGCGGCCCGCGCCGGGGGCGGCGTCCTGGAGGACGTGGACGGCAACTCCTTCATCGACCTGGGCTCCGGCATCGCCGTGACCTCGGTCGGCAACAGCGCGGAGGCGGTGGTCCGCCGCGCCGCCGAGCAGCTGGAGCGGTTCACCCACACCTGCGTGATGGTGACCCCCTACGAGGGTTACGTCGAGGTCTGCGAGGAACTGGCGAAGCTCACCCCCGGTGACCACGCCAAGAAGTCCGCGCTGTTCAACTCCGGCGCCGAGGCGGTCGAGAACGCCGTGAAGATCGCCCGTTCCCACACCGGGCGCCAGGCGGTCGTCGTCTTCGACCACGGCTACCACGGCCGCACCAACCTCACCATGGCGCTGACGGCGAAGAACATGCCGTACAAGCACGGCTTCGGGCCGTTCGCCCCCGAGGTCTACCGGGTGCCGGTGGCCTACCCCTTCCGCTGGCCCACCGGTCCGGACAACTGCGCCGAGGAGGCCGCGGCCCAGGCCATCGACCAGATCACCAAGCAGGTCGGCGCCGAGAACGTCGCCGCGATCGTGATCGAGCCGGTACTGGGCGAGGGCGGTTTCATCGTGCCCGCGCGCGGCTTCCTGCCGCGCATCGCGCAGTTCGCCCGCGACAACGGGATCGTGTTCGTCGCGGACGAGATCCAGTCGGGCTTCTGCCGCACCGGCCAGTGGTTCGCCTGCGAGGACGAGGGCATCGTCCCCGACCTGATCACCACCGCCAAGGGCATCGCCGGCGGCCTGCCGCTGGCCGCCGTCACCGGCCGCGCCGAGATCATGGACTCCGTGCACTCCGGCGGCCTGGGCGGCACCTACGGCGGCAACCCGGTGGCCTGCGCCGCCGCGCTGGGCGCCATCGAGACGATGCGCGAGCTGGACCTGAACGCCAGGGCCCGCCGCATCGAGGAGATCATGAAGCCGCGCCTGGAGAAGATGGCCGGACGGCACGGGGTGATCGGCGAGGTCCGCGGCCGGGGTGCGATGATCGCGATCGAGCTGGTGAAGCCGGGCACCAAGGAGCCGAACCCCGAGGCCACCGCCGCCGTGGCGAAGCACTGCCACCAGGCGGGCGTGCTGGTGCTGACCACCGGCACCTACGGCAACGTGGTCCGCTTCCTGCCGCCGCTGGTCATCGGGGACGATCTGCTGAACGAGGGCCTGGACGTGGTCGAGGAGGCCCTCGCCGGCCTGGAGTGAGACCGGCGGGAGGAGCGGCGTGAAGAATGTGTGCGGGGGCCATGGCCTTGCCGTGACACGCCTGTCCGGCGCCCGCCGGCTGCCGTACCTTCTTCATCGGAAGAACGCAGTGTCCCGCCCGCGGGTGACCGCGGGCGGTGCCGAGCCGGTGATTCCCCTTCTCCGGCCCGGCTGTGCCCTCGCGCACATTCCTCACCGATCGGACGGCCGCCCGCCCCATACCCCCCGGGGCGCGCGGTGACCGGTCGCCACGGCGGCCCCGGAACTCTCCCCCCTGTTCCGGGGCCGCCGTTCCGCGCTTTCCCGGTGCTCGTCCGGGTCTCGCCGCGCGCCCTGCTCCTCCCCGTGCTCCTGCCCCTGCTGCTCTTCGCCGCCGTCGCCTGGCAGGTGGTGTCGGACGGGCCGCTGGCGGACGCGGACGAGCGGCTGACCCCTGAGCTCCGCGAGAACGCTCCGCCCGCGGCGGTCGCCGAACCCCTGGCCGACCTGGGCAGCGCCGGGGTCGCGCTCCCCGTCCTGGCCGCGGCACTGGGGTACGCGTGGCTGCGCGGACGCCGGTGGCGTCCGCTGGTCGCGGCGGCTCTCGCGGCAGCCGCCGTGCCCGCCCTGGTGGCGCCGGTGAAGGCGCTGACGGACCGGCCCGGTCCGCTGGAGGGCACCGGCTACTTCCCGTCGGGGCACGCGGCGACGGCCCAGGTCGCCTACGGTGCCGCCGTGCTGCTGGTGCTTCCGCACCTGTGGCCGCGGGCGCGCCGGCCGCTGGCCGCGGCCGCCGCGCTGGTGTGCGCCGCCGCCGGAGCGGGGCTGGTGTGGCGCGGGTACCACTGGGGGCTGGACGTACTGGCGAGCTGGTGCCTGGGAGTGCCGCTGCTGGCCGCCGTCCGCGCCGCCTGCCGCCTCCCCGCGGGGGACGGCGCGGGGGGCGGCGGGCGGCGTGACGGTCCACGGCCCGCCGGGCGGCCGGACGCCTAGCCGACCGGGCGGTCAGACGGCGCGGACGTCCTGGTCGTCCCGGCCGTCCCGCGGCCGGCCCGGCGTACCGGGGCCCTCGGGGGCGCCGTCGCCCGGACCGGGCGCGCCGCCGCCGGGGCGGGAGAGGTCGAACTCCCAGAACGCGCGGGCGTGGGCGGCGCCCGGGGCGTGGTCGAGGTGCAGCAGGAGGGTGTCGTCCGCGACCTCGACGGAGAGTTCCGCCGCGGCCCCCTCGCCCGGCGCCAGCTCGTCGGGGCCCTCCCGCTCCCATACGGCGTCCTCCGCGGGGACCGGCACGCCGCCCACGTAGACGTCGGTCCCCCCGCCCTGCAGGTCCACGGTCCCGGTCCCCTCGTTGGAGAGGGCCAGGATCAGGGTCCGCCGCCCCTCCTCCGGGGCGCCGGCGCCTCCCGGCAGCGGGGGCGACGCCGTGATGGTGAGCCCGTCGCCATAGGCCACGGCGTCGCCGGCCGTGGCCGGCTTCTCCGGGGTGCCGACCGCGGAGGCCACCTCGACGGTCTCCGGGAGGCGGCCCGGGAAGGCGGGGCCGAGGACCATGGCCAGAACCAGCGACAGCGCCGCCGACAGCACGGCTCCGGCCACTCCCGTCCACATTCCGGCCAGCGCCTGCCCCCGGTTGGTAGCCGTGCCCGCGCGCACCCTCCGCAGGGCGACGGCGCCCAGGACCGCGGCCGCGGCGCCGAGCGGCACGCCGAGCGGGCTGAGCAGGAACGACGCTCCCAGGAGCAGCCCCACGATGCCCGTGACCAGCGCGGCCGTGCCCAGGCCGTTGCGCGGCGGCCGGCCGGGCCACGGGTACGGGTACGGGTGCGGGTACGGGTGCGCGTGCGGGTGGGCGGGCACCGCCCCGGCCGGGCCCCCGCCCCGGGGGGCGCCGGGTGCGGGCGGGTGCGGGTGCGGGAACTGCTCGGACATGCTGGAAGGCCTCCTCACCGGAGCCCTCACCCTACGAGGAGGTCATGTACCGCTCAGCGGCGGCCGCCCGTTTCCGCGGGGTCGGCGGGCGGGCCCAGGACCCGGGTGTGGTGGGTGCCGCCGTCCTGCCGCGGGTACTCGTCGTCCGGGCCGGGGCTCCAGCCCGCCAGGAGCAGCACGAACAGGGCGACGGCCGCCGCGGACACCGCGAAGGAGACGATGCCCAGGACGAGTCCGGCCGTCGCGGGGCCGCTGCCGTGGGCCTCGCCCCTCCTGATCCTGGCGCGCGCGGCGATGCCCAGCCCGATCGCCACGGGAGCGGTGAACACCGCGAGGGCCATGCCGTAGAAGGTCGTCACCAGGGCGATGCTGGCGATGCCGAGCACCATCGCCGCGGTGCAGATGCCGCTGGTCGCGGGCGGCGGCGGAGGCGGGGCCCACCCCCGGCCGGGGGCGGGGCCGTACCCGTACGGATACGGCCGGTACGGCTGCGGCCGCCCGCCGGCGGGCGGCGTGGCCGGCCGGCCGGCTCCCCCCGCCGGTGCGCCCGCGCCGGTTCCCTGGTCGTGCGGCATGCTCCCCCTCCTCCCGCGCCCCTGGCGGCGCGTGCGGTCATCGTAGGCGGGCCGCGGGCGCGTGCGCGGGGTTCCGCCGCCCGCCTACGATGTCCGCGCCCCCGCCCATCTGGAGGAACCGTGTCCCACTCCGCCGCCGGTGATCTGACCGCCTTCATCGCCGGCCTGCCCAAGGCCGAACTCCACGTGCACCACGTGGGATCCGCCTCGCCCCGCATCGTCTCCGAACTGGCCGCGCGGCACCCGGGCACACCGGTGCCGACCGACGCGGAGGCGCTCGCGGAGTTCTTCACCTTCCGTGACTTCGCCCACTTCGTCGAGGTCTACCTGTCGGTGGTGGACCTGGTGCGCGACGCCGAGGACGTGCGGCTGCTGACCTACGAGGTCGCCCGGGACATGGCCGCCCAGAACATCCGCTACGCGGAGCTGACCGTCACCCCCTACAGCTCCACCCGGCGCGGCATACCCGGGCCCGCCTTCATGGAGGCGATCGAGGACGCCCGGCTGGCCGCCGAGAAGGAGCTGGGCGTCGTGCTGCGCTGGTGCTTCGACATCCCCGGCGAGGCCGGTCTGGAGTCCGCCGAGGAGACCGCCCGGCTCGCCTGCGAGCTGCGTCCCGAGGGGCTGGTCTCCTTCGGCCTGGGCGGGCCGGAAGTGGGGGTTCCGCGCCCGCAGTTCAAGCCGTACTTCGACCGGGCGATCGCCGAGGGGCTGCACAGCGTCCCGCACGCCGGCGAGACCACCGGGCCGCAGACGATCTGGGACGCCCTGACCTCCCTGCGCGCCGAGCGCATCGGCCACGGGACCAGCGCCCCGCGCGACCCGCGGCTGCTGGAGTACCTGGCCGAGCACCGGATCCCGCTGGAGGTCTGCCCCACCTCCAACCTGGCCACCCGGGCCGTGGCCTCGCTGGAGGAGCACCCGGTGCGGGAGATGGCCGAGGCGGGGGTGCTGGTGACGGTCAACAGCGACGACCCGCCGATGTTCGGCACGGACCTGTGCACCGAGTACGGCATCGCGGCCCGGCTGCTGGGTCTGGACGCGGCCGGGGTGGCGGAGCTGGCGAGGAACGCGGTGCACGCCTCCTTCGCCCCGGACGACGTCAGGAGGTCCCTGCTGGCCGGGATCGACGCCCACCTCGCCTCCTGGCAGGCCCCGGCGGGCTGACGGGCGGCGGGGCGTACCCCCGCGCCCTTCCCCGGACCCGGCCGGCCCCCGCAGGCCGGCGGCCCGCCGGAGCCCGCGGGGGCGAGGACCGGCGAGGGCGCCCGGCCCCGGGCCCGCGGGGGCTCCGGGGCCGGGCGCCCTCGCCGGTCAGCGGCTCACAGCGCCGTCATCACGTGCTTGATCCGGGTGTAGTCCTCCAGCCCGTAGGCGGAGAGGTCCTTGCCGTAGCCGGACTTCTTGAAGCCGCCGTGCGGCATCTCGGCGACCAGCGGGATGTGGGTGTTGATCCACACGCAGCCGAAGTCGAGCGCCTTGGACATCCGCATCGCGCGGGCGTGGTCCCTGGTCCACACCGAGGACGCCAGGGCGTACTCGACGTCGTTGGCCCACCGCACGGCCTCGGCCTCGTCGCCGAACCTCTGGACGGTGATGACCGGGCCGAAGACCTCGTTCTGGACGATCTCGTCGTCCTGCCGCAGTCCGGAGACCACGGTCGGGGCGAAGAAGTAGCCCCGGTCCCCGACCCGCTTGCCGCCCGTCTCCAGCTTCGCGTGCTCGGGCAGGCGCTCGATGAAGCCGGTGACCTTCTCCAGGTGGACGGAGTTGTTCAGCGGGCCGTAGAAGCAGTCGGGGTCGGACGGGTCGCCGGTCTTCACCTCGGCGGCGGCCTTGGTGAGGGCGGCGACGAACTCGTCGTGGACCGACTCGTGGACCAGCACCCGGGTGGCGGCGGTGCAGTCCTGGCCCGCGTTGAAGAAGCCGCCGTCGCGGATGCCCTCGACGGCCGCGGCGATGTCGGCGTCCTCGAAGACGACGCAGGGCGCCTTGCCACCCAGCTCCAGGTGGACCCGCTTGACGTCCTTGGCGGCGCTGCCGGCCACCTCCATGCCCGCGCGGACCGACCCGGTGATGGAGGCCATCGCGGGGGTGCGGTGCTCGACCATCAGGCGGCCGGTGTCGCGGTCGCCGCAGACGACGTTGAAGATGCCGGCCGGCAGCTCCAGCTCCTTGAGCACGCCGCCGATGATCTCGGCCAGCAGGACGGTGGAGGCCGGGGTGGTGTCCGAGGGCTTGAGGACGACGGTGTTGCCGGCGGCCAGGGCCGGGGCGAACTTCCACACCGCCATCATCATCGGGTAGTTCCAGGGCGCGACCTGCGCGCAGACCCCGACCGGCTCGCGCCGGACGAAGGACGTCATGCCCTCCATGTACTCCCCGGCGGACTTGCCCTCGAGCAGGCGGGCCGCGCCCGCGAAGAAGCGGATCTGGTCGAGCATCATCGGCAGCTCCTCCTGCCGGGTCAGCTCCAGCGGCTTGCCGGTGTTCTCGCACTCGGCCGCCAGCAGCTCGTCGGCGCGCCGCTCGATCGCGTCGGCGATCTTGAGGATGGCGGTCTGCCGGGTACCGGGGGTGGCGTCGCGCCAGGCCGGGAAGGCCGCCTCGGCGGCGGCCATGGCGGCGTCGACGTCGGCGGCGGCGGACAGCGGAGCCGTCGCGTACACCTCGCCGGTCGCCGGGTTGACGACGTCGGTGGTGCGTCCGTCGGCGGCGTCCCGGAACTCCCCGTCGATGTGGTTGCGCAGCCGACGCAGTTCGGTGCCCACTTCGCGCCCTCCTGCTCTGTTGTCCGATGGATGAGACACCCACCCTAACCACCGAAGAACGTGTTGGATACACCCGCCAGTCCGGGATTTCTTCCTCTCCTGACACCCGAATGGCGGAAATACCGGAGAGAACCCTCCGAAGGACCATTCGGAGGAACCTGAGCGGTGCCCGCGCCTGCCACCGCCCCGGCCGCGGCCCCGGTCCGTACCGTGCCAGTGACCGATCCCCCTGGCGCTCGTTCACCCCGTCAGGGCTCAAGGCACGACCCCCGAAGGCGAGGAGCGGAGGTGCCCGTCATGGTGACCGCACCCGATGACCTGCTCTGGGCGCGCGGACTGCACTACGAGCACGAGGGGACGCCCGCTCTGCGGGACGTGTGCCTCTCGGTCCGCGCGGGGGAGATCGTCTCCGTCACCGGCCCGCGCGGCAGCGGCAAGTCCACGCTGCTGGGCTGCCTGTCGGGGCGGCTGGTGCCTGGGCGGGGCGAGGTGTGGTTCGACGGCCTGCCCGTGCACACCCTCACCGCCTCGGCACGCGAACGGCTGCGCAGGGGCCGGTTCGGCTGGATCGGCAGCGAGCCCCACCTGCTGCCGGAGCTGACGGTCTGGGAGAACACCGCGCTGCCGCTGCTGCTGTCGGGAGCGGGCCGGCGGGAGGCCCGCCGGCGGGCCTGCGAGTGGCTGGAGCGGCTGGACGTCGGCGACTTCGCCCGCAGCCGACCCGGTGCGCTGGTCCAGGCCCAGCGGCAGCGGGTGGCCATCGCCCGCGCCCTGGCGCACTCCCCGAGCGTGGTCTTCGCCGACGAGCCGACGGCACGGCTGCACCAGGGGGAGCGGGCGCAGGTGCTGCGCACGCTGACCACCGCGGCCCGCTCGCACCGGATCACGGTCGTGCTGGCCAGCCACGACGCGAGGGTGGCGGGCGTGGCGGACCGCTCGGCCGTGCTCGTGGACGGCCGCAGGGTGGGCGAGGACGCCCCGTCCGGCGTTCCGGCGGGTACCACCGGGCCGTCCGCGGGGCCCGGCCCGGAAGGCAGGACAGAGTGCTCCCTCTCCGTCTAGTGCGCACCTCCCGCCCCGGCGCGCTGACCCGGCGGGCGCTGGTCGCCTGCGCCGCCGGCGCCGTGGGGTTCCTGCTGCTGAGCGCGCTGTCCTACGCCGTGGCCCATCCCGGCCGTCCGGAGACGGCGGCGGCCCGGCTGCTGTGGTGCGCCGTGCCGCTGGCGGCCCTGGCGCACCTGGCGGCGGCCACGGTCCGCGCCGACCCGAGTGTGCGCCCCCGGGAGGGGCTGGACGCGGTGGGCGTGGGTCCGGCCCGGCTGCCGCTGCTGGCCGCCGTCACCGCGGGCCTGTGCTGCGCGGCGGGATGCGCGCTGGCCCTGCCGGCCTTCGTCCACCTGCGCGGCGGCCTGGGCGGTGTGCTGGACGCCGTCCCGCTGGCCGGGGCGGCCGGGGAGCTGCTGGGCGCCGGGCGCCCGCTGCCGCGTGCCGCCGTGCTGACGCTGCTGGCCGTGCCGCCGCTGGCGGCGGCCGCGGCGAGCGCGCTGGCGACCCGGCTGCGCGCGGTGCCGTCCGTCGTTCCGACGGGGTCCCCCGCCGGCCTGCCGGACCCGGCGGCCGTCCTGCCCCACCGGGCGCCGCCGGTGCCCACCGGTCTGCCGTGGGGGGTGACGGTCACCGCGGTCGGCCTGGTCGTGGAGACCCACGCCGCCGACCGGCTCGCGGCCTCCGCGGGCTCCGGCGGTGTGCCGCTGCCGGCCTCCCTGGACGGCCTGGGGCCGGGAGTGGTGGGCGGCTGGCTGGTGATCGCGCTGGGCCTGGTGCTGGCCGGGCCGGGGCTGGTCCACCTGTGCGGGGCGCTGCTGGCCCTGGGACGGCCGGGGGTGCTGCGGCTGCTGTCGGGCCGGGCGCTGCGGGAGGAGGCGCCGCGCGTGGGCCGGCCGCTGGGCGTGCTGTGCGCGGTGGCGGCCGGGGCCCTGGGGTCGGCCCGCCTGCACGGGGCGGCGCCCGGTGCCGGTGAGGCGGCCGCGGGACCGCTGACGGTGCTGGGGGCCGCGGTGGTGCTGGTGTGCGCGGTGGCGGCGGCGCTGGGATCGGCGGCGGAGTTCCGGGCCGCGCGGGCGGCGGCCACCGCCGGACTGCTCCAGCTCGGCGTCTCCCGCCGGATGCTGCGGGCGGCCGCGGCGCTGCGGGTGGTGGTCCTCCTGGGGGTGCTGGCACCGCTGACCTGGCTGGTCGCGGAGCTGGCCACGGCTCCGCTGGCCCGCTGACGCCGCTCCCGCACGGCGCTCCGCGGCACGCCCGGCGCCGCGGCCCGGACGGCGGGCGCACCGCGGGGGCCGGACGCCGACCGGTCGCACCGTCCACCGCTCCCCGGGCCCCCTCCGCCCGCGCTACGCCGTCCGCGGCGGGAGGACGACCACGTCGTCGGCGGCGAACCGGACGCGCACGGCCGCTCCCGGCTCGGGCGCCGAGCGCAGCGGGCAGGACGCCTCCAGCGCCGGCCCGCGCTCGGGCTCCAGGAGCAGCGAGATCTCCGAGAAACCGCCGCCGCGCAGGGTGCGGGCCGTCACGGTGCAGGGCAGGCCCTCGCCGGACGCGCCGTCCGGGGCGCCGGTGAGCCGCACCCCGGCGGGCCGCACCAGCAGGGCGCAGGGCCCGTCCGGGGCGCCGGGCGGCACGGGGACCGGGCCCCAGGGGGTGTCGGCCGTCCCCCCGTGCACGGTGGCCGGGACGATGTTGGTGAAGCCCAGGAAGCGGGCGACGAACTCGGAGGCGGGACGCTGCCACACCTCGGCGGGGCTGCCGGTCTGGGCGATCCGGCCCGCCTCCATCACCACCACCCGGTCGGCGAGCGCGAAGGCCTCGCCCTGGTCGTGGGTGACGGCCAGCACGGTGGTGCCCAGACGGCGGAAGAGCAGCCGCAGTTCGACGACGAGGCGTTCGCGCAGGGACCGGTCGAGCTGACCGAGCGGCTCGTCCAGCATCAGCAGCCCCGGCCGGGGGGCGAGGGCGCGGGCGAGCGCGACCCGCTGCTGCTCCCCGCCGGAGAGGGTGCCCACGGGACGCCGCCGGGTGCCGGGGAGGCCGACCAGTTCCAGCAGTTCGTCGACCCTCGCCTCCGTCCGCCCGCGCGGCTCCCCGCGCATGCGGAGGCCGAAGGCGACGTTGCCGCCGACGTCGCGGGTGGGGAAGAGCTGGTGGTCCTGGAACATCAGCCCCACACCGCGCCGGTGCGGCGGCACCCCGCGCTGGTCGCGTCCGGCGAGCAGCACCCGCCCGGCGTCCGGATCCACCAGGCCCGCGACGACCCGCAGCAGGGTGGACTTGCCGCTGCCGGACGGGCCGAGCACGCAGACGATCTCGTGCTCGGCGACGTCGAGGCCGACCGCGTCCAGGGCGGTGCGGCCGCCGTACCGCACGGTGACGGCCTCAAGGCGCAGGGACGCCATGGCTACAGCTCTCCCGATCGGTCGGTGCGGACGCCCTCCAGCGCCAGCAGGGTGGCGGCGCACACCAGCATCAGGATGGTGCTGAGCGCCATGGCCTGCCCGTAGCTGGCCTCGCCGGCCCGGCCCAGCAGGCGGGCGACGGCCACCGGCAGGGTGGGGGCGTCGGCGCGGGCGATGAAGACGGTGGCGCCGAACTCCCCCAGGGAGACCGCGAAGGCGAAGCCGGCGGAGACCAGCAGCGCCCGGCGCGCCGGCGGGAGGTCGACCTCGCGCCACACGCGCGCCGGCGGAGCACCCAGGACGGCGGCGGCCTCCCGCAGCCGGTCGTCCACCGCCCGCAGCACCGGCAGCAGGGTCCGCACCACGAACGGGGTGCCGACCAGGGCCTGGGCCAGCGGGACCAGGATCCAGGAGGAGCGCAGGTCCAGCGGCGGCTCGTCCAGGGCGACGAGGAAGCCGAAGCCGACGGTGACGGCCGAGGTGCCCAGCGGCAGCATCAGCAGCGCGTCGAAGCCGCGCACCAGCCGCCCGGTCCGGCCGCCGGGTCCCCGCAGGGTGAGGGCGACGGCGGCGAGTCCCCCGACGGTCAGGGCGATGGCGGTGGCGGCGGCGGCGTAGGCCAGGGAGTTGCCGATCGCCTCCAGGGGCGCGACGGTGAAGGTGCCGCCGGTGGCGTCGGCCGAGGCGAGGTCGCGGTAGAAGTCCGGGCCGTAGCCGCCGGGCCCGCTGAGGGAGCGCTCGACGAGCACGGCGAGCGGGACCACGATCAGCACGGCGATCTGCGCCAGCACCGCGGCCAGCAGTGCCCTCTGCCGCGCCCCGCGCGGGCGGCGGGCAGTGCGGGAGGCGTCCACCAGCGCCGGGGCGCCGCGGCGGCGCCGGACGGCGCGGGCGTGGAGGGCCATCAGCGCGGCGACGGCGGCGAACTGCACCAGTGTCAGGACGGCGGCGGTGGGCAGGTCCAGCAGCTGGGCGGTCTGCCGGTAGATCTCCACCTCCAAGGTGGCGTAGCGGGGTCCGCCGAGGACCTGGACGACGCCGAAGGAGGTGAAGGTGAACAGGAAGACCATCGCCGCGGCGGCGACCACGGACGGGGCGAGCGCGGGGAGGGTCACGGTGCGCCAGGCGGCCCAGCGGCCCGCGCCGAGGACCCGGGCGGCCTCCTCCTGGCGGGGGTCGAGCTGGGCCCACAGGCTGCCGACGACGCGGACCACCACGGCGTAGTTGAAGAAGACGTGGGCGAGCAGGATCGCCGCGGGGCCCTCGTCCAGCCGCAGCCCCCACCACTGCTCCGTCAGCCCGCCGCGCCCCAGCAGGCCGAGGAAGGCGGAGCCGACGACGACGGTGGGCATCACGAACGGCACGGTGACCAGCGCCCGCAGCGCGCGCCGTCCGGGGAAGTCGTAGCGGGCCAGGACGTAGGCGCCGGGCAGGGCCAGGGCGACGGTGAGCACGGTGGAGGCCGCCGCCTGCCACACGGTGAACCACACCACGTGGAGGATGCCGGGGTCGCCGAGCACCTCCGCGATCCGCTCCGGGTGCCACCGCCCGCCGTCGTACAGGCCGCGGGCGGTGATGGCGGCGACGGGGTAGGCGAAGAACAGCGCGAGGAAGGCGGCCGGCAGGGCGATCAGGGCGAGCCGCACCGCCGTCGTCCTGCCCCGGCCGCCGGCGCCCGTGCCTGCCGCGGCCCCGGCGCCTCGGACCCCGTCCTGCTCCCCGGTGCCCGCCGTCACCTCAGGACGGTCGAGGTCCACGCCTTGATCCACGTCTCGCGGTCGGCGGCGATCCTCTCGGGGGCCACGGTGTGCGGCTCGTCGATCGTCGCGCCGTACCGGGTGAAGGTCTCGGGCAGCTCCGTGCCCTCGCGGGCGGGGTGGACGAACATCTGCAGCGGCAGGTGCTCCTGGAAGGACTCGCCGATCAGGAAGTCCAGCAGCGCCTTTCCGCCCTCGGGGTTGCCGGCGCCGTCCAGCAGCCCGGCGAACTCGGTCTGCCGGAAGCACGTCCCGGTGGCCACGCCGGTGGGGGCCTGCTCGGGGGCGGGGTCGGCGCCGAGGACCTCGGCGGGCGGGCTGGAGGCGTAGGAGACGACCAGCGGCCGGTCGCCGCTGCGGCCGCCGGCGGAGCCGGAGAAGCGGTCGTTGTAGGCCTGCTCCCAGCCGTCGACGACCTCGACGCCGTTGGCCTTCAGCTTCTTCCAGTACCCCTCCCAGCCGTCGCCGTACTCGGCGACGGTGGCCAGCAGGAAGCCCAGTCCGGGCGAGGAGGTGGCGGCGTTCTCGGTGACCAGCAGGTCCTTGTACTCGGGCCGGACGAGGTCGTCCAGGGTCTCCGGCGGCTCCAGGCCGCGCTCGTCGAAGTAGGCGCGGTCGTAGTTGACGCAGATGTCGCCGTAGTCGACGGGGGTGACGCGGTTCTCGCCGTCGAGCCGGTGCTCGGCGGGTATCCTCTCCAGCCCCTCGGCCTCGTAGGGCGTGAAGAGCCCGGCGTCCAGGGCGCGGGAGAGGAGGGTGTTGTCGACACCGAAGAAGACGTCGCCCTGCGGGTTGTCCTTGCTGAGGATCGCCTGGTTGAGGGCGGACCCGGCGTCGCCGCCGCGCAGCACCTCCACCGTGTAGCCGGTCTTCTCGGTGAACTCCTCCAGCACCTCCTCGGAGGGTTCGAAGGAGGTGTGGGAGACGACGGTGACCGTCTTGTCGTCCTTCCCTCCCCCGCCTCCGGACGGCTCCGAGCCGCCGCAGGCGGTGAGGGAGGAGAGGGTGAGCGTGCCGAGGACGGCGGCGCCCAGGGCGCGCCGGAACTTCGTTGCCACTGTGTGCTGACTCCCTACGCCGGTACTAACCGGATCAGGTCCGAGGGTCTGCGGTCCGCGGTCCGGCTCCCGGCCGGCTCCGGCGGCACCGCACTCTCAGCGCTGTACGCGCTCCCCTGTCGGTTCGCTTGCTTCGTTTTTCGCTACTGTGTGCGACCTGTGCGGCCACCGCCACGGTACCAGCGGCCCGTGCGCGCCCCGGCCCCGCCTCCCGCGCCCCGGCAGCCCCGGGGCGCGGTCTCAGCGTTCGGTGGCGGCGAGCTGGCCGCAGGCGCCGTCGATCTCCTGACCGCGGGTGTCGCGGACGGTGACGGGCACGCCGTGGGCCTCCAGCGCCTGGACGAAGGCCCGCTCGTCCTCGGGACGGGAGGCCGTCCACTTCGAACCGGGCGTGGGGTTGAGGGGGATGAGGTTGACGTGCGCCCTCTTCCCCGCCAGCAGCCGCCCGAGGAGGTCGCCTCGCCAGGCCTGGTCGTTGATGTCGCGGATCATGGCGTACTCGATGGAGACCCGGCGGCCGGACCTCTCGGCGTACTCCCAGGCGGCGTCGAGGACCTCGCGGACCTTCCAGCGGGTGTTGACCGGCACCAGGGTGTCGCGCAGTTCGTCGTCGGGAGCGTGCAGCGAGACCGCCAGGCGGCACTTGAGGCCCTCGTCGGCGAGGCGGTGGATGGCGGGGACCAGGCCCACGGTGGAGACGGTGATGCCGCGCTGGGACAGGCCCAGGCCGTCGGGCTCGGGGTCGGTGAGGCGGCGGATGGCGCCGACGACCCGCTTGTAGTTGGCCAGCGGCTCGCCCATGCCCATGAAGACGATGTTGGAGAGCCTGGCCGGGCCTCCGGGCACCTCGCCGTCGCGCAGGGCGCGCATGCCCTCGACGATCTGGTGGACGATCTCGGCGGTGGACAGGTTGCGGTCCAGGCCGGCCTGTCCGGTGGCGCAGAAGGGGCAGTTCATGCCGCATCCGGCCTGGGAGCTGACGCACATGGTGACCCGGTCGGGGTACCGCATCAGCACGGACTCCACCAGCGTCCCGTCGTGCAGCCGCCACAGGGTCTTGCGGGTGGTGTCGTCGTCGCAGGTGACGTGCCGCACCACGGTCATCAGCTCGGGCAGCAGCCCGTCGGCCAGCTTCCCGCGTGCGGCGGCGGGGATGTCGGTCCAGTCGGCGGGGTCGGCGGCGTACCGGGCGAAGTAGTGCCGCGACAGCTGCTGGGCGCGGAACGGCTTCTCGCCGATCGCTGCGACCGCCTCCCGGCGCTCGGCGGGCGTGAGGTCGGCGAGGTGCCGCGGCGGCTTGACGGCGCCGCGGGGCGCGACGAAGGTGAGTTCTCCGGGTGCAGGCATAACCCCTCCAGTGTCGCAGATCGACTCCGATCCCCGGGCCGGAGCAGGGAGGCCGTGGTCACCCTCGGCCGTCGTCTGTCATCGTCGGCCACCCTCGCACGGCCCACAGACGGCCCAGGATCTCAGCGGGGGCCACCGTGATCACCGCTTCGACGAGTCTGCTCACCGATCTGTGTGGCCTGTTCGGCTCTCACCTCTCCAGCGGTTTCCCATTCCCGTGCGGTCGCTGCGGTCCGTGGCGGTTGGTGGTGTCCTATTGCCGAACTGCGCCCGTCTGAGGGGTACTTGGGTGGGACGATGAGTGGTCCGGCCCGTGCACGGAAGGAGGGGTGCCGGATGGGGCAGGCAGGGCGCTGGTCGGCGGTCGGGGTGGCGTCGCTGGCGGTGTTCGGGCTGTGCGTGTGGTTGGCGGATGCGGTGTTGCCGTGGGAGCGGCCGGAGCGCATCGCCACGGGTGCGGGGGCGGGTGCGGTGCTGGCGGCGGTGCTGGTGGCCTGGGCGGTCTGGCGGCTCGGCTCCCCGGCTCCTCCCGCGCCGCCCCCGGCCTCCGGTGGTCCGGCGGCCTCGGGCGGGCGGTCGGTGGCGGTCGGCGGGGACAACTCCGGGACGGTCGTGACCGGGGACGGGAACACGGTGCAGCGGTGACCGGCCCCCAGACTCCCCCCGCCCCCGGCGAGCGGTCGGTGGCGGTCGGCGGGAACACCACCGGGCCGGTGGTCACCGGGGACCGCAACCGGGTCGAGCAGCGCACCGTGGTGCTGCCGGAAGGGGGCTTGCGGGCGGCGGTGGAAGACGGCTCCGTGGCCCGGGTAAACAACCTGCCCGCCCCGGACAGCGCGGTGTTCAGGGGCCGCGAGGAGGTGCTGGCGGAGCTGGAGCGGCTGCCGTCGGCCGGAGCCGGGATCGTGGCGCAGAGCGTGCTAGGCATGGGCGGGGTCGGCAAGAGCACGCTGGTGCTGCACCACGCCCACCGCCACCGGAACAACGGCGGCGGCCCGGTGTGGTGGCTCGACGCCGAGCAGGAGGAGCAGGTCACCGCGGGGCTGGCCGGACTGGCCGCCGCGCTGGACCCGGTACATGCGGCGCTGCCGCTGGCCGAGGCCGCCCAGTGGGCGGTCACCTGGCTGCAGGGCCGCACCGGATGGCTGCTGGTCTTCGACAACGTCGAGGACCCCGCCCCCCTGCGCCCCCTGCTGGGGAGACTCACCACCGGGCAGGTGCTGATCACCACCCGGCGCGACCTGCCCTGGCAGGACCTGGGCACCACCGTGTACCTGAACACTCTCACCCCGCCAGCGGCGCTGGCCGTGCTGCAGGACCTCACCGGCCGCCACAGCGAGGATGATGCCGCGGTGCTGGCCGAGCTGGCCGGTGAGTTGGGGCACCTGCCGCTGGCACTGCAGCAGGCCGGCGCCTACCTGGCCCAGACCCGCGCTCACCCGGCCGCCTACCTGGAGCGGCTGCGCACCGACCCGGCCACCACCCTCGCTGTCGCCGCCCCGGGTGATCCCCACCAGCGCACCATCGCCCGCCTGTGGACCCTCACCCTCGACGCCCTGCAGGAGGCCGATGCGGGCGCGGTGGAGCTGCTGCGGATCCTGGCCTACTGCGCCCCCGATCCCCTGCCCCGCGACGTACTGGCCCCGGCCCTGCCCGATGCGCACGCGGTGGACCAGGCGCTGGGGCTGCTGGCCGCCTACAGCATGGTCACCCTCACAAGGACCACCGTCACCGTCCACCGCCTGGTCCAGACCGTGCTGCGCACCACCACCCCACCCCCCGCCCCTCCGCCGCGGCCCTCATGGCTGCGGCGGCTCCTCCGGTGCCCCCGCGCCGATACCGCACCGCACCCCAGCGCAGCCGCTCTGTCCCTGCTCTACCTGGCCCTGCCACCCGGTAGCCCCGAGGAGGTCAGCGGCTGGCCGCGCTGGCAGCCCCTCCTGCCCCACCTCCAGGCCGTGGCCGCCCACCACGACGACACCCGCCCCCACCCGCAGGCAGCCCTCCTCCTGGGAGAGACCGGCTTCCATCTCCGAGCCCGGGGGCAGGCCGCATCGGCCCTGCCGCTGGAGGAGCGGGCCCTGGCCATCACCGAGACCACCCTGGGCCCCGGCCACCCCGTAACCGCCCTCCGCCTGGGCAACCTCGCCGCCACGCTGGGGGAGCTGGGGCGCCACACCGACGCCCTCCCCCTGGCAGAACGAGCCCTGACCACCGCCGAGACCACCCTGGGACCCGACCACCCCACCACCGCCCGCTGCCTGAGCAACCTCGCCCACACACTGGGAGAGCTGGGGCGCCACACCGACGCCCTCCCCCTGGCAGAACGAGCCCTGACCACCGCCGAGACCACCCTGGGACCCGACCACCCCGCAACCGCCCTCCGCCTGGGCAACCTCGCCGTCATGCTGACACAGCTGGGGCGCCACACCGACGCCCTGCCGCTGGAGGAGCGGGCCCTGGCCATCACCGAGACCACCCTGGGCCCCGACCACCCCGCAACCGCCACCCGCCTGGGCAACCTCGCCGTCACGCTGGGGGAGCTGGGGCGCCACACCGACGCCCTCCCCCTGGCAGAACGAGCCCTGACCACCGCCGAGACCACCTTGGGCTCCGATCACCCCACCACCGCCCGCTGCCTGAGCAACCTCGCCCACACACTGGGGGACCTGGGACGCCACACCGACGCCCTCCCCCTGGCAGAACGAGCCCTGACCACCGCCGAGACCACCCTGGGCCCCGACCACCCCGACACCGCCCTCTACCGGGGCAGCCTGTCTCACTTGAGACAGATGTCAGCCGGCGGCGATGACAGTCCTTAGCCGCCCAGGTCCGACGGGCGTTCACAGGCAATCGTTGAGAAGTGGTGCGCCATCCTCTCGACCTTCGGCAGCAGGGTGGCGGCACAGCGTACCGAGAGGGCGGCGGAGCGGCTTTGGGCGGGAGCTGCCTTGGGGCGAGAGATCGGGGCCCGTAAGCTTTCGGCGACTCGGACGGTCTGTGGACCTGCCCGCCAATGCCCGATGTGGGCCCCGACCCCCGAGGCTCGCCCCAAGGTGGCCGCCTGAAGCCGTGGAGCCGACCACCCCAGCCACCGCGGGTTTCTCCTCAGCCAACCCCTCGCCGTTCGGCGCGTGGCCGGCGGTCTGGGCCGGAGCGGGGCGAAGACAGGATCGTCGGTCCGACCGCCGGGCCGCGCGACGCCGCGCCGTGCGCGGCGGAAGCGCCTTGATGAAGTAGGGAAACTCTTACCGCGCTGCTCGGCTCCCGGGCCCTGATGTCGGTGCTTCTGCTCGGCTACCGCGTGGGCGTGTCGTCTTCGCTGGATACGCCCCAGGGCGCGGCCGAGCCGGCCGAGTCGCTGCTGCCCCCGCTCGGGAACCGATGGCTGCACACTCAGGCAGTCGCGGAGCGGGCCCGTGAGGCGTCTCCGGCCGTGCCCGAGGATGAGTGGAACTTCCTCGTCTCCGCGGCCTGGCTGCACGACATCGGGTACGCGCCCGAGCTGCGGCAGACCGGCTTCCATCCGCTCGATGGTGCCCGGCACCTCGAATCGCTGGGCGCTCCGCGTCGGCTCGTCTGTCTGGTCGCCCACCACTCCGGCGCCGTCTACGAGGCTGAGCAGCGGGGTCTGGTCGCCGAGCTCAGCCCCTACGAGCGGGAAGAATCACCGCTCCTGGACGCCCTGATCCACTCGGACATGACCACCGGACCGGCGGGCCAGCGCTTCGACTCCGGCCGGCGCATTGACGAGATCCTGGTGCGCTACGAACCGGGCAGTGAGGTGCACACCGCGATCAGCAAGGCTCGCCCCTGTCTCGGCGCTGCGGTCGAGCGCACTCGGGCACGTCTTGGCGGATGACTGTCACCGGGCAGTCGACCTGTACGCCAAGGCTCGATCGACCACCTCGTCAGCGGTGGTCTCAGGCCCCCGGTCGCAGTGGATGTAGTCGCCGACGTGGGGACAGACCAGGCCGCGTTCGAAACCGTCCACCAGGGCGTCGCCCTCTGCCTCGTCGGCGTAGTCGCCCTCCAGCAGGCGCCGCACCAGGAGGAGCGCCTCCTCACGGGTCATGGTGCGACCGGTCATGTGTGATCTCCCATCCGATGTAGGGCTGTGCCCGGTCTTCGAGACCGTGGTCGATCCGCATCCGCATCGACGGATGGATGTTCAGCTCGTCCAGCCGGTCCGGGGCGACGAACGCGACTTCCTCGCTTTCGCTGCTGGTCCGCAGCTCATCGTCCGTGATCCGCGCGGCGAAGCAGATGGAGAGCTGCTGCCGTACCTCGCCGTCGTCGTAGGCCATGACGTGCGCGGAGCTGGGGTAGGGGCCGACCAGTCCGGTGATCTCGACGTCCGAGCCGGTCTCTTCCCTGGTCTCGCGTACCGCCGCGTCGGGTGCCGACTCGCCGAGGCCGGCACCGCCGCCGGGCAGCGCCCAGAGGTCGTTGTCGGTCCTGTGGATCAGCAGGACTTCTCCGGCCCCGTTCCGGGCCACCGCTGTCACGGAAGGAACGAGGTTGTTCGCCTTGGGCGCCTGCGGATCGTTGAGGTAGTCGACGCGGGCCATGCCCTCAGTGTGCCGCGGACGCCCGCGGCCATGCGGACCCGGCCCGGTCCCAGTCGTCGTCGAAGCTGCGCATGTAGTGCCGGAACGTCCGGCCGCCGAGTGCAGGCACAACCCCTCCGGTGCCGCAGATCGACTCCGATCCCCGGGCCGGAGCAGGGAGGCCGTGGTCACCCTCGGCCGTCGTCTGTCATCGTCGGCCGCCCTCGCACGGCCCGGCGCCCCCGTGAACGGCGTCACGACCGCCGCTTCCGCCGGTGAGGCGAACGGGGTCGCGGGAAAACGGATGGATGACTCCTCGATTGCGCCGCATCGCCGACGCGGCCGCCACGGCGGCGTCCATCGCCGTGGCCTGCCTGCTGTGCTTCGGCTCCCCCCGGGACTGGGAGGGCGGTCCGGAATGGATGCGCTACGGCCTGCCGGCGGCCTCTGTGGGGGGAGTGAGGTTCGGCGCCCGGCTGATGTTCTCCGGCGCTGCGAAGGGCACGGCGGACACGGCACCCGGCTAGCCGGCGGGTGCGGCCCCGGGGGAGCCGCTGAACCGGGCGGGCGGTCACCGTTGGAGGAGTGGCGGGCCGTACCGCGCCGCGGACGCCCCGGGGCCCGGCGCCGTGCGGCGCCGGGCCCCGGGGCGGGCGGGAGGAGCCGTGTCAGCCGGCGCCGACGAAGACGGTCAGCAGCAGCCAGACCACGGGGGCGGTCGGCAGCAGGGAGTCCAGGCGGTCCATGATGCCGCCGTGCCCCGGGAGCAGGGTGCCCATGTCCTTGATGCCCAGGTCGCGCTTGATCATCGACTCGCCGAGATCGCCCAGGGTCGCGCTGACGGCCACGGCCAGACCGAGCAGCAGCCCCTGCCACCAGACGCCGCCGTCGATGAGGAGGTGCATGCACAGCGCGCCGGCGGCCATGGCGAAGGCCACCGCTCCCAGCAGGCCCTCGCGGGTCTTTCCGGGGCTGATGCGCGGGGCCAGCTTGCGGCGGCCGAAGCGCCAGCCCACGGCGTACGCCCCGGTGTCGCTGACGACGGTGAGCAGCAGGAAGGTGAGCACCCGCTGCGGCCCGTCACCGTCGGCGGCGAGCATCATGGCGACGAAGGTGGCCAGGAAGGGGACGTAGAAGGCGGTGAAGACACCCGCGGTGACGTCCCGCAGGTAGTTCACCGGCTCCTCCGTCATCCGCCACACCAGGACGGCCAGGGCGGTGAGCGCCACCGCGACCCAGGCGCCCTCCGCGCCCCGGACGTACCCGGCGACGATCATCGCGGAGCCGCCCACGGCCAGCGGCACCAGCGGCACCCGGATCTGCTTGCGTTCGGCGAGACGGGAGGTGAGCTCCCACAGCCCGACCACGACGGCGACCACTATCACGCCGAGGAAGACGGGCTTGTAGACGAAGAGCGAGGCGAGGATGACGGCGCCCAGCCCCACGCCCACCCCTATGGCGGCTCGCAGGTCGCGGCCGGCCCGCTTGCGGCTCCGGGAGCGGCCGTGGGGAGCGGGGCCGACCGGGGCCGGGGTCGCCTCGGGGCCGGCCGACGGTCCGGGGAGACCGCCGCCGGTGCGGGGGCCGTCGCCGGGCGGACGCCCGGCCGCCCGGCCGTCGCGATCGTCCTGGTCACCGCCGGGGGCGTCGGGCACGATGGGCATAGGCCGAGTCTGCGACGCGTCGCCGCCCTCGCGCACGTAACCCGCCGGGGCCGGAGCGGCCTCCGTACGGAGCGGGGAGTGCGGATCCCTGCCGGAGGGGCTCCAGTAGCCGGATCGGCCGGGGGGTCCGGCGCCCGGCGGCGCTCCCCAGGATGAGTCGTTCACGGAAATCGCAGCCCTATGACCTCAGACCTCGAGCAGTTCGGCTTCCTTGTGCTTGAGCAGCTCGTCCACCT
Organism: Streptomyces desertarenae; assembly: GCF_042681365.1. NCBI lineage: Bacteria > Bacillati > Actinomycetota > Actinomycetes > Kitasatosporales > Streptomycetaceae > Streptomyces > Streptomyces desertarenae. Next base: position 102,931 of record NZ_JBHUFU010000015.1, on the reverse strand, counting down.
GTGCGACGTACTTGGCGGTGGTGTCGTCGAGCTCCTTCTCCGCGCGGCGGCCCTCGTCCTCGCCGATGTCACCGTCCTTGACGGCCTTGTCGATGGCCTCCTTGGCCTTGCGGCGGACGCTGCGGATGGAGATCTTGGCGTCCTCGGCCTTGGTCTTGGCGACCTTGATGTACTCGCGGCGGCGCTCCTCGGTCAGTTCCGGGAAGACGACGCGGATGATGTTGCCGTCGTTGGAGGGGTTGACGCCGAGGTCGGAGTCACGGATCGCCTGCTCGATGTTGCGCAGCGCGCTCTTGTCGAACGGGGTGACCACGGCCATCCGCGGCTCGGGCACCGAGAACGACGCGAGCTGGTTGATCGGGGTCATCGCGCCGTAGTAGTCCGCCACGATCTTGTTGAACATCGCCGGGTGCGCACGGCCGGTGCGGATCGCGGCGAAGTCCTCCTTGGCGACGACGACCGCCTTCTCCATCTTCTCCTCGGCTTCGAGGAGGGTCTCTTCGATCACCACGTGCTCCTGGTTCGATGATTGAGCCGGAAAGCCCTGATTCCTGCACGGTGTCCGACCGGCAGGCTGTTGTCCATCCCCGTACCGTGCCCATCGTGCGGCACGGAGTTGCCGCGCCGGGGCCGTGTACACCGACCCCGGCACGGACGTCGTGTTGCGTGCCCGGTGCCGGTGGTCAGCTCCGGGAGCCCTGGTCGCTCACCAGCGTGCCGATCTTCTCACCCCGGACCGCCCTTGCGATATTGCCCTCGGCCAGCAGCTCGAAGACGAGGATCGGCAGTTTGTTGTCGCGGCAGAGGGTGATGGCGGTGGCGTCGGCGACCCGCAGCTCGCGGGCGATGACCTCGCCGTACTCCAGGGCGTCGAACCGCACCGCGTCGGGGTTGGTCGCCGGGTCGGAGTCGTAGACGCCGTCGACACCGTTCTTGCCCATCAGCAGGGCCTCGGCGTGGATCTCCAGGGCGCGCTGGGCGGCGGTGGTGTCGGTGGAGAAGTACGGCATCCCCATGCCCGCGCCGAAGATGACCACACGCCCCTTCTCCAGGTGCCGTACGGCGCGCAGCGGGATGTACGGCTCCGCGACCTGGCCCATGGTGATGGCGGTCTGGACGCGGGAGTCGATGCCCTCCTTCTCCAGGAAGTCCTGGAGGGCGAGGCAGTTCATGACCGTGCCGAGCATGCCCATGTAGTCGGAGCGGGCCCGGTCCATGCCGCGCTGCTGGAGCTCGGCACCGCGGAAGAAGTTGCCGCCGCCGATGACGACGGCGATCTCGGCGCCGTCGCGGACCACGGCGGCGATCTCACGGGCGACCTTGTGCACGACGTCGGGGTCGACTCCGAGCCCCCCGCCGCCGGCGAACGCCTCGCCGGAGAGTTTCAGCAGGAAGCGGCGGCGGCCGCGCTCCTTGTCGGAGGCTTTGTCTCCGGGGTCGATGCCCTGTTTCATGCGGATCTCCTCGTGCACATGCTGAGGAGGCCATTGCCGGTGGTCCCTTTCGGTCCCTGGTAGCGGCAATGGCCTCCTCGTCACAACTGCGGTCGTCCTGTCCGGGCGCGCCGTGCACGCCGTGCGCGACGACCGGGACGGGCCCCGTGTTCGACCCTAGCCGGGTGTGTCCGGTCCGCCGTGGACGTCACGGCGGTGCGGGTCAGGCGCCGACGCGGAAGCGGGCGAAGCGCTTCAGCGTGACACCGGCCTCGTCCAGCACCTTCTGGACGGACTTCTTGTTGTCCTTGGCGAAGGGCTGGTCCAGGAGGCAGTTCTCCTTGAAGAAGCCGTTCACGCGACCCTCGACGATCTTCGGCAGGGCCTGCTCGGGCTTGCCCTCCTCGCGGGCGGTGGCCTCGGCGACGCGGCGCTCGTTGGCGACGGTCTCCTCCGGCACGTCCTCGCGGGAGAGGAACTTCGGGGCGAACGCGGCGATGTGCTGCGCCACGTCCTTGGCCACCTCGGCGTTCTCCTGCTCCAGCTCGACCAGGACGCCGACCTGCGGCGGCAGGTCCGGGCTGGTGCGGTGCATGTAGGCGGCCACGTAGCCGCCGGAGAACTGGGCGAAGCGGTCGAGGACGATCTTCTCGCCGAGGGTGGCGTTGGCCTCGTCCACGTACGCCTGGACGGTCTTGCCGGACTCGATCTCGGAGGCGAGCAGGGCCTCGGTGTCGGCCGGGGAGGTGGCGGCGACGTGCGCGGCGATGGCGTCGGCGACGGCGACGAACTTCTCGCCCTTGGCGACGAAGTCCGTCTCGCACTTCAGCTCGACCAGCACGCCGGAGGTGTTGTCGTCGGCGATCAGGGAGACGACGGCGCCGTTCTCGGCGGTGCGGGACTCGCGCTTGGCGACGCCCTTCTGGCCCTTGACACGGAGGATCTCGACGGCCTTGTCGACGTTGCCCTCGGCCTCGTCCAGCGCCTTCTTGCAGTCCATCATGCCGGCGCCGGTGAGCTCGCGGAGCTTCTTGACGTCGGCGGCGGTGTAGTTCGCCATGGTCGGTGAATCTCTTCCCGGGAAGTCGATGAGGATGGATCGAGTGACGGGTGTACGCCGGGGGCGGCGCTCACGCCACCGCCCCCGGCCGTACCACCTGCGGCGTGGGTCAGGCCTGCTCGGCCGGCTCCTCGCCCTCGGCGGGGGCGGCCTGCTCGGCCGGCTTCTCGTCCTCGGCGGGGGCGGCCTGCTCGGCGGCCGGGGCCTCGGTCTCCTTGGTCTCGGCGGCCTTCTGGGCGTCGCCCTCGAGCAGCTCGCGCTCCCACTCGGCGAGCGGCTCGCCGGCGGCCTTCTCGCTCTTGCCCTCGCCGGCACCGCCGGAGCGGGCGATGAGGCCCTCGGCGACAGCGTCGGCGATCACACGGGTGAGCAGGGTGACGGAGCGGATCGCGTCGTCGTTGCCCGGGATCTTGTAGTCGACCTCGTCCGGGTCGCAGTTGGTGTCGAGGATCGCGACGACCGGGATGTTGAGCTTGCGCGCCTCACCGACGGCGATGTGCTCCTTCTTGGTGTCCACGATCCAGACGGCGCTGGGCACCTTCTGCATGTCGCGGATACCGCCGAGCGTCTTCTCCAGCTTGGCCTTCTCGCGGGAGAGGACCAGCAGCTCCTTCTTGGTGAGGCCGGAGGCGGCCACGTCCTCGAAGTCGATCTGCTCGAGCTCCTTCAGGCGCTGGAGGCGCTTGTGGACGGTGGAGAAGTTGGTCAGCATGCCGCCGAGCCAGCGCTGGTTGACGTAGGGCATGCCCACGCGGGTGGCCTGCTCGGCGATGGCCTCCTGCGCCTGCTTCTTGGTGCCGACGAACATGATGGAGCCGCCGTGGGCGACGGTCTCCTTGACGAACTCGTAGGCGCGGTCGATGTACGACAGCGACTGGAGCAGGTCGATGATGTAGATGCCGTTGCGCTCGGTGAAGATGAAGCGCTTCATCTTCGGGTTCCAGCGGCGGGTCTGGTGCCCGAAGTGGACGCCGCTCTCCAGCAGCTCCCGCATCGTGACGACGGCCATGGCCGTATCTCCTCGGAGTACTCGGTTGTCCGCGGCGGCCGGACGGCCGCCGCTCCTGACGCCCCGGCGCGCTGCCTGCGAAGCCGTTGGGGGCCGGTGGCCGTTCGTCTTGCAGGACCGAGTGCGCGGCCGCCGCGGGGGCGGCGGGGCGTGCGAAGTCGACCCGGTGACCCGGATCGCACCAGAAGTGTACGGGACCGGGGAACCGGCAGGCGACACGCACCGGGTGCGCGCGGAAGGCGCCGGCGGGAGCGGCCGCGGCGGACGGCCGGGCCGGACGCGGGGTGGGGAGGGGGCGGGTCGCCGGGCCGTCGGCGCCTCCACCGGAACGGGTGACGGAGTTCTCCACAACCGGCCGGTACTCCACCGTTCCGGCCGCCCGCCCGCCCCCGTCCCCGCCCTCCCTCACGCTGGGGCCATGGGACTTCGACTCTGCGCGGTACTGCTGTGCTGCCTTCCGTTCCTCTCCTCTTGGGCGGCGCCCGCCCGCGCGGCCCCCGCGGACGGCGGTGCCGCCGGCGGAGCCGGGCGGGTCCGGCCGGTGCCGGGACCGGTGGAGCGCGGCTGGCTCCCGCCTCCCGAGCGGTGGGCGGCGGGGCACCGGGGGGTGGACCTGGCGGCCCGGCCCGGAACTCCGGTGCGCGCCGCGGCGGCGGGCCGGGTCTCGTTCGCGGGGAGGGTGGCGGGGCGGGGTGTGGTGTCGGTGGAGCTGGCGGGTACGGGTACGCCGCCGCTGCGCACGACGTACGAACCGGTCGCGGCGCGGGTGAGCGAGGGCGACCGGGTCGGGGCGGGCGACGTGGTGGGCGTCCTGGAGGCGGACGGCTCCCACTGTCCGGCCGGCTGCCTCCACTGGGGGCTGCGCCGCGGCGACTCCTACCTGGATCCGCTGTCCCTGCTGGGGTCCGGGCGCTCCCGGCTGCTCCCGGTGCTGGGAGCGCCTCCGGAGCGGGGGCGGCCGGGAGCGGGGGACGCCTCGGGGGCGCCGGAGCCGGCGCGGGCGGTGGCCGGCGGGGCCTCGCCCGCCGGACCGGCGGCCGGGGGGACGGCGGCGGCCCTGGCGGCGGCCGCGCTCTGGGCGCACCGGCGCCACGTCCGCCCGCGCGGCCGCCCCTCCCCGTGAGGCGGACGGCCGCCGGCCCCGGACCCGCGGCGGGGCGGGAGGGGAAGGGGCGGGCTCAGCCTCCGACGCCGTACAGCACCATCGACACCGCCGCCCGGGCGATGCGCTCCGGTTCCTCGGCGGCTCCCAGTTCGAGGCGGCGGACCGCCGCGTCCACGACGCCCTGCAGAAGGGTGGCGGTCAGCCGGGGGTCCTCGTGGCCGAGCGAGGTGAGGGCGTCCACGACCATGGTGATCAGCCCGCCGTGAGCGGCCCGGATCTTCTCGCGGGCGCCGGCGTCCAGCTCGCCCGCCGAGATCGCGACGACGGCCCGGTGGCGGCGGTCCCCGGCCAGCGCCAGCTGCCGCCGCACATACGCCTCGACCTTCGCCTCGGGGGTGCCCGCCTCCGCCATGGCGGCTTCCACCTCGGCCGCCCAGACGGGGAAGTCGACGGCGCACAGCTCCTCGACGACGGCGGCGCGGGAGCGGAAGTACTCGTAGACGGAGGAGCGCGCCAGTCCCGTGCGTTCGGCCAGCGCGGGGAAGGTCAGTGCTTCGGTTCCGCCTTCGGAGAGCAGGGATCGTGCTGCCTCCAGCAGGGCGTCGCGCTGCATCGTCCGGTGCTCGGCCACGGAGGCCGCTCGAATCCTGGGCACGGGTCCCACTGTACGGACCGGGGGTTCCGGCTCAACGGCCGACGTCCGCGAGCTTGGCCCTGAGCTGCAGCACGGACTTGGTGTGGATCTGGCTGACCCGGCTCTCGGTCACCCCCAGCACCTGTCCGATCTCGGCGAGGGTGAACCCTTCGTAGTAGTAGAGGGTCACCACGGTCTTCTCGCGCTCGGGGAGGGTGTTGACGGCACGGGCCAGCAGCCGCCGCAGTTCCCGGTCCTCGGCGATCTCGACGGGGTTGTCGGCGCCGGTGTCCTCCAGGGTCTCCATGAGGCTGAGGCGGTCGCCGCCCTCACCGCCGGCGTGGAGGACCTCCTCCAGCGCCACCATGTTGGCCAGCGGGAACTGACTGAAGATCCCGTGGAGCTCCTCCAGGGGGATCCCCATCTCGTCGGCCACCTCGGCCTCCGAGGGGGTGCGCCGCAGCGTCGCCTCCAAGGCGGCGTGGGCCCGCTCGAAGGCACGGGCCTTCTGCCGGACGGAGCGGGGGATCCAGTCCAGCGCCCGCAGCTCGTCGATCATGGCCCCGCGGATACGGGTGATGGCGTAGGTCTCGAACTTGATGGAGCGGTCCGGGTCGAACTTCTCGATGGCGTCGATCAGCCCGAACACCCCGGAGGAGACGAAGTCGGCCTGCTCCACGTTGGCGGGCAGACCGACGCTGACCCGTCCGGCCACGTACTTGACCAGGGGCGAGTAGTGGAGGATCAGCTGTTCCCGCAGCCGCTCGTCGCCCGTGCGCTTGTACGTCCGCCACAGCTCGTCGAGCGATCTGGGCGGGGCAGGGCGCGCAGCACCGTCGGCTGCCGTCGGTTCTGCCGTGGCCGTGCGGTCGGGCCCGGGGGTGTGGTGGGGCATACGTCGTCTTGAGCCGTTCTGCCGTGTTCTGTGCGCTGACGCCTGTGGGACCGGTGGGGACCAGGGGCCATGGGAGCCTAGCGTGACCGGAGTGTCGCTCAGTGCGACGAACGGTCGGTCGGGCATCCGCAGATACGTTCCGCTACCCGCACCTCGGGGTTACCCCGGTGGCCGGGCCGGGGTGGCGCAGCTATGCGGAACGAACCATTCAGCGGTCATGTTCTCACCCTTTCACCCGACCGCTCGGGGTCAAGGATTCCTCTGTCACCTGTTGGAGTGTTGGTTCTCCCGCCCCGCCAGTTGCCAGTGGTCACCGTGCCGCTCGACGAAGCCGAGCGACCTCAGTTCCTGGAGGCGGGCGAGTGCGCGCTCCCCGGTGAGGGCGGACGCACGCGCCACCGCGTCGGCCGTGATCGCGCTGCGGGCCGGCAGCGCCTCCAGGACGCGCGCCGTCTCGGGGGCCAGCAGGTCGCGCGGGAGGGTCGGACCGCGCCGTTCGGGGGCGAGCTCCCCGATGGCCCCGACGAGTTCGACGACCTCGTCGGCGTCGGTGACGACCTGGCCCTCGCCGCGCAGGAGTTGGTGGACCCCGGCCGACAGGCTGCTGGTGACCGGGCCGGGGACGCCCATGGTGATCCTGCCGAGCGCCAGCGCCCGCCGGGCGGTGACCAGGGAGCCGCTGCGCAGTTCGGCTTCCACCACCACCGTCCCCCTGGTGAGGGCCGCGATCACGCGGTTGCGCAGCACGAAGCGGCTGCGGGTGGGATGGGCGCCGGGCGGCAGCTCGGCGACCAGCAGTCCCTCCTGCCCGATGCGCCGGATCAGGGAGCCGTTGCCCGGTGGGTAGGCGACGTCGACCCCGCAGGCCAGCGCGGCGACGGTGGCCCCACCCGCGGCGAGCGCGCCGTGGTGGGCGGCCGCGTCGACCCCGTAGGCCGCGCCGGAGGCCACCGTCCAGCCGCGTGCGGCCAGGCCGGAGCCGAGGACCGACGCGACGTGGGCCCCGTAGTCGGTGCAGGCACGGGCCCCGACGACGGCGACCGAGCGCAGGGCCCACAGGCGCAGCGAGGCACGGCCGAGCACCCACAGTCCGACGGGACGGACCTCCCCGAGGTCGTCCAGCTGGCTCGGCCACTCGTTGTCCCCCGGGCAGACGAAGCGCCCGCCGATTCTGCCCGCGGCCTCGAGGTCGGCTTCGGGGCACAGCCCGCGGGCCCGCCCGCACAGTCCGGCCCAGCGGGTCCGCGAGACGCCCGGCAGCGGCGACCCGGAGGCGAGGGCCTCGAGCGTCCCCACCGCCCCATAGCGGTCGAGCCACCTGTTCAGTGCCGCGTCACCGGGTTCGCCGACCCTGGTGAGTGCCGCCCGCGCCGCGCGCTCCTCCTCGCCGGTCACCTCCGGCCCCCGGTGGGCGCCGCGCCGCGCCTCACTCCCGTGCGCAGTTCCAGCGCCCCGTCCACGTCCTCGGCGGTGGGCCGGTCGTGTCCGGCGAGGTCGGCCAGAGTCCAGGCGACCCTGAGGACCCTGTCCAGACCGCGCGCGGTGAGCAGGCCGCGTTCCATGTCCTCCTCGGCGCGGCCCAGGGCTCCGGGCGCCGTGGGCCAGCGGGTGCGCAGTTCGTGGCCGGGCACCTCGCTGTTGGTGTGCCAGGGCGTACCGGCGTACCGGGCGGCGGCGCGCTCCCGCGCCGCCCGGACCCGCGCCGCCACGGCGGCGGTGGACTCCCCGTGCGCGGTGGGCGAGATCAGTTCGGCGCGGGTGACGGGCTCGACGGTGACCCGGAGGTCGACACGGTCCAGGAGGGGGCCGGAGAGACGGGAGCGGTAGCGCCGGACGGAGGAGGGCCGGCACTCGCAGCCGCCGCCCCTCGATCCGTGCCGGCCGCAGGGGCAGGGGTTGGCCGCCAGGACGAGCAGGAAGCGGGCGGGCATGCGCATCATGCCCTGGGCCCGTGCCACCGTGACCCGACCGGACTCCAGCGGCTGGCGCAGCGCGTCCAGCACCCGCGCGCTGCACTCGGCGGCCTCGTCCAGGAAGAGGACGCCGTGGTGGGCCAGGGAGACGGCCCCGGGCCGGGGCAGGCCGCTGCCGCCGCCGACGAGGGAGGCGGTGGTGGCCGAGTGGTGGGGTGCGCAGTAGGGCGGCCTCTCGACCAGCGGGCGGCCCGGGGGCAGGGTGCCGGCGACGGAGTGGACGGCGGTGGCCTCCAGGGCCTCCTGGGGGGTGAGGGGAGGCAGCAGACCGGGGAGCCGTTCGGCGAGCATGGTCTTGCCGGCGCCGGGCGGCCCCGTGAAGAAGAGGTGGTGCCGGCCGGCCGCGGCCACCTCCAGGGCCCTGCGGGCCGCGGTCTGGCCGGCCACCTCGGCGAGGTCGACCTGCCGCTCACCGGCCGCCCCCGGAATCGCCGATCCGGTGCCGGGCACGGCGAGTCCGGCGAGCAGGGCGGCGGCGGGGCCGTCCTCGGCCGGGTCCTCGTCGGGGACGGGCGCGTCGGTCAGGACGGCGACGAGCTGGCGCAGGGAGCGGACGCCGAGCACCGACACCCCGGGGACGAGGGCCGCCTCCGAGGCCGTCTGCTCGGCGACGACGACCTGGCGGTGCCCGGCCTCGGCGGCGGCCAGGACGGACGGCAGGACGCCGCGCACGGGCCGCACGCGGCCGTCGAGCCCGAGTTCCCCGATCATCACCAGATCGGTGAGGGTGCGGGGGTCGATCAGCTCCGCGGCGCCGAGCACCGCGCACGCCACGGCGAGGTCGAAAACCCGCGAATCACCCTTATAGACGTGCAGGTCACAGCGTTACGGGCATGAGAGAGGGCCCCGGCCGCAGCCAGAGCCCCGCATCTCACCGCCCGCACACTCAGCCCCTGTCGGGCCCACTCTCCTGGGCCGCCCCCGGCAGATCACCGGGCCAGTGCTGCTCCCACGTACCGCTGTCGATCTCGTACTGCAATCGCTGCTGAAGCGATTCGGCGATCCGCTCCACCGGCTCACCCTTCTTCAGCAGGAAGTCGATCCGGCCCGGCTTCTCCATCACCATCGTGACCTCTCCCCCGGGCAGGGTGTCGACAACTCTGACTCGTGCTTCTGGAACCACCCGCAGCTCCTCACACCTAGGCGCACGTCCCCCGTGCGCGCACGACGGCCACAGGGCCCCCCTGCCGGCCGCGCCCCCAAGCGCGATCACCAGAATGCCCGTTTGAGCTGCGAGTTACCAGAGGCACAGACGGGACACTACTGTCCGTCATCCTCCCCGGAACGCCTGGACCGGGCGAACGCCTCGACCATCGCCCGCAGCGCGCGCCGGTCCTCCTCGGAGAACGTCTCCAGGTAGTCCACGATCGCCCGCGCGTCGCCGTCGGTGGAGTACTCCTCACTGATTCCGAGGAACTGCTGGCCGGCCGCCCGGGCAACTTGCTGCGGGGGGAGTCGCAGGCCGCGCGCCAAGGCTTCGAGGCGCTCGCGGGAAGGGATCTCGCGGATCTTCCCTTGTTCGAGGCGCGTGATCCATGAGGAGTGAAGCGTGGGGTCCCCAGACGCTTCGGCTACGCGGGCGAGGCTGACGCCCAGCTCGGCGCGGCGCTCCCGCGTCAGGCGCGACAACTGGTCGCGGGTCTCTTCGAGCATGGCAGTCATCATCTCGTGTCTCCGTGTGCGCGTGTCTACCTGGGGTTGGTCAAGCCTCAGCAATCCCGCTGGTTACAGCGGCTCGCGTTGCACCACGGGAACGTAGTGTCCCCTAACTGACATGGGTTGCGCCAGTGGGGGCACGTGTCGCACGTCAACAACTCGCCACTCCTGCGCCAGAACGCATATGCCACTCCCATGGAGTAGACACGACGTTCCCGCCGTGCAATGCTTATTCCGCTCCCACACGGGAGCGAAACACCGCAGGAGGAGCATGCACATGCCGCACCACCGGCCAGCACCCGACGACAAACCGCTCCGCTACCGGCCCGTGAACCGCCAGATGCTGCGCCAGATCATGCAGCGCACCGGCGACGGCACCAGCGCCTCCATGCGCGACATCGCCGCCGCCACCGGCGTCCACCCCAGCCTCATAAACGAGGTCCTCTCCGGAGAACAGGACACCGTCAGCCCCGACGTCGCCGCCGCATGGGCCGAGCGCGTCGGATGCGACCTCCTCGTCCTGTGGGTGCCGGTCCAGCGAACCACCACGGCACGCACCCGCCGCCACGCCAGGGCGGTCGCCTGATGGCCGGGCAGTTCGACCGCGAAGCGGCGATGCGCCGGCTGGGTCCGGCCGCGGTGGAAGCAGCTCGTCGGGAGGTGGCCGCGGCGCCGCCGCTGTCCCCCGAGATTCGGGCCCGGCTGCGGGCCCTGTTCGCGCCGGCCGTGGCGAAGGCCGCGGCCCGCCGGGCGGCTGCTGCTGAGCAGCAGCGCGCCGCCTGACCCCCTTCAACGAGGCAGGGGCCGCCCCAACAGCCAAGTCCGGGCGACCCCCATGGCCTCACCCCTACACCGAGTGAAAGAGAGGCAAGGCCGTGAATTCACAGCCTAACCGTCAGAACGGCGCCGCGAGGGCGCTGGTACAGCTCACCGATGAGTTCCCCGGGCTGCCGATCGTGGAGTGGCACGTCCACAGCTCCGGCACCCTGCATGGCCACCTGCACGGCGGAGGGTTCGAGGCGCTGGGCGCTTGGGCTGGGGTGCTGGGTGGCGAGATCGCTCCGGTGGGCCGTGACTGGGCGCTGGATGGGCGGCGGGTGCGGACGCATCGGCTGGCCACGACGTGGCGTGATGTGCGGGTTGAGGTGGTCGTGGTGGTGCCGGTGGGCGCTGCTGCTGCTGGTGAGCAGGTGGCCGCGTGAGCGCCCGGGAGCCGCTGACGGCGGAGCGCGAGGCCGAGCGCCGCGAGCGATATGTAGAGGCGGTGCTGCGGGTGACGAGCGCCGCTGGCCTCTACAGGGACATCCACCCCTACATCTACCCGGTGCTGAACGTGGCGGACGAGGAGATGGCCGCGCTGCGGGCCGAGGTGGAGCGGCTGGAGCGCGAGCGGGACGAGGCGCGGGCGCGGGTCGCCGAGCTGGAGCAGCAGACCGCCGCCACCGGGCCGACCTGCCCGAACATGCTGGCCGTCAACGGGCGCGCCACGTCCTGTTCGGGCGCGTCCGGTCACGACGGCGAATGCACCCCCGAGGCGGGTGAGCCCCGGTGACGACCGCGCTGATCGTGCTCCTGAGCGCCGCCGGCCCCACCGCCCTCGCGTGCGGGCTCCTCGCCGAACGCATCGCCCCACCGTCGGGCCCGGCCCGGACCGCACCCGCACTCGACACCTGCGCCGCATCCGGATGCACCCGCCCGGTCCTCACCGGCCAGCCCTGGTGCTCCGGCCTGTGCCGCCACCTCGATGACCCGCGCGACTACTACGACGACCTCTGGGGGGACGACGAGTGCTGACCCACGACTGGGCCGACGAGCCCACCGACGACGAGCCGACCGACGACTACGCGCAGGCCCTCGCCGAGGACGGCTACAGCCTCCGCCAGCAGCGCCGCATCGTGCGGGGTGAGGCCGCGTGACGATCGCACCCGAGCGCGCCGGGGCTTCGGCCCCGGCCGTTCCGGCCGACCTCATCGGCTGGTTCGAACCCGGCACCCCCGAATGGCACGCCGCCCGCGCCCACGGCATCGGCGGCAGCGAGATCGCCGCCGTCCTCGGCCTGAGCCCGCACGAGTCCCCCTTCTCCCTCTGGCACCGCAAGGCCGGCCGCATCGGCCCGGTCGAGGAGTCCGAGGAGATGTACTGGGGCAAGGTTCACGAGCCCGCCATCTGCGCCCGGTTCGCCGCCCTCCACCCGGACCTGACCGTCGTCCCCTCCCCGACGTATGCGGCGGTCGGCCGGCCGTGGCACATCGTCAACCCCGACCGGCTCGCCATCACCGCCGACGGCTCGGTGGAGGTCGTGGAGGCCAAGACGTCCCGCGACGGCATCGGCTGGGGCGACGAGGGCACTGACCAGATCCCCGTGCACTACAAGGCGCAGGTCCGCTGGTACTGCGCCGCCCTGGCCGCCCGCCGGGCGCACGTCGCCGTGCTGATCGCCGGGTCGGAGTACCGCGAGTACATCGTGGAGCACGACCCCGCCGACGAGGCCCTGATGCTCGACCGCGCGCAGGCGTTCATGGACTCCCTCGCCGCAGGGACACCGCCGCCGATCGACGGCCACACCGCCACCTATCAGGTGGTCAAGGCCCTGCCCGACGGGGTGGAGGACGTGGACGTGGAGATACCCGGCCCGCTCCGGGACCGGTACTTCACCGCCCTCGACGCCTGCAAAGCCGCCGAAGAGGAGAAGCGCGCCGCCTCCGGCCTCGTCCTCGCCGCGATCGGCAACGGCCGCCGCGCCACCTGCCTCGGCGAACACGTCGCCACCCGCACCGCCCGCAACGGGCGCACCCACAGCCTTCAGCCCGCACGCACCAGGAGCAACCCGTGACCGAACAGTCCGTCTCCGCCGCCGTCGCCGTCCGCGACACCGGCCCCGCCGCCATGGTCGAGCAGTACCGCACCGAGTACGCCGCCCTCGTCCCCTCCCACGTCAACGCCGACCAGTGGATCCGTCTCGCCGTCGGCGCCATCCGCGGCAACAACGATCTGATGCAGGCCGCGCAGAACGACGTCGGCACCTTCCTGCGGGAGCTGAAGACCGCCGCCCGCCTGGGCCTGGAGCCCGGCACGGAGCAGTTCTACCTCACGCCCCGGAAGAAGGGCGGCCGGAAGGTCATCCAGGGCATCGTCGGCTACCAGGGCATCGTGGAGCTGATCTACCGGGCCGGCGCCGTGTCGTCGGTGGTGGTGGAGACCGTCCGCGCCCGCGATTCCTTCCGGTACGTCATCGGCCGCGACGAGCGCCCCGTGCACGACGTCGACTGGTTCGGCGGCGACCGCGGCGAGCTGGTGGGTGTGTACGCCTACGCGGTGATGAAGGACGGCGCCACCAGCAAGGTCGTCATCCTCAACCGCGCGCAGGTCATGGCCGCGAAAGCCAAGTCCGACGGCCGGAACTCCGAGTACTCCCCGTGGAACACCAACGAGGAGGCCATGTGGTTGAAGACCGCGGTGCGGCGCCTCGCCAAGTGGGTGCCCACGTCCGCGGAGTACATGCGGGAGCAGCTCCGGGCCCAGGCCGAGGTCGCTGCCGAGACGGGCTCAGGTGACGCCCCGGCAGGGGCGCAGCAGTCCGCGGACCTCCCGGACGACGACGTGCCCGACGGGGACGAGGGGCCGATCGTCGCGGAGTTCGTGGACGACGAACCCACCGGCGTCTGGCCGGCGGTGGCGCAGCCCGGACAGGGGGCGGCCCAGTGACCGCCGCCGGTACCGCCGCCCTCGCCCGCGAGCTCGACGCCACCCAGACCGCGCTCATCACCACCCAGCGCGTCATCGCCCAGCACATCGCCGACGGCCTCGCCGTGGGCGGCGCCGCCGCGGACCTCGCCCGGTCCCTCGCCACCGAGCTGGCGGTGGCCGGAGTGCCGATCGACCGCCACATCGCACGCGCCACCGAGAGGAGCGGCTGGTGAGCGCTCTGTTCCCGGCCCCGACCGTCCCCGCCCCCGCGGCGGGGACGGCCCCCGGCCTCCGCGTCATCGGCCTCGACCTGTCGCTGACCTCCACCGGCGTCGCCCTCCCCGACGGCACCACCTACCGCATCCGCACCCGCCAGGCTGACGGAGACGCCCGCCTCGGCGTCATCCGCGACCTCATCACCCGCGACCTCGGCGAAGACCGCCCCCACCTGGCCGTCATCGAGGATCTCCCGCGGCACGCCATGGGCGCCGGGGTCACGGCCATGGTCCACGGCGTGGTGCGGGCCGCGCTCGCCGACGAGGGCATTCCCTACGCGCTGGTGGTCCCGGCCACGCTCAAGGCGTTCGCGTGCGACAACGGCCGGGCGAGCAAGGACGACATGGCCGCGGCCGCGTACCTCGCCGCCGGGGTGAAGTTCCCCGGCGACCCCGGCGGCGACCAGTGCGACGCCTGGTGGCTCCGCGCCGCCGGCCACGACTGGTACGGCGCCCCGCTGTTCACTCTCCCGGCCGCGCAGCGGGCCCGACTCGCGAAGGTGCAGTGGCCGCCGAAGGAGGCGGTGATCCGATGATCCTCGACCTGTTCGCCGGCCCCGGAGGCTGGTCCACCGGCCTCCGGACCCTCGGCCTCACCGACATCGGCCTGGAGTGGGACGCCGCAGCCTGCGCCACCCGCGCAGCCGCCGGGCACCTGACCGTCCGCTGCGACGTCGCCCAGTACCCCACGGCTCCGTTCGCCGGCCGCGTCACGGGGCTGATCGCCTCCCCGCCATGCCAGGCATGGTCCCGCGCAGGCAAGGGCCTCGGCCTGAAGGACCAGCCGCTCGTGCACCAGGCCGTCCACGACCTCGCCCACGGCCGCGACACCCGCCCAGCCCTGCTGGAGCAGTGCCGCGACGCGCGGTCGCTGCTGGCCGCCGAGCCGATGCGCTGGCTGTACGACCTGCGCCCCGAGTGGGTGGCGATGGAGGAGGTCCCCGACGTGCTGCCGCTGTTCCGGCACATCGCCGAGATCCTCCGCGGCTGGGGCTACAGCGCCTGGTGCGGGGTGCTGAACGCCGCCGACTACGGCGTCCCCCAGACCCGCCGGCGGGCGATTCTCATCGCCTCCCGCGTCCGGACGGTGGCGCCGCCGGAGCCGACGCACTCCCAGCACGGCGAGGAGCCGTCGCTGTTCGGACCGGGCCGGCCGCGCTGGGTGTCGATGGCCGAGGCCCTCGGTTGGGGCGCCACCGACCGGGTATCGCCGACCGTGACCGCGGGCGGGGGCAAGACCGGCGGGGCGGAGCCGTTCCCGACGCAGGCGCGGCAGGCTCTCCTCGACGCGCAGCACCGCGGCGCATGGGTGCTGCACACCAACCGCAACCAACAGCCGGACGGTTCCCGCCAAACGACAGACCCGCACGGTTCTCCGGCTCCGGTCTTCACATCTAAGTCCGGCGGCCAGTGGGTGCTCAAACGTCCGGCCACCACGGTGTGCGCCACGGACCGCATAGCCCCGCCCGGCCACCGCGACCGCTCCCCTGGGGGCGAGTCGCAGTTCGCCAGCCCCGACACCGTGCGCATCACCCAGGCCGAGGCGGCCGTCCTCCAGTCGTTCCCCGCCGACTACCTCTGGCAGGGCACGAAGACCAAGCAGTTCGAGCAGATCGGCAATGCCATGCCGCCGCTGCTGGCCGCGCACGTCGCGGCCGCCGCGACCGGCCTGCCCGCCCCCGCCGCCGCCCCGGCCGAGGGGAGGGCCGCGTGAGCCGCATTGCCATCACCGGGGCCCTGTTCGTGGACATGGGCGAAGGCCACGCCATCCGCTCAGGAGACCGCGCCGGCCAGATCACCTACAAGCGGCAGCCCCGCGCCCGCTACGAGTGCCTCACCTGCCGCGCCACCGAGGGTCCCGTGGAGGGCCCGGCAGCGGTGGCCCGGTTCGTCGCCGAGGTCCGCGCCGTCCACGCCGCCCGCTGCGGCACCCCTGCGGCCAGACAGGCCGCCTGACTCCCCGGGGCGGGGCCGGCCCAGAGCCTCCCGCCCCGGGCGCACCACCACCCACCACAACCCGAGAGGAACCCATGAAACGGCCCGCAGCAGACGGCACCACCCGGTGCCCCACCTGCCGCGCGCCCACCCTCCGCCAGACCGTCGGCCACACCGCAGCCCTCACCATCACCGCCGACCTCCAACCCCTCACCCCCCAGCAACAGGCCGACCTGTGGGAGCCCAACCGGCTCACCTGGTGCCTCGTCACCATCGCCGGCCTCCCACCCCGCCTCCGCTGGATACACCCCTGGCACCCCGCCCAGTGCCCCCACCCCCACGTCACCGAACACCGCTGCCCCCACACAGCGACCCTCTTCTGAACCACACGACAGGAGCCACCGGCCGTGGAGAACGTCCACCACCTCGCACCCCGCGACAGGGACGGCGACCCCGCCATCGACGCCGAACGCACGGTGCTCGCCAGCTGCATGGTCTACCCGCGGCTCATCCCCGCCTGCGCCGCCACCATCACCGGCGCCGACTTCTCCCGACCGGCCCACGAAACCATCTGGAACGCCATCACCACCCTCGCCGGCCGAGGCGAACCCACCGAACCCCCGGCCGTCATCATGCACCTCGAAGGCACCGGCGACCTCCGCCGCGTCGGCGGGCCCGTCGCCATCCACCAACTCACCGACTACGCCCAGCCCAACGGCGACTACTACGCCCTCAAAGTCCGCGAACGCGCCGACCTCCGCGACGAACTCGCCCTCGGCCAGCGCATCGCCCAAGCCGCCACCTCCGAAGGCGCCCAACCCGGCGCTGCCGTGAGCTTCATCGAGGACTACCTCGCCCGCCGCAAGGAACGCGCCGCCGGCCGCTCCGGCGACCCCATCGACGCCCTCCTCGCCGAGATGCTCGACACCAGCGCCCTCGACAACATGCCCGCGCTGGAACCCCTCGTCGGCGACCTCCTCCATCTCGACTCCCTCGCGAGGATCATCGGCCCGTCCGGGCACATGAAGTCGTTCGTCACCATCGACCTCGCCGGACACGTCGGCACCGGCATGAACTGGCACGGCCACTACGTCCGCCAAGGCACCGTCGTGTACCTCGTCGCCGAAGGCGCCCGCGGCATCCGCAAACGAGTGCGCGCCTGGGAACAGCACTACGGGCTGAAGATGGACAACGTCCTCTTCCTCCCCCGCCCCGTCCAGGCCATGGGACCCGAGTGGGACACCTTCATCGAGGCCATGCGCCGCCTGGAACCGGCCCTCGTCGTCATCGACACCCAGGCCCGCGTCTCCGTCGGCGTGGAGGAGAACTCCAACACCGAAGTCGGCGTCGTCATCGAACGCATCGAAGACGTCCGCCGCGCCACCGGCGCCTGCGTCCTCGTCATCCACCACACCGGACATGTCGGCGAGCACGGCCGCGGCGCCTCCTCCGCCAAGGGCGCCCTCCAGTCCGAGCTCCACGTGTCCAAGAAGGGCGACCGCGCCGCCAACACCATCGTCACCGTCAAGGTCGGCAAACAAAAGGACGACGAACAGCAGGGCGAGATGCAGTTCGGTCTCCACGTCGTCCGCCTGCACGGCGAAGCCAAGCCCGACGGGTCTCCGGTCACCTCCGTCGTCCTCCAGAGCCTCGACGCGCGCAGCCCCGCCGACGAACTCGCCGAGCGGCTCGACAAGGCCGGCGTCCCCCTCCACTACGGGCGCGACAAGCTCCGCTCCGAGTGCCAGCGGCTGGGCATCTCCGTCCGTACCGAAGTGCTCGCCGAAGCGGCCCGTATCCGCAAGAGCCGAACCGGACAGAACGGCACAGACCACCTGTCCCCAAACCTGTCCCCGGCCCAAAATCACCAACCTGTCCCACTCCCCGAGCCAGGGACAGGCGAAACCGCAGGTCAGACCTGTACCGGACAGGTCGGGGACAGCACGGGACAGGCCGCTCCCGGACCTGTCCCCCCTGTCCCCACCCCCAGGGGGGGACAGGGGGACGGGCAGCCCGACCCCAGCGGCCCCCACTGCACCGTCTGCGGACGCCCCCTCGACCCCCACTGGGCAGCCAACGGCAACACCACCCACACCGCCTGCGGCTGACCCCCACCACCCGGTTCCAGCACACCCCGCGCACAGGAGCAACCCCATGCCCAACCCCTCCAACACCCCCCGACCCAACGACCCCCCAACCGCCAACCACGCCGCCTGCACCACCCCCGGCGTCGACCCCGACCTGTGGTTCTCCGACCACCCCACCGACCGCACCCGCGCCAAGCGGCTGTGCGCCGGCTGTCCGCTCCTCGACCCCTGCCGCGCCTACGGCCTCGACACCGACCAGCTTTGGGGCGTGTGGGGCGGCCTCGACCGCGCCGACCGCCGCCGCATCCTCCGCGGCGTCGTCTGCGGCACCGAGACCGCGCTGAAAATCCACCGCCGCTACGGAGAGCGCTGCACCGTGTGCGAGACCGCGCACGACCGCAGGGTGGAGACCCGCCGCCGCCAGTCGCTGGCCGCTGCGCACGCCCGCGGTGGCACCGCCGCCTCTGCTCAACTCCATCGCAAGCTCGGCGAGCCGGTGTGCGCGCCGTGTCGGAGGGCCGAACTCGCGGCCGAGGAAGCCAGGCGCAGGGCGCGCGGTATACCGCCGCGTGACGCCCGCACGGGGGACGGCCGGACGCGGGGGTCCGGCACGCCCTCTGTAGGCGCTCACACGACCGCACAGGCCGCCTGATGCCGCTGCCCGCCTGCCTCGCCGACCCGTCCGCGCCCTGCCTGTGGGACGGACAAGCCCAGCTCTGCCCCTGCGACGACGACCCTGACGGGCCGGAGCCCGACGACCGGCCCCACTACCGAGGCCGCCCCATCGAGGACGTCCCCACCATCGGGGAGCTGCTGTGACCGGGCTGCTGGCCGCGGCCGGCCCGATCGCCAGCAGCGTCCTCGTGGCGGTGCTGATCCTCACCCCCGCGTGGATGGCGCTGACCGCGCCCACCGCCGCGCCGAGGCGATGGAGCGCGCCATGCAGTCCACCGCCGCCGACGCCCTCGCGCACAGCGGATGCCACCGCAAGTTGATGGCGCAGTGCCAGCGCGCCGAGCGTGCCGAGGCCGCCCTCGCCCGCGTCCGCGCCCTCGCCGCCGACCTCCGCAACGCCCTCGACACCGACAGGAGCCAGCCGTGACCCACACCCGAGTCCACACCTACATCACCTTCGCGAACCCGTACCTCGTCTGCTCCGCCTGCGGTCAGCCCGTACCCCGCTGGCACGACGACACGAAGTGCGGCTGCGCCGCGGGCTGGTGGAACGACCCCTGCGGCCACCGCGCCGACTTCGACAGCGTCTGCCCCTCCTGGGACCCGGTGGACGGCTGCCAGTGCGCCGAGAAGCTCGGCCACGTCCCGCACCCGCCCGCGCCCCAGCAGCAGTAGCCCCGCCCTCGCCCGGCCGCCCCACCGGCCGAGCCCCGAGCACCACCAGGAGCACACCGTGAACACCACCGCCGTACCCCTCCGCCACGGCTACACCCTCACCGACCTCGACCACCTCGCCCGCACCGTGGCCACCAGCAACCTCGTCTGGTGGGCCGCCAGCGACCGCGACGACCTGTACACCGCCGCCTGGCACGGCATCGTCGAACACCTCTACACCGCCCACGAGAAGCCCACCCGCACCGACCTCAGAAACGCCGGCCTGACCGCCCTGGAACACGACACCCGGAACACCATGCGCCACCGCGGCGCCATCCACGACGGCCGCACCGGCCAGCGATACGCCGCCTACTGGGAATGGGCAGGCCGCGCCACACCCGGCCCCGAAGCCACCGTCATCGACCGGCACGCGCTCCACCAGATCTGGCCCAGGCTCTCCCCCCGGCACCGGCAGGTTCTGGCAGCGCTCGCGGCCACCGGCGACCACACCCAGGCCGCCGCCGCGCTCGGCCTGGCGGCCGGCACCTACAGGTCGCACCTGTTCGCCGCGCGCCGCACCTTCCTCGCCCTGTGGCACCAGGGCGAGACCCCGTCCCGGCTGTGGCGCGCCGACCAGCGCGCGGCCCGCTCCGGAGACGGGCCCCGGGGCAGCCGTCGACTGACCGTCTCCCAGGTGGAGGCGTACCGGCAGCGCTGCCTGGCCGGGGAGCCGCGGGCCGCTCTCGCCGCCGAGGCGGGCGTCCACGTCAAGACCCTCAACGCCCTGCTGCGCGGCCGGTCCAAGCCGGCCCCCGACAACCCGCATCGCGCCGAGGGGGTGGCGGCGTGAGTGCCCCGGCGCAGGCTGAGACCCTGCGGCAGGAGTACGAGCGGCTGTGCGACGCCCAAGCCGCCGTCGAGTCGATCGCCCGCCGCGGAGGCGAGATCGCCCCCGAGATCCGCCAGCAGTACACCGCCACCGCCGCCCGGCTACGGGAAATCCTCGCCGTCCCCCCGGACGGGTACACCCTGCCCAGAGCCGCGGCTGATCTGGTGGCGCACGCCGCCGCGCACGGCTGGCAGACGCTCGTGCAGTGGACCCCGCCCGGATGGGACGGCGAGCCGTATGTGCGCGTGCAGGTCGGTCGGCGGCTGACGGCCGAGGAGGCCGCCGACCACCCCGCGGGGGTCTACCTGTATGAGCTGACCTGGCACTCCCGCGACTGCCCGCCGGGCCGTCTCCGCCGGTTCGGCTCCGGTCTGGCCCGCACCCCGGACCGCCCGGCCGCTCACGGCGCCCCGTCGGTGCGGGCGATCCGCGCCGTCATCGCCGCCCATCCGGCCCCGACCCTGTAGTTGCGTCCCGCCCGGGTGGCGGAACGGTAGACGCTGCCGCCTTAAAAGCGGAGGCCCCGTGGGGCGTGCGGGTTCGACTCCCGCCCCGGGCACGACAAGGCCCCCACTCGACACGGGTGGGGGCCTCCGTCGCGTTCCAGGGTTACGACGTCCGAACCGCTGCACGCAACGCCGCGTTCATCACCCGCTCCATACGGTCCATGTCCTCCCGCATCCGCCGCATCTGCTCCCGCACCGCCAGACAGCCCTGGCACTGCTCATCACCAGGAGCCTGCGCTGGAACTGGCGCAACGGCCTCCGTCAGCTTGATTCCGCGTTTCTCCATCAACCGCAACACGTCCGACCGGCGGACACGTGCTGCGCCCTTGACCCCGAGTTCGTCCGCAACCGGAATTTCCCCGCGTTCCAGGAAGCCGCGGAAGGTGGAACGGGTCACGCGCATGAGCCGGTGCGCCTGCGCTTGGGTCAGGATCTCGTCGTCGCCCTCGGGGAGGGGGATTTGGTTGGTCGTCATGTACAGCCAACGCCGCCAGCCATCGGGATGGCTTGGCGTGGTTAGGAAGATCACTCGGCCGGAGCAGCAGACACGGCGGAGGCCCCCACCCAACCGGGCGGGGGCCCTCGCGCGTCCCGGTTACTCGCCCTCGGCCGGCGGCCGCTCCCGCAGCAGATCAGTCCGCTGCCCCTGCCGCGACTTCCTCGTCCGGAAGTACGGCGCGGCCAGCCTGTAGTCCACGGCCTTCGACCGGCCCACCTTGATCGTCGGCGGGAACTCCGGATCGTCCCGCGAGAGCTGCGACACGCGCTGATGCGTGATCCGCTCCACGACGCCATCGGCCACCAGTCTTCGCGCCAGTTCGCGGAAGCTCACCATGTCCGGCCCTCCTTCGGCCTCGGCCATGGACACCATCCTGTCTGACCTCATTGCCATATGGCAAGGAAGTCCGCTACGGTCATCGTGCACCAACAGAACGGCCCCGGTGGAGCGGCAACTCCACCGGGGCCGGCCATCCACCTGACGACACCAGGAGATGACCTGCCATGCAGCGTACCGACGCGCCCCCGCCCCCGCCCAGCACCCCGCACCCCTCCCAGGCCGGCGAAGCCGACGAGGCCCTCCGCCGCGTCAGGGGTGACCGCCGTGGCTGAACAGGACCTCCGCGACTACGGCACCCCCGAGGAGCGCGCCGAGCGGGAGGCCGCCGCCCGCGGCCAGCTCGCCGACGCCCGCCGCCACGCCGCCGAACAGGCCGGCACCCCCGGCCGCCGCCCCACCCGCTGACACCCACCCCACACGCCACGACAGGAGCACCCCCATGCACACCACGGGCCTCACCCACGACCGACTCGTCGCCCAGACCCCGATCGGCAGCTACGCCCTCGTCCGGATCCCCGAGCGGTACCTGACCGGACAGGCCGACCACACCATCGTCTGCCGCGTCACCGGCCACGACCTCCGCGGCCGCGTGGAGCTGCTGGAGATCCGCACCGGGGACGCCCACACCGCCCGCCCGGAGTACGTCCGCCCGATCAGCCCCGCCGAGATCATGCGGGACATCGACACCGCGGCCCTGGACGCCGGTGACCTCCTCGGGGCCGGTGACGTGTGGCTCCGCCGCTGGCACGGCGCCCAGCCCGAGAGCGTCCAGTGATCGGACTCGTCCTCGCCGCCGAGCTGTATACCGCCTGACCCGCCCCCACCGGCCGGGCCCGAGGACTGACCGGGCCCGGCCACCCCACCCGAGAGGACACCGACCACCCATGACCACCGCTCTCACCACCGCATGGCCGGAGGGCGTCATCGCCCGCTACCTCACCGTCGCCGGGGCCGCGCTCGGCCGCGACGACATCGCCGTCGACGTCAGCGACAAGGGCGAGGAGACGTACTGGCGCTACGGGGTCACCTGCTCCGGATGCTCGATGACCGACGAGACCAGCGAGCGGGACCGCGCGGACCACAGCGCTCAAGCGCACGCCGAGCGCTGCCGCGCCGTCCCCCGTCCCACCGCCTGACCACCCCTGGCCAGCCGGGCCCGCACCCACGCGGGCCCGGCCGCCGCCCCTCAGGAGCACACCGTGAAAAGCCCACTGATCTACCCCGCCGCCGCCCTCTCCGCCGCGTCCCTCGCCTGGACCACCTGGAGCCTCACCGACCTCCTCGGCACCGGCCTCATCGGCATCACCGTCGCCGCCGGCGCCGACATCATCTGGGCGTCCGTCATCGTCGCCGAAGCCCGCGGCCTCCGCGTCGCCGGCCGCGGCTGGGTCGTGCCCACCATCGGCTGGGCCGCGCTCCTCGCGGTCGCCGCGTTCCTCGCCTGGCACGGCATCGACCGCGACTCCGCCGCGATGGCCGCCGCCGGGCCGCTCCTCCCGCTGGGCGCGAAAGTCGTGTGGGCCCTCGCCCTCGCCGACATGCGCGACCCCGCCGCCCTCACCGACGACGAGCGCCACGCCCTCGCGAGCCTGGAGCGCGGCATGCGGTTCGAGGAAGCGCGGCACCGCATCGAGATGCGCCGCCGCGAGATGAACGCCGAGCTGTTGCTGACCGAGGTCTCCACGGACTTCGACATCGAACTCACCCGGCAGGAGCGCACCCGCGAACTCCAGCGGCGCCGACCCCCCGCACTGACCGCCATTGAGCCCCCGGCTCACCCGGCTCAGCCCACCATCGAGCCCCCGGCCCAGGCCCCTGAGTCCACCGGCTCACCGACCCCCACCGCGCTCGTATCCGAGCAGGTCGCAGCGCCTGAGCCCCCGGTTCGACCCGCACCGTCCACCGTGCCGGCCAAAGGGCACGGGTTCGGGTTCACCGCCGCACCGTCGCCCCAGTCGGCTCAGAAGGCTCAGGCCGTGGCTCGGGTCGCTGCGCTCTTGGCTCAGGACCCTGGGCTTACCTCGGGCCAGGTCGCCGAGCACCTCCAGGTGAGCCCCGCCACCGCGAAGCGGTACCTCCGTGAAGCCCGCCGGAGCGCCTGATGCATCCCGCGTTCGCTGCCGTGTCCCTCGCCGCCGCCGTCGGCTCCTACGCCGCCCTCGCCCACTACCGAGCCGACCGCGCCCCCATCGGGTTCCTCCTCGGCCTGATCGCCGGGCTCCTCCTCGCCATCTCCCTCGTCCAGTGAGGACCACCGTGACCAACCGCCCGATTACCCCGTCCCGGATCATCCCGGCCGGACAGCCGATCCCGACCGCCCCGCCGATGCCGCCGCCCCCGCCCGGCGCCACTGACCTGCCGCCGTGGCGCGAGCCCCCGGCACCACCTCCGCCCCCGCCGGCCGCACCACCGCCCGGTGAGGTCGTGGTCCGCCACACCGTGGAGCTGGTGTGGGCCGAGCCGGAGCCCGAGCCCTCCCGCTGGGCCCGCCTGTGGGCCTGGGCCACCCGCTACGTCCGCCCGTGGCAGGCCGTCGCCGCGGTCGCCGGCGCGCTCGTCCCGATCCCGTGGACCGGCTACAGCGTGGCCACGACGTGGGCCTACACCATGTCCGAGGCCCGCGGCATGCACGTCGGGCTCGGCTACACCCTCGCCATCGGCGCGTTCGGCCTGGCCACGTACCGGCTCATCCGCGCCCCCCGCACCCTCCACCTGTTCGCCACCGTCGTCACCGGCATCGGCGTCCTCGGCGCGATCGACCTCTACGACCCCGTCCAGATCCTCACCGGAGTACGCCCGTGAACGTCGCCATCAACCTCGGCTCCGTCGCCGTCGCCCTCGCCATCCTGTGGGCCAACCTCCGCCCCTGGTGGAAAGGCGGCCGCGACCCGAAAGCGCTGTTGCCGTTCGGTGCCGGGGCCGGCATCGGCTCCCTCGCCACCATCTGCGTCGGCGGTGTCCTGGGCTGGGGAGCGGCCCGCGCCGCCGGGACGTCCGCGTCGCTCGGGGAGAAGGGCGTGTCCACCACCACCGGCGTCAGCGGCTCGTCCTCCCTGCCGGTCGCCCAGATGGGTGTGCTCACCCCGGAGGGCGCCGTCGTCACGGTGCTGCTGCTGGTGGCCGTGGTGCTGCTGTTCAAGGCGTCCGGGAAGCAGGACAAGCGCCGCATCGTCGGCGGGGCGCTCAGCTTCGCGATCCTGGCGTTCCTGCCCGGCGTCGCCGCCACCCTCCAGTGGTGGCCGCAGACGGTCAACTGGGCCGGCACCCAGGCCGTGGCCATGCTGAGCAGTGGCGGTGGGCTCCTGTGAAGCGCCTCGCCGCCGCCTGGGCCGACCGGTGCCAGGCCGCCGACCGCATCACCCGCGGCTCCGCCCTCGTCTACCAGCGCCGCGCCGACGCCCTCACCGCATGGGTGCGCGCCGGCCGCCGCGACGACCTGGACGGGTGGCGGGCCGCGCTCGGCCCCCTCGTCCGCCTCGCCATGCTCGGTGCCGCCGCTGCCGCCCTGTACGGGATCGTGCGGGCCGTGCCGTGGCTGATGTGGCTGGTCACCGGAGCGTGGCTGCGGGCCGCGTGGAAGGCCGGCCGCGCCCCCGCCGAGACGGCCGGGGAGGCCCCCGAGGAGGCCCCCGCGGAGCCCGGCCGGGACGCCGTCCTCACCCTCCTCCAGGAGCTGATCGCCGACCGCCCCGGCGTGCACCTCTCGGCCGTCCTCGCCCACCTCCAGCAGCACGGCCAGGGGGAGGGCTGGACGGTGGCCGATGTGCGCGCCCGCCTGGACGCTCTCGGGGTGCCCTCTCGGCGGTCGGTGAAGGTGGCCGGCCGGGTGTCGTGGGGGGTGCACCGGGACGACCTCCCGACCCCTGCCCCAGCCGAGGTGCCCGAGCGGGCCGCGTAACCCGTCTACCCCCGGTCTACCTGCGGCTTCTACCTGCATCTACCTGCGATCTACCCCCGTCTACCGGGGGTCGTCTACCCCGGGGCGGCCGCCATCCGCCAAGACATCGGCCGCCCCGGTCCCCGTCCCGACCACGAGACAGGACCACACATCATGGCACTGCGCCCCCTGCCCATCCGAGACGAGAGCCGCAAGGACCCGGCCACCGTCTACGACCCGCGCCGCGGCGGCTGGTACCCGCCGAAGGACAACCGGCCGCAACCGAAGAAGCGTTGAATCGCGTACAACCAGGGGGTGTTCGTGGCAGTCTCACGAGCGCCCCCCACGCGCGCTACTGACCGACCCCGCCATCCGGGAGACCCACCGTGACCCAGCCTCCGTACCAGCCCCCGCAGCCGCAGACCGTCGTCCACAAGCGCGGCGCGAACCACGGCCTGCACATCTTCCTGACCATCATCACGTGCGGGCTGTGGGCCATCACCGGCTGGCCGATCGCGGCGATCATGGGGCGGAAGACGAAGACCACCGTCTACCCCCAGCAGGTGCCGCCGCCCGGCGCGTACCCTCCGCCCGGCCAGCAGTACCCGCCGCAGCAGCCTCCCCACCAGCCCTGACCGCGTGCCACACTGGGCAACTGACCGCCCAGCAAGAGGCCCCGCCGCATTCCCGCGGCGGGGCCTTCGCCGTACCCGCGACTATCACCACCCCACCCCACCACCAGCCATGATCTCCGTACCCTGCCCCCTAGCAGGGAGGTGACGGACCGTGGCAACGAAGATGGAAATGGACATCGCGGCCACCCGCGAATCCGAAGCGATCCTGCTCCGCACCCGCGAGCGGCTCACCTTCCGCCAGATCGCCGAGCGCCTCGGCTGCGACGTGAAGGAAGCCCACACCGCCTGGAAGCGCGGCACGAAGAAGCTGGCCGACGCCGCCGCCGCGAGCCACGGCGAGTACGTCGGTGCGCAGCTCGCCACCGTGCAGGAGATCATCACCGGGCTCATGCCGAAGGTCTGCGCCGGCGACGCGAAAGCGGCTGAGGCGATGATCCGCGCGATGGACCATGAGGCGAAGCTGCTGGGCCTGTACGCCCCCGTCAAGGCGTCCGTGACCGTCACCGACGAGATGACCGCCCGCGTCCGCGCGCTTGCGGAGGAGCTGGCGGGGCTGGACTCGTGACCGCGCTGGACGACCTCGACGCGAAACTGCGCGGCCTCACCCCTGCTGAGCTGGAGCTACTGGAGCAGGAGTTGGCCGCGAAGCTGTGGGAGAAGCGCTGGCGGCGGTGGCGGCCGTACCCGTGGCAGGTCCCCCCGGACCGGATCCCCACGCTCGGCTGGTGGCTCCAGCTCGGCGGCCGCGGCACCGGCAAGACGGACGGGTGCGCCCGCTACATGGTCGCTCACGTCAACGGCCCACCGTGCGACCCGCGGCTGCGCGGCGGGCACCGCATGGCCATCGTCGCCCCGACGCAGGGCGACGCCGTGGAGGCGTGCGTCAACGGCCCGTCCGGGTTGAAGGCGCACGACCCGCGGGTCGTCCTGCGCACCACCGCCGGCGGCACGTTCGCCCGCTGGCCCAACGGCGCCGAGGCCAAGCTGTTCGGGGCCCACACCCCCGACGACGTCGAACGGCTCCGCGCCGGCGGCAACCGCTGCTTGGTGTGGATGGAGGAGGCCGCCGCGATGCGGCGCCTCCGCGACGCGATCACCCACTCCGAGATGGGTCTCCGCCTCGGGGCGAACCCCCACTACATCGCGTCCACCACGCCCAAGCCGCGCACCGAGCTGATCGAGCTGACGAAGCGCGACGACGTTCACGTCACCCGCGGCCGGACCCGCGACGCGATCCACCTCCCTGCCGCGCAGCGCGAGCACCTGATGCGCAAGTACGCCGGCACCCGCATCGCCGCGCAGGAGCTGGACGGGGAGCTGCTCACGGACATCGAGGGCGCGCTGTGGACCCGGGACGGACTCGACCGCACCCGCGTCGGCGCGGCCCCGCCGCTGGCCCGCGTGGTGGTCGCCATGGACCCCGCCGCCACCAGCGGGGACGAGGCCGACGAGATGGGCATCATCGTCGCCGGGCTCGGCACCCAGTACCTCCCCGACCGCACGGGGTTCGCCCGGCGTCACGGGTACGCGCTCGATGACCTGTCCGGGCGGATGCCGCCGGTGGAGGCCGCGCGCCGCGCGATCAAGGCGTACCACGAGCATCGGGCGGACGCGATCGTCGCGGAGGTCAACAACGGCGGCGAGTGGATCGGCACGGTGGTCCGGCAGCTCGACCCGACGGTGAACTACCGCACCGTCCGCGCGTCCCGGGGCAAGGCCACCCGGGCCGAACCCATCGCCGCCCTCACTGAGCAGCAGGCCGCGCACATCGTCGGCAGCCTCCCCGAACTCGAAGAACAGCTCGTGTCGTGGGTGCCGGGCGACGCCTCCCCCGACCGGCTCGACGCCTACGTGTGGGCCCTCACCGACCTGATGCTCACGTCCGCCGGCAACCTCGCCGCGGTCGCGTAAGGAGACCTGATGGGACGCTTCCGAGACGTGTTGGACGTCGCGATGGGCCGGCGGGCGGTGGTGGGGCTGGACGCGCTGCGGGACCGCCGACCGGTGACGGTCGCCTCCATCGGGGGGCAGCAGTCGCTGACCCTGGACCTGGACGCGGAGGCCCGCGGCTACGCCCACAGCGCGGTGGCGTACCGGTGCGTGGCGGCGATCGCCGACAACGGCTCCAGTGTGCCGTTGGTGGTGCGCCGCCCGGACGGGGAGATCATCCCCGGGCACCCGGTCGAGAGGCTGTTCAACAAGCGGCCCAACCCCTTGATGAGCGCCCGCGCGTTCAAGTCCATCATGCTCCAGCAGCTCGAACTCGCAGGGCAGTCGTTCGTGTGGCTCGACCGCGGGGAGACCGGCCTGGACGAGCCGACCGCCGTGCACCCGGTGTTCGATGACGTGGACGTCATCGTGAACAAGCCGATCGCTCAGCAGCCCACCGTCGCGGACATCATCGGGTTCATGATCCGCCGGGCGGACGGGGCCCGCGTGCCGGTCCTGCCCGAGGAGATGCTGTGGCTCCGGTACCCGCACCCGTTCGACCCGCTCGGCGCGCTCGCCCCGTGGAAAGCGGCGCGGCACGCCGTCGACATGGACGCCTACGCCCGCGAGTGGCAGCGCTCCTCCTACGCCAACGGTGCCCGGCCCAACGGCGTGGTCTACCTGGGCGACATGAGCGACGAGGAGTTCATCGCGACGAAAGCCGCGTGGCGCTCCAGCATGCAGGGCCCGGAGAACGCGGGCAAGCACCTGCTGGTGCGCTCCACACCGGGCGGTGTGGGGGACAGCGGCGGCAAGGGCATTTCCTACGCGCGGCTCGGCCTGACGCCGGAAGAGATGGACTACCTGGAGTCGCGGATGGCGAACGCGGCTGAGGTCATGATGGCGTTCGGCGTGCCGCACGACTACCTCGCCGCCGGGACCACCTACGAGAACCGGGCCGCAGCCAAGAGCACCCTCTGGAGTGACACGATCCTCCCGAAGCTGGAGATGATCTCCAGCGACGTGGACCGGCTGCTGCTGCCCTCCGACACCGAAGAGGCCGGATGGGACCTGTCCGGCGTGGACGCCCTGCGAGAGTCCCGGGACGCCGTCGTCACTCGTACTACCCGGCTCGCCGAATCCGACATTCTCACCCTCGATGAGGCCCGAGCCGAGGTCGGGTATGACGAGCTGCCGGGCGGAATCGGCGGTCAGACCCTGACGGCGTACCGCGCCCAGTACGACCCCACCCCGCAGGCCCCGGCCGGCTCCCGGTTCGACCCGGCAGCGCTGGAGGCGACCGTGCAGCGGGCCGTCGCTGCCGTTCTGGCGCCGCTGATCCAGGCCGTGCCGCCGTCGCCGGAGCGCCCGGCGCTCGCCCGTGTCACCGCTCCGTCGTCGCCGTCGCTGGAGGACATCAACGCCGACTACGAGCGGCTGGAGGCCGACGGCCGGGACACCGTGCGGGCCCTGGCGCGGGAGCAGCGGGAGCGGGTGCTCCGCGACTTCGATCGGCTGATGCGGCGCCCGAACCGGTCCGCGGCGTGGCTGGCCGAGGTGCGGGCCCAGGCGTGCGCGCTCGCCCGGGAGCAGTCGGTCCGGCTCGCCGTGCCGGACCCGGACGTCGTGACGGCGGACTGCCTCACCGACCTGGAGGTCGCGCACGGCCCCGCGGGGTGGGAGGAGCGCATCCGGGTGTGGGACCTGTTCGACGGGAAGTACTGGCGGACCCGGACGCAGAAGCTGATGCGGCCGTTCGTGGAGCGGGTCTGGCGCCGGGGCGGCGCCTCGATCACCGGCTCGTTCGACCTGGACGAGCCGGACGTGGCGGCCGAGCTGGACGCACGGCTGGAGGAACTCGCGGGCCGGATCACGGCGACGACAGAGGCCGTGCTGCGGTCGCAGATCCTCGCGCACGGCGTGGCCGAGGGCGAGAGCGTGGATGAGTTGCGCGCCCGGATCCAGCAGGTGTTCGCCAACCTCAGCGACTACCGGGCCACGATGATCGCCCGCACCGAGACCGTCGGCGGGTACAACGCCGCGGCGCTCCGGTCCGCCGTCGCCGCCGGGGCGACACGCAAGACGTGGCTGGCGACCGACGATGCCCGGACCCGGGCCACGCACCGGTCGTGCAACGGGAAGGTCGCCCCGATCGAGGGCGTGTTCACCCTGACGCAGTCGCGGTGGCCGGCTGACCCGCAGGCCCCGGCCGCGCAATCCATTCAGTGCCGGTGCAGCTTGACGTTCCAGTTCGAGGAGGACTGACCATGCCCACTCTGCTGCGCGGTGAGGTGCCGTGCGTGCTCCAGGCCGCCGAGTACCCGCAGTACCGGGAGGCGTACCGGCCGGCCGGGGTGCCGCTGCGGGAGGTGCGGCGCGGGCCGTATGACGGGCAGCGCGGCGCCGTCCGCCCGGACACGAACGGCGACCTCCCCCGCGTGCTGGTCTTCGCGCACGGCCGGATCGTCTACGAGCTCGACCGCGTCACCGACGGCACCGCCACGTACCGGTATGCCCCCGCCCTGTCTCCCGCGCACCGGCCGCTGATGGACGCGGTCGCCCAGCAGTACGCCGAGCACGCCGCCCGTGAGGCGCAGAAGAGGAGCGCATGATGACTGAGATCGAGTTCCGCAGCTTCGAGGACATCGAGTGGCGCGTCAGCGACGATCAGGACGGCACGTTCGAGGGGTTCGCCTGCCGCTACGGCAAGCGCGACTCCTACGGCACCACCTTCCAGGCAGGGTGCTTCAAGCGCGGCATCGACCGCCGGGACTACGCCCTCCTCTTCATGCACGACCCCACCCGGCCCGTCGGCACCTTCCGGGCCGAGGAACGCGACGACCACCTGTGGATCACCGGCCGATACGACGACACCCAGGCCGGCCGGGACGCCCGCGCCATGGCCCGGTCCGGCAGCGCGCCGGAACTCAGCGTGGGGTTCGTCCGGACGGACATCGACCCGCGCAAGCTCGCCGAGATGGACGAGGAGGCGTACCGCGACGCGGTGGAGAACATCCGCTCGGCGCGGCTGGTAGAGGTGTCCCAGATCACCGCCCGCATGGCGGCCGTGCCCGGCTCCAAGCTGAAGACCGTCCGGTCCGCGCTCGGTGAGCTGTACGCCGCGACCGACGCACCCACGCTGGACGAGCGGGTGCGCGAGGAGCGGGAGCGGATCGCCGCGGAGGAGCGGCTTCGGGAGCGGCAGCGGCGCGCGGCCCTGCTCCGCTTGACGACGATCGGAGGCGCCTGATGGCCCGCAAGTTCAGCTCGCGCAAGCAGTGGGCGTGGGCGTTCGCCACCCGCCAACCGTTCGCCCGCCGGTGGGCCCACCGCAACGAGCGCTCCCGCCCGTACCGCACCCTGCCGCTGCGCTCCCGCGGCCGCCGACGCCGCTGACCACCCCGCGACTATCACCACCCCACCCCACACACCTGAACGGTTGATCTACCCTCCACACCATCCGGGCCGCACTGACCGGACGTAAAAGCCCAGTGCACGCCGGGCGCGACCCACCGGCCGTGAAAGACGGGCGCAGACACCCATGACGACATGGGCGGCTGCGAGCCCGCCCACGGACCGAGGAGGACGCGATGCCCCAGGCACGAACCCTCGCCGAGGAGCGCGACGAGATCGCCAGGCTCCTCGCTGACCCGGACTACGACGGCGACATGGACGAGCTGTACCAGCGCGCCGACGAGATCGCCGCGAAGATCGAGCAGGCCCAGCAGCGCGACGCCCGCCTCCGCGCCCTCCAGGCTGCGCAGCTCCCCGCCGGCGACCCGGCCCCGGAGCAGCGTCGCGAGACGCCCGGCATGCAGCCCGACAACCGCGGCGGCGAGCACCCCGTTTCCGTCGCGGAGGCGTTCGTCCGGTCCAAGGCGCTGGAGCAGTTCCGCGCGGGCGGGATGCGCGGCAAGTTCGGCGTCGACTTCTCCCAGCCCGTGGAGACCCGCGACGCCCCCGCCGGCACGGTCACGACCGGCACCTACCCGCTCCAGAACACCCGCGTTCCCGGGGTCATCCCGCAGAACCCGGACTACCCGCTGCTGGTGGCGAACCTGCTGGACCGCCAGACCTCGGACGGGACCACGCTGGAGTACCTGCGTGACACGTCCGGCCCGGTCACCGGCACCGGCACGTGGAACCACGCGCGGGTGGTGGCCGAGGGCGCGACGAAGCCCATGAGCGGCCCGTTCTCGTTCGACACGATCACCACCACGCTGAAAACGATCGCGCACTGGGTGCCCATCACACGACAGGCCGCCGACGACAACGGCCAGCTCATGGGCTACATCAACGGCCGCCTCACCTACGGGCTCGACTTCAAGCTCGACCGGGAGATCCTCACCGGCAACGGCACCACCGAAGTCCAGGGCATCCTCACCACTCCCGGGATCGGCACCTACCAGCCCGGCGTCGGCTCCACCGACGCCAAGCTCATCACCGTCCGCAAGGCGCGCACCCAGGCTGAGCTGGCGATGTACCCGCCGGACGCCGTGGTGATGAACCCGCTGGACTGGCAGGACATTCAGCTCGACGAGGACGCCAACGGCCAGTTCAGGGTGATCACGTCGGTGCAGGACCCGGGCGCCCCGAACCGGCTGTGGGGCCTGACCGTGGTCACCACCGTGGCCATGGCCGCCGGCACCGCGCTGATCGGCGGGTTCCGGACCGGCGCGACGCTGTGGGAGCGGCAGGGCATCACGATCCTCATGACCGACAGTCACGCCAACTTCTTCATCGAGAACACGCTGGTGATCCTCGCCGAGCGCCGCGCCAACGTCGCCGTCCACACCCCGGCCGCGTTCGTGCAGGTGACGTTCGCTGCGGCCACCGCCTGACCCGCCTGAGCTGAGGAGTACTCGTCATGGCCACACGCAAGCAGAGCAGCGAGACGCAGACCAGCGAGGAGACGCGCCCCGCGGCCACGGTCCGCACGCAGGAGTACGACGCCGGGGAGGGCTGGCAGGTCGGGCAGCGCGCCCCGCAGGACGCCTACCGGGCCCTGGACGCGCAGGGCACCGGCGCCCCGACCGGGCCGGTGGTGCACACCCACCCGGGCGGCTACGCCCGCCTGATCGTCGCCAAGGGGCAGGTCGTCACGGAGGGCGTGCGCCGGGAGCTGGACGCCGCCGAGAACGACGAGAGCGGCGAGGGCTGACCGGCCGTGTACTGCACCCTGGAGCAGGCCCGCGACGCCGGGACCACGGGCGACGACACCGAGGTCACCGCGTGGATCGAGGCTGCCCAGGACCGCATCACGGCCTACACGAGTCAGCTGTTTGAGCCCACTGTGATGGCGGTGGTGGCGGACGTCGGCGCGGGGGGACTGGTCATCCTCCCGCGCCGCGTCCGGGCGGTGACCGCCGTGGTGCCCTACGCCTCCGGTGACGACGGGCCGGCGCTGCCGCCGTCGGCGTACCGAGTGACGTCGTCGGAGGTGCTGGGCGCGATCGACGCCGTGCACCTGGCGGTCGGCGGCTGGGATGACCTGGTGGCCGGGGCGGAGTCCTACTCCGGCGGGTGGGCGGGGCTGTGGGACCGGTGGGGCGCCGACCAGGTCCGCGTGGAGGGCACGTTCGGGTACGCGCAGGTGCCGCCGCTGGTGGCCCGCGCGACGGCGCTGCTGGCCGCGCACCTCCAGGCCGAGGCCCAGCCGGACGACGACGATGCCCCGGACGCCGGGCTGGACGTGGACGACGAGGGCAACAACGTCGCCATCGAGGACGCCGAGCCCGATGACGGGCCGGTGTCACCGCGCGCTTCGACCGGCTCGCCGCAGGTGGATGCGCTCCTGGTGAACTACGTCAACACGTCCTCTCGGGTGGTGGGTGTGTGATGGCCCGCTACGTCAACACCTCCGCGTCGGCCCGGGTCGATACCCGCGCCTACGAGCGTGGCCTGCGCCGCTACCTGGGCCGCATGTCCAACGACGTGCGCCGGGCGGTGGAGCGCACCGCGGTGGACGTGCAGAACGAGGCGAGGCGCCGGGCGCCGGTGGACACTGGGCGGCTGCGCTCCAGCATCGTGCACCGGATGGAGAACCGCGGCCGGTCGGTGAGCTACAGCGTGGGTACGAACGTGAACTACGCGGCCGCGGTGGAGTTCGGTACGGCGCCGCACGTGATCGTGCCGAAGAACCGGAAGGCCCTGTACTGGCCGGGCGCCGCGCATCCGGTGGCGAAGGTCAACCACCCCGGCACCGCCGCGCGGCCGTTCCTGCGGCCCGCGATCGAGCTGACGGAGCAGTTCTTCCGCAAGAACCTCTCCCAGATCAGGGGGCGGTGACCGTGGCCGCGACGACCGAGGGCGCCATCAAGGCCCGCCTCGAAGGACTCGGGTTCGGGGTGCCGGTCTTCCGCGACGGCCCCCGCGAGGGCCAGGACCCGCCGTTCATCGTGGTGGAGCAGCAGAGCATCACCACCAACCCGGCCGCGGCTGGCGATTTCGGCGACCCGGCGGCGGAGATCACCGTCACGGAGATCCTCACCGTGGACCTGATCGAGCGGGCCCGCGTGAAGGCCAGCCCCCGCGTGGCCCGCAACGCGCAGCGGTACGGCCTCGCGGAGGCCATCGCGCACGCCCTCCACGGCTGCCGCCTCCCTGCCGCTCCGACACCGGTCACCGCTGTGAGGGTCCGGGATCTCGACCGGTTCCCCATCGCCGACAACCGCGTCCGCTCCTCGATCACGGTCGAGATCCACCGCCCCCTACTCACCGCTGAGGTGACCCCCGCGTGAACACCTTCTACATGGCCATGTCCCGCGACTACGTCCTCCAGCAGCTCGCGCACCACTGGCCCCCGACGCCCGGCACCCCCATCCTCCGCCTCGCCGACGACGTGCAGATCACCGACGGCGCCGCCGTGGTCTACCCCCAGCCCGGACAGCCCGGCTACTCGTGGTGGGTCGTGGACCGCACCATCCCCCGCCAGGAGGCCGGCACGCCCAGCGAGGAGCTGGCGGCGCTGCTGCCCGGGTCGGTGCTGGAGACCGTGCCCGAGGCGGAGCCCGAGCCCGAGCCTGAGCCGCACCCCAACGACGACCCCACCTCTTCTGCGCCCTCCGTGTAGCGGGCCGAATCCCGGCACCAGGAAGGAACCCACGCCATGCCCATCTCCCGAGTGACGAAGCTGTACGCGGTCACCGACGCGAAGATCGCGCCGCTGCTGGCCGACCCGGAGGGCGGCACGCCGTCCTACGGGGCCGGGATCGACGTGCCCGGCATCAAGAGCATGGAGATCTCCGGCGAGATGGAGACGCGCGAGCTGCGCGGCGACAACCGGCTGCTGGACTCCGACAGCTTCCTGACGAACGTCACCGTGTCCTTCCCGCACGCCAAGCTCAGCTTGGACGTGCTGGCCGCGCTGCTGGGCGGCGACGTCACCGACGCCGGCACCACCCCCGCGCAGTCCTCCACCTGGGACCTGGGCAGCAGCGCGAAGCCGCTGCCGTTCCGGCTGGAGGGCGCGACCCCGACCGGCGGCAGTGACCAGATCGGCGGCGACGTGCACTTCATCCTCCACAAGTGCGTGCTGAGCAGCTTCCCGTCGATGGGTCTGGCGGAGGAGGACTACCGCACGATCGAGATGGAGGCCCGCGCCGTGCCGCTCATCTCCACCGGCAAGTGGCTCACCGTCGCGATCAACGAGACCGCCGTGCCGATCCCGACCGCCGCCACCCCGTAACGCCCCGGGCGGGCGACCCCCGCCCGCCCGGCCCCCCCTTCTTCTGTCCGGCAGGCCGAAACCCGGCACTGACATCGGAGAACCTCATGACGACTGGCCTCGACCTCCTCGCCGAGGGCGGCACCATCACCCTCACCGACGGCACGACCGTCCCCCTCCGCTACAGCTTCCGCGCGCTCGCCCTGCTGGAGGCCCGCTTCGGCAGCGTCGCCGCCGTGCAGGACGCCATCGACGCCACCGGCAAGAAACCTGCGTTCGGGCCGCTGCTCCAGATGGTCGGCGCCGGATGCGTCGGCCCCGGCGGCTTCGAACCCCTCGTCCGCGAGTACCAGGACGCCAAGGGCGAACGCCGCGTGCAGGACATCGTCTACCGGCGCCGCACCGACGGCACGGACCTCGCCGACCTCCTCCACCCCGGCCGCCTCACCGAGTACATCTCGGCGTTCTCCGCCGCGCTCGGCAAGGCACTGGAAGACCAGGCCCGGGACGGCCAGGGAAACGGACAGGCGGGGACACCGACGACGACGGTTTCCCCTGGGCCGAGTGCTACTACCTCGCCGTCGGTGCCCTCCACATTCCTCCCCACGAGTTCTGGGGCATGACGCTGCGGCAGCTCATGACGCTGGCCGAGCAACACCGCATCGCCCACCGCGCCGACCAGTCCCCCCAGCCCGACCCGCAGCCCGCCGACGGCGCCAGCCTGCTGGCGTTCGCGGGGATGCGCCGCGCCTGACCCACCGAGAGGAGGTGACCCGCCGTGGCCGACGACATCAACATGCCGAACCTGGTGAGTCACCTCCAGGTCAACCTCCAGAACACCAGCGGGATCGTCGCGGACGCCACCCGGCAGGGCTCCAGCGTCGGAGCCGCCGTCGGCCGCGGCATGCAGAACACCCTCCGCGACGCCCTCTCTGGCCTCCCCGAGATCGAACTCGACGCCAACTCCAGTCAGCTCGATCGGGACCTTGCGCGGGTCCGCGGCGACCTCCAGAGCCTCGCCGACCAGCGCATCGGCGTAGACATCAGCATCGAGGAGGCTCTCCGCCGGATGGCGGAGCTGGAACCCCACCTCGACCGGCTCACCCACGAGCACCCCAACGTCACCGTCCGCGCCACCGTCACCGGCGCGCTCGCCGACCTCCAGGCCCTGCGGCAGGCAGCCCAGCAGGCAGACGACACCGACGTTGAGATCGACGTGGAGGTGGACACCGAGCCTGCGGACCGGCTCGGCGCCACCCTGGGCCGCCTCGCCGGGATGGCCGGGCCGCTGCGGGGTGTGGCTGCCTCGATCGGGACGCTCGGCGCCGCCCTGGGCGCGGCGGTGCCGGTCGCGGCCGGCCTGGCGGCGGCGGTCGCTCAGATCGCCCCGGCTGCTGGCGTGGCAGTGTCGGCGCAACTCGCGCTGCGGCAGGCTACGGCCGCGGTGCAGCTCGGCATGACCGGCGTGGAGGACGCCGTCACGGCGGCTCTCGACCCGGACAGGGCGGAGGAGTTCGAGGAGGCGCTGAAGAAGCTGGCGCCCGAGGCCCGCGCGTTCGCCACCGCGGTCCGCGAGCTGGCGCCTCAGTTCCGCGAGCTCCAGCAGGCTGTGCAGAACACCCTCTTCACGGGGCTGGCCGAGGAGATGGAGCGCACTGCCACGGCCGTCATGCCGATCTTGAAGGCCGAGCTGACCGACACCGCAGGCGCGCTCAACGCGATGGCCAGCGGTGTGGCCAGCGCGGCGCGAGGGCTGGCGAAGGACGGCACGTTGGGGCAGGCCATGGGGTCCGCGTCGGCCGGTCTGCACAACCTCTCGGGTGTCCCGGGCACCGTCGCCACCAGCCTGGGGCAGATCGCCGCGGCGGCGGGGCCGTCCTTCGAGCGGCTGACCGCTGCCGCAGGCGGCGCGGCGGCAGACATCGGCACCCGGCTGGGGCAGGCGTTCGAGTCCGGCGCGATGCAGGACGCGATCGAGCAGGCCATCAGCCTGATCGGGGACCTCGCTGACGTAGCAGGCAACGTGTTCGGGATCGTCAGCGAGATCTTCGGCGCGGCTGAGGCGTCGGGCGGGGGGTTCCTCAACACCCTGAAGGAGATCACCGGCAGCATCCGGGAAGCGTTCGCCAGCCCGGAAGTGCAGGCCGGGTTGCAGGCCCTGTTCCGGATGATGGCCCAGCTCGCCCAGACCGCGGGCCCGCTGCTGGCCACGGCCCTCCGGATCATCGGGCAGATTTTCGAGCAACTGGGCCCGCCGGTGGAGACGGTCATCGAGGCGCTCGGCGACGCCCTCGCCCCGGTCCTGGACGAGCTGGGCCCGCTGCTGGTCACCGCCGCCAAGGCGGTCGGGGTGCTGGTGACCGCGCTCGCGCCGCTGCTCCCGCCCATCGGCAGGCTCGTCGCGGCGCTGCTGCCCGCACTCCAGCCGCTGCTGAACGCGCTGATCGTGGTGTTCCAGGCGCTGGCCCCGGTGGTCGGCACGCTCGCCGAGATCCTGGAGCGCACCCTGACACCGATCCTGGACGAACTGCCCGGGATCATCACACCGCTCGCGAACCTGCTGGCCAACAACCTCGTCACCGTGATCACGATCCTCGGTGACCTGCTGGTGGCGCTCGCCCCGTCGCTGGTGTCCCTGGGCCAGTCGTTCGCGCGGCTCATGGTCGCCGTCGCCCCCCTGATCGAGATCTTCGCGCGGCTGATGAGCGAGGCGCTGGAGCGGATGGTCCCGCTCATCACCCCGGTGATCGGCATCATCGGCCGGCTCGCCGCGATGTGCGCTGATGATCTGGCGACGGCCGTCACCCAGTACGCCGTCCCTGCCCTGCGGAAGATCGTGGAGTGGATGCGCACGGCGAAGGAGAAGTTCCGGCCGATGATCGACGCCGTCGACTGGATCGTTGACAAGGTGTCCGGCGCGTTCGAATGGCTCAGTGATCACCTGGTGGGGAACTCCGTCATCCCCGACATGATCAACGACATCGTGTGGTGGTTCGCCGGGCTCCCCAGCCGCGCGTGGAACGCCCTGTCGAGCCTGGCCGGGAACATCGCCGGGCGGGTGCGGGACGCCGGGGCCCGCATGGTCGCTGCCGTCCGCGAGAAGATCGACGACGTCGTCAGCAGGGTCCGCGGCATGCCGGGGCGGGCGGCGTCCGCACTCGGTGACCTCGGCTCCCGCCTGTGGACCAGCGGCCGGGCTCTGATCCAGGGC
The DNA here is from genome assembly GCF_042681365.1 of Streptomyces desertarenae. Taxonomy (NCBI): domain Bacteria; kingdom Bacillati; phylum Actinomycetota; class Actinomycetes; order Kitasatosporales; family Streptomycetaceae; genus Streptomyces; species Streptomyces desertarenae. The sequence goes on along the minus strand of NZ_JBHUFU010000015.1, from coordinate 64,302 downwards.
TTCGTCGACGGCATCAAGAGCAAGATCGGTGACGTGGTGGATGCTGTCAAGGACACCGTGAACAGGGCACGCGACTACTTCCCTTTCAGCCCCGCAAAGAAGGGGCCTTTCTCCGGCCGGGGCTATACCACCTACTCCGGTGCCGCGCTCATCCGCGGGTTCGAGGAGGGCATCGCCTCCCGCATCCCCGCCCTCCGCGCCCAGCTCAACCAGCTCGCCACCCTGCCGCAGATGTCCATCCCCCTCGACATGGCCATGCCCCGCGCGGGGGCCATGGCCGGGGTGTACGCGGGCACCGCCAACCAGAGCACGACGAACCACTTCAACCTGTACGGCGGCGACGCCAGCCCGGACGGCATCCTGCGCGCACTGACCTGGCGCGGCCTCGTGGGAAGGACGGCCTGATGGGACAGAGAATCGGCCGCATCCGCTGGGACGGGCTGGAGTTCGGGCCCGGCTCCCGCTACCACGTGTCCGAGGTCACCGGGATCGACGACATGCCGGAGATCCGGGCCGACGACCTCGCCCGGACCGGCGCGCACGGCGACTACACCGGCCCCGACTACACCGGCCCCCGCATCGTCCAGCTCGGCCTCTCCCTGCGCGGCGACACCCCCGACCACCTGCGGGAGCTGACCGTGGCCCTGCGCGCGGCGACGCAGCCGCAGCGGCAGCCCGCCCCGCTGGAGCTGCTGGACTGGGGCGTCCTCGTCTACGGCAAGGTCCGCCGCCGCTCCCTGCCCTACGACGCGCAGGGCCTGTGGCGCACCGGCACCGCGGCGCTGGAGTGGTACTGCGCCGACCCTTACCTGTACGGGCTGGAGGAGCACGCCGTCTCCACCACCGCCTACTCCCCGGCCGCGGGCCGCTCCTACAACCTCGTCTTCAACCGGGTCTACGGCGACCCCGGATCCGCGGGCAGGCTGACCGCGGCCAACGCCGGGGCCGCGCCGACCTACCCGACGCTGCGGATCGATGGACCCGTGGCCGACCCGTCGATCGAGCAGACCAACACGGGCGCGATCCTCACCATCGACGCCACTCTCCAGGCCGGGGAGTACCTGCTGATCGACACCCGCTCCCGGGCGGTGCTCCTCCAGGGGACGACGCCGCGCCGCTCCTGGGTCCGCGCCGGGTCGCTGTGGCCGATCCTCCAGCCCGGCCCGAACGAGATCGCCTACCGCGGCTCCAGCCTGCCGGGCTCGCCGGGGCAACCGTCCCTGCTCACCGTCACCTGGCGAGACGCCAGCCTGTAGAAGAGAGGACCACTCGTGGCTGAGATCAACCCGCCGCCGTGGATGCAGGCCGGCTCCTATCCGGCCCGCACGGACCGGCTCGGCGTCATCTCCGCGGGCCTGTCGTACCCCGGGTTTTCCACCGATGAGGCGACGCCGCTGCGGATCCGGCAGGGCGTCAAGCCCAGCTACCAGAACTACCAGCTCAAGGTGCGGGCGGCGGCGACGCCGAACATGACCGTCATCGTGTCCGCGGGCTACTGCTGGGTGGACAACCACGACGTCGGCGGGTACGGCGCGTACTGCTGCGTCAACGACGCCGACCGGGTGCTGACCATCGCCCCGGCCGGGGCCGCCGGCCAGTACCGCAAGGACACCGTCGTCGCGAGCGTGTACGACGCGGAGACCGCGGGCACCGCCTCCGAGTGGCGGCTGGAGGTCATCCAGGGCCCGTACGCCTCCACCGCCGGGGCGACCGTGCGGGGCACCCTGCCCCCGTCCGCGCAGGTCCTCGCGGACATCGCCATCGCCCCCGGACAGACGTCCGTGACCAACTCCAACATCTCCGACCTGCGGAATTACACGGTGGCCGCGGGCGGTGTCCTGCCGGTCTCCTCCAGCGTGGTGCCCAACCGGCCCCACCCCGGGCAGGTGCTGTACCTCACCGACCTGGACCGGTTCCGGTATGGCCGATCCGACGGCACCACCCGCGACATGCACGCCGCCTTTTTCTCCGGGTGGCGGCCGCTCACTTCCTACGGCAGCTTCCTGTCCGGGGCGACGGCGGGAACCCCGACCCCGGAGGTCGCGGACATCACCATCGGCGGCTACCGGGAGAGGGTCTTCCGAGGCGTCATCAACCTCAGCGGGGTGGGCACCGGGGCCTACGGCTTCTTCAACTGGAACGCCGACTACCGCCCGACCTACGAGCGGAACTGGGCGGCCGCGGGCGGCGGCGTCGGCACCTACCGCATCTACCTGTCCACCGCCGGGAACTGGGGCATGACCAACCAGCAGGCTGGGCAGACTGCCCTGCCGCTGGGGCAGCTCCGCATCTCCGACCCGCCGGGGGTGATCTCGTGACCACCCCCATGGAACTGGCCATGGCGCCGGGCGGCACGCTGGGCCGCGGCGACTACCCCGACCACACCTACACGTTCCTGTTCTGCGACCTGCGCACCGACGAGCTGCTGGCCGAACTCCCCCTGGCCGACGTGCAGTACTCGTTCGAGCTCAACGGGATCGGCAGCCTCCGCGGGACGATCCCCTACAACGACGAGACGCTGCGCCTGGACCCGGAGACCGCGAGCATGCCCGGCCGCACCGCCCTGTGGGTGGACCGCGACGGCGTCATCGTGTGGGGCGGCATCGTCTGGACCCGCCAGCCCACCCGCGGCGGCAAGCAGATTCAAGCCGCCGAGTTCATGTCGTACTACCAACGCCGGTTCGTCACCGAGACCCTGTCCACCGACACCTCCCAACTGTCCAACCCGGCCTACGTGCCGGACGGGCAGCGCCTCTACCGTGACCAGCGGTACCAGGTGTGGTCCCTGCTGGTGTGGGCGGCGTATCAGCCGGGCGGATACATCGGCGTCGATGCCTCCTACCTGTCGGCGATTGCCGGGCCGACGGGGGTGGACCGGTACGCGACGTACCTCGCCTCGGAGCGGCCGGAGATCTACCGCATCATCGCCGATCTGGCTGCGGCGGAGAACGGGTTCGATTTCGGGATCGAGGTCGGCTGGACGCCCGCCGCGAACAACGTCCCCCCGCGCCGCTTCAAGCGCGCCATGGTCTGGTACCCGAGGAGGGGCCGCACCTACAGGGAGTCGGACCTGGTGTTCTCCAAGGGCGGCCCCGACGGCTCGATCCTGGCCTACGACTGGCCCGAGGACGGCACCGCCCTGGCCACCGCCACCCACGGGCTGGGCGGCGGCACCGGCCTCTCCCGCATGGCGGCGACCTCCCGCGCCGACGACATGATCGCCGCCGGATGGCCCCTGATCGAAACGGTCACCACCTACAACGACGTAGAGGAGATGGACCGGCTCCGGGCAAACACGGCCGCGGAGTTGGCCGCCCGCCAGCAAGGGCTGGTGCAGCCGACGTTCGAGGTGGTCGCCGACGGCGACCCCCAATTCGGCTCCTACCAGGTCGGGGACGAAGCCCTGTTCGTCATCGAGCCCGAGCCCCAGGCCCCGGCCGGCAGGGAGCAGGTGCTGAGGATCCTCCGCATCGAGACCACCGCCGGCACCGGGCCCGAGCGGGTTCGCCTGACGTGTACGGCGGTGTGAGCGATGCCCCAGTACGTGACGACTCCGGATCCGCTGGAGCGCATCACCCGCCTGGAGGAGCGGCTGGCCGCGCTGGAGCAGGGCACTGTGCCGCCGCCCCCGGACGAGGTGCCGTTCTACCCGACGTCGTTCAACGGGCTGGCGTGGATCGATGCCACCTCGTTCACCACGGCGTGGGAGACGCTCATCACGCCGCGCACGCTGACGCTGGCCCTGGGCCTGGTGCTGATCGGGGACTCGGTGGGCGGGGTGAACACGGGCGGTGAGTGGCGGGTCGTGCTCAACGACACCGGCATCGTCCGGTCCGGCACGGTCCCGGCGTCGTTCTCGTGGGTGTTCCCGGCTGAGGTCATCGACCTGTCGGCGCACCTGACCTCCACCTCCCTAAAGATCCAGATTCAGGCTCGCCGCACTGCGGGCGCGGCGACGGGCGGCCGGTACGGCAACGGCGGCGCGGTCGGCTGCTCCCCCCGGTACGCCCGCCTGCTGTGAAAGGAACCGCGATGGCTGCACCACTGACCGACGACCGCCTGTTGCAGGCCCTCCGCGCTGAGGGCGTGGACGTGGTCGAGCACACGGGATGGAGGGTCCGCGCCCGGCCGGCGAGCACTGGGGCGTGGGGCCCGATCAACGGGGTGATGGTCCACCACACCGTCACGTCCGGGACGTCCGGCAGCGTGGACCTGTGCATCCGCGGCCACTCCAGCCTCCCGGGCCCGTTGTGCCACCTCGTCATCTCCAAGGACGGCCAAGCGCACCTGATCTCCAACGGCCGCGCGAACCACGCCGGCCGCGGAGACTCCGGCGTGCTGGCCCGGGTGCGGGCGGAGGACTACAACCGCGACTCGCTGCTGCGCCCGGCCCGCGCCGACACGGACGGCAACGCCCGCTTCTACGGCTTCGAGTGCATCAACCTCGGCGACGGGCGGGACCCGTGGCCGGAGGCGCAGCGGGACTGCATCGTGCGGGCGGCGGCCGCGATCTGCCGGGTCTACGGCTGGGGCGCGCGGTCGGTGATCGGGCACCTGGAGTGGCAGCCCGGCAAGATCGACCCCCGCACCGGCAGCGGTGGGGTGGACGTGTCTCCGCCGACCCTGCGCCGCCTGATCGATGAGCGCCTCGCGCACCCCGCTACCTGGAGCCCCGGACGGGGCTCCACCACTCCTGAGGAGGACGACATGCCGCTGTCCGGCGACGACCTGAAGCGCGTGCACCACACGGTGTGGCGCACCGACGACATGCCCGTGGCGTGGGGCACCGACTCCAACCCCAGGTGGACGCCGGAGTCGATGCTGCACTACGCCTGCGACCTGGGCCGGGAGAACCGCGGCCGCATCAAGGCCATCCAGGAGACCCTCGCCGCGCAGTCCGCTGCGATCCGGGAGCTGGCCGCCGCGCTGGCGGCCCGGGACGAGGCGGTCGACGTGGACGCGCTGGTGTCCCGGATCGAGTCCGCGATCGAGCGGATGACCGTCCGCGTGGAGGTCGCGTCGGACGACGCGGCCTGAGTACCGAGAGAAGAGAGACGATCATGACATCGAACCTTCCCACCTCCGGCGACGTGGAGACCGTCGTCAAGACGGGCACCACCTACGCCAAGGACCTGGCGGAGCGCATCGTGTGGACGTTCCTCACGGCGGTGGCTGGCGCCGCGGTCCTCGCCGGCCCCGCCGACGTGTTCTCCCTGTCGTTCTGGGAGCAGGTGGGGCTGGCCGGTACGGCGGCGGTGGGCTCGCTGCTGAAGGGCCTGGTGGCCCGGGTCATCGGCGCGCGGAACTCCGCCAGCACGGTGACGGGCGTGTGATGGGGTGCCGCGCGGCCCGGCGGCTGCGGGTCTGCCTGGGCTGGCGCGGCACCGCCCTCGCCATCCTCGGTGTCGGGAAGGTGACCTACGGCGCGAGCTTCTTCCTCATCCCGCCGCGGCCGGACGGGCTTGACCTCCTCGTCCGGTTCTGCGACCTGCGGTACTGGTCGTGGCTGTGGATCATCTGCGGCGCTATCACCGCTGTGTCCGCGTTCGCTCCCGTCGGCCGGGACCGGTGGGGGTTCGTCGCCGCTCTGGTGCCCCCAATCGTGTGGGGTACCGCGTATGCGACGGCCGCCGCAACGGGCGCATACCCGCGCGGCGCGTTCGTGGCCGCCTGGTACGCCACGTCGCACGTGATGCTGATCGTGTGGATCTCGCGAGTCCCGGAGCCCGGGGTGCCACGCCGTACGACTGCGCGCCGGGGCGCTGATAGGAGACCCGGGTGAGCACACTCGTGGCTGTAGCGGGGGCGGTGGCCGCTGTCCTCGCCGCTGTGGTGGCGGGCTGGTTCAGCGTGCGGGGGTCCCGCGTGGCCGCGCGGATCTCGACCGCCCCGCAGGCGAAGGAAGTGGATCTGTCCGTCCTTCAAGCGTCCGTGGAGCGGCTGAAGGAGGAGAGCGGCGAGCTGCGGCAGGAGATCACCCGCGTGCGGGGAGTGCTGTGGTCGGTGTCGCGGTGGGCGCTGCTGCTGCGGGATCAGGTGACGGGGCTGGGCGGTACGCCTGAGCCGCCGCCGCGGGAGGTGGAGGAGTACTACCGGTCAGGGGTGTGAGGCCCGGTCCGGCCCCGGGCTGTGAGGCCGGACCGGGTGTCTGTGTCGTCCCATCGTGTGCCCCCGTCGTTCCCCTTCATGGGGGGCGACGGGGGCGCTTTCGTCATGCCGTACTGGGGAGGTCGGTGCGGGCGCCACGTCCCGGCCGGGCGGCGTGGGCGGCGCGGACCTCGGCCGCGTCGTACCTCGCTTCGGGTCGGCCATTGCTGCTGGGGACGTACTCGCGGGTGATGCCCCATCGGGACATCTGCCGGCGGACGCTGCCGGGTTGTATGCCGAGATGGTCGGCGACCTGGGCCGCCGTCCACCACTCATGGCCGGTAGTTTCGGGCATCGGGGCTCCCTCCTGTGCCGGAGCGGCCCGCCGCCGAGGTGCCTCCGGGGGCGGGCCGCTCATTGTCGGTGGGTGTCAGGCGGCGTTCTCGTACTGGGCGGCGAGGGCATCGCGGATCTCCTGCGCCGTCTCGTCGGAGACCGTCAGCCACCAGTAAACATCCAGGTCGTGAGGGTTGGACTCCAGGAGTTCCGGGCGGATGGGGCGCTGCTCCAGCACTACGTCGCCATCAATGTCGGCGATTTGGTCAAGCATGGCGTGGATAGCCTCGTGTGCCTCACGGTCGCTGAGGTTGTGACGCTCGGCGATCTCGTCAAGGAGGGGGTAAGGGTGGATGGTGCGACCGGGAATGTTGCTGGCAATCTCGGTGGCCATCGCAGGCTCCTTCCGCAGTTGGGGCCGCCGTGGTTCGCCGACCTCACACCCCAACCTTGCCCCAGGTGGGGCGAGGTTGTCAACGAGTTGAGCCTCCCTTGACTCGCAACCCTCTCCACCCGCTACAGTGGCGCCCGTCCCCGCTTGTGCGGGGGTGGCCCTTGGGAAGAGGAACCGTCCAAGTGGCATATGAAGTGTTCCCCGCACTTGCGGGGCTACGACGACCCCCGCCCAATTGAGCGGGGGTCGTCGCATCTAGGGCGTGTCCGGCCGCCGGGAGCGGATCACGAACGTCCCGGCGCCCGGCTTCATCGCCACCAGTCCCCGCTCCCGCAGCAGCTTGAGCGCGGACCGCACCGTGTTCAGGGAGACGCCGCGCATGTCCGCCATCTCCCGCTCGCCCTCCAGCCGCGCACCCACCGGCAGCCGCCCCGAGGCGATCTCGGCCTCCAGGTCGGCGGCGAGACGCTCGTAGGCGTACAGAGGGATGACCGGCTCCTCGTCCATACCCGCCAGCGTCGCGCGGTCGGGTGCGCACGGCATCTTGTGAGCGCGGTCGAGAGTTCTTGAGATCGGATGGACGCGGACGGACGCGATTCCGGTACGGTGGGCCCACACAGAGTGATCCCCCGCGACCACGGGCGTGTGATCCGGGGGGACGGCCGACCTGATGGGAGCAGGGCGACATGACTCAGGCTACCGGCGCACCACCCGACACGACCCCTCCCGGGCGCGACACCGCCCACGAGGCAGCCCGCGAGGCCCTCGCCACCGAGGACGGGCCACTGCCCCGCCACGACACCCTCACCGACCTGCGGGACCGCCTCCTCAGGCACATCACGGCACTCCTGCCCCCGGCCAGCGTCCGCGTATCCCGCATGTGGCAGGGCGGCTGCGACTGGTACGGCGCCGCTCTGCGGCTCGACGCGATCCGGGAGCGGCTCACGACCGGCCCCGGTCAGGGCCTCGCCTCCGCCCACCAGCACGTGCTCCAGCTCGCGCGGGACGTGGAGTGGCTGCTGGCCCGCACCGACCGGGAGAGCCCGGCCGCTCCTGTCTGCTGCCGCTGCCACCTCCCCGGCGACCTCCAGCCTGTGTACGACCCGCCCGGGGAGACCCGGGCCGCCCCCACGGTCGTGTGGTGCCGCAGCTGCCGAGAGGGCGCCGGCTACCCGGACGGCCCCCACTGACTGCCCGGGGTCCTGGACTCGCCTCGGCGGAGGCGGACGGCGTACCACCAGGATCCCGGGCGCACGGGGCCCCGTCTGCTGCTCTCCACCCCCGGAAGGGCACGCAGGCGGGGCCCTACTCGTCGGGCAGCAGCGACGCCGGAGACACCTCCAGCACACGGGCGATGTGCAGGATCCGGTCCAGCGGCGGCGACGTGGCCCCGGCTTCCAGGCGGTGGATGGTCCGCCGCTCCATGTAGAGGAGCCCGGCCAGTTGCTCCTGCGATAACCCGGCGGCGCGGCGGTAGTTGCGGATGCGGGCGCCGACCTCCCGTCTCCAGGCGGTGAGCCAATCGGGGGGCGGGTCGTGGGCGTGCACGCGCTCACGCTGAAGCGGCGGTGATCGTTTGTCAGTGCCACACGGTGTGACATTCATCTGGGGCGCGTGTTAGACAAGGTGTTCATGGGGGTAGAGGGACCGTTGCCCCCCACGCGACGGCCGCGCACGGAGGCCGCCCCCAAGCGCCCGTGCACGGCCAGCTGAGCCCCGGCCTGATCAACCGGGGCTCAGCGCTTCCACTCGATCCGCACCGCCGACGGGTCGAAGTAGCCGCCGCCTGGGCGCCGGCCGCGGGGGGCCGGGAGCACCGTCACCGTCATCAGAGAGGCCAGCACCGCCCGCCGCCTGCTGAGGTCCATGCCGTTCCACGCCTCCGTGGGGTCCTCAGCGGCCACCAGCGCCGCCACAGGATCCGCCCGGACCGCACCCGCCAGCGTCCGCTCCGCGCGCTCCATACGGGCACGCGCGGCCTGCGACGCCACCCGCCACTCCTGCATGTCCATCTCCCCAGCGCCGAGCGCCGCGGCGAGCGAGTCCAGCGTCGCCCGCGCCTGCTGAATGTCCGCCTGCGCCCCGGCCACGTCCACCGGATCCTCCTCCACGGCCAGCAGATCCGCCGCATCCAGCCGCGCCACCCGGTCCAGGAGTATCAGCGTCACGTAGTCGTCCAGCGGGTCGGTGCGGCGGGTCAAGTGTTTCCGGCGGCGGCACCCGTAGTCCGGGACGCGGTGCCCGCCGGACGTGGCGCTGCTGGTGGTACACCGCATCGTCGTCCCGTCCGCACACACCCCGCACAAGTAGATCCCGCTGCCCAAGTACTTGCGTTCGTTGCCCGGAGTGGTGCGCCGCTCCGGATCGGTGAGCACCGCCACGACGGACCGCCATAGCGGCTCCTCCAGCACCGCCGGCCACGACGCGGGCCCGGCCTCCTCCCCGCGGTGGCGGACTATCCCCGCGTTCCGAGGACGCCGGAGCATCGCCCCGACCTCGGCCCCCTCCCACTCGGACCCGGTGGAGGTGCGGATGCCCCGCTGGTTCCAGTCGGCGGCGATGGCGCGCAGCGACGCCCCGGCGAGTACGGCGTGGGCCGCCTCGCGGATCAGCGCCGCCTCCTCCTCGCGGACGGTCACCCCATCCGCCTCGTACCCGAACGGCCGCCTGCCGCCGAACCAGACGCCGCGCTGAGCCATCTGATCCCGCGTCCGGCGCTGCCGCTCCACCATCCGCTCCACCTCGTACCGGGCCTGGACGCCGAGCTGCCGGGCGATCATCCGCCCGGACGCGGTGGACAGGTCCAGCGCCCCCGCCTTCACCGTGCGGGTCTGCACGTCGCGGGGCTGGCACACGTCGATGTACTCCTCCAGCTCGGCCGGGGAGCGGTGGAGACGGTCGGTGTGCCACGCCAGCACGGTGTCCGCGCGCCCGGCACGGAGGTCGTCCAGAAGCTGCCGGTAACCCGGCCTGGGCTTGCCGCTGTAGGCGGACAGGTCGTTGTCGGAGTAGACCGCGACGACCTCGACGCCGAGCTGCGCGGCGAGCGCCTCGCAGTCCTCCCGTTGCCGCTCGACACCGAGGCCGGCGCCCTCGCGGTCGCGGCTGATGCGGCAGTAGATGATGGCGCGGGTGGGGACGGTGGGCGGGTCGAAGCGCATGGCCGTATCCTGCCACGCTATAAGGGTGGTTCACCAGGATTCGCTAGATCGAAGCCGCTGCCACTCTTGGGGACCGACGCGGGGCTGAGGCCGACGGTGAGCTTCCGCTGGGGCCAGTCGATGCCCGAGTTGACGACGGCGGCCCTGACCCGGTCGCGGCTCTCGACCAGGCTCTTGTCCGGCAGTCCGACGAGGGTGAAGGTCGCCAGGCCGGGTTCGAGGTCGGCCTGGACCTCGACGACCACTCCGTCGACGCCGACGAGGGCGACCGAGCAGGTGCGGGCGAAACCCATGTCAGGCCACCCCCTTCAGGTGCTGCACCTGGGGGGCGCCCCGGTCGGGCAGGACGATGCCGACGAGGTCGATGCGCACCCCGCCGGCCGGGAGGCGGCCGTAGCGGGCGAGCCACCGCTGGGTGAGCCAGTGGGAGGCCAGCCTGCGCAGCCGTGCGGCCCTGCTCGGGCTGATGGCGGCCGCCGGATGCCCGTAGGGCCCCGTCCTGCGGGTCTTGACCTCGCAGACGACCAGGGCGTCGGCGTCTCGGGCGACGATGTCGATCTCACCGTCCCGGCAGCGCCAGTTGCGGTCGAGGACGACCATGCCCGCCTCGCGCAGGCGCCGGGCGGCCAGGTCCTCGCCGTAGCGCCCGAGCGCGTTGCCGGCCCGGCCGCCGCCGTACCGGACGTTGCCTCCGTACCTGCCGTTGTCGTTCCTGCCGTTGCCGTTCCCGGCGTCGTTGCCGCTCATCGGAACCACCTCCGGGTCCGACTGTGACGGCGCAGGGGGCGGTCGGGCGGTTCGCGGCCCGTTTCGGTGGACTACCCGCCGGTTGTGGACAACTCGCCCACCCGTGCGGGTGAGCGGCGCGGGCCGGCGTGGACGGGCCGGCCGCCCCTCCCCCGGCTCCCGCGGGCCGGTTCCCGGAACCGCCCGGCCCCCCTTCCCTCGGGCGCGGGGCCGCGGAGATCGCTCACCGCTTGAAGCCGGTGTCCTCGGGCAGGTCGAGGTCGCTCTTGTTGAGCTCCTCGATGTTGACGTCCTTGAAGGTGAGCACCCTGACCTGCTTGACGAAGCGGGCCGGCCGGTACATGTCCCACACCCAGGCGTCGGCCATGGACACCTCGAAGAAGACCTCGCCCTGGACGGAGTGCACCTGCATCTCGTAGTCGTTGGTGAGGTAGAAGCGCCGTTCGGTCTCGATCACGTACCGGAACAGCCCGACGACGTCCCGGTACTCCCGGTAGAGCTTCAGCTCCATCTCGGTCTCGTACTTCTCGAGATCCTCGGCGCTCATGGCGTGTTCCCCTTCAGCGGTGCGTCCCCCCATTGTGCGACAGCCGGGCCCGCTTCCCGCGGACCGAGGCGACCGCCCCCTGCGCGGCGCCGCCGAAGATCAAGGCGGCGCCGGCGGCGATCGCCAGCAGGGCGGGCCGCAGCGGCCCCGGCCGGGAGATCCCGCCGGGCAGCGCCGCGAAGCCCTCCGGGCGCTCGACCATGCCCGCGCTGCCCGGGGGCCAGACGGTGGCGTCGAGACGGCCGGTCACCGCGGCGCGGTCGACGGAGCCGTTGCCGGCGTCCTCCAGGTGCGTGCGGGAGTCCAGCGAGGAGCCGCGGTGGTCCCCGAGGAGGAAGAGCTTCCCCTCCGGGACGGTCGCCTCGAAGGCGGAGAAGGAGGCGTGGCCCCGCTGCTTCAGGTAGGGCTCCTCCAGGGGCTCGCCGTCGATGGTCAGCCTGCCGTCGCGGTCGCAGCACCGGACGGTCTCGCCGCCCACGCCGACGACCCGCTTGATCATCGGCATGTTGCCCCACAGGGGATCCAGGAAGACCACCACGTCGCCGCGCCTGACCTCGTCCCCGTCGATGCGCTCGGCCAGGACGCGGTCCCCGGCCTCCACGGTGGGCGCCATGGAGCCGGTGGGCACGGTGTAGGGCCGGTAGAGCAGGGCGGCCCACACGAAACCGCCCAGGAAGAGGACGCAGCCCACCGCGACGGCCAGCGACGACAGGACGTGGCCCAGACGGCCCCGGCCCCCGGTTCGTTCGGCTCTGCTCACTGGTGCGCTCTCCCGGGAGGTGTGGATCCGCCGACGGCCTGGCCGCAGCCTACCTCCGGGTACGCGCGCGGGTCAGCCCTCGGAGCGGCCGGCCTCCTTCCACCCGCGGGCGGCCCGGGGCTCCGTCCGGGCCGTCAGGCGCCGGCGCCGCCACAGCACCAGCGGCAGCGCGCCCGCGACGCCCAGCGCCGCCGGGGCGGCGGCCAGGCCCTTCTCGGCGAAGGCGTCCGGAACCGGGAGGGTGCCCCACCGGTCGATCGGCCACGCCTTGACGACGGCCCGTCCGACGACCTGGTCCACCGGGACGGTGCCCCGCCCCTCGAGGTCCTGGTGGAAGCGGGAGTCCAGGGAGTTCTGGCGGTTGTCGCCCATCACCCAGATCCGCCCCTCGGGGATCTTCACCGGCCCGAAGCCCTCGGGGCCGCAGGGAGCGCTTCCGGGGAAGATGTAGGACCGCTCGTCCAGGGCCTTGCCGTTGACGGTGACGGGGCCGTTCCTCTCACAGGCCACGGTGTCTCCGCCGACCGCGACGACCCGCTTGATCAGGTCCTGGTCCTCGGCCGAGGGCATCAGGCCGATGAAGCTCATGAACCCCTGGAAGGCCCCGGCGATGCCGCCGGGGTCGCTCTGGGTGCTCTCGTCCAGCCAGCCGCCCGGGTCGTGGAAGACGACGACCTCGCCCCGCTCGGGTTCGGAGCCGAACCAGGGCGTCAGTTTGTCCACCAGGACCCGGTCGCCCCGCTGCAGGGTGTTCTGCATCGAGTCGGAGGGGATGGAGAACGCCTGAAGGAGGAACGTCTTGATCAGCAGGGCCAGGAGCAGGGCGACGCCGATCAGGATGGGGAGTTCCTTGAGGAAGGAGCGCTGCTTCTTCTCCGTCACGTCTCCTCCGCCGCCTCCTCCCGCGCCGCCCGGGTCCGCGCCGCCCTCCGGATCACGGCCTTCCGGGCTCGCGTCCGACCGCTCGCCTCGCTCCGCCTGCTCCTCCTCGGCCCGCCTGTCCGGTCCGTCCGCGCCGGAGCGTGCTCCGACCGCCACGTCCCCCACATCCACTCCTCACACTGCTCGTACTGCGTCGTCGCCCGCGCCTCAGCCGGTGCAGGCCGACGCCTGCCACTCCCATAACGAGCGGAAGTTCCGCAGGGCGCGGGATCCGCATCAACTCATTGTCGCCGCCCGCCGCCGCGGAGGTGGACGCGCCGCGCGGGTCCGGCACGGAGGCGTAGGTCTCGGGCTCCTCCAGCCGTCGCCAGTGGGAGTACGGCCAGGCGATGACCATGGCCTTGCCCACCACGAGGCTCTCCGGGATGGTCCCCTTCCCCGGCTCCTTCAAGTGGTAACGGGAGTCGGCGGAGTTGGCGCGGTGGTCGCCCATGACGAAGATGCGGTCCTCGGGCACCTCCACCTCGAACGGCATCTGCGAGGGGGCGTTCCCGGGGTGGAGGTAGGGCTCGTCGAGGGACGTGCCGTTGACCGTGATCCGGCCGTCCTCGTCGCAGCACCCGACGGTGTCGCCGCCGACCGCGATGACCCGTTTGATCAGGTCCTGTTCGTCGTCCGAGGGCAGCAGGCCGATGAACGTCAGGAACTGCCTGCCCTGCTTGACGCCGACGGGGTCGTTCCGCTCGGGCTTCTCCTGCGGCGGCAGCCAGCCCCCGGGGTCCTTGAAGACGACCACGTCGCCGCGTTCGGGACGGGAGCCGAACCAGGGGGTCAGCTTGTCCACCAGGACCCGGTCGTCGATCCTGATGGTCTGCTCCATGGAGCCGGAGGGGATGACGAACGCCTGGACCAGGAACGTCTTCAGCACCAGGGCGATCAGCAGCGCGACACCCACCAGGACGGGTATCTCCTTGGTGACCGACAGCCTCCGGCGCCGTCTGATCCGCCGGGCCGCGCGCCGCCGGTCGGCCCGCCCCTCCCCGGGCCTGCGCGGCGTCCCGGGGTCGTGCGGCTCCGCGGCGGGGGCCCCGTCGGTCTCCCGGCCCCCCCTGGGCCGTCCGCGCCTACCCATGCCGGCCCCGCAGGGAGCCGATGCGCTCGACGGGCCAGACGATCCAGTCGGCCCGGCCGACGACGCGGTCCACCGGGACGGTGCCCCCTCCGGGGGAGCCGAGGTGGTCCCGGGAGTCGCTCGACCGGGACCGGTGGTCGCCCATCACCCACAGCCGCCCTTCGGGGACCTCGACGTCGAAGGGCACGGCCGAGGGCCGGTCGCCGGGATGGAGGTACGCCTCGTCCACGGGTTCGCCGTTCACCTCGATCCTCCCCCGCTCGTCGCAGCACGTCACCCGGTCCCCGCCGACCCCGACGACCCGCTTGACGTAGTCGGAACCGCCCGAGCGCGCCGGGTCGAACGAACCGGCGCCGTCGAACACGACAACGTCCCCGCGGGCCGGAAGGTTGCCGAAACGGTACGCCAGCTTGTTCACCAGGGCCCGGTCGCCGGTTTCGAGGGTGTTCGCCATCGAGTCGCTCGGGATGCGGAAAGGCTCCAGCACGAAGGCGTGGATCAGCAAGAGCACTCCGGCCGCCCCCGCCGCCAGGGCCGTACAACGCACGGAGCGCGACCGGCGTCCCCGCCCCCGGCCGGGGTGCGGGGCGCGGTCGCGCTCCGTGGGAGGTGTGTGCCGTCCTTCGGTGTCCATCGAGCCGAGAGCCTAACCCGGCCGCGGCGGTCTCCGGACGGACGGCGGCGCGACGGCCCCCTCGGGGCGGCCGGGACGGGCGCGCGTGCGCCGCGCCGGCCGCCTCCGCGGGGCCGTGCCGCGGTCACTTCTCGCGCTTCTCCTTGATCTTCGCGGCCTTGCCGCGCAGCTCGCGCAGGTAGTACAGCTTGGCGCGGCGGACGTCACCGCGGGTGACGACCTCGATCTTCTCGACGACCGGGGTGTGCACCGGGAAGGTGCGCTCCACGCCGACGCTGAAGCTGACCTTGCGGACGGTGAAGGTCTCGCGGACGCCCGAGCCCTGGCGGCGGATGACGACGCCCTTGAACTGCTGCACGCGGGAGCGGTTGCCCTCGATGACGCGGACGTGGACGTTGACGGTGTCACCGGGGCGGAAGCTGGGGATGTCGCTGCGCAGCGAGGCGGAGTCGACGCTGTCGAGCAGGTGCATGTCGGTCTGCTTTCCTCGCCGATGCCACAGGTCATCGGCGGAACGGTTCGTCTGGGATGTCGGAGGGCCACCGCACCGGCGGGCGTCGGTCCCCCTGTGGCAGGGTCGCGCGCCGGACGTGGGCAGCGGCCTATTCTTCCACGCCGGTGGCGGCACGCCCAAATCGGCCGTCGGGTCCCTCGCTCCAGCCCAGCTCCGCCAGCAGCTCGCGGTCCGCGGCGTCCAGCGCGGCGGGGTCGCAGCGCTCGATGAGGTCGGGGCGGTGCCGCGCGGTGCGGATGAAGGCCTGGTCGCGGCGCCAGCGGGCGATCCGCCCGTGGTGGCCGCTGAGCAGCACCTCGGGGATGCCGCGGCCGCGCCACACCGGTGGCTTGGTGTAGACGGGGCCCTCGAGGAGGTCGGCCATGGCCCCGGGGGCGAAGGAATCGTCGCGGTGGGACTCGGCGTTGCCCAGCACGCCGGGCAGCAGCCGGGCGACGGCCTCGACCATGACCAGCACGGGCGCCTCCCCGCCGGCCAGCACGTAGTCGCCGATGGACAGCTCCCGCACCCTCAGGCGCTCGCCGTACTCGTCGATCACGCGGCGGTCGATGCCCTCGTAGCGGGCCGGGGTGAAGACCAGCCAGGGTTCGGCGGCCAGCTCGACGGCGGTCGCCTGGGTGAACGGGCTGCCGCTGGGAGTGGGGACGACGACGACCGGTCCGCCCGCGCCGGAGTCCCCCGCCGCGGCCCCGTCCCCGGCGCCGCTCCGGCCGGAGGCGATGACCGCGTCCAGGGCCTCGCCCCAGGGCTCGGGCTTCATCACCATGCCGGGGCCGCCCCCGTAGGGGGTGTCGTCGACGGTGTTGTGCCGGTCGTGCGTCCACTGCCGCAGGTCGTGGACGCGCACGTCGAGCAGTCCGCGGGCGCGGGCCTTGCCGACGAGGGAGACGTTCAGGGGTTCCAGGTACTCGGGGAAGATCGTGACGATGTCGAGCCGCATCAGGCCCCTCCCCCCTTCCGGCCGCCGTCCGCGCCGCTCCTCCCGGCGCCGCCGCCGTCGCCGTCCTCCTCCGTGCGGGAGCCGGCGATGACGGCCCGGTCGTCCAGCAGACCCGGGGGCGGGTCGACGACCGCGCGCTGCGCCTCCAGGTCGATCTCGGGCACGATCTCGGCGACGAAGGGGATCAGCACCTCTCCCCCGTCCTCCCTGCGCACCACGAGCAGGTCCTGGTAGGGCAGGTGGGCGATCTCCTCGATCCGGCCGACGGCCGCTCCGTCGCGGGTGACGACGTCGAGGTCGACCAGCTGGTGGTCGTAGTACTCGTCGGGGTCCTCGGGGGTCTCGTCCGGGTCGACCTCCGCGATCAGGAGGGTGTTCCGCAGCGCCTCGGCGGCGGTGCGGTCGCGCACGCCCTCGAAGCGCAGCAGCAGCCGTCCGCTGTGGACGCGGCCGGCGGCGATGGTCAGCGGGCCGACGGAGGCGGGATCGGTGGCCAGGACCGCGCCGGGGGCCAGTCGCACCTCGGGCTCGTCGGTGCGCACCTCCACCGTGACCTCGCCCTTGATGCCGTGGGCGCGGCCGATGCGTGCGACTACCAGCTGCACTGCTCGTCACTCCAGGTTGTTCTCGTACAGGACGGCACGGGCCGGGGGCGGCGGTGCCGCCCCCGGCCCGTGCCGGTGCCTCGTGCTGTTCGCTGTGACTCTCAGCGGATCTGGTCGACGTCGACGAGGTCGACGCGGACGCCCCGCCCGCCGAGGGCCCCGACGACGGTGCGCAGCGCGCGTGCGGTCCGGCCGTTGCGGCCGATCACCTTGCCGAGGTCGTCGGGGTGGACCCGGACCTCCAGCACGCGCCCGCGACGCAGGGTGCGGGATTCGACCTGCACCTCGTCGGGGTGGTCGACGATGCCCTTCACCAGATGGTCGAGGGCCTCTTCCAGCATGGTCACGCCTCGGTCGACTCGGCGGGGGCCTCGGCCTCGTCCGCCTTCTTGTCGGCCTTCTTCGCCTTCGGGGTGATGGCCTCACCCTTGGGCTCGTCCCCCGACGCCTTGGCGGCGGCCTCGAAGAGGGCGCGCTTGTCGGGCTTGGGCTCGGCGACCTTCATCGGCTCCGGGGCGGGCAGGCCCTTGAACTTCTGCCAGTCGCCGGTGACCTTCAGAATGGCCAGGACCGGCTCGGTCGGCTGCGCGCCGACACCCAGCCAGTACTGGACGCGCTCCGAGTCGACCTCGATGCGCGAGGGGTTCTGCACCGGGTGGTACAGACCGATCTCCTCGATGGCCCGGCCGTCGCGACGCGTGCGGGAGTCGGCGACGATGATGCGGTAGTGAGGCGAACGGATCTTGCCCAGTCGCTTCAGCTTGATCTTGACTGCCACGGCTGTGGTGTCTCCTGGTGTTGGCGTGGTGGGACCCGGCGGGATGCCACGTGGGGTGGTGGTACCCGAGAGGTCCGATGGACGCGTCAGCCGGAGGAGAGAGGGGTCCTGTGCGGCTGTCGAGTACAGCCGCCCATTGTGCCACACCTCGCGGTCGCGTTTCCCCCCGGCCGCCGGCCCCCTTCCGGCTCCCCCCGGCGCCCTCCGGCCGCTGCGCGTCCTGTTCAACCCACCCCGACCGCCTCCTTCTCCGGGATGCGGAACGGCTTCCCGCAGGCTCCGCACATGATCGGCGCCTGCGCCAGGACGGACGGCACGACCCGGACGTTGCGCCCGCAGTCGCAGACCGCCTTGACCCTCACCCCGCCGCCGGAGGACCCGTGCCGGGCGGCCGGCCCCCGGAAGGCGCGGGAGGTGTCGGTGGCGGTGGCGGCGCTGTGGGCGCGCAGGGCGCGTTGGAGCCGTTCGATGGTGGGCCGGTAGCGCTTCCGCGTCTCGGGCTCCATGACGACCAGCGAGAACCCGCTGCTCGGATGCGGCTCATCCGAGTGCGCCAGGCCCAGTTCCTCGGCGATCGCCAGGAAGCGGCGGTTGTGGTATCGGCCGGCACGCGAGGTGTCCCGGACTCCGCGGGCGGCGGCGATCCCGTGGACTGCCTCGTGCAGCAGCCTCTCGAAGGAGAGCTCGGCGCCGCATGCGGACGACGACTCCCCGATCAGCGATTCGGGCGCGGCCAGGTCGGGCAGCTCGGGGTGGTGCCGTTGAATGTCGGCCCATGCGAGTGCCAGCTCGGCGGCGAGTACAGGTGGTGTCGTGCTCACGTCGTGCACAACGAGCCAGAGTGTCCCGGTGTTCCGATTACGGGGCATCCCAAATAATTTTGCACGTACCAGTCAGTTCAGGTTGATGCATGCCCGACGGGGGCGGGTGCGCCGATCCGGGGATGACCCGGCCCCACCCGCCCCAAGAGGGGGCGTACCGGCCTGCCGGCGCGCCCCCGTGCAAGCCGTCGGGCGCTCCGGCGGCTCAGTAGGCGCGGGCCACCACGGCCACCGTACCGGGAGCGTCGTCGGACCGGGGAACCGACCCGTCCTCGCCCACCAGGCACCGGACGGTGACGGCCTGCTCGGCCAGCTTCGCCTCGCCCTCGGGCCCCAGGTCGGCCCAGGGGATGCGGGCCCAGCCCCCGCCGGCGGCGACCTCGGCGGCCTCCTCCGGCGTCCGCACGTCCGCGGTGCGGGCCTCACGGCGCTCGCGGGACTGGCGCAGCAGCAGCGCCTGGTCCTCCTCCAGCAGCCCGGGGCACAGCTCGGCCAGCGCGTCGACGGCCACCGGCTCCTTGCCCCCGGCGATGCGGCGGACCAGCATCGCGGTGCCGCTCTCCAGATCGCGCGGGCCGATCTCGATCCGCAGCGGGACGCCCTTGAGCTCCCAGTCCACCGCACGGCGGCCGAAGGGGGTGTCGGTGCGGTCGTCGACCTTCACCCGGACCCCGGCAGCGGCGAGCCGGTCGCCGACCTCGCGGGCCTTGGCGAGCACCGCCTCGTCGCCCTTGATGGCCAGGACGACGGCCTGGACCGGGGCCAGGCGCGGCGGGACGCGCAGGCCGTGGTCGTCGCCGTGCATCATCACCAGGGCGCCGATCATCCGGGTGGTCGAGCCCCAGGAGGTCTGCCAGACGTACTCCCGCCCGCCGTCCCTCGACAGGTACCGGGTGTCGAACGCCTTGGCGAAGTTCTGGCCCAGTTCGTGGCTGGTGCCCATCTGGAGCGCCTTGCCGTCGCCCATCATGCCCTCCAGGGTGAGGGTGTTGAGGGCGCCCGCGAAGCGCTCCTTGGGGGTCTTGCGGCCCAGCACGACGTCCATGGCCAGGACGTTCTCCATGAAGTCGGCGTAGACGTGCCGGTGGATGCGGGCCGCGAAGTCCCGTGCGTCCTCGTAGGTGGCGTGGGCGGTGTGCCCCTCCTGCCACAGGAACTCACTCGTTCGCAGGAAGAGGCGGGGACGCATTTCCCAGCGCACCACATTGGCCCACTGGTTGATCAGCAGGGGCAGGTCGCGGTAGCTCTGCACCCACTTGGAGAAGTAGTCGTTGACGATCGTCTCGGAGGTGGGCCGGACGACCACCGGCTCCTCCAGCTCCTTGCCGCCGCCGTGCGTGACCACCGCGAGCTCCGGGGCGAAGCCCTCGACGTGCTCGGCCTCCCGGGACAGGTAGGACTGCGGGATGAACAGGGGGAAGTAGGCGTTCTCCACGCCCTGGGCCTTGATGCGGGCGTCCATGTCCCGCTGCATCCGCTCCCAGAGCCCGTACCCGTACGGCCGGATGACCATGGTGCCGCGCACCGGTCCGTTGTCGGCCAGCTCGGCCTTGCTGATCACGTCCTGGTACCAGCGCGGGAAGTCGTCCGCCCGGGGAGTGAGTACGGGAGCCTTTGCCATGTCGCGCATGTTACGGCGCGGTGCTGCGGATGCGTGAACCGGGATGTCGGGGGAACGTAGGAATGCGCGCGGGCGGCGCGGGCGAGACATCCCGGCGCACCCTCTGGACTCGGGGACAGATGCGCAGTTCCCTGCTTTCGGGGACACCTCTCGGGGGACAGACGGCGGCCGGGTTTCCGGCGATCTTCCATCGGAATGGGGATGTTGCGATGGCACCCACGCTCGCACAGCGGCACCTCCCGCGGCCCGCCCGGGACTGGGCGGAGATCCAGGAACGGATGCTGGTTCCGCTCTACGAGGCGGTGTACGAACGGTTCGAGGTCGGACGGCACACGCACGTGCTGGGTCTGGGCTGCGGCTCCGGACTGGCGCTGGTGATGGCAGCCGCCCGCGGCGCCACCGTCACGGGGACGGACACCGACGAGGCACGCCTGGAGCTGGCCCGGCAGCGGCTGCTGCCGGAGCCGCAGTGGGGGGCGCGGCACTGGAGCGCGCGGGTGCTTCCCGGCGGACCGGACGGCGGGCCGGAGGCCGCGGCGCTGCGCGAGGGGCCGCCGCCGACCCTGGTGACGGCCTTCGACACCCTGCCCGGCCCGGAGGTGCTGGCGCGGGTGGCGCAGGTGACGGGACGGGGCGTTCCGGTGGTGCTGGCGGGCTGGGGCCCGGCCGAGCGCTGCGCCGCCGCCCCCGCGCTGCGGGTGGCCGAGCGGCTGGCCGAGCCGCGGCGGACGGCCGGGCGCTGCTGGCGGCCCGGCGGCCGGGACGACCTGGAGGACCTGGCCCGGCGGGCCGGGCTCCGGCCCGACGGCTCGGGGCGGGTGGCGTGCCCGTTCGGCTACGCCGACCTGGACAGCGCGGTGCGGGGCCTGGTCTCCACCGGCCTGTACGACGCGGCGGTCCGGGCGACGGACGAGGGGCAGGTCACCAAGGAGCTGGCCGAGGCGCTGCGTCCGCACGTGCGGCCCGACGGCACCGTGTGGATGCAGAACCTGTTCCGGTACGTCGTCGCCATGACCTGACGGGCGCCGCCGCGTCCGGGCCGTGTGCCCGGCGCCGGGCACACGGCCCGGAGGCGCGGGAGCGGGGCCGCCCCGGGGAACGGGCGGGCGGGTCCTGAAGGACCCGCCCGCCCGTTCCGCGCCCGCCGTCCGCGCCGGCGGGCGCCGTGTCACTTGGGCGGGAGGAGGTCCTTGAACTCCTGGGGCAGCTCGAAGTCGTCCGGGACCTGCCCGCCGGGCAGGCCGAAGGCGCTGCCCTGGGCCGCGGCGCGGCGCTCGGCCAGCGCCTGCTCCTCCGCCTTGCGCTTCATCGGGTTGCCCGAGCGCTGCTTGCCCTTGGCCTTCTTCTGCTTGCCCTTCTTGCGGGCGCCGCCCGCCCCCGGCAGGCCCGGCATCCCGGGCATGCCCGGCATCCCGCCGCCCTGGGCCATCCGCGACATCATCTTGCGGGCCTCGAAGAAGCGCTCCACGAGGTTCTTCACCGCGCTGACGTCCACGCCGGAGCCCCGGGCGATGCGGGCCCGCCGCGAGCCGTTGATGATCGTGGGGTCCTCGCGCTCGGCGGGGGTCATCGACTTGATGATCGCGGCGGTGCGGTCCACGTCGCGCTCGTCGATGCTGTTGATCTGCTCCCGCATCTGCCCCATGCCGGGCATCATCCCCAGCAGCTTGGAGAGGGAGCCCATCTTGCGGACCTGCTCCATCTGGGACAGGAAGTCGTCGAGGGTGAACTCCTTCGGCCCCTTGGCCAGCTTGGCGGCCATCTTCTCGGCCTCTTGCCGGCTGAAGGTCTGCTCGGCCTTCTCGATGAGGCTGAGGACGTCGCCCATGCCCAGGATGCGGGATGCCATCCGGTCGGGGTGGAAGGCGTCGAAGTCGTCCAGCTTCTCGCCGTTGGAGGCGAACATGACCTGGCGGCCGGTGACGTGCGCGATCGACAGGGCCGCACCGCCGCGGGCGTCGCCGTCGAGCTTGGAGAGGACCACGCCGTCGAAGCCGACGCCGTCGCGGAAGGCCTCGGCGGTGTTGACGGCGTCCTGGCCGATCATGGCGTCGACGACGAAGAGGACCTCGTCGGGGCGGACCGCGTCGCGGATGTCGGCGGCCTGCCGCATCAGCTCCTCGTCGATGCCCAGGCGTCCGGCGGTGTCGACGATGACCACGTCGTACTGCTTGGTGCGGGCGTACTCGATCGAGTCCTGGGCGACCTTGACCGGGTCGCCGACGCCGTTGCCCGGCTCGGGGGCGTAGACGCCCACGCCCGCGCGCTCGGCGACGACGGTGAGCTGGTTGACGGCGTTGGGTCGCTGGAGGTCGCAGGCGACCAGCAGCGGGGCGTGGCCCTGGGCCTTGAGCCAGTGGCCCAGCTTGCCCGCCAGGGTCGTCTTGCCCGCGCCCTGGAGGCCGGCGAGCATGATCACGGTGGGCGGGGTCTTGGCGAACCGCAGGCGGCGGGTCTCGCCGCCGAGGATGCCGATGAGCTCCTCGTTGACGATCTTGACGACCTGCTGCGCGGGGTTCAGGGCCTTGGAGACCTCCGCGCCCGTGGCGCGCTCCTTGACCTGCTTGATGAAGGCCCGCACCACGGGCAGGGCGACGTCGGCCTCCAGCAGGGCGATACGGATCTCGCGCGCCGTGGCGTCGATGTCCGCCTCGCTCAGACGGCCCTTGCCCCTGAGGTTCTTGAACGTCGCTGTGAGGCGATCGGAGAGAGTGTCGAACACGGCGGTCGCGGATCCTTCGCGTTGCGGCGGTGGCGGTCGACCTCCAAGGGTATCGGCCCGTCCGCGGTGCGGTCAGCCGCCCAGGGCCCGCTCCAGCTCCCGGGCGAGGCCGGCGGCCTCCGCGTCGGGCAGCGGCGCGCCGCCGGGACCGGTGACGTAGAAGGCGTCCACGGCGTCGGCGCCGAGCGTGCTGACGCGGGCACTGCGCACGGTCACGCCCGCGCCGTCCAGGGCCCGCCCGATGCGGTAGAGCAGCCCGGGGGCGTCCTGGGCGCGCACCTCGATCACCGTCGCCAGCCGTGATCCGGCCGGGGCGACCGTCACCCTGGGCGGCGGTGCCCCGCCGCCGCGGCGGGCGCGGTGGGCCCTGCGGTGGGCGGCCTCGCGCTCGGCGAGGCGGGCGGGCACGTCCAGCGAGCCGTCCAGGGCTCGGACCAGGTCGGCGCGGAGCCGGTCGGGGCCGGGGAGCGAGCCGTACTCGGCGGCGATCCGCCAGCTCAGCAGCAGGACGGGCGCCTCGTCCGGGGCCGCGCCGGACGGACCGGCGGTGTGCAGGTCGGCCGCGCGGACGGTCAGCCGGTGCAGGGCCAGGACGCCGGCCGCGGCGGGCAGGACGCCGGGCCGGTCCGGCAGGGCGATGCGCAGCTCGGCGCCGACCGGGCCGGGGGCGGGCGGGCCGGACCCCCCGTCCACCGGGGCCTCGGCGCGGGTGTGCAGGGAGAGCACCGGGCCACCGGTGCGCCGCGCCTCCCGCGCGAGCCGCTCGTCCTCGGCACCGGCCCCGGGGCGCGCGAGGCGGCCCCCCTCCCCGTGCGGGGGCTCCCCGGCCAGCACCGCCCTGGTCCGCCCGACCAGGTCGGCCACCAGGCCCGCGCGCCACGCCGACCACGCGGCCGGGCCGGTGGCCAGGGCGTCGGCCTCGGTGAGGGCGTGCAGCAGCTCCAGGGTGCCGGTGTCGCCGACGGCGCCGGCGACGGTGCGGACGGTGGCGGGGTCGTCCAGGTCGCGCCGGGTGGCGGTCTCCACCAGCAGCAGGTGGTGGCGGACGAGCGTGGCCAGGACGGCCGTGTCGGCCGCTTCGAAGCCCATCCGGGCGGCCAGGTCGCGGGCGATGGCCCCGCCGGTGACGCTGTGGTCGCCGGGCCCGCCCTTGCCGATGTCGTGCAGCAGGGCGGCGACCAGCAGCAGGTCGGGGCGGCCGACCCGGCGGACGTGCGAGCGGGCCCGCACCACGGTCTCGACCAGGTGGCGGTCCACCGTCCAGCGGTGCACGGCGTTGCGCTGCGGCCGGCACCGCACCCGCTCCCAGTCCGGCAGCAGGGCGGTGACCAGCCCCTCGGCGTCCAGCGCCTCCCACACCCCGACGGTCGCCTCGCCGGCTCCGAGCAGGGTGACGAACGCCTCACGGGCCTCCGCGGGCCAGGGCACCGGGAGGGGCGGCGCGACGGCGGCCATCCGGCGCACCGCGGGACGGGCCAGGGGCAGTCCGGTCTGGGCGGCGGCCGCGGCGGCGCGCAGCGGCAGCACCGGGTCGCGTTCGAGGCGGGCGGTGCGGGCCGGCACCACCTCGCCGTCCTGCTCGACGACGCCCTCGGCGAGAGGGGCGCGCGGAGCGGGGCGCCGGGCGCGCATGGTGCGCGAGCGCAGCACGCGGCCCACCTCGCGCCAGGTGACGTCCCCCGCGTAGGAGATCACCCGTGCCGCCTCGTACACGCGGCGCAGCAGCGCGTCCGCGTCCGGCAGCCCGAGCGCTCCGGCGACCTGGTCCTGCTCCTGGAGGGCGAGGCGGTCGCCCGGGCGCCCGGTGGCCAGGTGGAGGGCGTCGCGCACGTCGAGCAGGGCGCAGCGGGCCTCCTCCAGCCCCTCGCGGGGGGCGTCGGCCAGCCAGGACGCGGCGACGGCGCGCAGGGCGGTGGCGTCGCGCAGGCCACCGCGGGCCTCCTTGAGGTCGGGTTCGAGGAGGAAGCGCAGCTCACCGTGGCGGCCGGCGCGCTCCTGGGCGGCCTCGCGCAGCTCCGGCAGCCGCCGGTGGGCGTCGGCGCGCCAGCGGGCGAGCTGCTCGGCGCGCAGGGAGGCCGTCAGCTCCGCGTCCCCGGCGACGTGCCGTGCGTCCAGCAGCCCGAGCTGCACCCGCAGGTCGTCGGCGGCGGCACGGCGGACCTCCTCGAGGGTGCGCACCGAGTGGTCCAGGGCGATCCCCTGGTCCCACACCGGGTACCAGACGCGGTCGGCGAGGCCGGCGACGGCACGGGGGTCGCGGCCGTCGTGGAGGAGCAGCAGGTCGAGGTCGCTGCGCGGGGAGAGCTCCCCGCGGCCGTAGCCCCCGACGGCCACCAGGGCGATCCCGCGCCCCGCCTCGCCCAGGAGCCCGGCGAGCCAGGCGTCGGTCAGCTCCGCGAGGGCGGCGCGGCGCGGCGGCCCGGACCGCCCCTCCCCGGTGAGGAGGCGCAGCCGGGCCGCCGCGTAGCCGCCGGGTTCCGCGCTCATGCGGCGGCCCGGACCGCGCCCCGCGCGGCGGCGGTGCCGGCGGGCCGGGCCGCCGGGTCCCCGGGCCGGATCACAGGGCGTCCGGGCCGCGCTCACCGGTGCGGACCCGCACCGCCGTCTCGACCGGGACGCTCCAGACCTTGCCGTCACCGATCTTCCCCGTGCGGGCGGCCCTGACCACCACGTCGATCAGCTGCTCGGCGTCCTCGTCCTCGACCAGGACCTCGACGCGGACCTTGGGCACCAGGTCGACGGTGTACTCGGCGCCCCGGTACACCTCGGTGTGGCCCCGCTGCCGCCCGTAGCCGCTGGCCTCGGTGACGGTCAGGCCCTGGACCCCGAACGCCTGCAGCGCGTCCTTCACCTCGTCCAGGCGGTGCGGCTTGATGACTGCCGTGATGAGCTTCACGCGTCCACCTTCTTGTCGAGCGACGCGGCCGTCGCGCTGTTGTCGGAGCTTGCGGCGCCGGACGCGCCGGCCGTGCCGCGGGACGCGGGCGACCCGCCCACCGCGCTGAAGTCGTAGGCGGTCTCGGCGTGGTACGCCTGGTCCAGGCCGGCGGTCTCGGCGTCCTCGTCGGCGCGGAAGCCGACGACGGCGTCCACCAGCTTGGCCAGGACCCAGGAGACCGCGAAGGAGAAGGCCATCACCGAGAAGGCACCGAGGGCCTGCTTGCCGAACTGCTCCACGCCGCCGACCCCGTCGACGGCCAGGAAGCCGACCAGCAGGGTGCCGACGACACCGCCGACGAGGTGGACGCCGACGACGTCCAGGGAGTCGTCGTAGCCGAGCTTGTACTTCAGGCTGACGGCCCAGGAGCAGACCAGGCCGGCGACCAGGCCGATGACGATCGCGCCCACGGCGTTCACGTGCGCGCCGGCGGGGGTGATGGCGACCAGGCCGGCGACGGCTCCGGAGGCGGCGCCCAGGGTGGTGAAGGCGCCGTGGCGGACGCGCTCGTAGGCGAGCCAGCCCAGAACGGCGGCGGCGGTGGCGACCTGCGTGTTCAGGGCCATGGTGGCGGCGGTTCCGTTGGCGCCCAGCGCGGAACCGGCGTTGAAGCCGAACCAGCCGAACCACAGCAGGGCCGCGCCGAGGACCACCAGGGGGAGGCTGTGGGGCCGCATGGGCTCCTTCTTGAAGCCGATGCGCTTGCCCACCACCAGGACGGCGGCCAGCGCGCCGACGCCCGCGTTGATGTGGACGGCCGTGCCGCCGGCGAAGTCGATGACCTCCAGCTCGAAGAGCCAGCCGCCCTCGGCCCACACCCAGTGGGCGACGGGGAAGTAGACGACGGTGGCCCACAGGGTGATGAACAGCGCCCAGGCGCTGAACTTCACGCGGTCGGCCAGTGCGCCGCTCATCAGGGCGGGCGTCAGGACGGCGAACATCAGCTGGAAGACGACGAAGGCGAGGACGGGGATGCCCTCGTCGCCTCCGGTCAGCGTCTCGACGTCGATGCCGCTCAGGCCGACGTGCTCGAGGCTCCCGATCAGGCCGCCGGTGTCGGTGCCGAAGGCGAGCGAGTAACCGTAGAGCACCCAGAGGACGCTGACGATGCCCAGGGAGATGAAGGACATCATGAGCATGTTCAGGGCGCTCTTGACCCGGACCATGCCGCCGTAGAACAGGGCCAGCCCGGGTGTCATCAGCATGACCAGCGCCGCGCTGATCAGTACGAAAGCGGTATCCGCGCCGTTCAATGTGGGCGTCTCCTCGCGTGCGCGACCCGTGGGGGCGGATCTGGGGGTCAGGATGCGCCACAGGTTCGCGAAGCCCCGTTTCCTGGGGTGCAGCGCGGCGTTTCACGGCGGTGACGAAGACGTCCCCCGTGTTACGTCCGGATGAACCCGCCCGCCCGTCCGCGCCCCGCGGCCGCCCTCCCCCGCACCGCAGCGCTGCCCGCGGGCCGCGGCGGCCGCCGGGCACCCGGTGGCCGCCGCGGTCGTATGACAACCCGGGGGCGGCGGCAGAGCGGCCGGGAAGCGCTCCCTCACACGGCGAGGGCCACGCCGCCCTCGGGGAGCTCCCCGGCGAGCCGCCCGCTGAGCTCGGTGATCTCGGCGACGTCGCCGAACTCCCGGGCGGCCGAGGCGACGGTCGTGCGGATGCGGGTGTTGACCCGCTCCGAGCGCAGCCGCCCGGCCACGTCCAGGGCCCGGCCGGCCAGTGCGGCGCACTGCTCGGGCTCCCTCTTGAGCAGGTGGACGGTGGCCATCCCGGCGAGGTTCAGGGCGTAGGAGCGCTGGTGGCCGCTGCCGTCCTCGCGGCACTCGCGGGCGAACAGCTCCACGGCCTTCTCCATCTCGGGCTGGGCGAGCGAGGCGTAGGTGGGGCTGCGGCCGGCGACGTAGGCGAGGTCGCGGTAGGAGTGGGCGTTCTCGGCGCAGAGCTCGGCCTCGGAGAAGAAGCCGATCCAGTCGGGGTCGGCGTCGCCCGGGGAGGCCTCGGCGAAGGTGTCCTGCGCCATCCGCACCGCCCGGTGGCACCTGTCGGGGCGGCCCATGTTGGCGTAGGCCCGCGCCTCCACGGCGTGGAGCATGGCCTGGGTGCGGGGGGTGGCGTCCTCCCGGCTGCCGTACTGGGCGAGGTGGACCAGTTCCAGCGCGTCCTCGGGGCGGCCCAGGTGGATCATCTGGCGGCTCATGTCGGAGAGCACGTAGGCGCCCAGCGGCCGGTCGCCGGCCTCCTTGGCGGCGTGCAGGGCGAGGACGAAGTACTTCTGCGCGGTCGGCTGGAGGCCGACGTCGTAGCTCATCCATCCGGCCAGCTCGGCCAGCTCGGCGGTCACCCTGAACAGCCGTCGCCGCACCGGCTCGGGGTGGGAGTCCTGGAGGAGCTCGGTGACCTCGTGGAGCTGGCCGACGACGGCCTTGCGCCGCAGGCCGCCGCCGCACTGGGCGTCCCACTGGCGGAACATCACGATGGCCTGCTCCAGCAGTTCCAGCTCGGGTTCGGAGATCCGGTCCGTCCCCCGCCCGCCGTGTTCCCGGGACGGGGCGGCCGCGGTGCCCGCGGGACACGGCGCCAGCCAGCGCTGCATCGGCTCGACGAGGGCCGGCCCCGCGGCCATGCTCAGGGAGGTGCCGAGGAAGCCGCGGCGGGCCAGCAT
The DNA here is from genome assembly GCF_042681365.1 of Streptomyces desertarenae. Taxonomy (NCBI): domain Bacteria; kingdom Bacillati; phylum Actinomycetota; class Actinomycetes; order Kitasatosporales; family Streptomycetaceae; genus Streptomyces; species Streptomyces desertarenae. The sequence goes on along the minus strand of NZ_JBHUFU010000015.1, from coordinate 36,021 downwards.
CAGGTCGCTGCGCGAGAACTCGCTGATGGCGGCCACGGTCTGCGGCCCCGTCCAGGGCAGGTCGACGCCGCCGGCGGAGGCGGTGGGACGGCCGGCGTGCAGTCCGAGGTCCTCGATGGCGACCACGCTGCCGAAGCGCTCGGAGAACAGCTCGGAGAGGATGCGCGGGATCGGTTCGCGGGGCTGCTCGCCGTCGAGCCAGCGGCGCACCCGGGAGGTGTCGGTGCTGATGTGGTGGGCGCCCAGCCGGCGGGCGCGGCGGTTCACCTGCCGCGCCAGCTCGCCCTTGGACCAGCCGCTGCGCACGAACCACGAGGCGAGCCGCTCGTTCGGGCGCTTCCCGGCGGTGCCGCCTCCGCCGCTGCTGCCGTTGCCGCCCACTGGAACGCCCCCATCCCGGCCCGTCGTCCGTGCGTCGCTGCCCGGTGCGCATGTCACCGCGGCATGCCGTTGGCATAGGCGCACGACGGGCGTCTTCATGTGTCTGTGTCGCCGTGTGAACCGAAAGTAATCCTACGATCACTGGCGTGGCGAGTGAAATTGCAAAACCGCCACCATTCGCCACCCCTTCGGATGAACCCATGGAGACGTCCGCGCGGTTCACTGGAGCCAGGGCGACCCCTATCGGTTGGAGTGGTGCGTGCCAGGGGCGCATGCCATGCGCCGCACTCCTCCGCGAACCCCGGCACCTCGCTCCGCACGGGGTCACTCTGCGTCGCTCCGGGCGACGATCTCGTAACCAAGAGCACACGGGACCCGTTGGAGGGGGCATGGGCTTCACAATCGGCAGCATCCGGGAGATGCGGGAGCTCCGGGAGATGCGGTCCGGCGCCCGTCGCCGGGGCCGCGCCCCGGTGTGCACGGCCGTGGCCGAGTACACCGGCCTGTGGGGCTGGGACGTCGTCCCCGGCGCCCGGGCCGTGCGCAGCGGCGGCCGCACCGCCTGCTCCTGCCGGGCCCCCGGCTGCCCCGCTCCCGGCGCCCACCCCCTCGACGGGGCCCCGGTGGTGTCCGCGGGCGCCACGCTGGACGAGGCCGCACGGGCGTGGGGACGGGTACCCGGCGCGGCGGTCCTGCTGCCGGTGGGCCGGTCCTTCGACGTCATCGAGGTGCCCGAGGCGGCGGGGCGGCGCGCCCTGGTGCGGATGGAGCGGATGGGACTCCCGCTCGGTCCGGTCGCCGCCGCTCCGGACGGCCGCGCCTGGTTCTTCGTCGCTCCCGGTGCCGCCGCCCGCCTGCCCGAGCTGCTGTACCGGATGGGCTGGGACGACTGCGTCCCGTCCCTGCGCGGCCTGGGCCCCGGGGACCACGTCACCGCCCCGCCCTCCGACCTGGGCGGGCTGGGCCCGGTCAGGTGGCTGCGCCCGCCCACCCTGGAGGGCGCCGGCCGGCCGCCGCACGCCCGGCTCCTGCTGGGCACCCTGGCCTACGTCTGCCACCGCGCCCCGGCCTGCGGCTGACCGCGCCGGCTCCCGGCACGGACCCGCCGGACCCCGCCGCGGCCGCTCGCCTGCCGCGGCGCGTGCGGCGGGGTCCGGCGCGGGCGCCGGGCAGCCCCCGGCGTCAGTCCCCGATGAGGGCGTCGACGAACGCCTCCGGCTCGAACGGCGCCAGGTCGTCCGCGCCCTCGCCCAGGCCGATCAGCTTGACCGGGACGTTCAGCTCGCGCTGGACCGCGACGACGATGCCGCCCTTGGCCGTCCCGTCGAGCTTGGTGAGCACGATTCCGGTGATGTCCACGACCTCGGCGAAGACCCGGGCCTGGATCAGGCCGTTCTGGCCGGTGGTGGCGTCCAGGACGAGCAGCACCTCGTCCACCGGGCCGTGCTTCTCCACCACCCGCTTGACCTTGCCCAGCTCGTCCATGAGGCCGGTCTTGGTGTGCAGCCGGCCCGCGGTGTCGACCAGGACGACGTCCGCGCTCTCGGCGATGCCCTCCTTGACCGCGTCGAAGGCGACCGAGGCCGGGTCGCCGCCCTCGGGGCCGCGGACGGTGCGGGCGCCCACCCTCTCGCCCCAGGTCTGGAGCTGGTCGGCGGCGGCGGCGCGGAAGGTGTCGGCGGCTCCCAGCACGACCGACTTGCCGTCGGCCACCAGGACGCGGGCGAGCTTGCCGGTGGTGGTGGTCTTGCCGGTGCCGTTGACGCCGACGACCAGGACCACGCCCGGACGCACCACGCCCTCGGACGAGACGCCGCCCTCGGTGTGGACGGTGCGGTCCAGATCGGTGCCCACCAGGTTCAGCAGCTCCTCGCGCAGGAGCGCGCGCAGCTCGTCGGGCGTGCGGGTGCCCAGCACCCGCACCCGCTCGCGCAGCCGCTCCACCAGCTCCTGGGTGGGGGCGACGCCGACGTCCGCCGTGAGCAGGGTGTCCTCGATCTCCTCCCAGGTGTCCTCGTCGAGGTGGTCGCGGGAGAGCAGGGTCAGCAGGCCGCGGCCCAGGGTGTTCTGGGAGCGCGACAGGCGCTCGCGCAGCCGCACCAGCCTGCCCGCGGTGGGTGCGGGCGTCTCGATCCCGGGCTCGGGGGGCGCGACGGCCTCCGCGTCCGTCGCCCCGGCCGGGGCCGGAGGCAGGCCCACCTCCTCGATGGTGCGGCGTTCCTCCGTGCGGGGCGGCCCCGCATCCTCCCCGACCTGCGGTTCCCGGGTCGGGGGCGGGGTGATGGTCGGTGGGGCGGAACGGGGGGGAACCGGTGTCTTCTTCTTCCTGACGCCGGTGACCACGAGTCCGCCGATCGCGGCGAGGGCGACCACGGCGATGACGACAACGAGAATGAGGATGTCCATAGCAGGTCCAGTATCGGCCACGGCCGTCCCCGCACGGCGGGTCCGCGGCGCCCGGCGGTGCCGGGAGGCGGGCGGGCGGTGTCCGGCGGGCGCGAAAAACCGGGCGCCGCCCCGGCGTGGTGGCCGGGGCGGCGCCCGTGGTGCGAGGAGGCGGGCGGCGGGGGGTCAGCCCATCTCCTCCAGCGCCCTGCCCTTGGTCTCCGGCACCCACTTGAGGATGAACGGGATCGAGAGCACGGCGAAGGCCGTGTAGATGACGTACGCGCCCGACAGGTTCCACTCGGACAGGCTCGGGAACGTGACGGTGATCAGCCAGTTCGCCACCCACTGGGCTCCGGCCGCGACGCCCAGGGCGGCGGCGCGGATGCGGTTGGGGAAGATCTCCCCGAGCATCACCCAGACCACCACGCCCCAGGAGAGGGCGAAGAAGAGGACGAAGGAGTGGGCGGCGACCAGGGCGACGGTGCCCTGGGTGTCGGGCAGCGTGATGTTCTCGCCGGTGCCGGTCTTGTAGGAGAACGCCCAGGCCGCGGTGCCGAGCGAGAGCGCCATGCCGGCGGAGCCGATCAGGGCCAGCGGCTTGCGGCCGATCCGGTCCACCAGGAGCATCGCGATCACCGTGCCGATGATGTTGATGATCGAGGTGGTGAAGGAGTAGAAGAACGAGCTGCCGGGGTCGATGCCGACCGACTGCCACAGCGAGGCGCTGTAGTAGAAGATCACGTTGATGCCGACCAGCTGCTGGAAGATCGACAGGCCGACGCCCACCCACACGATCGGCAGCAGGCCGAAGCGCCCGCCCAGCAGGTCGCGCAGGTTCGGCTTGCGCTCGCCGCGCATGCGCTCGTCGATCTCGGCGATCCGGGCGTCCAGGTCGGTGCCCTCGGGCTCGACGCCCGCGAGGACGGCCTTGGCCTCGGCCGTCCGGCCCTGGGCGACGAGGTGACGCGGGGACTCGGGTATGCGCAGTGTCAGCAGCCCGTAGAGCACGGCGGGGACGACCTCGATGCCGAGCATGAGCTGCCAGGCCTCCACGCCCAGCAGGTGGCCGCGCTGCTCGCCGTCGGCGAGGTTCAGTACGCCCCAGTTGACGAGCTGCGAGACGGCGATGCCCAGCACGATCGCGGCCTGCTGGAAGGAGGCGAGCCGGCCGCGGTACTCGGCCGGGGCGACCTCGGCGATGTAGGCCGGGGCGATCACCGAGGCCATGCCGATGGCCACGCCGCCCAGGGTCCGCCAGAAGGCCAGGTCCCACAGGGCGAAGGGCAGCATGGAGCCGATGGCGCTGAGGGTGAAGAGCACCGCGGCGATCTGCATCACCCGGATGCGGCCGAGCCGGTCGGCGAGCCGGCCCGCGGTGGCGGCGCCGATCGCGGCGCCGATCAGGGCTGCGGCGATGACCTGGGCGAGCGCTCCGGACCCGACCTCGAATCTGCCGCGGATGCCCTCGACCGCACCGTTGATCACGGAGCTGTCGTAGCCGAAGAGGAAGCCTCCCATCGCCGCCGCGGCGGCGATGAAGACGACGTGTCTGAGGTGCTGGTGCCGTACGGCCGGGGCGTCCGGCCCGTCCGACCTCACCTGCGCGGTGCTGGTCACGGTGTGTACTCCTGCGATCCCCGGCGACGGTGCCGGGCGGGCTGCCAAATGGTTGCCGCCTTGTACCCGACATGAACAAACGCATGCCGTCGTTTGAAGGCGGGACCAACCATGCAGAGACTATTCCTTCAAAAGTTGAAGTCAATAGCTGAGAAGTACCGACTTTGAATCGCGGATGTGACTTTCAACCTTCGAGAGGTGAAGCGATGGTGAAGGGGTGCGACGGGAGCGGGCTCCCTCAGCGGAGCCGCTGGCTGATCACCTTCGAAACCCCGTCGCCCTGCATCGACACCCCGTAGAGGGCGTCGGCGACCTCCATGGTCCGCTTCTGGTGGGTGATCACGATCAGCTGGGAACTCTCCTGCAGTTCCTTCATGATTCCGATCAGCCGCTGGAGGTTGGTGTCGTCCAGGGCCGCCTCGACCTCGTCCATCACGTAGAACGGGCTGGGCCGCGCCTTGAAGATCGACACCAGCAGCGCCACGGCCGTCAGCGAGCGCTCCCCGCCCGACAGCAGCGACAGCCGCTTGACCTTCTTCCCCGGCGGCCGCGCCTCGACGTCCACACCCGTGGTGAGCATGTTCTGCGGGTCGGTGAGGACCAGCCGTCCCTCACCGCCGGGGAAGAGGCGCGCGAAGACGCCCTCGAACTCGCGGGCCGTGTCGTGGTAGGCCTCGGAGAAGACCTGCTCGACCCGCTCGTCCACCTCCCTGACGACCTGGAGGAGGTCGGCCCGGGTCTTCTTCAGGTCCTCCAGCTGCTCACTGAGGAAGCGGTGCCGCTCCTCCAGGGCCGCGAACTCCTCCAGCGCCAGCGGATTGACCTTGCCCAGCTGCTGGTACGCCCGCTCCGCCGCCTTCAGGCGCTTCTCCTGCTCGGCGCGGACGAAGGGGACGGGCCGGTTGCGCGGGTGGTCCGGGTCGTCCGGCAGTACCTCGCCGTCTGCGGGCGGGGACGGCGGTACGGGCTGGTCGGGGCCGTACTCGCGGACCAGCACGGCCGGCTCGACGCCCAGCTCCTCCAGGGACCTGGCCTCCAGCTGCTCGATCCGCAGCCGCTTCTCCGCGCCCAGCACCTCGCCGCGGTGCACGGAGTCGGTGAGCTTGTCCAGCTCCTCCTTCAGCTCGCGGCCCCGGTTGCGCTCGGCGACCAGCTCCCGCTCCTGCTCCGCCTTCGCGCGCGCGGCGGCCGCGCGCTCCTCCTCGGCCCGGGCCAGCGACACCTCCACGTGCGCCAGCAGCTGGCGGGCCCCGGAGGCCACCGCCGAGGCGACCTCCCGCTCGTGCCGCAGCCGGGCGCGGCGCCGTTCGGCGCGCGCCCGCGCCTCCCGCTCGGCGCGCGCCGCCCTGTCGAGCGAGTCCGCCCGTCCCGCCAGGCCCCTGACGCGCTCCTCGTGGGTGCGGACCTGGAGGCGGGCCTCCATCTCCGTCTGCCGGGCGCTCGCGCCGTCGGCCGCCAGCCGGTCGCGCACCGAGGTGTCCGGCTCCTCCTCGCCCGGTTCCTCCTCGGCCACCGCCAGGCGCTCGGCCAGCTCCTCGGCCTCCTCGCGGGCCCTCGCCAGCGCCTCCTCCGCCTTCGCCACGGCCGCCGCGGCGCGCTCCGCCTCACCCGCCGCGGCCCGCGCCTCACCTCCCAGGCGGCCCAGTCCCGTGGCGACCTGCGACTTCTCCCGCTCCGCGGCGCTGCGCCGCGCCCCCAGCTCCTCCACCCGGGCCGCGCACCCGCGCCGCCGTTCGCGCGCCCTCTCCAGCCGCCCGGCCAGTTCCTCCACCCGGGCGTCCAGCTCCGCCAGTTCGGCCGCGGCCTCGTCCACCGAGGCCTGCACCTCCAGCAGCGACGGCGCACCGGCCGAGCCGCCCTGGGCGAAGCGGGCCCCCAGCAGGTCGCCGTCGGCGGTCACCGCGGTGAGCTCCGGGTGCTCCGCGACCAGGTCCGCCGCCTCCCGGAGGGTCCCGACCACCACCGTGTCGCGCAGCATCCACCGCAGCGCGGGCAGCAGCTCCTCGGGGCCGGCCACCAGATCGGCGGCCCGGCGCACACCGGGCACGGCCGGGCCCCCGGCGGCGTCCGAAGCCTCCGGGGCACCGCCCACCAGCAGCGCCGCCCGGCCGGCGTCCTCCTCGCGCAGCAGGCGCAGCGCCCCGGCGGCCGCGGCGGGGCCGTCCACGGCGACCGCGTCCGCCGCCGGTCCCAGTGCGGCGGCGATCGCGACCTCGTGGCCGGGGGTGACGGTGAGCAGTTCGGCGGCCGGTCCGAGCAGCCCGGCGAGGCGTTCGCCGGCGCCCAGCAGCGCGCCGGTGCCGTCCTTGCGGCGCAGCCCCAGGGCCAGGGCGTCCCGGCGGGCGGAGACGGCCGCGCGCTCGCGTTCGGCGGCCGACAGCGCGTCGCGGGCCGCGTTCAGCTCCGCCTCCGCCCCGGCCAGCTCCCGCCTGGCCGCCTCGTGCTCCTCCGCCAGCTCGGCGTCGCCCGCGTCGAGCCCCTCCACCTCGGCCCGCAGCGCTTCGTACTCCTCCTGCGCCGCCGCGGCGCGCTCGCGCGCCGCGTCCCGCGCCTCCGCCAGGCGGTCGATCTCGGCCTGGGCGGAGGCGGCCCGGCCGCGGGCGGCCGTCACCCTGCCCTGCAGCCGGGCGAGCCCCTCGCGGCGGTCGGCGATGGTGCGGGCGGCGTCCCTGAGCCTGCGCTCCTCCTCGGCCAGCCGCCGCTCCAGTTCGGCGCGGTGCGCGACGGTGTCCTCCAGCGCCCGGCTCGCCGCCTCCAGCGCGGCCGTCAGCTCCGCCTCCTGCTCCCGGACGCGGGCGGCCTCGCGCTCCATGTCCTCCGGGTCGCGCCCCCGGCGTTCCTCGACGGGCTCGGCGGAAGCGCTGCGGACCCGGGCGTCGGCCAGGTTCAGGGTGCCGCGCACCCGCTCGGCCAACTGCGACAGCTCGTACCAGGTCTGCTGCGCCCTCTCCAGCCGCGGCGCCAGGTCCCTCAGCCGCTGCTCCAGCACCGCCTCGCGCTGGAGCGCCTCCCCCAGCTCCGCCTCCACGGCCTCCTTGCGCTCCTTGAGCGCGGCCTCGTCGGCGAGTTCGGCCCTGAGCGCCGCGCGCAGCGCGACCAGGTCGTCGGCGAGCAGCCGCAGCCGGGCGTCGCGCAGGTCGGCCTGGATCACCGCGGCCCGGCGGGCGACGGCCGCCTGCCGGCCCAGCGGCTTGAGCTGGCGGCGCAGCTCGTCGGTCAGGTCCTGGACACGGGCGAGGTTGGCCTGCATCGCGTCCAGCTTCCGCAGCGCCTTCTCCTTGCGCTTGCGGTGCTTGAGGACGCCGGCCGCCTCCTCGATGAAGGCGCGGCGGCCCGCGGGGTCGGCGTGCAGGACGGAGTCGAGCTGGCCCTGGCCGACGATGACGTGCATCTCACGGCCGATGCCGGAGTCCGACAGCAGCTCCTGGATGTCCAGCAGGCGGCAGGTGTCGCCGTTGATCTGGTACTCGCTGCCGCCGTTGCGGAACATGATCCGCGTGATGGTGACCTCGGAGTACTCGATGGGCAGCGCGCCGTCGGAGTTGTCGATGGTCAGGGAGACCTCGGCGCGGCCGAGCGGGGGGCGGCCGGCGGGACCGGCGGTGCCGGCGAAGATGACGTCCTCCATCTTGCCGCCCCGCAGCGACTTGGCGCCCTGCTCGCCCATCACCCACGACAGGGCGTCCACCACGTTGGACTTGCCCGAGCCGTTGGGGCCCACCACGCACGTGATGCCCGGCTCGAACCGCAATGTGGTGGCCGAGGCGAAGGACTTGAACCCGCGCAGGGTCAGGCTCTTGAGGTGCACGATCCCGGACTTTACTCCCAGGTGTCGCTTTCCCGACCGAGGCGAGTTTCGCCGTTGAACGGGAGGGGCACATCACACGGTAGGCACCGCACCCGCGGGCCGGAAACGACGAAGGGACGCCGAAGCGTCCCTTGCAGTTTTCTCCAGCGACCTGGACTGCGTTCCCTGGACCGGCCGACCGGTCAGGTGAGCGCAGGCTCGGCCTTGGAAACGTCGATGCCGTCCAGCAGCGAGTCGCCGTGACGTGCCACGGCAGCCGACAGAGCGTCGTTCTCGGCCTGGATCCGTACGAGCTCGGACTCCAGGTCCTGGACACGCTGCTGCAGCCGCCGCATCTCGGCGAGGACTCGGGGGTCAGGACCGCCGACGTAACCGAGAAGCGCCTTTGCCATGATGGATGGTCCTCCGCACTGAAGTGACCGACCGAAACGGTGGTGGGTCGTGAGGGATTCGCACCCGCGGTCCCTGCCCTGCCTTCATTCCCAAGGCAGAACAGTTGCGGTGCGCGGGGCTTCCAGCGTCTCACCAAAAGTTTTGGCGGTCAACACGATCACGCCGCCCGCCCCGGCGGCCTTGACTCGACGGCACTCAACTTGCCGGAGGGCTCGCGGGGGTTCCGGGGGCTTCGTTGGCGGCAGCCTTGCACGTCGCGCGGTGAAAGGCAACCGTTTTCGATCAACGAATCGAGAAGCCCTCGTATCCCCCGCGCGGGGGACCCCAGATCTCGGTCACCCCGTCCACCCGGCCGGGCGTGTCCCCTGTGCGGAGCCACTCCAGCAGCCGCTCGCAGCGCTCCCGCGGCCCCTCGGCGAGCACCTGGACCCGGCCGTCGCCGAGGTTGAGCGCGAAGCCCTCCAGCCCGCCGATCCGCAGCGCGGCCGCCCGCGTGTACCACCGGAAGCCGACGCCCTGGACCCGGCCGCGCACCCAGGCGGTCATCCGCACGGCCTCGTCCGCCCCGCCGGCCCCTTCGGCCACGGCATTCGCATCCATGGCACGCACGCTATCCAAAGGCCGGGCACCGCGGCACCGGACCCGCACACCGCACCCGTCTCCTTGTGATTGCTCACGTTTCTCACTGTTCGCTCCTCCCTCCTTCACGAATGCCGTACAGTCACGCGGCAATGGGTTTCACCCTTTCGAGTGAAACAAGTGATGCCGATCACGTGAGGACTGCAGCAGATGGGACGCCACCGCCGCTCCGAACCGGCCCCCGTCGCCCCCGAACGCCGCACGGCGGGAGGCCGCCACCGCAGCCCGCACCGCAGGCGGGGCGGCACCTCCGTCCGCACCGGGCTCCTCGGCGCCTCCGCCGCGATGGCGATGGGTGCCGTGGCGGTGGCCTCCGGCCTGCTTCCCGGCCCGAACGGCAGCTACAGCATCGGCGGAGGACTCACCGGTCCCTCCGGGAGCGCCCCCGGCAACCTGGCGGACCTGCAGACCCAGGGGGCCGCGACGCCGGGCCCCGCCGACCGCGGCGGGGAGCCCACCGCCGGCCGCAGCGGCGGACGCACCGCCTCCCCCGGGACCGGGTCCCCGCGCGGTGCGGTGGAGGAGAGCGGTGCCGAGCCGTCCGGGAAGCCCACCGGACCGGCCCCCTCCCGCAGCGGCGGCGGCAGTACGCCCCCGTCCGCCGAGGAGAGGAAGACCCCCGAGGCGCCCGCGGCGGAGCCCCCGGCTCCGCTCCGGAGCGAGCCGGCCTCGCCGTCCGCCCCGCGGCAGCCCGCCCCGGCGGCCTCCCCCACCACCGACGCCGAGACGGCCGCCGAGGCCGAAGTGCTGCGACTGGTGAACCTGGAACGCGCCGAGGCCGGCTGCAAGCCGCTCACCGCCGATCCCGAGCTGGCCGAGCTGGCCGGGCGGTTCAGCCGGGACATGGCCGCCCAGGGCTTCTTCTCCCACACCGATCCCGACGGCGACACCCCCTGGGACCGCGCCGAGGCGGCCGGGATCGAGAACCTCGCCGCCGAGAACATAGCCCGCGGCCAGGCCAACGCCCAGTCGGTGATGGACGCCTGGATGGACAGCCCCGGCCACCGCGCCAACATCCTCAACTGCGACTACCGGACCCTGGGCGTGGGAGTGCATTTCGCCGAGGGCGGCCCGTGGTGGACGCAGAACTTCGGCTTCTGAGAGACCCGCAGGTCAGAGCCCTGATCCGGTCTCTGGGCCGTGCTCGGGCCGTCATCAAGGCACCCGGCCGCGCCCACACTCCTGTCTTCACCCCGCTCGGCGCGCCGTCCGCCGTCGCACGCCCACACGTGGACAGGGCCGGCGGCCGTGAGTCGGGCACCGCAGAGCACGGCCCGCGGTCAAGACAGCGCCTCCGGCGGGAGATCGGCCGGCACCGGGGCGGAGGGGACGCCGTTTTCCGGCTGCGGGTCCGTAGCGGCGTGCGCGGGGAGCTGGGGTGAGTGGTGGGTTGAGGAGGCATGATGCCGCCATGCCAGATGATTCGAGGCGTCCCCTCAGCGAGCTTCGCCAAGGCGAAACGGTCCGAGCAACGATCACCAGCCACGAGCCGTGGGGCCTCATGGCGGAACTCACCGAATACGAGCCCGTGGGCGCATCGCTGGACATCTGTCGCCGCAGCCGCGAGCCCGGAGTGCGGCGACTCGCCCAGGAGCTGCCGCCTGTGGGGGCGGCCGTTGACCTCGTCATAGGCAAAGTGCGCACGTGGCACCGCAAGCCGTGGATATGGGTGGACCTCACGGCACCCGGCCACGGCGAAGGCTGACCGTGCGCCCTGCGTGCCCCCGATTGACCAGCGAGTGACGGTGACCCACGGGGAACGTCGGCGAGTGCACGGCGAATACGCAGGTCGGCGTCTCTCCAGGTCAGGCACCGCCCAGTTACGCGATCTTCCAGGCCGGGGCCGGCCGCGCCCGTCGTCTCAGCGGGACGGGCGGGGCGGGCGCTGGCAGCGGGGACAGAAGTAGCTGGAGCGGTTCATCCACGGACTGCGGCGCATCGGGGTGGCGCAGCGGCGGCAGGGCAGCCCCTCGCGCCCGTAGGCGTCCAGGGAGCGCTCGAAGTAGCCCGACTCGCCGTTGACGTTGACGTACAGGCTGTCGAAGCTCGTTCCGCCGACGGCGAGCGCCGCGGTCATCACGTCGCGGACGTGACCGAGCAGCTCGGCGGTGCGCGGCCGGGTGAGGGTGGCGGTGGGACGGTCGTAGTGGAGGCGGGAGCGCCACAGCGCCTCGTCCGCGTAGATGTTGCCGACCCCGCTGATCAGCGACTGGTCGAGCAGGGCCCGTTTGACCGTGCTGCGGCGGCGGCGCAGGGCGGCGTGGAAGGCCGCCTCGTCGAAGGCCGGGTCCAGCGGGTCCCGGGCAATGTGGGCTATGACGTCGGGCAGTCCGTCGGGGGTGGTCCCGTGGAGCGACAGCCCGCCGAAGGTGCGCTGGTCGACGAAGCGCAGTTCGGTGCCCGCCCCGTCGGCGAAGCGGACGCGGACGCGCAGGTGCTTCTCGTCGGGGGCGTCGTGCGGCTGGACGAGGAGCTGTCCGCTCATGCCCAGGTGGGCCAGGACGCAGTGGCCGGTGTCCTCCAGCGGCAGCCACAGGTACTTGCCGCGGCGCAGGGGGGTGCCGATCCGGACACCCCGCAGCCGGGCGGCGAAGTCGGCCGCGCCGGCGGGGTGGCGGCGGACCGCGCGCGGGTGGAGCACCTCGGTGTCGGCGACGGTGCGGCCGCCGACCCAGCGCTCCAGTCCGCGCCGGACGACCTCGACCTCGGGCAGCTCTGGCAAGGACGGCTCCTCAGGGTCGGGCGGACGGGGGAAGGGCCGCCGGACGGCGGGCACGGCGGCGGGCCGCCCGGGGCGTTCGGTGGAACGGCGCGCCCACCCGCCCCTGTTCCGGGCGGGTGGGCGTCGGCGCGGATCGTGTACGGGTGGCGGAGCCCGGTCCGGGACCGTCAGGAGACCTTCTCGGCGGCCTGCTCGGCGGTGCCGTTCCGGTCGCCCTCCCGCCCGTCCCCGCCGCCGTCGGCGGCGGCCCGGATCGCGCGCCAGGCGGCCTCGGCCGCCTGCTGCTCGGCTTCCTTCTTGCTGCGGCCGGTGCCGGTGCCGTACGCGACACCACCGACGCGGGCGGCAGCCGTGAAGGTCTTCTCGTGGTCGGGGCCGGTCTCGCTGACCAGGTACTCCGGGACACCGAGGCCCTCGGCCGCGGTCAGCTCCTGGAGGCTGGTCTTCCAGTCCAGCCCGGCGCCGAGGTTGGAGGACCTCTCGATCAGCGGGTCGAAGAGCCGGTGCACCAGCTCGCTCGCCGCCTCCAGTCCCCGGTCCAGGTAGACCGCGCCGATCACGGCCTCCAGGGTGTCCGCGAGGATCGACGCCTTGTCCCGCCCCCCGGTGCCCTCCTCGCCCCGGCCGAGCCGGACGAAGGCGCCCAGGTCGAGGCCGCGTGCGACCCCCGCGAGGGCGCGCGAGTTGACCACGGCGGCACGCAGCTTGGCGAGCTGCCCCTCGGGCAGATCGGGGTGGGTGCGGTAGAGGGTGTCGGTGACCACCAGCCCCAGGACGGAGTCCCCGAGGAACTCCAGGCGCTCGTTGGTGGGCAGACCGCCGTTCTCGTACGCGTAGCTGCGGTGCGTCAGCGCACGTGTCAGAAGGGCGGCATCGAGCTGGTACCCGAGCCGCCCTTCCAGGAGCGTGAGGGACGAGGCCGCGTCCACCAGACCCTCCTGCGCCGCCGCCTCACCCCCGTCACGGCGGGGGGAGCCTCCAGGCGTAGTGGCGTCTGACATGGAGCCCGTCACCCGCCGATCAGACCTCGAGGACCTGGCGGCGGTTGTAGGTGCCGCAGTTCGGGCAGGCGATGTGCTGCTGACGGGGCTCCTGGCAGCGCTCGCACTTCACCAGGGTGGGGACCGCAGCCTTCCACTGCGACCGGCGGTGGCGCGTGTTGCTGCGCGACATCTTCCGCTTCGGAACAGCCACGGCTATTTCTCCTGTGGTTCGTCCCCGTCGCTGCGGGGTTCGTTGTCTTCTGCCTCCCCGCCGTCCCGCATGGAGCCGGCGAGTCCTTCGAGGGCCGCCCACCTGATGTCGACGGCCTCGTTGTGGTCGTGGTCGGGATCGTCCGCGAGCCGCGCCCCGCAGCGGGGGCACAGTCCGGGGCAGTCCTCCCGGCACACCGGCTGCAGCGGCAGTGAGAGCACCACCGCGTCGCGCAGCACGGGCTCGAGGTCGAGCAGGTCGCCCTCGAGCCGGAACGTCTCCTCGTCCTCGGCGTCGTCGCCGGTGTCCGCGAAGCGGCTCCGGTCGTCGGCGTCGGGGTAGGAGAACAGTTCCTGGAAGTCCGCCTCGCACTCCTGCTCCAGCGGCTCCAGACACCTTACGCACTCCCCCGTGAGCGGCGCACGAGCGGTGCCCGTGACGAGCACCCCGTCCATGACCGACTCCAGGCGGAGGTCGAGTTCCACGGGAGCGCCCTCCGGCACTCCGATGACCTCGATGCCGAGGTCCTTGGGGGCCGGAACCGTGCGGGAGAACTCCTTGAGCGTACCGGGACGACGCCCCAGCTCGCGCGTGTCCAGCACGAGGGGGGAACGGGGGTCGAGGGGGGCGTTCAGGGCTTCCTGCTTTCTACGGTCTGACACCGGCTGACTCCATCGTCCATGTGCTGTGGGCAGCCGAACGTCGCGGGCGTACCACGACCGAATGGCCAGGATACTGGACGGTCCGCCCGGGGCCCAATCCGGGCGGACGGTCGGGCCCGGCCGGAGCCGTCCCGGCCCGGCGCCGCGGTCAGCGGCCCTGCTCGTACTGCCTGATCTGCTCCATGTCGATCATGCTGGTGTCGAAGAAGCTGGTCTCGTCGAGCGCCGCGGGCTGCTGGGCCTGCTGCGGCTGGTACGGCGGCAGGGCGGGCACCCCGTCCTGCTGCCCGTAGTGCTGGGGGTAGCCGTAGCCGTCCTGCGGCTGCCCGTAGCCGTACGGATCGGCGGCCGGCTGCTGGTAGCCGGCCTGCTGCGGCTCGTAGGCGGGCTGCTGGGCCTGCTGCTGGTAGCCGTACGGGTCCTGCTGCCCGTAGTGCTGGGGGTAGCCGTAGCCGTCCTGCGGCTGCCCGGCCTCCTGCGGCTGCCCGTAGCCGTACGGATCGGCGGCCGGCTGGGGCGGTTCGTAGGCCGGCTGCGGCGGGGGGGCCGGTTCCGCGGGGCGGGGGTGCTGCCGGGCCGCGGCGGGGGCCGGGCTCTGGGCCGCGGCCGCGAGGTCGGCCAGGTAGTCGGCGTCGCTCTGCTGCGCGCCCTGCTCGTCCTGGGCCGCGAGGTGGGCGCCCAGCTCGTCGACGGGCCGGTGGCCGGTGAGCTTCTGGCGGCCGCGTCCGACGGCCTCCAGCGTCTTGGCCAGCACCGCCTCGAACGCGCGGAACTGGGCCTCCACGTAGGAGTCGGCGCGACGGCGCAGCTCCTCGGGGTCCGCGGAGCGCTCGGGGACGTCCTCGCCCTCCTCCTCCTCCCCGTACCCGGCGGCGCCCGGGGCGCGGCCGAGCAGCTTCTCGCGCCCCCGGTCGACCGAACCGATGGTCTTGCTGAGCACGACCTCGAAGTTGGCGAGCTTGCTGTCGACGTAGTCGTCGGCCTCGGCCCTGATCTCCTCGGCCTCCTGGCGGGCCTGGGCGAGGATGCGGTCGGCCTCCTCCTGGGCGCGGCGGGCGACCTCGGTGCCGGAGACCAGCGAACCGCGCTCGGCCTGCGCGGAATCGATGATCCGCTGGGCCTCCTGCCGGGCCTCGGCGATCATCTGCTCCCGGCCGCCGAGCAGTTCCTGCGCCTGGGCCAGCGAGCCGGGCAGTGCCTGCCGCACCTCCTCCAGCATCGCCAGCAACTCCCCGCGGTTGACCACGCAGGAGGCCGACATGGGCATGGAGCGGGCACTCTCGACCGCCGCGACGATGTCGTCGAGTTTCTGCTGTACGTCCACGGAAGCGACTGTACGGGCACCACGGGCCTGTGCGACACCGGATGCCGCAAGCGGGCCGGGCGCGGCCGGGGAGGGCCGACCGGGCGGGTGCGGGACGCGCGGCCGGTTCAGGGACGGGTGAGGCGGCTGCGCAGGGCCTCGAGCACGACGGGCGGAACCAGGTGGGCGACGTCCCCGCCCCAGGCCGCGACCTCCTTGACCAGGCTGGAGGAGAGGAAGCTGTAGGCCGGGTTCGTCGGCACGAACAGCGTTTCCACGCCGGAGAGCCCGTTGTTCATCTGGGCCATCTGCAGTTCGTAGTCGAAGTCGCTGACCGCGCGCAGGCCCTTGACGATGGCCGGGATGTCGCGCTGCTTGCAGAAGTCCACCAGCAGTCCGTGGAAGGCCTCGACCCGAACGTTGCCGTAGTCGCCGGTCACCTCGCGGATCAGGTCGATGCGCTCCTCGACCGTGAACAGGCCCCTCTTGGACTTGTTGATCATCACCGCGACGTACACCTCGTCGTAGAGCTTGGAGGCGCGGGCGATGATGTCGAGGTGTCCGTTGGTGACGGGGTCGAAGGACCCCGGGCAGACGGCGCGGCGCACTGGCGTCTCCTCGCTCTCCGTGCGGGTCATGGTGCTTCGGCGGCTTCCTGTTCGCCGGTACCGCCGGTCCTGCCGGCGCGTTCGGCGGCGCGACCGTACCAGAGCGTCCCCTCGCCGTAGCGGCGGGAGCGCAGCCCCTCGAACCCTTCAGGCCAGCGGAATTCGCCGCCTCTGGTGCTGCGTTCCACGGTGGCCAGGGCGTCGTCCGCGATCCACCCCCCGGAGCCGAGTGTGAGAAGGATCTCGCGGAGGTCACCGTCCGCGACGGCGTACGGTGGGTCGAGGAAGACCAGGTCGTACGGCTCGGCGGGAGCGGGTCCGCGCACCACCTGCTCGGCCCGCCCCTGCCGCAGCTCGGCGCCGGGCAGACCCAACTCCCGGATGTTCCGGCGGATGGTGCGCGCCGCCCGGGCGTCGGACTCGACCAGCAGCACGTGGGCCGCGCCGCGCGAGAGCGCCTCCAGGCCGACCGCGCCCGAGCCCCCGTACAGGTCGAGCACCCGCAGGCCCGCCAGCGGGCCCAGCAGCGACTCCCAGGTCGAGAACAGCCCCTCGCGGGCCCGGTCGGACGTCGGGCGCGTGCCCTGGCCGGGCGGCACCGCCAGCCGGCGGCCTCCGGCGGCTCCGGCGATCACGCGGGTCATCGCTGCATCGTTCCTCGGGTACTGGGGCGGCGGTGGTCGGCGGCCCTCGGACCGCCGACCACCACGATAGGCGCCGCCGGAGGCGTCAGCCCGCCGCGCGTCCCTCCCGGGCCGAGCCGTCGGAGGCGCCCACCAGGGCGGGCGAGGCGTAGCGCGACCAGGACAGGCAGCCGTCGGGCGGGCAGTACTCGGGGTGGCGCGGGTCGTGGCCCAGTTCGCGCAGCTTGGTGCGCACCGAGTCCGGGGTGCGGCCGAAGCGGGCGGCTATCCGGGCGATCGTCTCGCCGGCGTGGAACCGCTGGGCGAGGTCCTCCTCGTGCTGGGGCACCCAGGGGGCGCCGTGGCCGGGGAAGAGCTCGCGCAGCACGTCCCGGTCGGGGATGGGCTCGGCGACGTCGGCGACGAGGGCCAGGGCCCGCAGGGCGCGGTTGAGCGCGATCCGCAGCGCGGGCACCTCGGCCAGGGGCAGGGACAGCTCGCCGGAGGCGAGGGGCCGGTCGGGGGCGTCCTCGTGCCACCCGGTCAGGGAGAGGGTCACGGTGGAGTCGTCGTCGCTGGCGAGCTCGATGCGGAACACCTTGTCGCCGAGCGGCAGTTCGTTCAGGTGCTTGAATGCCATGGAAGCAGCCCCCAGTGGTCCAGGCCGACCGATCCCCGTGCGGACCGGTCCGGAACACCTCGATTCTCCCGTCCACCACTGACAGTGACGCTCCGTGAACACCTGCGGGACGCGGCTCAGCCCTTCTCCAGGTACTCCTCGCGCTCCTCGTCGAGCAGGGCGTCCAGGGCGGCGCGGAGCTCGGGCAGCCGCTCCAGACCGGGGTCGCCGGAGACGATCGCGGTCGCCTTCTCGCGGGCGGCCACGATGACCTCCTCGTCGTCGATGACGGCGAGCATCCGCAGCGACGAGCGGGCGCCGGACTGCGCCTGGCCCAGCACGTCGCCCTCGCGGCGCTGCTCCAGGTCGATCCGGGAGAGCTCGAAGCCGTCCAGCGTGGCGGCGACCGCCCCCAGCCGGGCGCGGGCCGGGGAGCCCTCGGGCGCCTCGCTGACCAGCAGGCACAGTCCCGGCGCGCTGCCGCGCCCGACCCGGCCGCGGAGCTGGTGGAGCTGGGAGACGCCGAAGCGGTCCGCGTCCATGATCACCATCACGGTGGCGTTGGGGACGTTCACACCCACCTCGATGACGGTGGTGGCCACCAGGACGTCCACCTCCCCCGCGGCGAAGCGGCGCATCACCTCGTCCTTGGCGTCCGGCTGCATCCGGCCGTGCAGCGCCGCGACGCGCAGCCCCTTCAGAGGTCCGTCGGCGAGCTGCCCGGCGATGTCGAGGACGGCCAGCGGCGGGCGGCGCTCGCCGTCCGCGCCGCCGTCCCCGTCGGCCCCCTTCCCCCCGCCGGTGTCCTTCGCCCCGCGGCCGGAGTCCGCGGCCTCCCGCTCCTCCTCGTCGCCGATGCGGGGGCAGACCACGTACGCCTGGTGCCCGGCCGCCACCTCCTCACGCACCCGCTCCCAGGCGCGCGCCAGGAAGTGGGGCTTCTCGGCGGCGGGCACCACGTGGCTGGCGATGGGCGAGCGACCGGCCGGGAGCTGGTCCAGCACGGAGGTCTCCAGGTCGCCGAAGACGGTCATCGCCACGGTGCGCGGGATGGGCGTCGCCGTCATCACCAGCAGGTGCGGGGGCTGCTTCCCCTTGGAGCGCAGGGCGTCGCGCTGCTCGACGCCGAAGCGGTGCTGCTCGTCGACCACGACCAGGCCGAGGTCGTGGAAGCGGACCTTGTCCTCGATCAGGGCGTGGGTGCCGATCACGATCCCGGCCTCACCGGTGGCCAGGTCGAGCAGGGCCCGGCGGCGGGCCGCGGCGCCCATCGAACCGGTGAGCAGCACCACCTTGGTGGCGTGCTCGGCGCCGCCCAGCGTCCCGCCCTCGGCCAGCTCGCCCATCATCTCGGTGATCGAGCGGTGGTGCTGCTGGGCCAGGACCTCGGTGGGGGCGAGCATCGCGGCCTGCCCGCCCGCGTCCACCACCGCGAGCATGGCGCGCAGCGCCACCAGCGTCTTGCCCGAACCGACCTCGCCCTGGAGCAGCCGGTGCATGGGGTGCTCGCCGGCCAGGTCGTCGAAGATCTCCCGGCTGACGGCCCGCTGCCCGTCGGTGAGGGTGAACGGCAGCCGGGCGTCGAAGGCGTCCAGCAGACCGCCCTCGCGCGGTGTGCGGGGCACCGCGGGCAACTGGTCCTCGGCGAGGCGGCGGCGGGCCAGGGCGACCTGGAGGACGAACGCCTCGTCCCACTTCAGGCGGGCCCGCGCCTGCTCCAGATCGGCCTTGGAGCGCGGCCGGTGGACCTTCTCCAGGGCCTCCGGCAGGGTGGGCAGGCCCCGCTCGGCGCGCAGCGCGGCGGGCAGCGGATCCGCGACCCCGGCCCAGCCGGTGGCCTCCAGGGCGTCCAGGACGGTGGCGACGGCTTTGGCGATCTTCCAGGACTCCATCTGCTTGCAGGCCGGGTAGATCGGCATCAGCCGCCCGGCGAAGGCGTCCACCGCGTCCGCGCCGCTGTCGGCGCCCAGCAGTTCGTAGGCGGGGTGGGAGAGCTGGAGCCTGCGGTTGAAGACCCCGACCCGGCCGGCGAACATCCCGCGGCGGCCGGGCAGCAGCTCCCGGTGGTGGTGGTGGACCGTCCGGCCGAAGAAGACCAGCTGGAGGCGGCCGCTGCCGTCGGTGAGGGTGACCTCCAGCCGTTTGCCGCGCCCGTGGTTGAAGGTGTGCACCCGGGCGTCGGCGACCTGGGCGACGACGGTGACGTGCTCGTCCAGCGGCAGGTCGGCGAGGCGGGTCAGCTCGCCGCGCTCGGCGTACCTGCGCGGGTAGTGGTGCAGCAGGTCGCCGACGGTGTCCAGGCCGAGGTGCTCGGCCATCACCTTCGCGGTGGTACCGCCGAGCACCGTCCTCAGCGGCTCCGTCAGGGGGTCTTTCCGGGTCTTCTCCAGCTCGGGCACGCCCCCATTGCACACCACGGCACCGACAGCGGAGGCACGGCGCCCCGTCACTCCACGCCGATGAGCAGCGGCCCGCTCTGCCGGCCCTCGTGGACGAGGGTGTCGACGGCCAGGTGGGACCGCCTCACGTGCTCCTCCAGGTGCGCGGCCAGCCCCTCCGGGGCGTCCGCGCCGACCACCAGGGTGACCAGCTCCCCGCCGCCCGAGAGCATCCGGTCCAGTACGGCCGCGGCCACCGCGGCCGGTTCCGCGCCGATCAGCGCCACGTCCCCCTCGATCAGGCCCAGGACGTCCCCGGCCTGGCAGACCCCGGCCGTGGTCCACGCCTGCCGCTCGGCGACGCACACCTCGCCGTACCGGGTGGCCCCGGCGGCCGCGGTCATGGCCACGACGTCCTCGTCGAAGCGGCGGCCGGGCTCGTGGACGGCGAGCGCCGCGATGCCCTGCACCGGTGAGCGGGTGGGGACGATGGCGACCCTCAGCCCCCCGGAGCGGGCCTGCTCGGCGGCCGCGGCGGCGGTGTGCCGCAGCTCGGGGTCGTTGGGCAGCAGGACGACCTCGGGGGCGCCCGTCCGCCGCAGCGCCTGCGCCAGCTCTCCGCTGGCGGGCGGCTCCCCGGGGCGCACGGTGACGGTCGTCGCACCCGCCTCGGCGCACAGCTCGGCGAGCCCGTCCCCGGGCACCACCGCCACCACGGCGCGGGGCGGGGGCGGGCCGGCGGCGTGCCCGGCGCGCCGGCCGGGCGCGCCGCCGAAGTGGGTGATGCCGATGCGGAAGGGGCGGCCCGCCTCGATGCCGGCCTCCACGGCGGCACCGGCGTCGTCCACGTGGACGTGGACGTTCCACAGTCCGTCGCCGCCGACCACCACCAGGCTGTCGCCGAGGGCGTCCAGCCGGGCGCGCAGGGCGCCGACGGCGGCGTCGTCGGCCTCCAGCAGGTAGACGACCTCGTAGGCCGGGCCGCCGGAGGCGTCCGCGCCGTCCGCGGCCCCGCCGGTCCCGCAGCCGGCGGCGGGAGCGCCCTCCGCCGCCCCCGACTCCCGCGCCTCCCGGCACGGCGGCTGCGGCACCCCGGGGGCGGGGGCCCGGGAGGCGCCGGCGGGCGGGTCCGCGGGCCGCTCCCCGCAGAGCGCCCCCACCAGGGCGCCCAGGACCGTGACCAGGCCGTACCCGCCCGCGTCCACCACGCCCGCGCGGGCGAGCACCGGCAGCCGGCCGGGGGTGGCGTCCAGGGCGGCCCGGGCCGCCGCCCAGGCGGCGCGGGCCACCGCGGCGCAGTCCCCGCCGGCGTCCCGGGCGCCCTCGGCGGCGGCGTCGGCGACCGTGAGGACGGTCCCGTCCACGGGGTGCGCCACCGCCGCACGGGCCGAGTCGGCGGCCCGGCGGAGCGCGCACCGCAGCAGCTCGGCGTCGTCCTCCGCCGCGCCCGCGGCCTCCCCGCGGCCGCGGCCGCCGTCCTCCCGCGCCCCGAGCTCGTCGGCCATGCCGCGCAGCAGCTGCGCCAGGATCGTGCCGGAGTTGCCCCGCGCGCCGATCAGCGCTCCGTGGGCCATGGCCCGGACCGCCTGCGCCGGGGTGGGCCGCCCCGCGCAGGCCGCCTCCACGGCCCGGGCGGCGGACTCCACGGTGAGGTAGAGGTTGGTGCCGGTGTCGGAGTCGGCCACGGGGTAGACGTTGATCGCGTCGATCGTCTCGCGGTTGCGGCCCAGCGCGTCGAGCGCCTGGGCGCACCAGTCCCGCACCGCGGCGGCGTCGAGCGGTTGCGGCACGGACGGGCCTCCTGGGGGCTGCGGCCGGACGGCCGGTGGACAGCGGCGACGGGCGAAGGCTAGTGCCGCCGCGGCGGCGGCCCGGTGGCGGGGCCGCGGCGGCGGAGCGGGGGGATTTCCTCCTCACCCGGCGGCCGGGGTATGCTGGACCGGTTGCCTGACCCGTGTCGGGCTCTATTCAATTCCCTGGCAGTGCCGGTCATCCCTTGATCCTGCCGACGCCGGGATTTCACTGTAAGTGCATCTGAAGTCTTTGGAGTGACCCGTGGCTGCCAACTGCGACGTCTGCGGCAAGGGGCCGGGCTTCGGCAACAACATCTCGCACTCGCACCGCCGTACGTCCCGCCGTTGGAATCCCAACATCCAGCGCGTGCGTGCGATGGTCGGTCGGACGCCGAAGCGGCTCAACGTGTGCACCTCGTGCATCAAGGCCGGCAAGGTCTCGCGCTGAGCGCCTGACCTCTCCCCGCCGCAGCGGGGAAGACCCGGTCCCGCGCTGACGCACCGCCCAGCGCGGCCACTGCCGGTCCACGGAAGCCGGTCCACCTCGTGTGGACCGGCTTCTCGGCGTGTCCGGGGAGACCTCCGGAGGCCGGGGCGGCCGGTGTGCCGCAGCGCGCCGGCCCGCAGGTGACGCGCTCCTACCCCCGCCCTGCGTCCAGGCGCCAGCCGTGGTCGACCGGCCCGATGCCCCCGCCGAGGGCGAACCCCGCGGCGATGGCCCCCGTCACGTACTCCTTGGCCCCCTCGACCGCCTCGGGCACGGGGAGTCCCCGAGCCAGCAGGGCGGCGATCGCGCTGGCCAGGGTGCAGCCGGTGCCGTGGGTGTGGCGGTTGTCGTGGCGCGGGGCGCGCAGCCAGTGCTCGACGGTGCCGTCGGTGAGCAGGTCCACCGCCTCCGCGTCCTTCAGATGGCCGCCCTTGACCAGCGCCCACCCGGGCCCGTACGCCAGGACGGCCTCCGCGGCGCGCCGCAGGTCGTCCTCCGTCTCGGCCCGTACGCCGGTGAGCTGGGCGACCTCGTCCAGGTTGGGGGTGGCGACGGTGGCCCGGGGCAGCAGCTCGGTGCGGACCACCTCCAGCGCCTCGGCCGCCAGCAGGGGGTCGCCGTGCTTGGAGACTCCGACGGGGTCGACGACCACGGGGACGGTGAGCCCGCCGAGCAGGTCCGCGACCGTCCCGACCAGTTCGGCGGTGGCCAGCATGCCGGTCTTGACCGCCTGCACCCCGATGTCGTCCACGACGCTGCGGAACTGCTGCCGCACCGCCTCGGCGGGCAGTTCCCAGGCGCCCTGCACGCCCAGGGAGTTCTGCGCGGTGACGGCCGTGAGCACGCTCATGCCGTGGGTGCCCAGCGCCAGCATGGTCTTCAGGTCGGCCTGGATGCCCGCCCCGCCGCCCGAGTCGGACCCGGCGACGGTGAGCACCCGCGGTGGTGGTGTACGCATGGCGGCAGCCTACGGCCGGGCGCGCGGCGCCGGCCCGGGGGGCCTCAGTCCCCGAAGTGGTCCCAGCCGCCGCCCGCCGTCCACGGCGCGCCGTCCACCGTCACCTGCGGCGTCGCCGAGGGGTGGAGCACCTCGCCGACGCGGCGCCAGCGGGCGGGCAGCTTGGTGCCGGGCGGGAAGGTGGCGACGATGGCGTGGTCCTCTCCCCCGGTGAGCACCCACCGCAGCGGGTCGACGCCCACGGCCTGGCCGATGTCGGACATCTGGGCGGGGACGTCCAGGGCGGCCGTCCGGATGTCGATGCGGACCCTGCTCGCCTCGGCGACGTGCCCGAGGTCGGCGACGAGCCCGTCGCTGACGTCCGTCATCGCGGTGGCGCCCAGCCCGGCCGCCGCGGGGCCCGCGTGGTAGGGCGGCTCGGGACGGCGGTGGGCCTCGACGAAGGCGCGCGGGGAGCGGAAGCCCCGGGCGAGCACCGCGTACCCGGCCGCCGACCACCCCAGCCAGCCGGTGACCGCGACGAAGTCGCCGGGCCGGGCCCCCGAGCGGGTGACCGGTTCGCGGCCCTGGAGGTCGCCCAGGGCGGTGATCGCCACGGTGATGGTGTCGCCGCGCACCACGTCCCCGCCGACCACGGCCGCACCCGCCACCCGGCACTCGTCGTGGAGGCCGTCCATCAGCTCGGCGGGCCAGGTCGCCGGGAGTTCGGCCGGGACGACCAGGCCGAGCAGCAGGGCGGTGGGCGCGGCTCCCATGGCGGCGATGTCGGCGAGGTTCTGCGCGGCCGCCTTGCGGCCCACGTCGTAGGCGGTGGACCAGTCGCGGCGGAAGTGGCGCCCCTCCAGCAGCAGGTCGGTGCTGGCCACGACGCGCCGGTCGGGTGCCGCCACCACGGCCGCGTCGTCGCCCGGACCGATCCGCACGGCCGGGGTGGGGGTGATCCGCGAGGTCAGCTCCCGGATCAGCCCGAACTCCCCGAGCTCCCCCACGGTCCGGCCGGGGGTCCTGGGAACGCCCCCGGAGAAGTGAGGGGGAGGCTGCCCTCCGGGAGTACTCAGCATCGTCGTGCCCCTTCGTGTGTGCGCTCGAACGGTACCGCCGGGGCCGCCCCCGGGGTGCGCCGCCCCGTTCCGGCCCCCGCCGCCGTCCTCCTGCCGCGCCCGCCGGCGGTGCGGGTCTCCCCGGTGGCACCGGCGACGCGGTACCGTGGCGTCCCTTCTTCCCACATGATCCTCGTGGCCGCCCTGGAGGTTCCGTGGTACAGGCGTACATCCTGATCCAGACCGAGGTCGGCAAGGCCTCGACCGTCGCCGAGATCGTCGGCGGGATCCCGGGAGTGGTCCAGGCCGAGGACGTGACCGGCCCCTACGACGTGATCGTGCGCGCGCAGGCGGACACGGTGGACGACCTGGGCCGGATGGTGGTGGCCAGGATCCAGCACGTGGAGGGCATCACCCGCACCCTGACCTGCCCGGTCGTGCACCTGTAGCCCTCCCGTGCGTCCATCCGGTGAGCTGCTCGCCCCGCCGGTCACCGCGGACGGCCCTCCTGTCGTTCGCGCGGCCGGTCCCACCACACCGAGCGCCGCGGCGGCCTCGCACATCACGGCCGCCGCCGTTTCCCGCGGTGACGGTGCGCGCCGGCGGTCCGCTCCGGGCGCGTGGACGGGCGGCCGCGGGTCGCGGCCGGGGTGCGGTGCGCCGCCCGCGGGAGGGCGGGCGCCGCCGCGCCGGGGCAGGTGCCCGGCGCGGCGAGCGGCTCACCGGGTGGACGCGCCTCAGCGCAGGCCGGTGGAGCGGCCCAGCGCTGCCCTGATCAGGCGGTCGACCAGTTCCGGGTAGCTCACGCCGCTCGCCTCCCACATGCGCGGGTACATGGAGATGGGGGTGAAGCCGGGCATGGTGTTGATCTCGTTGATGACGAACTCGCCGCTGTCCAGCAGGAAGAAGTCGGCACGGACCAGTCCCTCGCAGGAGGCGGCGTCGAAGGCGCGCACCGCCAGCTCCTGCACCTGCCTGGTCTGCTCCTCGGTCAGCGGGGCGGGCACGACGCCCTCGGCCGAGTCGATGTACTTGGCCTCGAAGTCGTAGAAGTCGTGGGCGGTGGCCGGGGGGATCTCGGCCGGGAGGCTGGCGCGCGGGCCGTCCTCGAACTCCAGGACGCCGCATTCGATCTCGCGGCCCCGCAGCAGGGACTCGACGATGATCTTGGGGTCGTGGCGCCGCGCCTCGGCGATCGCCTCGTCCAGGGCGGCCAGGTCGTCGACCTTGGTGATGCCGAAGGACGAGCCGGCCCGGGCGGGCTTGACGAAGACGGGCCAGCCGTGGTCGCCGGCGAAGTCCACGATCTTCTTCCGGGCCGCCGTCTCGTCCCGCTCCCACTCGCGCGGCCGGACCACCGTGTACGGGCCGACGGGCAGGCCGAAGGAGGCGAAGATCCGCTTCATGTACTCCTTGTCCATGCCGACCGCCGAGGCCAGGACGCCCGACCCGACGTAGGGCACCCCGGCCAGCTCCAGCAGGCCCTGGAGCGTGCCGTCCTCGCCGTAGGGGCCGTGCAGCATGGGGAAGACGACGTCGACCTCGCCGAGCACCTTGGGCACCGAGCCGGGCTCGGTGTAGATGACCTCCCGGTTGGCGGGCTCGGCCGGCAGCAGCACCGAGCCGCTGTCGGACTCGGCGAGCTGCTCGACGCTGGGGAGCGTGCGGCCGGTGATGGCCATCCGCTCGGGGTCGTCGGCGGTCAGCGCCCAGCGGCCGTCCGCGGTGATGCCGATCGGCAGGACGTCGTACGCCGTGCGGTCGATGGCGCGCAGGACGGCGCCCGCGGTCACCACGGAGATCGCGTGCTCGGAGCTGCGGCCGCCGAAGACGACGGCGACGCGCGGCCGGGGGTTCTGGGGAGAGGACTGGCTGCTCATATCCGGTCGAGATTACCTAACGTGCGGGCTGTCGTCGGTCAGCGGCGCTCGGCTTTGGCGCTGCGGGACATCAGTTCCTTCAGCGCGACCAGCGGCGGCTTGCCCTCGTGGACGATGCCGACGACCGTCTCGGTGATGGGCATCTCGACGCCGTGCCGCCGGGCCAGGTCCAGCACCGACTCGCAGGACTTGACGCCCTCGGCGGTCTGCCGGGTGGCGGCGATGGTCTCCTCCAGCGTCCTCCCCCGGCCGAGGCTGCGGCCGAAGGTGTTGTTGCGCGACAGCGGGGAGGAGCAGGTGGCGACGAGGTCCCCCATGCCCGCCAGTCCGGCGAAGGTGTGCGCGTCGGCGCCCATGGCCAGGCCCAGCCGGGTGGTCTCGGCCAGCCCGCGGGTGATCAGGGACGCCTTGGCGTTGTCGCCCAGTCCCATGCCGTCGGCGATGCCCACCGCCAGCGCGATGACGTTCTTCACCGCACCGCCCAGCTCGCAGCCGACGACGTCGGTGTTGGTGTACGGGCGGAAGTAGGGGGTGTGGCAGGCGGCCTGGAGCCTGCGGGCCACCTCCTCGTCACGGCAGGCGACCACGGAGGCGGCCGGCTGGCGTTCGGCGATCTCGCGGGCGAGGTTGGGGCCGCTGAGCACGGCGATCCGCTCCGGGCCGGCCCCGGCGACCTCCTCGACGACCTCGCTCATCCGCTTGGCGGTGCCCAGTTCGACCCCCTTCATCAAGGAGACGAGCACGGTGTCGGCGGACAGCAGCGGCTTCCACTGCGCGAGGTTGCCGCGCAGGGTCTGGGAGGGCACGGCCAGCACCGCGAACTCGGCGCCCTCGGCCGCCTCGGCGGGATCGGTGGTGGCCCGCACGGTCTCGGGGAGCGTGACGCCCGGCAGGTAGTCGGGGTTGGTGCGGGTGGTGTTGACCGCCTCGGCCAGTTCGGCCCGGCGCCCCCACAAGGTCACCTGGCAGCCCGCGTCGGCCAGCACCATCGCGAAGGCGGTGCCCCATGATCCGGTGCCGTAGACGGCGACTCGCGTCACGCCTGCTCCCCCTCGGCGGCCGTCTCGTTCCCGGCGGTGTCCCCGGCCCCGGCGCGCGCGACCGGCTCGCGCCGGTCGCCGGCGAGGGCCCTGCGGCGGTCGTAGCGCCGGGCGGGCGCGGGCTCACCGCGCAGCTCGACCAGCAGCTCGGTGATCGCGTCCATCAGGACGTCGGTGACCTCGCGCAGCAGTTCCGCGGTGGGCTCGCGGTCGTAGAACCGGGAGAGGTCGACGGGCGGCCCGGCCAGCACCTTCAACGTCTTGCGCGGGAAGAGCCGCACCCTGTCCTTCTTCGCGTACGGCGGCACGGCCTCGTTGGCGCCCCACTGGGCGACGGGGATGACCGGGGCCCTGGTGAGCAGCGCGACACGGGCGGCACCGGTCTTGCCCTCCATCGGCCACATGTCGGGGTCGCGGGTGAGGGTGCCCTCGGGGTAGAAGGCCACGCACTCGCCCTTGTTGATCGCCTCCACGGCGGCGCGGAAGGCGTTGGCCGCGTCGACGGAGTCGCGGTAGACCGGGATCTGCCCGGTGCCGCGCATCACCGCGCCGACGAACCCGCTGCCGAACAGGGATTCCTTGGCGAGGAAGCGGGGGACGCGTCCGGTGTTGTACTGGAAGTGCGCGTAGGAGAGCGGGTCGAGATAGGAGTTGTGATTCACCACCGTGATGAATCCGCCCTCGGCCGGAATGTGCTCCATTCCCCGCCATTCCCGCTTGAACAGCGCCACCAGGGGCGGTTTCGCCAGGACCGCGGCGAGGCGGTACCAGAAGCCGATTCTGCGGCGGGACACCGGGACACCATCTCCTCTTGCTGCTGCGGCGCACACACCGCCGGAACGACCGCACAAGTGTCGCCCCGGGTCGCCGCCCTGTCGAGCACACCGTAACCCCGCGGGCGGCGGACGGATCCGGCGGCGGGGGGAGAATGGTGCCGATGCATCGTGACGACACACCGCAGACCAGGGCCGACTGGACGCTGGTGGTGCCCCTGCGCCCCTTGTCCCGGGCCAAGAGCAGGCTGGCCGCGGCGGCCGGCGAGGAGCTGCGGCCCCGCCTGGCCCTCGCCTTCGCCCAGGACACCGTGGCCGCGGCCGCGGCCTGTCCGGCGGTGGAGGGTGTGGTGGTCGTCACGGACGACCCGCTCGCGGGGGCGGAGCTGGCCGCGCTGGGGGCGCGGATCGTGCCCGACGTCCCCGGCGCCGGACTGAACCCCGCGCTGGAGCACGGCGAGGCGGTGGTGCGGGCGGAGCGCCCCGGCGCTCCGGTGGCCGCGCTCAACGCGGACCTGCCGGCGCTGCGGCCGGCCGAACTGGCGCGGGTGCTGGGGGCGGCGCGGGCGCACCGGCGGTCGTTCCTGGCCGATGCCGCCGGGGTGGGCACCACCCTGCTCGCCGCGGTCGGCGGCGTCGCTCTGGCCCCGGCCTTCGGGGGCGCCTCGCGGGCCGGGCACCTGGCCTCGGGGGCGGTGGAGATGAGGCTGCCGGACGTGGAGAGCGTCCGGCTGGACGTGGACACCGGCGAGGACCTGGCGGCGGCGCTGGCCCTGGGCGTGGGCCCGCACACCCTCAGAACGTCTGCAACGTCACCAGCGTGATCCGGCGGTCGGGGCCCTCGCCGCCGGTCTCGATCCGCACCCGTTGTCCCGGGCGCAGCAGCCGCAGGCCGCCCGCGTCGAAGGCGGCGGAGTCGAAGGGGAGGGGCGTGCCGTCGTCGAGGAGCACACTGCCGCTGCGGGTCTCGGGATCGTAGGTGTACGCGGTGGCCTGCATGGCGACGAGCCTAGGGGAAGCGGGCACCGCCGCAGGGCCGCAGCCGTCCGGACGGACCGCGGACCGGGCTCCGCCCGAGCCCGGTCCGGCGCGGCCGGCGGGCCCGTCTCACTTCCTGCGGGCGGCGGCCCTCTTGCGCGCGGAGGTCCTGCGGCCGGAGGACTTCTTGGCGGGGGCCTTCTTGGCGGCGGACTTCTTCGCCGTGGTGCTCTTGGCGGCCGTCTTCTTCGCCGTCGTCTTGGCCGCGCCGGTCTTCTTGGCCGGGGCGGCCTTCTTGGCGGTGGCGGCCGTCTTCTTGGCCGGGGCGGCCTTCTTGGCGGTGGCGGCCGCCTTCTTGGCCGGGGCGGCCTTCTTGGCCGCCGCCTTCTTCGCCGTCGCCTTGCGGGTGGCGGTGCCGCCCGAGAGGCTGCCCTTGGGTGCCTTCTTGACCGCCACGTCGTTCTTGGGAAGCTTCTTGGCGCCGCTCACCAGGTCCTTGAAGCCCTGCCCGGCGCGGAAGCGCGGGACGGAGGTCTTCTTGACCCTGACACGCTCACCGGTCTGGGGGTTGCGGGCGTAGCGGGCCGGACGTTCGACCTTCTCGAACGAGCCGAATCCGGTGACCGAGACCCGGTCCCCGGCGACGACCGCGCGGACGATCGCGTCCAGCACCACGTCCACCGCGTCGGCGGCCTGCTGCCGTCCGCCGAGCTTGTCGGCAATTGCTTCAACGAGCTGCGCCTTGTTCACGTCTTCCCCTTCGGAGGCATT
Organism: Streptomyces desertarenae; assembly: GCF_042681365.1. Taxonomy (NCBI): domain Bacteria; kingdom Bacillati; phylum Actinomycetota; class Actinomycetes; order Kitasatosporales; family Streptomycetaceae; genus Streptomyces; species Streptomyces desertarenae. Next base: position 6,966 of record NZ_JBHUFU010000015.1, on the reverse strand, counting down.
GCCAGAACGAATCTGTCCGAGCTTTTTCGCACGTTAGGCAGATATTTACCGCAAATCAAACGCGAAACGTGCGAATCACCCTTGTGTCGCAACAAAATCGACCATCACGCGCTTCTGTCGGTGCGCGGATCCTCCTGCCACGCGGGAAGTCCGTCCGCGCCGAGGTCCGCCATGAAGCGCTCCAGCCTCCGAGCCGCACCGGACGGATCGTGTTTGGCGGCCGCCGTGATGACCAGCAGCCTGCGGGCGAGCGCCCTGCGCACGTCCTCCGGCGCGTGCAGCCGGCGCACCCTGGAGTGCGCATCCTTCAGACGAGCGGCGACGAGGTCGTAGAAGGGGAGTTGACCGTCGCTGTCCATGCACCGATTGTGCCATTGACGGCGAGTTGTCACCCGGGAGGGGCCAACGCCCGCGGAAGGCCGGAGCGGACGGCCGCACCGGCCTCCGACTCGGTGCCGGCGGCCGGTACTTGGCCCGGACGGCCGAGGCGCACCGGGTTTTCCACGCCCCCGCGCGGATGTGCCCCCGGTCCTGCGGGACCGGGGGCACATCCGCGCCGTGCGGGCGTCCGCGCGCCGCTCAGACCGTGAGGGTCCGCGGCTTGAAGGGGGGGCGTCCGGCCTCGTAGGCGGCGATGGCGTCCTCGTGGCGGAGGGTGATGCTGATGTCGTCCAGCCCTTCCAGCAGCCGCCAGCGGGCGTTCTCGTCCAGCTCGAAGTCGGCCTCCACGCCGGGGGCGGTGACCTTGCGCCCGACGAGGTCGACGGTGATCTCCACCGCCGGGTCGGCCTCGGTCAGCTCCCACAGCGCGTCCACCGTCGACTGCGGCAGGACGACGGTGAGCAGGCCGTTCTTCAGCGAGTTGCCCCGGAAGATATCGGCGAAGCGGGGGGAGATCACCGCCTTGAAGCCGTAGTTCTGCAGCGCCCAGACGGCGTGCTCGCGCGAGGAGCCGGTGCCGAAGTCGGGGCCGGCCACCAGCACGGTGGCGCCCTGCCGCTCGGGCCGGTTGAGCACGAACTGCGGATCCTTGCGCCAAGCCTCGAACAGGCCGTCCTCGAAGCCGTCGCGGGTGACCTTCTTCAACCAGTGCGCGGGGATGATCTGGTCGGTGTCGACGTTGGAGCGGCGCAGCGGAACGGCGCGGCCGGTGTGGGTGGTGAAGGCGTCCATGGCTCTCCTCAGACTCCCGCGGGCTGGACTGCGTCGGACAGGTCGGCGGGCGAGGCCAGTCGGCCCAGCACGGCCGTGGCGGCGGCGACCTGCGGGGAGACCAGGTGGGTGCGGCCGCCCTTGCCCTGCCGCCCCTCGAAGTTGCGGTTGGAGGTGGACGCGGAGCGCTCCCCCGGCTTGAGCTGGTCGGGGTTCATGCCCAGGCACATCGAGCAGCCCGCGTGCCGCCACTCGGCGCCGGCGGCGGTGAACACCTTGTCCAGCCCCTCCTCCACCGCCTGGAGGGCGACGCGCACCGAACCGGGTACGACGAGCATCCGCACCCCGTCGGCGACCCTGCGGCCCTCCAGCACGGCCGCGGCCGAGCGCAGGTCCTCGATCCGGCCGTTGGTGCAGGAGCCGACGAAGACGGTGTCCACGGCGATCTCGCGCAGCGGCCGGCCGGGCTCCAGCCCCATGTACTCCAGCGCCTTCTCCGCGGCCAGCCTCTCGCTGGGGTCGGCGAAGGAGGCCGGGTCCGGCACCGAGGCGCTCAGCGGCGCGCCCTGCCCGGGGTTGGTGCCCCAGGTGACGAACGGCGCCAGCTCGGACGCCTCGATGACGACCTCGTGGTCGAAGACGGCGTCGTCGTCGGTGCGCAGGGTCCGCCAGTACTCCACGGCCGCGTCCCAGTCGGCGCCCTTCGGCGCGTGGTCGCGGCCGGCGAGGTACGCGAACGTGGTCTCGTCCGGGGCGATCATGCCGGCCCGGGCGCCGGCCTCGATGGACATGTTGCAGATGGTCATCCGCGCTTCCATCGACAGCTTCTCGACGGCCTCACCGCGGTACTCGATGACGTAGCCCTGGCCGCCGCCGGTGCCGATCCGCGCGATGATCGCCAGGATCAGGTCCTTGGCGGTCACGTCCTCGGGCAGTTCGCCGTCGACCGTGATGGCCATGGTCTTGAACGGGGCCATCGGCAGCGTCTGGGTGGCCAGGACGTGCTCGACCTGGCTGGTTCCGATGCCGAACGCCAGCGCGCCGAAGGCGCCGTGCGTGGAGGTGTGGCTGTCGCCGCAGACCACGGTCATGCCCGGCTGGGTCAGTCCCAGCTGCGGTCCCACGACGTGGACGACGCCCTGCTCGACGTCGCCGAGCGGGTGCAGCCGCACGCCGAACTCCGCGCAGTTCTTGCGCAGCGTCTCCAGCTGGGTGCGCGAGACCGGGTCCGCGATGGGCTTGTCGATGTCGAGGGTCGGGGTGTTGTGGTCCTCGGTGGCGATGGTGAGGTCGGTCCGCCGCACCCGGCGCCCGCTCTTGCGCAGCCCGTCGAACGCCTGCGGGCTGGTGACCTCGTGCAGCAGGTGCAGGTCGATGAAGAGGAGGTCGGGCTCGCCTTCGGCGCGCCGGACGACGTGGTCGTCCCAGACCTTCTCCGCGAGTGTCCGTCCCATCGCTTTCCCTCCGGCCGGCCGCGTTGCCGGCCACGTCTCGGCGTCCATGCCGCCGCCTCCGCGGGGCGGAGGTGGCGACCGTCACTCCAGCTTGGCGGGTCCCGCGGGAAATTGAACTTGCGTTTCGTAATGTGAGACGCGAGTATCGTTGCATGGACAACTCTAGCGGCGTCGGCGTACTCGACAAGGCGGCTCTGGTCTTGAGCGCTCTGGAGTCCGGTCCGGCCACCCTCGCCGGGCTGGTCGGGGCGACCGGGCTCGCGCGCCCCACGGCGCACCGGCTCGCGGTGGCACTGGAACACCACCGCTTCGTGGCCCGCGACATGCAGGGCCGGTTCATCCTGGGCCCGCGGCTGGCCGAGCTGGCCGCCGCCGCGGGCGAGGACCGCCTGCTCGCCTCGGCGGGCCCGGTGCTCACGCACCTGCGCGACGTGACCGGGGAGAGCGCGCAGCTCTACCGGCGCCAGGGCGACATGCGCATCTGCGTGGCGGCGGCGGAGCGGCTGTCCGGACTGCGGGACACCGTCCCCGTGGGCTCCACCCTCCCGATGAAGGCGGGCTCGGCGGCCCAGGTCCTCATGGCCTGGGAGGAGCCGGAGCGGCTGCACCGCGGCCTGCAGGGCGCCCGGTTCACGGCAACGGCCCTGTCGGGCGTACGGCGGCGCGGCTGGGCCCAGTCCATCGGCGAGCGCGAGCCCGGTGTCGCCTCGGTCTCCGCCCCCGTGCGCGGCCCCTCCAACCGCGTGGTGGCGGCCGTGTCGGTCTCCGGACCCATCGAGCGGCTGACCCGCCACCCGGGCAGGATGCACGCCCAGTCCATCGTGGAGGCCGCCAACCGCCTCACCGAGGCGCTGCGCCGCAACGGGGGCTGAGCGGCGGGCCGGGCGGAGTGCCCGCCCCTCGGCCCGGCCCCCTCGCACCGCCTTCCCGGCCGCTCCGCCGCGCCCTGTCCGCGGCGGCCGGCGGCTGGGGACGAGCCGGCGCGGCGCCACGGGGTGTGGGACCGATCACCGGACGGTGCCGGAGAACGAGGAGAGGCCCTCCGCCGAAGCGGAGGGCCTCTCCCTTTTCTCCCGTACCCCCGACCGGATTCGAACCGGCGCTACCGCCTTGAGAGGGCGGCGTGCTAGGCCGCTACACAACGGGGGCCCCAGCTTCGGTCCCGAGGGACCGAGTACCCCCGACCGGATTCGAACCGGCGCTACCGCCTTGAGAGGGCGGCGTGCTAGGCCGCTACACAACGGGGGCTTGAGATCTCGCTGGGAAGATCGCGCTGGGGTACCAGGACTCGAACCTAGACTAACTGAACCAGAATCAGTCGTGCTGCCAATTACACCATACCCCACCAGAACTCAACCTCTTGCGAGGATTTCGTTCGGGTGATCGCCTTGCGTTTCCCGGCCTTTCGGCCCGTCCCGCCCGGCGACAGGAAGAACATTACCCGATGGCGGTCCATGCTCCAAAACGGGTTCCCGCCGGGCCGGTCGGCTGTGTCGGCGCCCCCTTTCCCGCACCCCGCCCGCACCCCGCCCGCGGCCCGGCCTGCCGCGTCGTGCGGCCGCGCGGTCCCGGCTCCGTGGCGGCCCCGCGACTCCGGCCCGGCCGTGGCGGCCGGGCCGGGAACCGCTTCTGCGGGGGCCGGGCGACCCGTGGCCCGCACCCGGGAGGAGCGGGCCCGGGGACACGGGAGGAGGCCGGGAGCCTGGCTCCCGGCCTCCTCCTGCGGCACTCGCACCGTGCCCCGGTCCCCCCGCGGGGTTCCCGGCCTCTCAGGCCTGCGCCTGCGCCTCCAGCTTCGCCAGGGCGGCGTCCACGCGGGCCAGGGTCCGCTCCCGGCCCAGGACCTCCAGGGACTCGAAGAGCGGCAGGCCGACGGTGCGGCCGGTGACGGCCACGCGGACCGGGGCCTGTGCCTTGCCCAGCTTCAGGCCGTGCTCCTCGCCGGCGGCCAGGACGGCCTCCTTGAGCGCCTCGGCGCTCCACTCGGCCTCCGCCAGCCTCGTCCGCGCCGTGCGCAGCAGGGCGTCCGCTCCGGGCTTCATGGCCTTGTTCCACGACGCCTCGTCCTCCACCGGCTCCGCCAGGAAGAGGAAGTCGACGTTGGCGGTGATGTCCGACAGGACGGTCAGGCGGGTCTGCGCCAGGGGGGCCAGGGCCTCGAAGGCGGCGCGGTCGAAGCTCTCCGGCGCCCATGGGGCGTGCGGGGCCCTCAGCCACGGCTCGCAGCGGGCGATGAAGTCCTTGGTGTCCAGCTCGCGGATGTGGGTGGCGTTGATCGCCTCGCACTTCTTGAGGTCGAAGCGCGCCGGGTTGGCGTTGACGCTGCCGATCTCGAAGGCCGCGACCATCTCGTCCATCGAGAAGATGTCCCGGTCCTCGGCGAGCGACCAGCCGAGCAGGGCCAGGTAGTTGAGCAGGCCCTCGGGGAGGAAGCCCCGCTCGCGGTAGAGGTTGAGCGAGGACTGCGGGTCCCGCTTGGAGAGCTTCTTGTTGCCCTCCCCCATCACGTACGGCAGGTGCCCGAACTCCGGGATGCTCCCGTTGCCGACGCCGATCTCGGCCAGCGCCCGGTACAGGGCGATCTGGCGCGGGGTGGAGGACAGGAGGTCCTCGCCGCGCAGGACGTGGGTGATCTCCATCAGCGCGTCGTCGACCGGGTTGACCAGCGTGTACAGCGGGGCGCCGTTGGCCCGGACGATGCCGTAGTCGGGCACGTTCTCCGGGGTGAAGGTCAGCTCGCCGCGGACCAGGTCGGTGAAGGTGATCGGCGTGTCCGGCATCCGGAACCGGACGATCGGGGTGCGGCCCTCGGCCTCGTAGGCGGCCCGCTGCCCGTCGGAGAGGTCGCGGCACTTGCCGTCGTAGCCGGAGGGGCGGCCGGCCTTGCGGGCGGCCTCGCGGCGCTCCTCCAGTTCCTCGGTGGTGCAGTAGCAGCGGTAGGCGTGGCCGGCCTCCAGCAGCCTCCGGGCGACGTCCGCGTAGAGGTCCATCCGCTGGGACTGGCGGTAGGGGGCGTGCGGCCCGCCGACCCCGGGGCCCTCGTCCCACTCGAAGCCCAGCCAGCGCATGGAGTCCAGGAGCTGCTCGTAGGACTCCTCGGAGTCGCGCGCCGCGTCGGTGTCCTCGATGCGGAAGACGAAGGTGCCGCCGTGGTGCCGGGCGAAGGCCCAGTTGAACAGGGCGGTGCGGACCAGGCCCACGTGGGGGTTGCCGGTCGGCGAGGGACAGAACCGTACGCGTACGTCAGATGCGCTAGCCACGCTTGATCACCTTGTTGGTGAGAGTGCCGATGCCTTCGATGGTGACGGCGACCTCGTCGCCGACGGTGAGGGGTCCGACACCCGCCGGGGTGCCGGTGAGGATGACGTCCCCGGGGAGCAGCGTCATCGCCTCGGTGACGTGGACGACCAGGTCCTCCACCGAGCGCACCATCTGGCTGGTGCGGCCCAGCTGCCGCTGCTCGCCGTTGACGGTGCACATGATCGCCAGGTCCGACGGGTCGACGTCGGTGACCACCCACGGGCCCAGCGGACAGGAGCTGTCGAAGCCCTTGGCCCTGGCCCACTGGTCCTCGGTGCGCTGGACGTCACGGGCGGTGACGTCGTTGGCGCAGGTGTAGCCCAGGATCACGTCCGCGACCCGCTCCCGGGGGACCTGGCTGCACATGCGCCCGATCACCACGGCCAGCTCGGCCTCGTGGTGCACCTCCTGCGAGAAGGAGGGGTAGGTGATCGGGTCGTCGGGGCCCACCACGGAGGTGGAGGGCTTGAAGAAGGCGACGGGGACGTCGGGCACCTCGTTGCCCAGCTCCGCGGCGTGCTCGGCGTAGTTGCGGCCGATCGCCACCACCTTGTTGGGCAGCACGGGCGGCAGCAGGCGGACCTTGTCCACCGGGACGCGCCGGCCCGAGCGCTCGAACTCGGCGAAGGGGTGGCCCTTGATGATGTCGAGGACGAGGCCGTCGCCGGCCCGGGCGTCCCCTTCCACGACTCCGAACGCGACGTTGCCGTCGATGGAGAACCTGGCGATGCGCACGGGTGGTGCTGCCCCTCGTTGATCACGGACGGTAGATGACACTCCAGGGTAAGCCCCGTGCGGTCCCGGCGTGCCGCACGGTCTCGCCGCCCCGCCGGGCGAGGCCGGGGGACCGGCGGACGCGTCCGGGCCCCGCACACGGGAGGTGTGCGGGGCCCGGGATGCGGGTGTGGCGGCGCGTCCTGCGGGTACGTGCGGTATCCGGGGGCGAAGGCCTCGGATCCGGTCAGCGCAGCCGTGCCATGAGCGCGTGCTCGACCAGGGTGATCAGCGTGCTCTTGGCCTCCGCCCGCCGCCGGGCGTCGGTGGTGATGATCGGCGCGTC